>JBKJUW010000084.1:0-15684 GCA_046589725.1 Gemmatimonadaceae bacterium
CCACCGGCCGCGCTGGATCGACGGCGACGCGAACAGGGACCGTGGCGAGGAACATGCCGATCATCGCATCCGCGTCGGGAATCGATCCGCGCCGGGTTGTCTTCGACGCGCCGAACACGACATCATTGGTGCCGCTCTGTTGCGCGACGAGGACAGCCCACGCGCCGAGGAGGATGGTGTTGAGCGAAAGTCCTTCGCGGGCAGCGAGCGCCTCGAGCCGCTGCGTGTCCTCGCGCGACAACTGCACATCGGTCAGTCGGTCGGCTGTAACGTCCGCGTCTACCGGTGCTGACGGCGCACCGGACATGAGGCTCGGCGCATTGAATCCCTCGAGCTGGCTGTGCCAGCAGGCACGCGCGGCGTCGTGATCCTGCCTTGTGATCCAGTCGATGTATTCTCGATAGGGTCGGTCCGGCACAGCGTGGCCGCTGCGTCCGGCATACGTCGCGAACACATCGTTGAGGATGACCTCGAAGGCGCGACCGTCGATCAGGATGTGGTGAAACGTCCAGATCATGCGGAAGCGCTTCTCGTCCGTGCGGAACAGCATCACCCGCATCAGGGGCGCCGTTCCGAGGTCGAATCCTGCGCGTCGGTCGTCGCGGAGGAATTCCTGAATGAGGCGCTCGCGAACGTCGGGCGCATGTTCGCGAAGGTCACGTGACGTGAAGGGCACGCGGGCTGTCCCCTCGATATGTTGCCGAGGAGCAGCGAGACCCGCCCAGGAAAATGCGGTGCGTAGCGTGCTGAAATGATCGACTGCTGCCTGCCATGCCTGCTCGAGGCGCACATCGTCGATCGTCTCGTCGAGGTCGCCCACGATCTGCTCGATATCGGTGCCCGAGTGGCGTTCGAGAAGCCAATGAAACAGCATGCCCCCCTGCAAAGGGGAGAGCGCATACTCATGAGCCGACAAGTCGCTGACCGCTTCATGGCGGAGCGACGCGGGACTGGAAATCGAGGTCATGCGGAGGGGCGGGGCGTGCTGTTCAGTCAGAGACGCAGCCGACAAAATCGGAATCGACACGTGGGCCGGCGCGGTGGACGCGCGCCGTGTGTTTATGACTCCCAAAATCCGCCCAGGGCAACATCATCCGGCAAGCGCGGTCAGGCGCGCGGAGGCGGTCCACAGGCTGGCGGCTAGCCCCTCATCGCGCGCTTGTTCCGAAGGCTCCCGAATCTCGTGTTCATGCAGGTGAATCGTTCCCTCTACGGCGAGCTCGGGCGCTGCCGCTGCCCGCGCAATCACCGGTGCGCCTTCCTCAGGGCCTGGCAGCGATCGGCCTCTCAGCTTGGTGACGAGCGGCGACCAGCCGAGGAGCTTGTGGAGTAGCCGAGTTGTATATACGCCGGGGTGCAGCGAGATCGTGGTAATACCCCGACCGGCCACTCTACGAGCCAGCTCTCCCGCGAACAGGATATTGGCGAGCTTGCTCTGGCTGTAGGCTCGATTGCCGTCGTAGGGCTTCGCCTTAGCCTGGAGGTCTGCCAGATCCAACGTGCCTCCGCGCTCCACCTGCGAGGCCACCATTACGACTCTGGCCGGTGCACTTTCCGCCAGGCGGTCCAACAGGAGGTTCGTTAGGAGGAATGATGCCAAATGATTTACGGCAAGCTGTCGCTCGATTCCGTCCACCGTTTCCTCCCGACGGGTGGTCACGACCGCGGCGTTGTTGATGACTACGTGGAGCTGCGGCACTTCACGGAGCACTCGCACTGCGAGGTGCCGAACGTCTTGCTGCGAAGAGAGATCAGCCACCATCGACAGGACGGTGGCACCGGGCGTCGCTCGACGGACGGAGGCGACGGTCTGGTCGAGCTTGCGTTTGGAGCGTCCGACCAGCACCAGGTTCGCTCCCATCGCGGCAAGCAAGTGCGCCGATTCACGACCGATTCCTGCGGTTGCACCGGTCAGGAGGCAGGTCCGTCCATCAAGTCGCCACGGGGGTAAGGGGCGTGCTGTTTTCACATTACCTCGCGAAGTTGCGCCGAGCCAGCTCTGCCAGCAGACGTGAGACGGCGGACACGCATGCGGGAATAGGAATAGCCGACAGGATTCAGTTCGCGGTGATATTCCGGCTTTCTACACGTGATCGAGTCCATGACACCCAGTCCCGTCCACTTCTGCGAAGGCGCAGCTCGTGACCCATGTCGAGCAATGCCTGACACGCAATGAGTACAAATAGTACAGCAATCAACCGCTGACGCCTCGGGAGCGATGCGAAGGTGGTTTTGTAGATGAGCCATCCTGCCCCGGCGAGCGTCGCCTCGAGAGCAAAGTCGAAGGCTGGTCGATCATAGAGGTTCGCCCCGAGCAATGGCCCTCCGGGCCACCAGGGTTTTTCCCCGGTGACAAGGTCGAGGAGTGGGTGCGTCAAGTAGACCGCTGCCACGAGCCACGCGCTGCGCTGGTCTCCTGTCTGGCGCAGAAAGAGCAGGGTGAAAAGCAGCGCGCCAGCGAGGATTGCCGGCAACGAGTGCGAGTAGAGCTGGGCGTTGTACGCTCCAAGAGCCTGGAGGGTGAGTTGCACCCAGTCGGGCCATTGGGAGGCGAGCAGCAGCACCCACAGTGGTGCAGTCTGACGCGCACGTACGGCAGCCAACGCGACTGCCAGGTGACCGACGTACACCTATCGATTCCGCAGATCGCGATCCAGGAGGACGACCGCGGCGACCGGCACGGTGAGCGCGGAAAGTATGGCGAGAAAGTGTAGCATACTTACGTTCCCTGCTTCGAAGTTCGCGTTGCCCTGGCTCTGCGCCGCCAACGGCGAATACGCGCTTCGCCCTATCTCGGTGACGCACGGTTCAATTGTCGTGCGATTGACGCGCACTCACACAAGATCATCAAGTGGCCCGATTAGAGCCAGTTACGCGAGGTGATTCACGCTTTGGGTGTCAACGGCTTCAGAGACGATGGTCTCGTGCCGTTTCGCGTGAGGCCAGGGAGAGGACACCCAGGGCGCACTGGCAAACTCATGTTCGCGTTGGCTGCAACTTTTGACGTGTTCTGAGGCAACGGCGATGCACCCTCCGTCGCTATCGCGCCTCAGGAGTGCCATGAACACGTATAGTCAGAACGAATCGACGTTGTAGCCGACGTCGGGTCCCGCGTTCGTGAATCAGCCGCGCGCCTGACGCTTCCGTCGCGTGTAGAACCCGAGGCCGGCCATTCCGGTCGCGAGCAGTACCATGCTTGCGGGCTCCGGCGTCGCCGTGACCGGTGGCTGAGTTACGGGTGGCTGCATCACACACGAAATGCTGGGCTTGGCGTTGCCGGTCAGGCATTCGGTGGATCCGTTGGCTATCGCCTTGATGTAAATGTCCGCGCTGGTGATCGCCTGAGTGACGTCGAAGGAGATTTGGACGGGCTTCCAGAGAGCCAGCGAGCTGCCACGCGCGCAGGTGTTCACCGGCGAAATATTCCAGTGTGCCTCCGTATCGGAACAGTTCGAGGATATGGATGTGTGATTGCCAATCGTGGTATTCGCGTCGAAGTCCACCTTCACACCGCCCGCCTCGTTCTTATTCGTCGCCATGTTCCAGCACGTCGGGACTGATCCGCAGACGTTCACGCCATTGCTGAAAATTGTGCCGTTCCAGTCGCCCTGAAGGAAGCGGAAGTTGGACGGCGTTGCGAGCGTCTCGCCGGGCGGAAGGACGTTGTCCAAGCCCACGGAGACGAACTGCGCGGGCGCATTCGAGCCCGATGCGAGCGACCGATTGGCTACGACCATCGCAACGGTGTAACCACCCCCGGCCCTGGCAGTCACGCTGATGTTCACCGACGCACAAAACGTGAACCCGCTTCCGCCACAGAAATTGTACGTGCTGCCTGGCTCTACGGCCTGAGCACTGCCCATCGGCGCGCACAGCGCGGCGCAAAGGGCTACAATCGCAACGCGATCAGGTCGTGACATTGACGGAAGGTCGGAGGGACGGGGTGCTTGCACACGGATGCCAAGGGCGCAACGAGAGTCCCTCAAGCAATCCACATGCCCTTCTTTGCCAAAAGCCTCCGCGTCGCAAGTATTTGATTACCAACACCTTGCAACGAGCCCACTTCGCTGAGCCACGAGAGAAAACATTCGTTGTGTTGCGTGCGCACTACAGTAGTGCGGCCGTCGGACCGCAGCTTTTGGTGCCAATCCCTAGGATTCGCCGTTTTTGTCGCGCACGCGCCCCGCTCGCCTCGCCGCTACAAAAAGGAGCGTGACGTACCCAAGCAGAAGCGAAAGACCCTTTACGATCGCCTTCTTCATGCCAAGAAGGACGAGCTCGTTCCCCGCCACGGCCTTGATGGCGATAGGGATCACTGTGAGGTATACGAGTCCGAGACCCACCAGTATCGCCGCCATCAGCCACAGCACGAAGCCCAATATCCGGGCCGTGCGGCGATCGTTGCGCGCCACGGCTGACGCGACCAATAGATACAGCCCCATCATCGGAATGGTGAGGGCATTCAGGCTTCCACTGATGGTGCCGAACTCCCACTCCGGGTTGCCAAAGGCTGCTGGATACCAGCCCAGCGCGATATCCGACAGGCCAAGAATAGTGAACGTCGCGCCCAGCCAGCTGAGCAGTCCCCACGCGTCACGCGCAGAATGTTCTGTGCGTCGCATCGCGCTCGTATCGGCTTGCGTTGCGCGCGGAACCGAGGTGATGAGTGTTTGCATGCCGTTCTTGGACGTGAGTGTACTCGGCTCGCCAACTGCCGAGGTGAGCCGACGTGTCTGCGTTCGCTCGGCAAAGCGACACTAGGCCCAGGCACTCGTGCAGTCAATGTCTGGCGGCGCCGGCATCTGCCCAGCCGGGAGGGATCGAGGCGGTCCGTAACCCGAGGCACCTCGCTACGGCCTGGCTTATCCAAAAACCCCGTTCTTCTCGCTGCCTGGCGAATGCCGACTCCCACCCGCCGGATGGATCGCAAGCCGAGCCTGACCTAATGTTTGTGTTGCGCAGCATTCCGGGCGTCCATACGTTCGCGACGCTGGACGCTTCCGCGTCCAGTCAGGTCCACCTAACGGGAGAACGACGATGGAACCCCACAACACACCATCCGAGCAGAAGGCAAGACCGGTAGAGAGCGTTTCCGAAAAGCCGCTGAACGATGAAGAGGCGAATGCGGTCACGGGTGGCGCAATGCTCCGGGGCGGTGACGACGACCTCGACGACCTCGAGGTCGAACGCCTACGATGAGCGGTCGCCCATCCGGGCGGCTACGGTGAAGATGTCACATGGGAAGCCGGAGCGACTCCCTTCGCACCGGCTTCTTCTCAATTACGGTCATCAATCTTCGTGCGCGAAGTGTTGTCGACTGATGACGGATCGGCAAAGTTCTGATTCCACGCGCGAATGGACTCGAAGGCGAAGCTGGTCAGGGAGTGAGACGCGAATGACACGATCGTTCTCGAGAACTTCGTGCAGCACGATCCGCAAACGGTGCGCACCTCACGAGGGGTGTGCTCCTTGACCGACACCGTGATGGAAGTCCTCGACCCACCTCGGCAGTCGCTCTCGGTGCGCGATGTGCGGCGCATCGCCAAGGACCTGATCGCGCGCGGGGGTTCTTCCCGTGGACAACCACTCGCCGAGCCCTTCGCGAGCGAGTTGCGACGCCTCGACCGCGAATGCGATTTCTCTGACGCCGCACTCGCCGAGTTTCAGGGACTCCTCGCGCAGGCGGGCATCGCCACGCATCGGCCTATTGTCATGCCCGTCAGCGACGGACCCTTCTGGTTCCGCGGCGGTCATCCGCTTGCGGGGTATCGCTCGAGCGCCGAGCTCCCTGGCGTGGCCGACGTCGTGATCATTGGCGCTGGGCTCACGGGCGCTTCGGCGGCGTATCACCTCGCGGACGCGGCCCGCGCTGGCATGACGATCGTCGTGCTCGATCGAGGAGATCCCGCGTGCGAGGCGAGTGGGCGAAACGGCGGCAACTTCGAACTCATTCCCGAAAACTCCGTCGGCATCTATGAGGGACTCGCGCGCGAGCGGCGCGCCTTCCTGCATCGCTGCTACCCGGCGCTCCCACGTGAGGTGATCATCGCCGAGAGTGAGCGACAGTCGTCGCTCGTGCTCGGGTTGGCGCTCAAGAATCGCGAGCTCCTCAAGGACATCGTGCTGCGCGAGCGCATCGAGTGCGACCTGATGCCACGGGGATGGCTCCACCTCGCGTCCTCGGAGCAGGAGGAACAGGGGCTGTGCGACGAGGTGCTGCTGGCCGCGCAGCACGGGCAGCGGATCGAGCTCTGGTCGCGCGGTCGGATCCGCCGCGAATTCGGTGTCGAGACGCCGTTCCTGGGCCGCTTCATCCCGGGCGACGGCACGTACCATCCCTTCAACTACGCATGCGGCCTGCTGCGCTGCGCGCTGGAACGTGGCGTTCAGCTCCATACGCGCGTGAACGTGCGCGCCGTCGAGTCCGACGCTGCGAACGTCCATCGCATTGTCACGGACACAGGCACCATCCTCGCGGGTCGAGTCATCGTCGCCACGAATGCATTCACGAGCGCGCTCTTCCCCGAGCTGTCGGCCATCCGTCCCCACCAATCGCAGATGCAGGTGACCGAATTCGCGCCCGATCGCGCGCGGGGCCGGGTGGTCACATGCGAGGAAGGACCGGTGTTCTTCAACCAGCCGCGTGCTGGTGCGCGCGGCGGACGTGCCTCGCTGCTCATGGGCGGTGGCGATGACCGCGCGATGCGGAGTCCGTCGTCGCGCCGTCGCTCCTTCGCGGTGCACGAGGTGCTGCTCTCGCAGCGCGATCGCTTCTACCCTGAGCTGGCGGGCCAGCCGCCATCTGCCGAGTGGGTCGGGCCGATGGCGTTTACCCCGGACCAGTTGCCGGCCATCGGTGTTCTGCGTCCGGGCATCATCGTCGCCGTCGGCTACAATGGTTATGGAGGCTCGTACACCACCGCCGCTGGCCTGGCCGTGGCGGAAATGGCCACCAGCGGTGTCGTGCCCGCGTGGATACCGGCGGACGTCTTCTCGCCCGTGCGACTGACAACGCATTCGCCGTCGTTCATGACGGAGCGTGAGGGGCTCTTGCGCGTCGCGCAGGCACTGTGTCGGCAACTCGTTGCGGTGAACACGCGCATCTCCGAGGCGCTCACGCTCAGCCACGCGCTGGTGGAGTCGGTTGTCCGCGGTCAGCGTCCGCCGCGCGTGTCGCGCATGATGACCGTGGCCGATGTCGAGCTGCTGGCACCGTTGCCGATCACGGCAGGAGAGCTTGCCGCAGGTCCTGTCTTCCATGACTTCACCACTTTGGAGCTGGAGACACTGGCGGCGCGGATGAACCGGCTCGACATGCATGAGGACACGCTGCTTTTCGCGGAGGGCGATTCGGGTGGCAGCTGTTACGTCGTGTTGCGTGGCGCGGTGGACGTCAGCATCAAGGTGCACGGCTCGCCGCAGCTGCTCGCGCAGCTCGCGGCGGGAAGCGTGTTCGGCCAAATGAGCCTCCTGCTCGATGCGCCGCGCTCGGCGAGCTGCTCGGTCCACCGCGATGCCCTGCTCGCAGAGCTCAGCCGGGCGGCGTGTGAGGCGCTGCTCGATGGCGGTACGCCACTCGGACGCAAGCTGCTCGGTGCGCTGACGCACGGCGTCGTCGAGGCACTTCGCGCCGCTGATCGCCGCCTCATGCGCCTGGAGCGTGAAGGCGAGCCGGGTGACTCGATGGACCCACATGCCACACGGGCGGCGGCGCACGCTCCCATCAATCTCGCCCTGTGAACTAGCGCCGCGCCTGACCCCCAGACATTCACGGCTTGGGCCTGCGATCCTACGAAGGGCTACGTGAAGGAGAACGCGGCGTACTATTCGTCGTGAGCGGCCGTACACTGAGGACTCCTCCAGCATCGCCATTACATCATGACCTACGTCATTCTCGCCGCCATCGTCGCCCTCGCCACCTTCTTCCTCACGGCCTCCCTCAAGATCATCGGGCAGGCCGAGGTGATGGTCATCGAGCGACTCGGCCGCTTTCACCGCGTCGCACGATCGGGCCTGAACATTCTGATTCCGCTCGTGGATCGGCCCAAGTCCATCGATGTGCGCTACTTCGAGCAGGGGGCCGCGGGCGTGAAGAAGATCACCTCGGGTTCCACCTCGCGCATCGACCTGCGCGAGCAGGTGCTCAATTTTCCGAGTCAGCCAGTGATCACCAAGGACAACGTCACCATCGACATCGACGCGGTGCTCTACTACCGCGTGGCCGATCCACAGAAGGCCACGTATGCGGTGCAGAATCTCCCGTACGCACTCGAGACGCTCACCAAGACCACGCTGCGCAATATCGTGGGCGAGATGGAGCTGGACTCCACGCTCGCCAGCCGCGATGCGATCAACACCCGCATGCGCGATGTGATCGAGGAGGCGGCGATCGGGTGGGGAGTGGATCTCACGCGCGTGGAGCTGCAGGCGATCGAACCGCCGCGCGACATCCAGCAGTCCATGGAACTGCAGATGCGCGCCGAGCGCGAGCGTCGCGCCGCGGTCACGAACGCGGAGGCGGGCAAGCGCGCGGCCATCCTCGAGGCGGAAGGTGTGCGCGAGTCGCAGGTGCGGCGCGCGGAGGGTGAGAAGGACGCGGCGATCCTCCGCGCACAGGGCCTGGCGACGGCACGACTGGCGATGGCGGAGGCGGAGGCCGAGGCGATCGAGCGCATCACCGCCGTACTTCCCGAGGGTCAGGCGGCAATGTACCTGCTGGGGCTCAAGTACATGGAAGCGCTGCCGAAGCTCACTGAGGGCAAGGGAACAACCATCTTTTTGCCCGCGGAGGCCACTGGCGTAATGGGTGCGATTGGCGGGTTGCGGGAGATGTTCGTGCGCACCGCCGGCGGCGCCGCGCCGACACCCTCTGCGGCGCCGCGAGGGCCGACGCCGTCTTCCGGCGCGCTCGGACTCCCTCCGGGCGTCGAGTCGCTCGTGCGACGCGACGACAATTCCACGAAATGATGGTGGGAGGCTGAGCGGTGGCTGCTGTGACGAAGGAACGTGCGGAGCGGATTGCGCGCGGTCATGCCTGCGAGCGCTGCGGTGAGTACACCATCAAGCGACTGAGCGTGAAGCCCGCGTTGCCGGCGATCAGTGAGACGCTGAAGGCGGTGTGGCTCGCGACGAAGACGTGCGGCGTCTGCGGGTTGCAGCAGGACCTTGGGATCGACGACGAGGGCGATATCGTGTTCGCGGGGTGAGGCGCGAGTCGCTCAAGGAGGAAATGCCCGGTGTTGCCTTTACCCGCCGCCTTGGGCTCGCTCGAAAACCTTCCGGAGCGTCTCATCCACCGCGCGCGCGGCGGCGACGACCGCGCCCGCGAGATATCCCGGCTCGCTCGGGCTGGTTTCGCTGCCCGCGAGCGCGAGACGTGCTTGCCATGGCCCCGTCACCCACGGCGCGTCATCGGGCGCGACATGCCCTGTCGGCACGCGGTCGGCAACGGTCGCGGTCAGCGGGTCACTCGCCCAGTCCTTGAGCAGGGTCGCGCGCGGGCGCCGCGCCTCGGCGCCGAAGAACCGCTCGAGCTGGTCGAGGCACGCGCCGATCAACGCCTCATCTCCAACCGCCGCGCGCTGGTCGGCGCTCACGCCAAGGAACCCGAACAACGCCGCCTGGCCCGACGCCGTGGTCGCGTCGTGGATCTCGGGCATGGGTCCTACCATGCTCTGCGCGGTGCCGGCGAGGCCCGCCTCGCGCCAGAACGGTCGGTCGTAGCACGCGAAGAACTTTGCGTGCGGTGCCATCCACGTGGGTGCGTCGCGCCAGCGTCGCGCGGTCCGTACGTCCTGCACGGGTGTGAACGCCACCATCGCCTCGAGCAGACGAGGCGGCACCGCGGCGATCACATGTGTGGCATTCAACGGCTCCACACTCCCGTCGGCCCGCTGAATCGTGAGTTCCACACCGTCCTCACGGAGCGTCATGGCGGTCACCCGCGCGCCGAGCTGGACATGCTCTGGCGGCAGCGCTCGTGCGAGCGCGCTTACGAGCGAGCCGGTGCCGCCAGCCAGCCGAAAACTGCGTGGCTCCTCCGAGTCACCGTGATAGCGTCGGGGCCCCTCGCGGGACATGCGCTCGAAGATCACGTCGCCGTCGCTGCGCTGCTCAAAAGCCGGCACGCCGAGTTCCTCGAGCAGGTCGGTCATAACCGGCTGCATGTGCGGCCAATACCATGACGGGCCCAGGTCGAAACCGTCCTCGGAGAGTTGGCCGTTCTCATCCACCGTCAGGATCCGCCCGCCGAGTCGGTCGCGAGCCTCGATCAGCACACAGTCGACGTTGGCCGCGCGCAGCAGGCGGGTGGCGTGCAGCCCCGCGAGGCCGGCGCCGACGATGGCAATTGGGGTGGGAGGCATTGTCGAAATTACCCTCCGCGGCGCGCGAGGTGCTCGCGGACGAGGATCTCGGGATCGCGACGGCCTTGATGGATCGCATCGCCGGCCCGGCGTCGCGGCTGGCATGAAGACAGCGCGGGCCCCGCTCGGCCGAGCGCTTGATGCCAGCTGATACTGAGCGCGCTCGATGCCGCGGTGGGACTCGGATTTCCGTTCGCCAGCGGCACGCGACGGATCCTGAGCACGTCGTGACCGGCACGGCCATCGTGACGTCATCGCCGTGGCCAGAGGTGCCGACAGAATTCGCGAGATGGAGTCGCTGTTCGGTATATGGCTGCGACAAGTAACGGCGCACGGTTTGCACTCTTGACGAGCGCTCGCGGCGCGCTGACTTGGCGCCCCGACCGGGAACCGTGTGCGGTCCTCGCGCGAAAGTGTCCAGGTCGATTCGAGCGCCGCGCGTCATACTCGCGCAAACCTGACGCCCATTCTCAGGAGCAACTCGTGGATTTCATCCCGCAATTCGCCGAAGAACTCGACCGCGAAACCGAACGCAGCCGGCGCGCGCTGCTCAACCTGCCCCCCAATATGCGCGCGTGGAAGCCGCACGAGCGGTCAATGGAACTCGGCAACCTCGCCGACCTGGTGGCCACCATACCCACGTGGTTCGCGCTGATCCTGAATCAGGACGAGCTGGAACTCGCGGAGAACTACCTCTCGCCCAAGACCGGTCCGATACCGCAAATCAGTGCGGACTTCATTGCGGCCCTCGACAGATCGGCGAGTGACGCGAAAGCGGCTCTCACCGCCGCTCAGGACGCGCGTCTTCAGGCATCCTGGCATCTGCTTGCCGCCGGGAAAGTCGTTGCGGAGACGACACGCCGGATCATGCTGCGCGATTCGATGAACCACTGGGTGCATCATCGAGGGCAGATGACCGTGTACCTGCGGTTGATTGGCGCCGACGTGCCTGCGACCTACGGTCCGTCGGCGGATGACAAACGGTTCGACTGACGCGCGGCGTACGCATCGTGAGCAACGCATTCGACAATTCACTCAACTCGAGATGAGCATGAGCGAAACAGAGACTCCGCCAGTACGCGGCGCTCAGCACGAAGCCCTCGGCGTATTCCTTGGCCGATGGAGAGCCGAGGGACAATCGTACGGCGGAGCAGACCAGTCGGTCAATCATCCGATGCGTGACGCCGAGCCGTGGATCAGTACGCACACCGGCAAGTGGCACACGGGGGAGTTCTTCCTCATTCAGGAGGAGTGCGCGACGACGGGAGCGAATCCGTTTGTGGCGTCCAAAGGATGGGTGGCTCCCGTTGTGCGACCGCATTGCGCGACGTGATGCTGACATCCCTACGGGTCTTTGCGCACCGCAGCCCGCACCAGAAAGTCTGCGTTGACCAGCAGGTCGGCTAGCGCGGCCTGCCGCACGATGATCGCGTGTTCGATCGCCAGTACGTGCTCGACGAACGGCGAGTCGGCGTCGCGCGCGCGCGCGCGGCGGCGGGTATGCGTATCGGCGTAGCTCGCCTCCAGGAAGATGCGCGTGTCGAGGTCTTCAAGTCCGAGCACGTACGTCCCTTCGACCAGCAACACCTTCACGCCGGCCAACGCGATCTGCCGCGCATCGAATCGGTCCGCCGCATAGTCCACCGTTGGTCCGACCACTCCGTCGCATCCCGATCGGAATGCCGTCACATGCGATTGGAGGAGGGCGAGATTCACCTCGCCCGGACCGACCCGATCGATGGCCCTCTCGCGCGCGGCGTGGTTGGCGCGCGGCGGCAACACGAAGTAGTCGTCCTGATGGAGGACGATGGCCTCGTAGCCGGCGTCGCCGAGCGCGCGCGCAAGGATCGTAGCGGTCACGGACTTTCCGCTTCCGGATTCCCCGGCCACGCCGATCACCGTACGTTCGCGCTGCGCAATACCGTCGACGAGAAACGCGACGATCGACCGCGCCAACGCGCCATACTCCGGCCGCGTCTCGGTCCGGCTGATATCGCTCACGGCCGCAGGAGTGCGAGCGTCGAGGCCTCGTCGGCCACTCGCAGGTAGAGCAGCCCGGTGGCGGTATACGCCATCGATGTCGTTCCACCCGGTACGCCCGTGATCCCGTGCCAGTACTCCTCAAAGCCAAAGTCCGCCTGCGTGGCCAGGCGCGCTTCCACGAGCGCACGCAGTCGTGAGACGTCATCGGCGCGCCCCGCATGCGCGAACGCCAGGGCCAGCCACCCGAGCCAGATGGGCCACACGCCTCCGTTGTGGTACTCGTGGGGGCGATTGCGAAAGCCGTGCAGGTGATACGCGCGCAACGCGGGCCAATCCGGATGTCCCTCGTCGATCACCGGGTGAAACGCCGGCGGTAGCACGTCTCGCGCGAGAAAATGGGCGGCGATGAAATCGAGCGCCATCGCGCCGAGCGAAGACGCGGCGCCGGAGAGCGCGAGCAGCGCGCATGCGGCAAGGTCGAACGTGTCGCGCACGCCGAGGGGAGAGAAAGAGGCGGGCGGATGTGGTCGCGGCGCATCGGCGCGCGGCTGGTAGGCGACCGCGATGCGCTCGTCGATCGCCTGCGCCTTGGCGGTGAATGTCGATTCCCCGAAAACCTCGCCGCAGAGCCGCAGTCCCCACGCCCTCAACACCTGATCGTACAGGACGTAGCCATCATACACATACTCATCGGCCCAGTTGCCGCCGGCGGGTACGTAGATGAGGTGCCGCCCATTGTACTCGATCGCGTCGAGCAGGCGCGCTACGGCCTGCACCGAGGCGCGATATGGCTCGGGATCGATCGCGCCTGCTCTCGCCGCCAGCGCGATCCCGACGAGGTACCAGGTGGTCGCGTCGATGCGCGGGGCGAGCGTCCCGAAGCTCACCGATGGCGACTCCCTCTGGCGCATCTCGAAGTTTGATGCGATCTGTCCTTCCGCGCCCTGCAGCTCCCGCAGGCGCTCGAGCGTTCGCACCAGGCCGGCCGTGATCACGGGATCTCGCACGAGCAACCCCGCCACGCCGGCCATTACCGCGTCCCGCGCGAATACGGCCCGGTAGTTCGCCGTATCCGCCGCCGACGCATGGATGCCGTCATGTCCGCTGAGAGTACGCAGCAACCCGAGAGCACGGTCGTGGAGCAGGACGTCGTTCACGAAGGAATTGTCAGTGGGGGAGATGTCACGGCCGCGCCGCGACCGCTCTTCACGTTCCGGCAGATCCTCAGTATGAACCTCGGCTTCTTCGGCATCCAGTACAGCTTCGGGCTGCAGCAGAGCAACATGAGCCCAATCTACCGCTACCTGGGCGCCAATGAATCGAGCCTGCCCCTGCTCTGGCTCGCCGGCCCGATGACCGGGCTCCTCGTGCAACCGATCATTGGCGCCATGAGCGACCGCACACTTTCCCCGCGCGGACGACGCACGCCGTACTTCCTCGTCGGCGCGGTGCTGTGCAGCGTCGCGCTGCTCGCGATGCCCTTCAGTCCCGTGTTGTGGGCAGCGGCCGGACTGCTCTGGATCCTCGACGTCGGCAACAACGTGACGATGGAGCCATACCGCGCCTTCATCACCGACCGGCTCGACGAGCGCCAGCATTCGCTCGGCTTCCTCACCCAGAGCGCGTTCACTGGCCTGGGGCAGACACTCTCGTACGTCACTCCGGCGCTGTTGGTCGGGCTCGGGATGAGTGTCGACTCGACGAACGCGCACGGCATCCCCTACGTGACGGTGATCGCGTTCCTCCTCGGCGCGTTCTTCTCCATCGCGACCATCCTGTGGACCGTGCGGACCACGCCGGAGCTTCCACTCGCGGCCGCAGAGCGTGCCCGCATCGAGCTGTTGCCGCGCGGCTTCGGTGCGGCGGTACGCGAGGTCGCCGAGGCGATGCGTGACATGCCGACGACGATGAAGCAGCTCGCGGTGATGAAGCTGTTTCAGTGGTACGCGATGTTCTGCTACTGGCAGTACATCGTGCTGTCGCTCGCGCTGACGATCTACGACACACGCGACGCGTCGACCCACGGCTTTCGCGAGGCGAACCTGCTGAACGGCGAGATCGGCAGCTTCTACAACTTCGTCGCGTTCGTCGCCGCGTTCGCGATGGTGCCGTTCACGCGACGACTCGGCCCGAAGATCGTCCATGCCACCTGCCTGACGGCTGCGGGCCTCGCGATGCTCGCCATCCCGGGGATCGAGTCACGCGCGCTGCTCTTCGTGCCGATGATCGGCGTGGGGCTCGCGTGGGCGAGCATCATGGGCAACCCATACGTGATGCTCGCCGGCAGCATCCCGGCGCAGCGCGTCGGGGTCTACATGGGGATCTTCAACATGTTCATCGTGATCCCGATGATGATCGAGATCTTCACGCTGCCGCTGATCTACAACCGGTGGCTCGGTGGCAGTCCGGCGAACGTGATCCGGCTGGCGGGCGTGCTGCTCCTCTGCGCTGCAGTGGCGACACTCTTCGTGAAAGTGTCGACGCGGCTCGATACCGTGGGGCGAGCGGCGCCCTCTCACTGAGGCGTTGACAGCGTGATGGTGCCGGTTTTCCCGGTATCTTAGCCGCACCTCGAACCACGAGAAGATGCCCCGTACGTCCGTCCTCATCATCGGCACCGGACACCTTGCCTATCGCATCCGGAGGCTCGCGCGCGACCGCGGCTACGAGATCGTGCAGGTCGCCAGCGACGCACTCCAAACGCCCACCGGCGACGTCTCCGTCTTCGACGCCATAGCGCATGGCATCCAGGGCATCGACCTTGGCGCGCTCGCGATGACCTTCCTCGTGGACGACCATGATGAGCGGAACTTCGAACTGCTCATCGCCCTCGTCTCCATCGAGACCACCCTGCCCATCGTCGCATCGTTCTTCAACGAGAACATCGCGCCGCACCTCCAGGCCGCGCATCCGAACGTCCGGATCATGAACCCGGCCAAGATCGCCGCGCCCACCTTCGTGGCGGCGATGGACACGCCCGTCACGCACACCCTGCGCTACGTTCCCGCGCCGATCGACAAGGAGCGGCTCGCGCCACGGTCCGACAACCTAATCCCGCGCCTCCTGGCGGCGTTCGGTACGCTCGTCGCCGTTGCGGTCGCGTACTTCCACATGCGGATGCAATTGTCGTGGCTCGATGCGCTCTACTTCGTCGTCGTCACTGTGGCCACCGTGGGTTACGGCGACATCACGCTGCAGAACGCGTCTCCCGCCACCAAGGTCGCCGGCATCGCGTTGATCCTCGCGTCGACGGTGTTCATCTGGATGATCTTCTCCCTCACGGTCGACAACATCATCAAGCGACGCGTCCAACTCGCGCTCGGCCGCAAGCGTTACG
>JBKJUW010000104.1:0-20622 GCA_046589725.1 Gemmatimonadaceae bacterium
TTGAAGCGCGCGTTCCCGAGGAACACATCGACGCCGATCTCACGAAAGCGTGATGCCGAGTCCACGCGACTCATGTCCGCGCGCAGCTCGCGCATGCGCGCCAATGCGATAGCGAAATCGCCTGGCCCGCTCGCCGACGGTCCGCCGAACTTCATTGCCGCGGTCCGCGCCGCGTGCCATCCGCGCGCGGCTCGGATGAGGCCTTTCGAGGGCACGCAACCCACGTTGAGGCAATCGCCGCCCATGAGGTGCCGCTCGACGAGCGCGACGCGCGCACCAAGTCCGGCGGCGATCGCAGCGCTCACCAGGCCGGCTGTGCCACCACCGATCACGAGCAGATGGTATCGGCCGGCAGGGACCGGGTTCTGCCAGTCGGCGGGATGCACGTTGGCCATGCGCCTCGTCTCGGCGTCGGCATGCTCTGGGTGCGTCATGTGTCGCTGAGCCCCTTCGCCAGCAGTGCCTTGCGCAGCATCGCGCGCAGCCGCTCGGGATCGGAATGTGTACGCCGGCGTGCCGAGATCGCGTCGAGAAATGACCGCTCGAATTGGAAGTGCGGGTAGCATTGCTGGCAAACCTCGATGTGCAGGCGAATTTCGGTCATTCGCTGCGGCGTGAGCTCACCGTCAAGGTAGTCCCAGAGCTGCCGCATCACGGATTCGCAGTCGAGCATCGGCGCCGACGTCATCGGCTCATGCGATCGCACATCAGGGGTCGCGTCGTGCCGACGCGAAAGCAGTCGAACGATCCAGCGCGGAATGAGCGACCGCATCAGGACCACATTCCCGATGTTCCGAAGAAGCGAATGGTCCCCGTGCGCACATCCAGCATTGCCGCCTCATTGTGAATGGCCGTTGACACCGACAGCGCGCGGTGAAGCGTCCGCATGAAACCCGAGGTGTCGCGCGCGCTCGAGGTCATCGGTCATGTTGCGAAGTCCTTGACTCCGAGGCAAGGTACGACGCCGCACCGAAGTTCCCGCGGGCAACGCGACGGTGCGCGGCGATGCCAGCCATTGCGTGCACTGGATGCGCTTGGCCGACGACGCGATCATCCACTCCGCCAACCCACCTCGGCCATCGATGCGGGATCTGCATCGCGCAGGCGGCGCTTGGCAATCGCCTCGCTGACCAGGCTCTCTGGCGATATCCGTCACTGTCGCTAGCGGCGCGCTTGCGTGCGGTTGCGGCGGCACGCACGCAAGCGCACTGTACCCAGCCGCTCGGATCTTCCCCCGCCATCCCGCGATGGCGCCCCCCGCACGCATCGCTCCCGCACGTGAATCTCACCCAGCTGTTCGATCGCTCCCTGCGCGACCGCGCCCACTCGATCGGGCTCGAGCTCACCGGCCCCACGGGCGGCATCGTCTCGCTCACCTTCGGCGAGATCGACACACGCGCCAATCGCATGGCCGCCGAGCTCGCGGCGCGCGGACTGGCGAAGGGCGACCGGCTCTGCGTGCACCTGCCCAACAGCGTCGCCTTCCTCGACCTGTTCCTCGCCTGCGTGCGGCTCGGCGTGATCTTCGTGCCGATCAACGTGCTGTATCGCGATCGCGAACTTCGGCACATCGTCGGCGACGCCGAGCCTGCGGCGCTCGTGACGACGCGCGAGTCCGACGCCACCTATCCGGACGACGCGACGCTCTGGCCACTCGACGAGCTGAGCGCCGCCGCGGAGGCTCGCGAGGCGACGCGTCCGCAGGTCGCGGTCGCCGCCGGCGATCCGGCGCTCATCGTGTACACCTCCGGCACCACCGGGCCGGCGAAGGGCGCGGTGCTCACCCACGCGAATCTTGCGGCGAACGGCCTCACCCTCGCCGAGGCGTGGCGGATCACCGAGACCGACCGGTACCTCGCCTTCCTGCCGCTCTTTCACGTGCACGGACTCGCCAACGGCCTGCACTGCTGGCTGATCGGTGGCTGCACGATGCGCCTCCTCGAGCGCTTCGACCAGCGTACCACCCCCGCCGTGATGGCGGAGTTCCGCCCCACCGTGGTGTTTGGCGTGCCGACGATTTTTGTGCGGATGCTCGACGCGTCCGTGATGTCAAACGCGCAGGCCGAGGCAATCGGACGCGACGCACGACTGTTCGTTTCCGGCTCGGCGCCCCTTCCCGCGCATGTGCACGACGCCTTCCGCACCCGCTTCAGCCACACGATCCTCGAGCGCTATGGCATGAGCGAGGCGCTGATGATCCTCGGCAATCCTTACGAGGGGGAGCGTCGGCCGGGATCGGTGGGCACTCCGCTGCCCGGCGTGACGGCCCGCATCGTCGGTGACGACGGCAGCGTGCTCGGCGACGACGCGATCGGCGAGGTGGAGATCCGGTCGCCTCATCTCTTCGGTGAGTATTGGCGGCGACCCGACGCCACCGCCGCCGCCTTTCACGACGGCTGGTTCCGCACCGGCGACCTCGGCATCCGCGCTCCGGACGGCTACTACTCGCTGCGTGGACGGCGGGGCGACCTGATCATCAGCGGCGGATTCAACATCTACCCGCGCGAGATCGAGGAGCTGTTGCTCGAGGATCCGCGCGTGCGCGAAGCCGCGGTGGTCGGAATACCCGATGACGTGCGCGGCGAGGTGCCGGTGGCGTACATCTGCGCCGACGACTCGCTCGCTGTCGCGGAGCTGGAGACCCGATGCCGCTCGCAGCTCGCCTCGTTCAAGGTGCCGCGCGCCTTCGTCCGCATCGACGCGCTGCCGCGCACCGCGCTCGGAAAAGTGCAGAAGCACCTGCTCCCCCCGCTGTCGAACGTTCCCGGCTGATTTCCTGCTCCCACCTCACTCCACATCGATGCCGACGACGCGCACGTCATTGAACCGCCAGCAGATCATCGGCTTCTGGGCGGCATGGTCCGGCTGGATGCTCGACGGGATGGACTCGGTCATCTACGCGCTCGTACTCGCGCCGGCGCTGATCGAGTTGCTGCCGCGCTCCGGGATGGAGGCCACGCCGGCGCGGGTGGGCTTCGTGGGCTCCGTGCTGTTCGCCGTCTTCCTCGCCGGGTGGGGATTCTCCTTCCTCTGGGGCCCCATCGCCGACCGGTTCGGGCGCACCCGCGCCCTCGCCGCGACGATCATCATGTATTCGGTGTTCACCGGGCTCGCCGCCTTCTCCACCAACGTCTGGCAGCTGGCGCTCTTCCGCTTCCTCTCCGGCGTGGGCGTGGGGGGCGAGTGGGCGATGGCGGGGACGTACGTGGCGGAGTCGTGGCCCGAAGACCGGCGCAAGATGGGCGCGGGCTACCTCCAGACCGGCTACTACTTCGGATTCTTCGTGGCCGCCGCCCTCAACTTCACCGTGGGCGCGCGCTACGGATGGCGGGCGATGTTTCTCTGCGGCTTCGCGCCGGTGGTCGTCTCCCTCTACACGCTGTCGCGAGTGAAAGAGCCGCCGCGCTGGAAGGCGCACGCGGCGGAGGCGAAGCGCGCGCACCCGCTGGCGGAGATCTTCAGCCCGCGCTACCGGCGGCGCACGATCGTGAATGCGGCGCTGCTCACCGTGGCGATCATCGGGCTGTGGGCGGGGGCGGTGTACGAGCCGGCGGCGATCACGATGCTCGCGAAGAAGGCGGGCATCACAGGGCCGGCGGTGGCGCGGACGGTCTCCGTGGGAACGGCAGTGCTGAGCATCGGCACCATCCTGGGATGTCTCTGCCTGCCTGTTTTCGCCGAGCGGTGGGGACGGAAGCGCACCGTGGCGGCGTACTTCGCGGGGATGATGGTGACCATCCCGCTGGCCTTCGGCTGGGCGTTTTACCTCGAGAACGGCCTCGCGCCGTTCATCACCATCCTCTTCTTCATGGGGTTCTCGGGGGGCAGCTTCGCCGCTTTCAGCCTCTGGCTCCCCGAGCAATACGACACGCGTGTCCGCGCGACTGCCTTCGCCTTCACCACCTCGGTGGGCCGGTTCGTGGGCGCGGGGGTGAACTTCCTCCTCGGCGGGATGGTGCTGCGCATGGGGACGCTGGGGATCCCGGTGGCGCTCACGGCAATCGCCTTCGGGATAGGGATCCTCATCATCCCGCTCGCCGTCGAGACCACGGGGCAGCCGCTGCCGGAGTAGCGATCCAGCGCCGGCGCCTCGTCGTGGCGTGCACCTCGTGCTTCCGCAGCGCGGCCACGAGGGCCTGGTTGTCGATCAAGTGACCAAAATCCGCCAAACGAAGTTGGGCTGTCCAGCACACCCACCTTCACCGAGCCTGACATGCGCGCGAGTGACCCAGCCCCCCATCCACTGCGTGCAGTAGTACTAGCCGCGCTCCTTACCTGCGTGTCCACACCACCTACCGCCGCCCAACTCGTCACGCCACGCACTGTACCGGTCATGCAGGACGAGCAGTTCGAGATCTACCCCAGCAGTCGCCCAGGGCTCGCCGGCATCTCCATCGCGATCGACGACACACTCGCCGACCCTTTCACCAACCCCGCCAAAGCCACTCGACTGAACGGCTTCACCCTCTCGACGGCACCATACACCCACAGCATCTCGGGCAATCGCGGTGGCGGCCGCACGCTACCCATCGGCTTCTTTGCGCGCTCCGGCTCGTGGGCGGCCGCCGTCGTCGGCGCCATGCAACAGCTCAATCGCGCCGGCCCAACATGGAACCGGCCCACAAGCGAACTCACCGCCACCAACCAGTACCTCTCGGGCTCCATCGCGCATCGCTTCGATGAACACAGCGTCTCCGTCGGCGTGAGCGCCACGCACGCCGGCCTCGCGGCAGTGGATGGCGTCGATCTGCTCTACGCAGGCAGCGACCGCATAGACCAGTCCGGATCGTTCAACGACTACCGACTCGGCGCCACCAAGGAGTGGGAGCCCGGGCATGTGTTCGAGCTGATGGTGCTCCGCAATACTACCGACATGCGCCACGAGGTCCACTTCACCACGGGTGTCTACAACCCGATCCTCAGGACATGGACGTCCACGGCCCGAACGGACGTGAACCTGGACCAGACGAACATCTGGGGCGTCCACTCGGAATACGTGCAACCGGTTGGCGTCGAAGGCTGGCACGTGGGAATCCTGGGCACGGCCAACCACCTCTCACACCCGAAGATCCCCAACTACGTCCTGCAGAACCTGCCGCGCGATCCGGGCACCACCACCGCCTTCAACGCAGGACTCGGCGCCGCACGCGAAACGGGCTCGTTCACGGTCGGCGCAGACGTCATCATCGAGCCGATGACATCGAACACCTGGGCGGACGCGGCCTCCATCACCATTCGACCCGACGGCACGACGATCCCCGCCGGTGACAAGACGGTCGAGAATCACTTCCAGTTCCACAACACCAAGGCAAGACTCGGCGTGGGACACACGTGGGGCGCGGACAGCAGTGTGCACGGCGCGTTCACCCTGAACTTCGGGCTCGCGATGTACGCCATTTCCTACGATCTCACCCAGACGAACAACATCACGAGGAGCCAGCGCACGCAGCATGAGAACTGGGTGGAGTCCGGACCGTCCCTTGGCATGCGATATCGCACACACGACATCGAACTGTCCTATGCGTTTCGCGCCAACTGCGGCAGCCAGGGCTGCGACGCGTTCAGGGGCGGCGACATCGTCTTCGCGAATCAGGCAGTGCCACTCTCGAGTAGCATCATCGCGGCGCCGAGCGCGCCGCTGCGACTCCAGGAAGGAGGCGAGACAAGCCACCACTTCATCATTTCCGTGCCTATCCGTTAACGGGTGCTTCAAGGTGTAGCACGCACGCGATTGGCCTCGACGTCGTCAACCTTCGTGTCGGTCCGCCGATGCTTGCGGAGGGTGGCTCCATTACTCCGACGACCGCGAGTGAATGCCTGGTCGGTTCGTCGAGATAACGTCTGTCGCGCAGTGGCGATGCGTTGGTGCGCCGGCGGCGGATCCTAGCCGCGGAGCGCCTCAACCCGTATTCTCGCGGACGCGATGATGCCGTCGCTATGATGGCCCATACGTATTTTCGCCACGAGGAGGAGTCATGAAGACACGTGCTCTACTATCGATCGCCGCCGCCGGATTGATGTTTCCGCTCTTTGCATGTGAAAGGGTCGTCACAGCGCCGATGGCAGCGCCGGAATCCTCGGCGCGAATCACGAACGGGAGCCTGGATGGTGCGGCGCATCCCGCGGTGATTCTCATCATCATGGATGTCGGCGGGAGCCCGGCGTACCGGTGCTCGGGCACTCTTCTTTCGTCCAGGGTCGTGCTGACGGCGGGGCATTGTACCGGCGAGCCCGGGGAATTCAGCGGCGTGCGCATTTTCACCGAGTCCGACGTCCAGAACGGAAACAACAACTATCCGTATGCCGGCCCCAACACGATCGAAGCGTCGAGCTGGGCGGCGCATCCGCAGTTCACCGAAGCGGCGTTCTACCTGCACGACGTAGGGGTGATCACGCTCTCGCAGGGTGTGAACCTGCCGTCGTCCGCGTATGGCCGGCTGCCCGCGGCCGATCAACTGGAGTCGCTCAAGCCGAGCAGCCACACGCTGTTCACGTCGGTGGGGTACGGCTTGCAGCGGATCAATCCGGCGAAAGTCGTCGCGGAAAAGATCCGCATGGTGGCCAATCCGCACCTGCTGCAGATCAACACGGGCTTTACCGGCCCCGGCTCGCTGCTGCTGTCGAACAATGCGTCCACCGGCGGCACGTGCTTCGGAGATTCCGGTGGACCGAACTTCCTGGGCAGCAGCAACACCATCGCCGGCGTGACGTCGTTCGGAATCAACGGTACCTGCGGGGGCACGGGCGGCGTGTTCCGCCTGGACAAGCAGGACGTCCTGGCGTTTGTGTCAGCGTACTTGAACTAACGATCGTGGTGGTCGGCGCGGTGCGTCCAACGAACTGTCTGACGACGGTTCGAAACGATGACCCGCGCCTCGCCCTCCACCCAAGCCGTCGCGGCTTCGGCCACTACTCCTCCACCGGGCCTGAACTCGGGCTGGGTTCGCGAACGTTGGTGCATGGGGGAAGGGGGCGTGACGCGCCGTGCGCGGTACGGCTCTTGTAACGAAACGGGCATTTTCAGTGGAGGAGGTTTCCATGGCCACGTGCGACGTCTGCGGCAATGAATACGAGAACGCATTTCAAGTCACCCTGGCGGGCCGAACACACACTTTCGACAGCTTCGAGTGCGCCATTCACAAGCTTGCACCTGTGTGCGCGCACTGTAACTGCAAAGTCATCGGTCATGGCGTGGAGGCGAACGGAACGGTCTACTGCTGTGCGCACTGCGCGCACCATGCGGGGATCACGAAGATCGTGGACAATGCCGCGCATGCGTGATGAAGGTTTTGAAGAACGGCGCTGAGGGCAGGCGCTCCCGCGAGCCGCCAAACGCAGCATAGTGTGTCAATGCCAGGACTACTGCGCCTGCGCCTCGGGCGTCCCCCGCCGGGTCGCGTTGCCTCGGCGTACGAATCCTCATCGCACACTCGCGAACGTCTTCGTGAATCGCGCGAGCACGCGCTGGGCTTCTCGGGTGCCGAGCACCGTGAGCGCGGTTGCAAGTGCGTCGGCAGACGCGCCGTGCGGCGCAATCACCGTGGCGGTGAGGCCGTTGGTGAGGCCGAGTCCCGTACGCGGATCCACGACGTGCGAGTAGCGAACGCCATCGATTTCGACGAATTGTGATTCGGCACCAGACGTCGCCACGGCGGCATGAGTGATGGCTGCCGCGCGCGCCGAGAGCGACGAGTCGACCCCTGGGACGGCGATACACCACCCGCGGCGCCCCGGTGGCGCATCGCCGACGACGAGATCGCCGCCAGCTTCGATAAGTGCGCGGGTCACGCCATGTCGAGACAGCTCAGCCAGTGCGTCCTGGAGGATCCAACCCTTTGCAATGCCGCCGAGGTCGACGCGCATGCCTGCTGTCGTGAGTCGCACCCGACGTTGCGTGGAGTCGAGGGTGATGCGCCGCCAACCGACGCGCGTGCGCGCGGAGTCGAGTGCGCGAGCGTCGGGTAGTCGACCGCGCGTGCGCGCGTCGCGCCAGAGTGCGACCATCGGGCCGACTGTCGGATCGAACGCGCCGTCGGTCGCGCGGGCGATAGCAACAGCGCGCGCGAGAACGTCGAAGAGGGAACGGCTTACGCGAACCCACTCGCCAGGGCGTTGCTCGAGCCGACGGGCTTCGCTCGTCGGGCGCCAGTCGCTCATGATGTCTTCGAGCGCGGCGATGCGCGCAAAGGCCGCGCGCGCGGCCGCTGCGGCGGTCGCATCGCTCGCGTAGAGCACGATGCGTGTCTCGACGCCCATGTGCAGCTCGGCGAACTCGTGTCGCGGCTGCGCATGCAGGCGCGGCGCGAGGGCGAACATGAGCAGGGCGATGAGGAATCGAGTCACGGTGCCCAAGATACGAGCAGGTCCCTCCACTGGCGAAACCGCCGCAGCGCACGCACAATCCCCTGAGGTGAACTTCTTTCGACTCGCGCGCGCGACCTGCCTCGCCACGCTCACGGCATTCGTGGCCAACGCGCAACCGCGCGTCGTCACCGACTCCATTCCCGGAACGCTCGTCACGCTCGACCTCGTGCGCGTTCCGGCCGGACGCGACGTCGCCTCATTTCTCATCGGGCGAACCGAACTCACCTGGGATGCGTACGACCCCTTCGCATTCGGGCCCGGCTCAGGTGGTTCGCGCGGTAGCGCCGACGCTATCTCGCGCCCTTCGCGTCCCTATGGCGCACCGGACTACGGCTTCGGCCACGCGGGCTATCCGGCTATCAGCGTCACCAAGGAAGCCGCCGACGCCTACTGCCGCTGGCTCTCGGTAAGAACCGGTCGCCGCTACCGACTTCCCACGGAAGCTGAATGGACGCACGCGGCACAGCTGGCTGCCGGCACGAAACCGCTGACCAGCCAGCGGCGCGACGCGCTCGCATGGCATCGTGGTAACGCAGCGTTGAAGTCGCACCCATCAGGAAAGAAGGCCGCAGATGCGCTCGGCCTCCTCGACCTGTTCGGCAATGTCGCCGAGTGGGTCACCGCCGCCAACGGACAACTCGTCACGCGCGGCGGATCATGGCGCGACGCACCCGGGAACATCGGGCCGACCGCGCGCTCAGTGCAGCATGATTCGTGGAACGAAAGAGATCCGCAGATTCCCAAGAGCCCCTGGTGGCTCTCCGATGGCCCGTTCGTCGGCTTCCGTATCGTGCGCGAGCCGTGACCCCAGTGCGAGGTGCCCTGTCATGACCGACTCCACATCCAATCCGCTCACCCGGCGCACCTTCGTGCGCGCTGCCGCCGTGACGTCCGCCGCACTCGGCGCCGGCCTCGCCCTGCCGACGCAATTGCACGCGTTCACGACAAGGCGGCGTGAGTCGGCAGACGTCATTCGCATCGGGCTCGTCGGCTGCGGTGGACGCGGTACCGGCGCGGCGCGCGACGCCCTGCGCGGCTCCGAGCGCGTCGAGCTCGTCGCACTCGGCGACCTCTTTCCCGATCGCCTCGAAACATGTCGCGCGAATCTCGCCAAGCTTGCGGGTGAGAATCCCGCGCTCGGCGCGAAGTACAAGGTGACGCCCGACCGAATGTTCACCGGCTTCGATGCGGTGCAGAAGGTACTCGACAGCGACATCGATCTCGTCATCCTCGCCACGCCACCGGGCTTCCGCCCGATGCATCTCGCGGCGGCCGTCGCCGCGGGAAAGCACATCTTCACTGAGAAGCCCGTTGCGGTCGACGCGGCAGGCGTGCGCTCGGTCATCGCAACGGCGACGCTCGCGAAGCAGAAGTCGCTCGCGGTGGTTGCCGGCACGCAGCGTCGTCACGACCCCGGCTATCGTGAAACGATCAAGCGCCTGCACGACGGCGCCATCGGCGAGATCACGAGCGGACAGGTGTTCTGGAATCAGGGCGGACTTTGGCATGCCGCGCGGAAGCCCGAGTGGACTGACACGGAGTGGCAGATCCGCAATTGGCTCTACTTCACGTGGCTCTCCGGCGATCACGTTGTCGAGCAGCATATCCACAACATCGACGTCGCCAACTGGGTCATGGACGGACATCCGGTGAAGGCGGAAGGCGTTGGCGGGCGACAGCAGCGCACAGACGAGAAGTATGGACACGTCTACGATCACTTCGGCGTGGACTTCGAGTATGCCAACGGCCAGCGGGTGCTGAGCATGTGTCGGCAAATCGACGGCACGGCGAATCACATCGGCGAGAGCTTCACGGGCGACAAGGGCCGCACCGATCCGAAGGGCATCATCACGGCGGGCAAGAAGACATGGACGTATCCCGCTGCGACGCCGGCCGTGAATCCGTACGTGCAGGAGCACACGGACCTCGTCGCGAGCATTCGTGCCGGCAAGCCACTGAACGAGCTTGTTCGGGTGGCCGAGACGACGTTGACGGCAATCATGGCCCGTGAGGCGGCGTACACGGGGCAGGTGATCACATGGGACGCGTTGCTCGCGTCGCCCTTGTCGGTCACGCCGTCGCCCATTGCATTCGGTCCGATGCCGGTGCCGCCGGTCGCAATGCCGGGCCTGACGAAGCTTGACCGCACGTGGGGCGCGCTGTGAGCGGCGACCGCACGGTTAACCGGCGAGGGTTCATCGGGACAGCGCTCGCCGCGGGCTTCGGGATCGCGGCCGGCGCGCGCGATGCACTCGGCGCGGTGCCGTCGTTCGCGTCCTCCACGGCGCCGACGTTCAAACTGAAGTACGCGCCGCACTTTGGGCAGTTCGCGCAACATGCAGGGAACGATCTCGTCGCCCAGCTCGAGTTCGCGCGGAGCGAAGGGTTCACCGCATGGGAAGACAACGGCATGCGCGACCGCAGCATTGCCGACCAGGAGCGCGTCGCGAGCGCCATGACGCGCCTTGGGATCGAGATGGGGGTCATCGTCGGGCACAAGATCGACTGGAGTACGCCAAGTCTCGCCACCGGCGACGTCGCGATTCGCGACAAGTTCCTTCAGGAGGTGCGCGAGTCCGCGGAGGTCGTCAAGCGCGTCAACGGAAAGTCGATGGTCGTCGTGCCAGGCGTCGCGGACCGCCGCATCGATCCGGAATTCCAGATGGCGACGGTGATCGACACGCTGCGCCGCGCGGTCGACATTCTCGCGCCGCAGGGCATCACCCTCCTGCTGGAGACGCTCAACACGCGGCGCGATCATCCCGGACAGCTGCTCGCTCGTGTGTCACAGCTCTTCCTGGCGACGCGCGCGATCAACAGCCCGCTGTGCAAGATCCAATTCGACATCTATCACGTGCAGATCAACGAGGGCAACATCATTCCCCTCATCGACTCCGCATGGAGCGAGATTGGCTACGTGCAGGTCGGGGACAATCCCGGACGCAAGGAGCCCGGCACCGGCGAGATCAACTATCGCAACGTGTTCAAGCACCTGGCGAGCAAGGGCTACACGGGCGTCGTCGGGATGGAGCACGGCAGCTCGAAGCCCGGCAAGGAGGGCGAGCGTGCGGTCATTGACGCCTACATCGCTGCGGATTCCTTCTAGGGCGTTAGCAGTCGGCGCCGAAACCGGTCATGCCCCCCGCTTGCGTACGGTGCTCACTCAGCGCGGTTGTGGCATGTCCGCCGTGGGCCCGTAGATAGGTGGATGCGGGATGTTGTTGAGCCGCAGATAGGCACTGAGCTGTCCGCGGTGATGAATCATGTGACTCATCAGCATGGCGCGCAGGGCCGCCGCACGCGGCATGGCGACGATCACGTTCGCGCCGTTCCGGAGTGACCACGTGACCCCGAGCGTGCTGTCGTCAATCGCAGTGATGGCTGCGCGCGATGCGGCGACGTTGGCATCGAAGGTGCCGAGCAGCGCTGCCGAATCCGGGAACGCCGTCACGATGGGCGGGCCCGGCGCGGCGAAGTCGACCTCGTCAGTTTTCACGATCATTGCCCCGAACCGGGCGAGGTTAGCGATGTGCGAGGCCAGCTCGATGAGCGTGCGTGACTTCGGGTTGGGCTTGGTGTCCGTCTGGTCGAACGGGATGCGCTCGAGCAGCGTGCGCGTGATGCGCATTTCATTGTCGAACTCGGGAAGCAGCGTATCGGCGAAGCGCATGACAGGGTGGAATGGAGTGGCATGACGCGCAGATTGCGCGTCGGTAGAGTGTAGTGCCGCCTTCGGCACGTGGCCATGTGCCTCGCGACAATCGGGCGGTGCGCGGCCTTGCCGACGAAAGCGCGACGATGCGCGCCGATCGCGAGGACGTCCGCTGTCCTCCACTCGACTGGCACCATTGTAGCGACGTCAGTACTATTTTAGTATGAGCGCAACTACCATCAAACTCGAAAGCGCCCTGCTGAAGGAGATTCGTGCCATCAAGCCGCGCGAGCAGACGCTGGCGGCGTATGTTCGGGAGGCGCTCGAGCGTGATGTACGACGCCACCGCCTCGCGCTGGCCGCCCGGGAATATTCGGCCTTTCTCACGGCCAACCCCGACGAGCAGGTGGAGATGGAGGCTTGGGCCGACGCACCGCTTACGAAGGCTCCAAGACGGCGCAAGGCGTGAGGCGTGGGACTGTCGTCTGGGTGAATCTCGAGGATGCACACCCTCCCGAGCTCGGCAAGACGAGGCCAGCGGTGATCGTCTCGAACACGGAGCAGAACAGCGCGCTGGACTCGGTGGTGGTGATTCCACTCTCTTCGCGCGCACCCGCAATCTGGCCGCTGCGGCTTGCGATAGTTCCGATTGGCAAGCTCGCTCGGAGCTTTGCCGTCACACCCGGAATTCGTCAGATCGCCAATCGTCGTCTCATGCGCGTCGAGGGCGTCGTTTCCGACGACGTGATGGAAGAATTGGGCGAAGCGTTGGCGGCATACCTTGGGGACTGAACCGATCACCCCCCGGCGATCAGTGCCGGTCGGCTGCGCAGGATGGTCGTGACGGAAGGGTCGTGACGCATCGGTAGAATATGCTGGCCCTCGCGCAGTAGGAGAACAGCGGGCCACTTTATGCCCCTCTCCATCAGAGCGTTATCCGCATGATCGCCGGCCGACCCGCAGCATCTCGTGCGCTTGTTGCAACCGCGTTCGCTCTCGCCGGCTGCGCGCGCACCGGTACGACCTCTGCATCGTTGCCGAGCGTTGGTTTGTACGACGTCGTCCTTCGTGGCGGCACCGTATACGACGGCAGCGGTCGCGCACCATTCACGGGCGACGTCGCCATTCGCGGCGACCGCATCGCGGCGATCGACACCGGCGGCCAGCGTCATCTTTCCGCCGTCCGCGACATCGACGCACGAGGAATGGCAGTGGCGCCAGGCTTCATCAACCTGATGTCGAGCCACGAACCCCTGTTCGTCGACGGTCACGCGCAGTCGGACATTCGCCAGGGCGTCACGCTCGAGGTCTTCGGCGAAGGCAGCTCCATGGGGCCGCTCTCCGACTCCATGAAAGTCCTCGAACGCACCGGGCAGGGCGACCTCAAGTTCCCGGTCACGTGGACCACGCTCGGCGAGGGGCTCGATGCGCTCGTCGCGCACGGCGTGTCGCCGAATGTCGCGTCGTTCATCGGAGCAGCGACGCCGCGCATCCACGAGATAGGCTGGGATGATCGCGCACCGACTGCGACCGAGCTGTCCCGCATGCAGGCGCTCGTCCGTCAGGCCATGGACGAAGGCGCGCTCGGCGTCGCCAGCGCGTTGATCTATGCGCCGGGCGTGTACGCCAGGACGCCAGAGCTCGTCGCATTATCGAAGCCTGCGGCAGCCGCTGGTGGCATCTACATATCGCACATGCGGAGTGAGGGCAGCCGTCTGCTCGAGGCAGTCGACGAGTTGCTGACCATCTCGCGCGAGGCGGGCATTCGCGCCGAGATCTACCATCTCAAGGCAGCGGGGGAGTCGAACTGGGCGAAGATGGATTCGGTAATCGCGAAGGTGGATTCCGCCAGGCGTTCGGGTGCGGCAATCACGGCGGACATGTACACCTACACCGCGGGCGCAACGGGACTCGATGCGTCCATGCCGCCGTCGGTGCAGGAGGGAGGCTACGCTGCCTGGGCGAAGCGGCTGCGCGATCCGGCCATTCGCGCGCGGGTAAAACGCGAGATGGACACGCCCAACGGCGGATGGGAGAATCTATTCCTCGCAACGGGATCGCCCGATCGGATACTGCTCGTCGGCTTCAAGGCCGACTCGCTCAAGCAGTACACCGGCAAGTCGCTCGCCGAAGTCGCGCGGCTGCGCGGGACGTCGCCCGAGGAGACCGCGATGGATCTCGTCATCCGGGACGGCAGCCGCGTCGGCACGGTCTACTTCCTCATGAGCGAGGACAACGTGCGCCGACAGCTCGCGCTGCCATGGGTGAGCTTCGGCTCCGACGAAGGTGCATACTCGGCATCGGGCGTCTTCCTCCTGTCGCATGCCCATCCACGCGCGTATGGCAACTTTGCGCGCTTCCTCGGCAAGTACGTTCGCGACGAGCATGTCGTGTCGCTGGAAGAGGGAATTCGTCGTCTCAGCGCATTACCCGCTGACAACCTGCGGCTGCACGAGCGTGGACAGTTGAAGGTGGGTTACTTCGCCGATGTCGTCGTGTTCGATCCGAAAGAGATTCGCGACAACGCCACGTTCGACAAGCCGGCGCAGTACGCGACCGGCGTACGTGATGTGTACGTCAACGGCGTCGCTGTGCTTGCTGGTGGCGAGCCAACGGGCGCGATGCCGGGACGTGCGGTGCGTGGGCCTGGCTGGTCGGGTTGGAAATAGACGAGCGCTCTGCCTTTGAGGGACGACCTGACATTTCCAGGTGGCGGGGCACGAAGACGAAGATCGATCCGGTCAAACGTGAGAAACACACACGGTAGCGCCGAGTTTGCTCCTCAGTCCGATTATGGAAGCGCCTGCTTGCAGTGTGTGCAATGTCACAGACCCTATTCCGCGAGCGGGGTATGCATCACAAGAGGGATGGCGGATGACTGCTGCGATCCCGAGTCCTGCAGCCTGCTCACCAACGAGGAGACCCACCATGCAATACGCCCGCACGCTTGCTGTGATGACCGCCGCGGCGATCGTTGGCCTGTCCGGCCAGGCCAACGCGCAGAAGGTCAAACCGGCGAAGCCGGATCACGACATGAAGGAAATGCAGAAGGCGGCGAAGGAGTCGCAGAAGGACGCGATGAAGGACGCAAGGGAGCAACGGAAGGAGACGACGAAGGCCGTGAAGGAAGAGCACGAGGACGCAGAAAAGGCGGCCAAGGCGGCGAGGGAAGAGCACGAGGACGCAGCGAAGGCAGCCAAGGCGAGAACGGAGGAGCAGTCGCATGCGGCGAAGGCCGAAGAACGCGCTCAGCACGAATCGTTCGACGCAGCACGGCAGCAGTCATCGCGCCTCACCCACGGAATCAAGCTGACCGCTGCCGAGCGCCGTCAGTTCGAGCCGATGCGCAAGCAATATGACGCCCAGTACAAGGCACTCGAGAAGCAGGAACGGCAGCTCGACAAGGCGCACCAGTCGGATGCGGTCGTGCTCCAGCAGCTCGAGACGCTCCGCTTGCAGGAGCAGACCACTCTGCGTGCCTTCCTCACGCCGGAGCAGCAGGTGATCTTCGACCGCAACGCGGCGGCGACGACGAAGCGACGGTAGGCGGGATCATCGCGTGCGATCCGCGTTCGTAGTCTTTGCCCTGTCGATGGCGGCGGTGACGGCCGCCACCGGCCAGGCACCGCCCGCGGCTGACACCGCGCACGAGCTCGACAATGCAGGAGTGCGCCGGGGTTTCCGGTTCGGTGTCGCCACCGGTGCGTTGCAGTACGACGGCGGGAGGAGCGAGCAGACGGTCGGCGCCGTCGTCCGCTGGGCGCCGGCTCGATTTTTTTCGCTTTCGGCCAGTCCCACCGTCACCCACCAGCGCGTCGTTGGGGCCACCTCCGGCGCCGTCGCTGCGTCCAGCAGCGGACTGACCGACATTCCCGTCACCGCAACACTCTCGCACGTGCTCCGCGGCGCGTACACGCCGGTGGTGGTCGGATCGCTCGGCATGACGGTGCCGGTCGGCGACACGACGGGAGGATTCGGTGCCGGCGCGGCGGGCTATTCGGTCAGCGTCGGCGTCGGGCTGTCGCCGACGGAGGCCACATGGATGCAGGCTGGCTTGGGACACGTGCTGTCCGGATTCGGCGCACGATCGGCCTTCACGGATGGCTCGAGCTGGATCGACGTCGGCGGTGGGCGCACGGTCACTGATCGAGTGTCCGTCGACGCTGGGTACAGCACTGACGTCGGCACGGCAGACGCAGCGACCGGTCGATCGTCGTCACTCAGCGCGGGAATGGACTTCGCGCTCGCCCGCGGGCTGTCGATCAATCTGGCAACGACGCGCGGACTGGGTGGCGTGGCCCCGGCCTGGAGCATGTCGCTTGGTTTCGGCAGCGCGTTTCCATCGCTCGGTCATGCGGCTGGAGGGGGCACGCTCGGGCAGAGCTTCGGCGGCGGGACCCACGGCTTGTCCAAGCCGGGAACGACGAAGACAAAGGGATCTGGGCGACAGAGCGGCTGAGGCGCGGACTCGGCGCTCACCTACCTCCGCTATCTGGAAATCGGCGGCGCTGTGAGGCTGGGCTAGCGACCGCGCCGCTTGTCCACCACGACGACGCCGCCCTTCATCACCCACCGCACCCGATTGATCACGACACCGATGTCGGCAAGCGGATCGCCCTCCACGGCCACGATGTCGGCGAAAAATCCGGGCTTCACCGCGCCAATCTCCTTCTCCTTGCCCAGCAGCTCCGCGCCGACCGTGGTCGCCGTGGCGACCGCCTGGGCGGGCGTCATCCCGATCTTCACATACCAGCCCAGCTCGCGCGTATTCTGGCCGAACATCGTGAACACGGCATCGGACCCCATGGCGAAGCGCACACCGGCAAGGAACGCGCGTCGAGCCGTTGCGATGTTCCGTTCCCGATAGGCGTCCAGCGCAGCGGCCTGCGCATCGCTGTACCCGAATTCGGCGCGATATTCCGCGTAATACCGATTGTGGTCGATCGTCGGCACATACACCGTGCGCCGCCGCGCCATCTCGGCGAGCGTCGCGTCGTCCAGATCGGTGGCATGCTCCACCGACTCCGCTCCGGCGGCGATCGCATCCCGGCCGCCCTCGGCGCCGTAGGAATGGATGGCGATGCGTCGGCCAAGCGCATGCGCGGCGTCGGCAGCGGCGCGCATTTCCTCGAGTGAGAAGGTCTCGTCGCCAGTCACGTCGGCCGCGCTGCCGGTGGAGCCATACATCTTGATCACGTCGGCGCCGCCGTCCACCTGCGCCTTGACCGCGGCGGGAATGTCCCGCGGATCCGCGATGCGTGCACGGACGATGTTCGAGACAGGCTGGGCATTGGCCGCCGAGGGACGAAGACGCCCCAGGCCATGTCCGGACACGATCATGCGCGGACCGGGGAACGCCCCGCGCGCGATCAGGTCGCGCATGGCGACGTCGGTGAAGTCGCGCGAGCCAAGGTCGCGCACCGTGGTGACTCCGGTCTCGAGCGTGCGCAGCGCGTTCTCCTGCGCGAGGAAGACCGACACGGCCGAGTTGCGCGCGCCATGCTGTTGCCATGGATTGGTGCCCGGTGCGCGATCCCAGTAGTACGTCATGTGGGTATGCGCGTCGATCAGTCCGGGGATGGCGGTGTAGCGACGCAGGTCTGTCACCTTCGCGCCGCGCGGAATGGCCCGCGAGCCGGTGCCCACCGCCACGATACGATCTCCATCCACGACGACGACGGCGTCGCGCATCGTGCGGCCGGTACCGTCCACGAGTGATCCGAAGCGAAGCGCGACCACCCGGTGCGCGCGTGTCTGGGCCTTGGCGGACGCCGCAATCACAATCAGCGCGACGCAGAGGAGGGTGCGCGTCATCGCCTTCCGTGCAGTGAGCAGGTCACGAGCTCGGCGCGGTATGGCAGCTCGAAAGGACGCGGTGAGTTGGACAGGGATCATCATTGCGCCAGCAGCAGGTGAAAATCGTGGGTAGGCTGATAGGAAATCCTGTCATCCTATCCTCCTATCATCCTATCCTCCCCATCGCACAGCAAGACTCGTTGCACCAGGATGGGGGACGTGGAGACGGAGTGGAAGCAGGGCCGCGCGTGCAGATGCCAGGTCCGCGCTCTTGCCCCGTCCCTGGACTGGCGGCAGAATCCGGCATCTCCTCACATCAAGAAGATGAGCATGCGTTCTGTGCGGCCCCGTCTCGCCCTCGTGGCGACGCTCTTTCTCGGCACCATTGCAACACCGTCGCGTGCGCAGGGCACGGCGGGCGACTCCGGCGGGCGTCAACTCGTCGAGCTGCCGCTCAAGCCGACTCGGCCCTTGCGATTCACGACGGACGAGGGGACGTGGATGTCGCTCGACGTGTCGCCATCGGGCCGCACGATAGTCTTCGACCTGCTGGGCGATCTCTACACCCTCCCGATGGAAGGGGGCAAGGCGACGAGGATCACCAGCGGGCAGGCATTCGATGGTCAGCCGCACTGGTCGCCGGACGGGCAGTCGATCGTGTTCACGAGCGATCGCACGGGCGCGGAGAACCTGTGGCTCGTCGCACCCGACGGCAGCCACCCGCGCGCGCTCACCCGCGAGCAGGGCCGCGCCTTCATCTCGCCAACGTTTACCCCCGACGGCCGATACGTGGTGGCGTCGCGAAACGGCACGACGCCGGGCTACAATCTCTACCTCTATCATCGCGACGGGGGAACGGGGCTGCAGCTCACCGGCACGGCCGCGCCCACCGCGCCGACCGGCGGCAACTCGCCCTTCGTTACGAGCAACTTCGTTGGCGCGGCGTTCGGGAAGGATCCGCGCTACGTGTACTCCGCCGTGCGCACCGCTGCCGGCGGCGGTTACAATCAGACCTCGCTCGACTGGCAGATCGGCGTCTACGATCGTGAGACGGGCAGGACGTTCGTGCGCACCGATGCCGTGGGGTCGGGCATGCGCCCCGTGCTCAGCCCGGACGGCAAGTGGCTGGTCTATGCTACGCGCCGCGACTCGCTCACAGCACTCCGCCTGCGTGAACTCGCCACTGGCGACGAACGCTGGCTCGCGCCCGATGTGCAGCGCGATGACCAGGAATCGCGCTACAGTCGCGATCTGGTGCCGCCCTTCTCCTTCACGCCGGACAGCCGCGGGATCGTCATTGCGCATCATGGGAAGATCTGGCACATCGACGTGCCTGACGGCCGGCAGACGATGATTCCGTTCACCGCCGACGTGGACCAGATGATCGGCGGCGCCATCGCCCTCGACTTTCCGTACGACGACTCGACGCTGGTGGCGCGGCAGATCAGAAACGCCACGAAATCGCCCGACGGCCGGCAGCTGGCTTTCAGCGCACTCGACAAGCTCTGGTTGCTCGACCTCGCGGGATGCGCCACCACGTCGTCCAGCGCGACGCCGGCGGCGCGGTGCACGCCGCGCCGCGCCACGACCTCCAGCGGAGTTGGCGAGTTCGCACCCGCGTGGTCGCCCGACGGCCGCGCGCTCGCCTACGTCACCTGGAACGAAGAGGGCGGCGGCAACGTCTATCGCGTGCGCCTGGATGGCGGTCGCGCGGGTGCGGCCGAGCGGTTGAGCACTCAGCCCGGCTTCTATGACAAGCTCGCGTACTCGCGCGATGGGCGACGCATCGTCGTTGCCAGGGGGCCACGCGACCGGCGCCGCGACCGCGATGAGCTCGACGGACCGAGCGCCGAGGCGGCCGGCGTGGAGCTGGTGTGGATGCCTGCGGCCGGCGGCGCGGCCACCGTCATCACGCCGCTGACGCGTTACGGGCAACCGCACTTCGGCCCCGACAGCAATCGCGTCTACATCTTCGAGCCCGCCGATGGCCTGGTGTCGATGCGCTGGGACGGCACCGACCGCCGCACTCACCTCCGTATCGGTGCCGCCACTCCGCCCACCGGCGGTGCACCGGCACCGGGCGCAGACGAGATCCTCATGTCGCCGGACGGCGAGCGCGCGCTCGTGCAGCTGGGGTCCAACGTCTACGTCGTGGGGTCGGTCCCGATGATCGGCGTCGTGGCGCCACAGATCTCGCTCGTCAATCCGGCGCGATCGGCGGTCCCGGTGCGCCGGCTCACGCGCGTGGGTGGCGACTTCGCGCGCTGGACCTCCGACGGCAGGCAGGCGATCTACTCACTCGGCCGCAGCTTCTTCAGTTACGACATGGCGCGTGGCGACTCACTCGTGCGCGACTCCACCGCGCGGGCAGATTCCGTGCGTGATGCCCCTGGTGGTGCCGACTCCACGGTGCGCCGTGCGACGGTCGTGTCGCGACCGGTCTACGAGCCGGACCGTATCGACGTCAGCATCCGCGTCGCGAAGGACAAGCCGGCAGGCACCGTTGTGCTCCGCGGCGCGCGGATCATCTCCATGAAGGGCAGCGAGGTGATCGCGAGCGGCGATGTCGTAGTGCGGGACAACCGTATCGCCGCCGTCGGCGCCACGGGAAGCGTGGCCATGCCCGCGGGTGCACGGGTGATCGACGTGACGGGCAAGACGATCCTGCCCGGGTACGTGGATGTGCACGCGCACATGTGGCCTGCGTTCGGCGTGCACCGCTCGCAGCCGTGGGAGTACCTGATCAACCTCGCGTATGGCGTCACCACCACGCGCGATCCGCAGACGTCCACCACCGACGTGCTTACGTA
>JBKJUW010000117.1:0-35656 GCA_046589725.1 Gemmatimonadaceae bacterium
TGCGCATCGCGATTCTGCTCGACGACGAACGTCACCCGGTGCGCATCGAGGAACGCCCGCACCGGCGCATCGAATGGAAATCCGCGAATGCGCATGTAGTCCGCCACGATACCTTGCGACCGGAGGATGTCGATCGCCTCGAGCAATGCCGCATGGCACCCACCGAGTCCGACAATTCCTATTGTCGCATCAGGAGCGGAATGAATCTCCGGCGCGGGGACCTTCGTCGCGGCCAATGCGAACTTGCGTGCCAGGCGATCCACAACCTCCTGATACGCGTTCGAGTCCTCGGTGTACATGCCGTGCTTGTCATGCCCGGAGCCACGCACGAAGTACGCGCCGTTGCCGTGCACACCAGGAAGCGATCGCGCCGTAATCGCATCACCATCCGCATCCAGATAGCGCGAGAACTTCTTCACCGACTCCAGCTCGGCCGCCGTCAGGCACTTGCCGCGATCCGGCGTGTAGCTGTCGTCCCACTGGAGGCGCTTGCACATCCAGTCGTTCATGCCGATGTCCAGGTCACTCGCGACGAATACCGGCGTCTGGAAACGGTCGGCCAGGTCGAAGGCCTCCACACTCATGTAGAAGCACTCCTCCGGGTTAGCCGGAAAGAGCACGATATGCTTCGTGTCCCCGTGCGACGCGTATGCGAGCGAGAACAGGTCTGCCTGCTGCGTGCGCGTCGGCATGCCGGTGGACGGACCGGTGCGCTGGATGTCGTAGAAGACCGCTGGGATCTCCGTGTAGTAAGCCAGGCCTATGAACTCCTGCATCAGCGAGATACCGGGACCCGACGTGTTCGTGAACGCGCGTGCTCCTGCCCACCCCGCCCCGATCGTGATACCCGCGGCCGAGAGCTCGTCCTCTGCCTGGATGATGCAGTACTTCGCGAGGCCGGTGTCCTTGTCGGTCCGGAATTTCTTGCAGAAGCCGGTGAATGCCTCCATCAGCGACGTCGATGGCGTGATCGGGTACCACGCGCCCACGGTTGCGCCGGCGTAAATGGCGCCGAGCGCCGCCGCGGCGTTGCCGTCGATGATGATGGAGCCGCTCGTCTCGTCCATCTTCTCGAGATGGAACGGCAGCGGACACTCGTAGTTCTCCATCGCGTAGTCGTAGCCGAGCCGGATGGCCGTCTTGTTGGACTCGAGCAGCGATTTCTTCTTCGAGAACTTCTCGATCAGCATCTCGCCGACGAGGTCCATGTCGATCTTGAGGAGCGCCGCGAGCGAACCCACATAGACGATGTTGCGCAGCAGCGTCCGATTGCGATCGCCCTGAAAGGTCTCGACGCACATCTTGCCGAACGGAATGCCGAGGATCGTGATGCCCTCGCGGACGAGCTCGGGCTCGAGTGGCCACGTGGAATCGTAGATCAGGTAACCGCCCGGCTTCACCGTGGCGACATCACCCGCATACGTCGCCGGATTGAGCGCGACGATGAGATCCACTTCCTGCGGACGCGCCGTGTACCCCTCGTGGCTGACGCGAATTTCGTAGAACGTCGGCAGGCCCTGGATGTTCGACGGAAAGATGTTCTTTCCCGTAACCGGAATGCCCATGCGGAAGATCGCCTGCATGAGCAGGCTGTTCGCGCTGGCCGATCCGGTGCCGTTCACTGTCGCCATCTTGAAGGCGAAGTCATTCACGCCACTCATACGAACGCCACCGATCCTTCACCGGCCGGAGCCGACGCGTACGGAAGCACCAACTCGAACTTCTTCATGTCCCACGCGGCCGTCGGGCAACGCTCGGCACACAATCCACAGTGGAGACAGATGTCCTCATCCTTCACCATCACGCGCTTCGTCTGCGGCAGCACGTCCGAGACATAGAGCGACTGCGTGAGGTTTACCGCTGGCGCTGAAAGCATCGCGCGAAGGTCGATTTCATGCTCGACGTTCGGCGTGATCGTGAGGCAGCTGACGGGGCACACGTCGACGCACGCATCGCACTCGATGCAGAGCGAATTCTCGAAGTGTGTCTCGATGTCGCAGTTGAGGCAGCGCTCGACCTCGGTGGCGGTCTGCTCCGGCGTGAAGCCGAGTTCGACTTCCGCACTCAGCTTCGAGAACCGCTCAACGAGCTCCGCGTGTTTCATCTTCTGGCGCGGCGACGGATTGAAGTCGTTCGAATAGGCCCACGAGTGCAGCCCCATCTTCGTGCTCTCGAGGTGCATGCCCTGCGGGGGACGCTCCGTGACCGGCAGATCCTGGCAGTGCTGATGCAGCGAGATGGCCGCTTGGTGTCCGTGCTCGACGGCCCAGATGATGTTCTGCGGTCCCCACGCGGCGTCGCCGCCGAAGAACACGCCCTTGCGCGTCGACTCGAACGTGACCTTGTCGATGGTCGGCATGTTCCACTTGTCAAACGTGATGCCGATGTCGCGCTCAATCCAGGGAAACGCGTTGTCCTGCCCGATGGCGAGGATGACTTCGTCGCACGGGAGGATGACCGTGTCGATCACCGTGCTGGTCTGCTTGCCACCTTCGTCGTTCCAGGCGAGTCGCTCGAATTCCATGCCGACCAGCTTTCCGCCCTCGATCACGAAGCGCTTCGGCGCATGGTTCTCGACGACCTCAATCCCTTCCTCGCCCGCGTCCTCGAGCTCCCACGGCGACGCCTTGAAGTAGGGACGCGAGCGCCGGGCAACGACCTTCGTGTCGATACCACCGAGGCGGCGCGACGTGCGACAGCAGTCCATGGCCGTATTGCCGACGCCGATGATCAGCACCTTCGGCGCGATCTTCTCGATGTGCCCGAAGTGAACGGAGCCGAGCCACTCGATGCCGATATGGATGTGCTCGCGCGCGCCGTCGTCCCAGCGGCCGGGAATGTCGAGCTCCTTGCCCTTCGGTGCTCCGCTGCCGACGAAGACCGCGTCGAAGTCACTCTCGTCGAGCAATCCCTTCAGGCTGTTCACCGGCGTTTCGTAGTGCACCTCGGCGCCCATGTCGATGATGCACTGCGTCTCCTCGTCGAGTACGCTCACGGGCAGGCGAAACGACGGAATGTTGAAGCGCATCAGTCCGCCGGCACTCGGCTGCTTCTCGTAGATCACGACGTCGTAGCCGAGTGGCAGGAGGTCGTTCGCGACGGTAAGTGACGAGGGGCCGGCGCCAATGAGCGCGATCTTCTTCCCGTTGCGTATGGGCGGCGCCTTGGGGAGATAGGCGCTGACGTCGTCACGCAGGTCGGCAGCAACGCGCTTCAGGCGACAAATGGCAACCGGCTTCCCGTCGATGCGTCCACGGCGGCACGCGGGCTCGCATGGCCGATCGCAGGTGCGGCCGAGGATGCCCGGGAAGACGTTGGACTCACGGTTGAGCAGGTAGGACTCGGTGTAGCGGCCCTGGGCGATGAGGCGCAGGTACTCCGGCACGTTGGTGTGCGCCGGGCAGGCATACTGGCAGTCCACCACCTTATGGTAGTGGTGCGGATTGCTGACGTCGGTTGGACCGGGCATGCGCGAAGGGCCTCTGCGGGCGAGAATGTCTCATGTTGTGCGGCGTGCGTGGGCCACGCAAGGCGGGCGGCGAATCTCCGTGAGTGGACGCCAGGGACGGTTGGAAAAGACGTTGTTCGTGGACATCGCGAATCCAACGAATCCTGCGAATCCACGCGAATTTTCTTTCCCGGCAACGCTTTCACAACTTCGAACGAGCAACCTCTACAATGGCTCGGTGCCCTCACCGAGGACGCGCAAGTAGCGCTCGTAGCTGAACACACGGTTCCGCTTCCGCCCGGTTGTTTCCCGCGCGATGCCCATTTCTTCCAGGGTCGCGACCGCCCGCGTCGCGGTGGCGAAGGTGACATTGGCACGCCTGGCCAGCTGCGTCACCGTGGTGACGGGATGTTCCTGCAGACACCGCTGCACCTCGAGCAGCGTCAGCGCTCCGCGTCCCGTGCCGCGAAGGAGGTCCCGGTCCGCGGCGGCGATCTGCGAAAGACGTTGCGCTGCCTGCACCGCTCCACGGGCGCTTTCAATTACCCCTTCCATGAAGAACTCGAGCCATGCTTCCCAATCGCCCTCCATGCGCACGCGATCGAGCAACTCGTAGTAGCGAGCGCGGTTGCGCTTGAAGTAGAGACTGAGGTACAGCAGTGGCTGACTGAGGATCTTCTCTTCGCAGAGCAGCAGCGTGATGAGGAGTCGCCCGATGCGCCCGTTCCCGTCCAGGAATGGGTGGATGGTCTCGAACTGCACGTGGGACAGCGCGGCCTTGAGAAGGGTCGGCGTGCGCTCGCGATCGTCGTGTAGGAAAAGCTCGAGTGAACCCATGAGCCACGCGACGTCACCGGGCGGCGCGGGGATGAACGTCGCGTTTCCCGGGCGGGTTCCGCCAAGCCAATTCTGCGACCGCCGAAAATTCCCGCGATCCTTGTCGGCACCACGCCCCTTCGCGAGGAGAATCTCGTGCATCTCCCGCAGCAGTCGGTTCGACAGGGGAAATCCCGCCGCGAGTCGCGACAGTCCGTGGTGCATGGCGGCCACGTAGCTCGACACCTCGACGACATCGTCCATCGGGACACCGGGGATCTCGTCGGCCTCGAAGAGGAGCAGGTCGGACAGCGACGACTGCGTGCCCTCGATCTGCGACGAGAGCACGGCCTCCTTCCGGACGTACATGGAGAGGAAGAGATGCGTGTCCGGCAGCAGCGCGCTGACGCTGTCGAGTCGCCCGAGATTGAGCATCGCGTCATCCATCAAACGGCGGAGTGATGCGCTGATCTCGAGTGGAGGGCTTGGGGGGAGTGCGTAGGGCACAAAGGCCCGCACGCGCTCATCGCCCACGGCGGAAACCGTCAGGTAGGTGCCGGCCGGCCCTCGCTGCACGTGTGTGCGCCTATTTCACTGGTTACAATAGGTACTGAAGTTATTATACCTTAATGCGCGTTACTATTATAACGCAACAGAAATAATGATATTGTGGGCTATCAATACCTTTTCGTTTGCCAAAACGTTGATCGTATTTATCGCGAATCAAAAAACATTCCAACGAATCGCCGCGAATCCTCTTCAAGGGCGGAACGACAATGCCGGAAAGATTCGCGGGAATTCGCGGCGATTCGTTGGATTCGCGATCACCAACGACCAACGTTTTTCAACCAGGACGAAAGGATTCGCGCTCACGCGATCGGCTTCACCGGCTTGATCTCCACCGCCGGGATACCGAGCTCCCTGAGCAGCGCGTTGAAGGCCGACAGGTCGCCTGATTCTAGGGCACGAACCCGATCGAACTGCGCATCGATCTTTCCCGACAGGTCGAGCAGGATCACCTCACCTTGCGACGTCGGCCCCTTCTCGAAGCTCTGCGCCATCCGGTTCACATTCAGCATCTGGTTGTACAGCTTCACCGGATAGTGCAGTGTGATCTGGTCGGCCTGCGAGTGGACGTCCGCCAGTTCGCCGCGAACCGCCTCCAGCCGCGCCCGCAGTGAAGCGGAGAGCGCCTTCACGCGCGCATTGTCCTTTACGCGCGACGACGCGGTGGTGATCTGCGCCTTCATCTCCTCGATGCGCTCGACTTCGCCCACGAGTGCATTGAGCTTCGCAACCGTCCGCTTCTGGATGTCATACGCCGCGACCAGCTCCGCCTGCGTTGCGCCAACGCGCGGATCGTCGATCACCGTGAAGGGCCGAGAACGGCTCTGGCTGTCGGCTGTGACACGTACCGTGTAGGTGCCGGGCACGATCATCGGGCCCTCCGTCGTGCCCTCGTCGTTGACGATATCCTTCAGCTCCTTCACACCGGGCTCGCGCAGGTTCCAGACAAAGCGATTGAGGCCGAGCCGCGCATGCACGACCGAATCGGCGGGAAGATAGGTCGCGCTGTCCGACTCGATGCGAGTCCGCATCGACGACTGTCCTGTCGTGTCGTACGCGGTCAGCCGCTTCAGCGAATCAGCGGCGCTGTACGCCAGCATTGTCGAGTCCTTCTTCGGAGCGGATGAATCCGGCGACGTGAATGTCCGCAGCACCGTGCCCCTGGCGTCCAGGAATTCGACCTTCACCGAACCCTTGGGCCGTTGCTTGAGCCAGTAGTCCACGGCGACGCCGGGGAGCGGATTCTCTCCGGACTCCACCCCACTGCGACCGCGCCCGCCCTGCCACCGCACCGCGGTCGATGGTGCAAACACGTGAATCGGCGCCGAGCGGATGCTGTCGTTGATCTGACGCAGGGGGGCGATGTCGTCCATGATCCAGAATGAACGCCCATGCGTTGCCGCGATGAGGTCGGCGTCCTTGATCGCGAGGTCGCGCACGCTGACGCGCGGAAGGTTCAGTTGCAGCGGTTGCCACCGTGTGCCGTCGTCGAACGAGACATACACGCCGGTCTCCGTGCCGGCGAAGAGCAATCCTCGGCGCACCGGATCCTCGCGAATCACGCGTGTGTATGCGCCAGCGGGGATGCCCGCGTCGATGCGCGTCCATGTCTTTCCAAAGTCGGCCGTCTTCAGGAGGTAGGGCTTGAAGTCGTCCTGCTGATACCGATTCGCCGCAACGTACAAGGTGCCTGCGTCATGATGACTCGGCTCCACGATGCTCATCTTCGTGAACGGCGGAAGGTTCGGTGGCGTGACGTCCTGCCACGATGTGCCTCCATCGCGCGTCACGTGAATCCGCCCGTCGTCCGACCCCGCCCAGATCAGCCCTTTCTGCAACGGGGACTCGGCCACCGCGAACGCCATCGCGTACCACTCGGTGCCGGTCATGTCGCCGTGAATCGGACCGCCTGAGCGCTCGAGCGTCTTCGGGTCGGCGCGCGAGAGATCGGGGGAGATCTTCGTCCACGAGTTGCCACCGTTCGTCGACTTGAAGAGGTACTGCGCGGCAGTGTAGAGCGTATTCGGCTCGTGCTTCGAGAAGAAGAGCGGAAACGTCCACGCGAAGCGATACGGAACGTCCTTCGCCCCGTAGCCGTCGTAGTTGTCAATCCACACGGCGACGTTGCGCTCGCGTTGCGACTTGCGATCCTGTCTCCAGATTTCGCCCATGTAGCCGCCACCATAGGTGATGTCGGGATTCGTGGGATCGATGGCGATGTATGCGCTCTCGCCGCCGGCGGGCGCGTACCAGTCCTGGCGCGTGATCGAGCCGCCGTCGCTCCGGCTCGCGATCGAGACCGACGAGTTGTCCTGTTGCGCGCCGTAGATGCGATAGGGAAACTGGTTGTCGGTGATGACGTGGTAGAACTGCGACGTCGGCTGATTCATGATCGTCGACCATGTGGTGCCGCGATCGAAGCTGATGGTGCCGCCGCCGTCGTTCGCGTGGATCATGCGCTTTGGATCCTTCGGATCAATCCACAACAAGTGCGTGTCGCCGTGCGGGACCTGGATACGCGTCCACGTCTTGCCGCCGTCCGATGAGCGCCACGTGCCAAGGTTGTTGACGTAGACCGTGTTCTCATCCTGCGGGTCGGCGGTGATGGTGGAGTAGTACCACGCTCGCACCTGCCAGCGTTGATCGCCGCTGGTGCGCTGCCAGTGGGCGCCGGCGTCATCCGACCGATAGATCCCACCGCGCGGTGTGCCGGCCGAGTCGGGCGCCTCGACCGTGGCGTAGATGCGTCGTGGGTTGGCCGGCGAGATCGCGACCCCAATGCGGCCGAGCGCGGTGTGCGGGAGGCCGGGATTGGCGGAGATGTCGGTCCAGGTGTCTCCGGCGTCCGTCGATTTGTAAAGGCCGGAGCGTCCGCCGCCGGACGTCATGCCCCATGGGGTGCGACGGATATGCCACATCGCCGCGTAAAGCATGCGCGGGTTCGTCGGGTCGAGCGCGAGATCGATCGCACCGGTGGAGTCGTCCACGAAGAGCGATTGGGTCCACGACTTTCCGCCGTCCACGGTCTTGTAGACGCCGCGTGTCTTGTTCGTGCCGAACGCGTGCCCAATGGCGGCGACGTAGGCGATGTCCGGATTGGTCGGATGCACGCGGATGGCGCCAATCTGCTGGGTGTCATCGAGGCCGAGGTGCGACCATGATTCGCCGCCGTCGGTTGTGCGATAGACGCCCGTGCCGTACGTGAGGTCCTCGCGCAGGCCGGATTCACCGGTGCCGACGTAGATCACGTTTGGATCGTTCGGCGCAACGGCGATCGCACCGACCGACGAGATCTCGGGCGCGGAGCCCTTCACCCGGAAGTCGGTGATGTTGCTCCAGCTCTGGCCGGCGTTGATCGTCTTCCACACGCCACCGTTTACGCCGCCGAAGTAGAAGGTGCGTGGCTCGACGTAGGATCCGGCCGCCGCAACGGACCGGCCGCCGCGAAATGGCCCGATGTTGCGCCAGCGGAGATTGGGGTACGCCGAGCGGGCGATGCGCGCGGTGGTGTCGGCGGCCGCGGCGGCCGCGGCGGGACGCTGAGCCGCGGCGCGCTGGGCGGCGGCGTTCGAGATGCCGACGGCGATAAGCAGGACGGCCGCGAAGCGATATGTGTGCATCGAGGAAGATAGGATGATAGGAGGATAGGATGATAGACTCTCCCGATCTTCCTATCATCCTATCGTCCTCGCATCCTGCTTCTCAGGGCATGCGCACGATCATTCCCATGAACATGATCGTGCCCGTGAGGCGTTCGCGGATCACGAAGATGAACGGGTGATCGGCGCGGAACTGGGGCTCTGGCCCCAGCGACGTGACCACGAACCCGACGCTCGTGACTGCCGCGGCTACCGTACCTTCCTCATTGATTTCGACGTACGTCTTCTGCTTCACGTAGTCGATCAATGTGGACGCCGACGAGAGGCGCGAAAAGTCCGCCCGCGTAGCGCTGAACGCGTCGCGCATGCCGAGCGCAATGAGGTCGTCATTCAGCCTGCGCTGCCACTCGAGCTTGAGCTTCGGCAGGAACAGGTCGATGGTGGCCATATGCATCTGGGACACCATTGTCGTCCACGCGACCGGCTTCATGAGCGACGCCGTCACCGCGTCGAGAGAAACGCCATTGCTCGGCACCACGACCGTCATCGTGAAGGCGCTGTCACCGTACGGCAGGTCCACGGCGGAATAATCGAGCGTCGAGCGAAAGTTCACCGCGCCATGCCGGTGCATGAGGCGCATTGGCTGGTCGCCCGCCACGCCGTGAAACAGCTCATCGCTCGTTTCGGCGGGATCGAACCGGCTTCGCCAGCTTCCCTTGAAGTAGATGGCGTTGACGAGGATCATCACCTCGTCGCCGAGCGCGTCGACGATCGTCGGGATCTTGCCGGCGGTGGCGTTGCTCACCCAGTCATTGATGGTCTTCGGCGCCGATGGGCTCTGGAAGTCGAGGGCCGCGATCTGCGCGTCGAAGTACGTGCGTCCGGCGTCAAGGAAGGGCTGCTTTACCGGGAAGCCGTTCCTGTACCAGATCGAATTGGCGATGCGTACATCGACGGTGTTGTCGAGCCCGCGCAGCAGGCTGATGAGGCTCTTGTAGCTCGCGTTGACTGCGGTGTCCGCCGCCGGGAATCCGAGCGTCAAGCGCATTTGATCGAGAGTGGCGTTCGCTGCGCCATTCATCGTCATGCCGAGTGCGAAGGAGGCGCTCAGTGGACTGACGAACACGTTCGTGTCCTTCTGGGCGGTGCCGAGCTGCTGGAAGAGAGAAAACGAGAAGGCGTTGGTCGCCGAGAGGACGTTCAGCTCTCCGGCTGACAACGGACGTGGAAGTTCGGTGAGGGCGGCGCCTGGAGCGCCAGGCGTCGGGTCTGTGAGGCTCGAGCAGCCACACATGGCGGCGAGCACGGAGACGATGCCAAGCACTTGCGGAACGCAGCGGAATGCGCTGTCGATCATTTGCACGGGGTTTGTCGGGTTGCTGTGCCGAACCCGGTGCGGGCGCTCCCGGTCACTTACGAGTTTCAGGCTCCGGATTTCGTCGGCTCATCGCTTTTTTCCTTCGGCTCCGCTCGATCCTCCGTCCGCCGCTGCGGCCCTTGTCCCTTCGGGCGTCGTCGCGGCGGCTCCGCATCGAGAAGCAGCACCGCGTAATCGACGATCGACAGGGTTTCCCAGTCGCCTGGAAATTCGAGCAGTTCGACGACGATATCGCCGGCAGTGAACCGCAGCACTTTCTGCGTTGCTTTGTCTCGGTCGAGGCACTCGTGAACGCGTACGGTCCACTCGCGACCGGCCGGGCTCTTGAATGTCCGACGGGAACCGGAGACTACCTCGGCTTCGCGCTCGATGGCCGCCGTAGTGATCGCCCGGTATTCACCGCTCGGGCTCTTGGCCTGTCGGCGCTGTACGGGCGACGCCTTGCGACAGAGTTCCTCGAGCGCCGGTATGTCGAAATTCAGCCAGGCGCGTGGGTAGGGCGCGTTCAGGCGACGCTTCTCGCGTGTGGATTCGAAGACGAGCCATCCGTCGTGCATCTCCTCCAGGAATTGCTCATCGCGGGTAAGCGGGTGCAGCTGGGAGGGGGCGACATCCCAGACGCGCCATTCTACGCGGCGGCTGTCGGTGTATTCGCGGATTGCCAATGCTGGCCTCGCTTATTGGGAAAGTTGAGGCTGACTTAAGCATCGGGCGTGCCCGACGTCCCTTGCCGGACGCGTTGATTGGCGGAACTTGGGAGCACCTGTGGGACGATTTACCCCAGCCATGGATTCAGATGCGACTCCCGATGCGGCTCATGATTGCCTGCTTTGCAACCGTCGCGCTGTCGGTATCCATACGCGCCCAGACGCCTCCGCCGCGGAGCTTCTCGATGCCGGATTCGGCGCAGATGGCGACGGTGATGGCCAGGGCGATGCGCAGATTGCGTCCCGCGCAACTCGTGCTCGACCATCGTGCTGAGCTCGCCTTGACGCCGGAACAGATCCCTTTCCTCGAGTCGCTGGCGTTGGCGCAGATCGATTCCGAGCGAGTGCGCGCGCAACGGCTGGCGGATGTTTCCAGGCAGCGCCCGCTGAAGCTGGACATGTCGATGATGGAGTGGACGGGAACCATCGACGAAGAGGCCATTCGCGCAATGGCGCGGCAGCAGTTCGAATCGTCAGTTGCCACTCAGGTCGCCATGATAGGCGACAGGCATCGCGTCGGTGCGGTACTCACCCCTTCGCAGGTTTCGACCCTGAAGCAGCTGGAAATGCGGGAGATGACCGGAGGGCGCACGGAGAGCATGGCCATGCCAGCGAAAGGTGGCGTGTACTTCGAGTTCCAGGTCGACAAGATGGCCGCGCAGATACCGGGCACTGTCGGGGTGAAGTATCCGGAAGCACTGCGCTCGGCAAAGGTGGAGGGAGAGGTGCTTGCCCAGTTCGTCGTTGACACGACTGGTCGATACGAGGACGGATCCTTCAAGGTGCTGAAGTCCACCCACGAGCTGTTCACCCAGGCGATGCGCGATGCGCTTCCCCAGATGCGGTTCACGCCTGCCGAAGTTGGTGGTGTCAAGGTTCGGCAGCTCGTGCAGCAGCCATTCATCTTTGCGGCGGGCAGCGTGAAGTAGCCGCAGGCCCGTCCGTTACATCCGTCCTTCCAGCCGGCGTTATACCACGACCACCGGCACCGGAAGGATGTGATGCACCATGTAGTTCTCGTGATTCAGGTCGTGCGCGATGGGCTGCACGCGCCCGCTCGAATCCGATGCTCGCGACATCAGGACACGTTCGCCCCGCTCGCTGGGAGTCCACCGGAACTCCCATTGGCGCCACGCGTGTCCGGTTGGTGAGTCGCCCAACGTCGCGCCGTTCCAGGTGGCACCGGCATCGGTGCTGACGTCGACCGAGACAATCGATGCATCGGACGTCCACGCGGCGCCGAGCACGCAGTACTCGAGGCCGGCGCGCAGTTCCTCGCCGGCGGATGGACACGCGATCTCCGATTTCACTTGAAGCGTGGTGACCGGCACCCGTTCCGGCGACGCGCCACGGCTCATGTCCCAGTACGTGTATTCGGCGCTCTGGAAGAAGCCCGTAAAGGGGCGCGTCGCGACGATCACGCGGCTGAGCCATTTGACTGACGTCACGCCATACCAGCCCGGAACAACGACGCGAACGGGTGCACCGTGTACCGCATTGAGCGGGGCGCCGTTCATCTCGTACGCGAGTATCACGTCCTCGCGGAGGGCCACCGCGAGCGGGACGCTGCGCGCAAAGTGGATATCGGTGCAATGCGGCAGTTTGTCCTCGCGTCCATGATCCGCGCCCTCGAACACGATGTCGACGGCGCTCGCATCGATGCCCGCGCCCGCGAGTACGTCGCGCAGCGGCACACCTGTCCACGTCGCGGATCCAACGCCGCCGAGCGCCCATTGGATGCTGCGCGGATTGCCGTGCATGAATGCCCGGCCGTTGCCGGCACATTCGATGACCGCGCCGACCGTTACCGCTGGCATCGCCTTGAGCTCGTCGAGCGAGACGGTGATCGTGGTCCGCACCGCGCCTTCCACACGCAGTTTCCAGGTTGCCGTGTCGATGTCGGGCACGGGAAAGTGGTTGCGAATGAAGAACTGCGCGCTGGGCGTCACTTCGCTCAGCTCGGCGAATGGAAACTCCACGACCAGGGGATCTTCGCTTCGCGTGATCGGGTCGAGTGAATGCGTACGGGGCATGAGAACGTGCTGGGAGACGACTTGGCGCGGGTCGGCTGAACAGGCGCTCCGGAGTGTAACAGGTTCGACGGGCAGTTAGGTCGCGCGCACTAGCCTGCGCACGGATTCCCACCCGGTGGGGTCGGCCTCGGAACGACGGCCGCGCGGAGACGGCGGGCGCGATGGCGGAGGAGCGCATCCGACACTGCTTCGCGAATTGCGCTCGTGGAACAGGGCTCGATGAGCAGTCGCATGACACGGGCGTCGGTCGCTATAGCCGCACGGATCTTCGCATTGATGCGCGGTACGAGAATGAGCCGCTCGGCATCTGGCGAGTGTTGCCGAAGACGTGTGTAGAAAATGTCGCCCTGCATTCCCGGCAGCCGAAGGCAGCTGATGATGACGTCGAAAGCGGTCTCTGCCGCGAGCGCCGCGAAGCCTTCGTCGGGGCCCGCCGCAATCACGAAATCGAGATCGGAGTCGAGTTGGCGTTGGATCTTCAGCAAGTGATCGAGGCGTGTTCCCACGCACAGGATGCGCTCACACCGTTCTTCGCAGCAGTTCACAAGTATGAGGCCGGTCTCGCCTGTCCACGTGCTGGTGGAGCCCTGATGTCCAAGTGTGCTGGTCATGGGCGGCCGGGTCTGAGGAGTGGTTACACCTCCATCATAGGCGATCTTTGCACCAGTGCCGGTTGGCCTTGCAAGTGGATGGTAGGAGCCCACTTGCTTCCACAGTCCGCTTGCCCGCGAGTGTCCAGCGCACGAACGGACACGCCTGAAAGCGTCCTCGATTACGGACGTCTCAGTGCGCGCTGACTTTCGCTGCTCGCATGCGATTGGGGCGGTGCGCAATGTGGCGATCTGAGCAGCGAGCGACTTCACGCGTGCGAGAATATCCCCTATGAAAGTGACAAGCGTCACCGGCAGTTCGTCCTTGATGCGTTAGCTTCGCCGAACACGAACAGTAGCGCGTTTGGATTGCAGCTTTGACGCGCGCGGGACCTTCGAGAAAGGCAAACTCATCGCAAGGTGAGGACGCAAAGCCACGGGACTTGGACGTCGTATCCAAGCCAGCCGGGTCTCACCACAAGGGATGCGTTGCATCTGTCGCTTTCCCGGATTGCGCGCGGCGCTCGCGCCACGTCTTCGCGCCTTCCCGCCGCCATCGCCCCGTTCGCCCTCGTGGCGCTCATCTCGCTCGGCGCCTGTTCGGATGCGGGCACCGCGGTGTCACCGCTGGCATCCAACCCCAATCCCACCATCCCAACAGCGCCTGGGCTGTCGCCGGCCGTGACCTCGAACGCCCTATCCGGTGCGACGTTCTGGTCTGACCCGTACTCCAATGCGAAGGCGACCGCGAACGCGTGGCGCACCGCGCGTCCCGCTGACGCAGCGCAGATGGACAAGCTGGGCGCCGCGCCGAGCGCGCGGTGGATCGGGGACTGGAACGTGAATGTTCAGGCCGACGTGGACGCGGCCGTCACCACGATCGCACGCACGGGCGCCCTCCCTGTCTTCGTCGCCTACAACATTCCGCAGCGCGATTGCGGCGGCTATTCAGGCGGCACCACGACGACGATCGATGCATACAAGGCATGGATCGCGGCATTCGCGAACGGCGTTGGATCACGCCGCGCCGCCGTTGTGCTCGAGCCCGATGCGCTTGCCGGGATGGACTGCCTGTCGGCCGCCGACCAGCAGACTCGCCTGAGCCTTCTGTCTTTTGCCGTGCAGACGCTCACCGCCAAGGGGAGCATTGCCGTCTACCTCGACGCTGGTCATCCACGTTGGCAGTCTGCCCCCACGATGGCATCGCGTCTCGTCAGCGCAGGTGTCGCAATGGCTCAGGGATTTTCGCTCAACGTCTCGAACTTCCTCAGCACGCGGGACAACGTGGACTACGGCACCCAGATCTCGTCGCTTGTGGGCGGGAAGCACTTCGTGATCGATACGGGCCGCAACGGACTTGGACCCACCGCCGACTATCAGTGGTGCAATCCGGCGGGTCGCGCGCTCGGCACGCGCCCGACGACACAGACGGGCAACGCGCTTGTCGATGCGTTCCTCTGGATCAAGACGCCGGGTGAATCCGATGGCGTATGCAACGGCGCGCCTTCCGCCGGCACGTGGATGCCCGAATACGCGCTGGGTCTCGCGCAGCGGGCTGCGGACTGACGCGACTGGCGCGACGTCTACGCGACGCCGCGCCCGGTCATCACCTTGTCGAGCGTGATCGGCAGGTCGCGCACCCGGACTCCAGTCGCGTTGTAAACCGCGTTGGCAATCGCGGCGGCCACCCCAGTGATGCCGATCTCGCCAATGCCCTTCACGCCAATCGGATTCACGACGGTGTCGTTCTCCTCGACGAACGAGAGATCGAGCGCACCGATGTCGGCGTTTACCGGTACATGGTATTCGGCGAGATCGGCGTTGACGTAGCGGGCCGTCCGCGCATCAACGAGCGTCTCCTCGTGCAGCGCCATCCCGATGCCCCACACCACGCCGCCGACCATCTGGCTGTGCGCGGTCTTCGCGTTGAGGATCTTGCCCGCACCATAGGAAGCGACGATGCGCGCGATGCGAATCTCGCCGAGGTCGCGATCGACGCGCACTTCCGCGAAGACGGCGCCGAAGGAGTGCATCGAGTAGTTCTGTCGCTCACTACCGGGCGCGGAGTCCACGGTGACGGTGAACGTGCGGCCCGGCTGGCGCGACAGTGTGTTCGTGAGGCTCTCATTCGGCAGGCGAAGTGCCTCGACCTGCTTCCGCAGCTCCTTGCACGCCGCGAACACCGCCGATCCCGTTGACGCGGCAGTCATCGAGCCGCCGGAGACAGGGCTCACGGGGAAGAGCGAATCACCGAGCTCGAAGCGCACGTCCGACGGCGGAAGCCCGAGCGCGTCCGCGGCGATCTGCGCCATCACCGTATAGGTGCCCGTCCCGATGTCCTGTGTGGCCGACTGCACCACGACGTGCATGAGGTTGTTGGCATCGAGCGTGACGGTGGCTTTTGCGGCTGCCCGGCTGCGATTCGTCGGGTACGTCGCCGTGGCCATGCCGTGACCGATGAGCACGTTGCCGTCGCGCAGTGAGCCCGGTGTGAGGTTGCGCTTCGACCAGCCGAATCGCTCGCTGGCCACCTGGTAACACTCGCGCAGCGACTTGCTCGACCAGGGACGCCCCGACTCGGGATCCTTCTCCGCGTAGTTCTTCAGCCGCAGGGCGAGGGGATCCATCTTCAGCGCCACGGCCAGCTCGTCCATCGCGCTCTCGAGCGCAAAGGTGCCGGTCGCCTCGCCCGGTGCGCGCTGATACGTCGGCGTGCCGACGTCGAGCTTCACGAGACGCTGCGTGGTCGCGATGTTCGGCGACTCGTACAGCATGCGCGACTGCGACGCACTCGGCTCCACGAAATCCTCGAAGCGTGACGTATGCGAGATGACGTCGTGCCGAACGGCGGTGAGGGTGCCGTCGCTCCGTGCACCGAGTGTGATCTTCTGCTCCGTCTGCGGTCGTGCGCCCACGGGTCCGAACATCTGCTTGCGCGTGAGCGCGAGCTTGACCGGTCGCTTCACCGTGCGCGCGGCCATCGCGGCAAGCGGCACGTGCGACCACATGGAGCCCTTGCTGCCGAATCCGCCGCCGGTGAAGTAGCAGACGAGTCGCACGTTCTCGCCGGGAATGCCGAGCGTCTTCGCGAGTGCATCGCGGTCGCCGACGACGTATTGCGTCGAATCATAGACCGTGAGCTTGTCTCCATCCGGCACAGCAATGGTCCCGTGCGGCTCCATCGGATTGTGGTTCTCGATGGGCGTCGTGTATGTCCCTTCGACGCGCACGTCGGCTTGCCTGAGTCCCGCTTCGACGTCGCCCTTTTTCGGATCCCCACGACTGTTCGTCGGCGCGTATGCCGTGTTCGCGGCGCTCTTCATCACCGTGACCGGCGGCCTGGACGCGTACGTCGCCGTCACGCGATGCGCGGCGTCCGTGGCATGCTCAAAGGTGTCGGCGATGACGAGCGCGATCGGCTGGCCGTTGTACCGCACGATGTTCTCCTGCAGGAGCGAGAGCATGCGACCGGCCTTCTCCGTCGCGATGCGCGGCGCATTCTCGTGGGTGAGGATGTCGATCACGCCGGGCACGGTGCGCGCTTCCGCTGTGTCGATCGAGGTGATGGTGCCGTTCGCGATAGTACTCTGGACGATGACGGCGTAGGCCATTCCATCCGCGGGCATCTCGGCGGAGTACTTCGCGGCGCCGGTAACCTTGAGGCGTCCGTCGACGCGGTCGAGTGGCGCGCCCATCGCGGCCGTCTTCCCCGTCACGATGTCGAGCTGGTCCTGCGTGTGTGTCGGCATGTGTGTTGTCCTCAAGCCATCGCGGCGACCGTGCTCAGCGCGCGCACGAGTGTGCGCTTCGCGAGTTCGATCTTGAATGCATTGTCCCCATGGGAAACCGCGCCGCTCAACGCCACCTCCGCGGCAGCACGAAACGCCGCCGTGGTTGCCGGCTTGCCCTTCAGCGCGTTCTCCGCGGCCGTCGATCGCCACGGCACTGTTGCGACACCCCCGAGTGCGATCCGAACATCGCGCACCTTGCCACCGCTCACGTCGAGCGCGACCGCTGCTGACGCGAGCGCAAACGCGTACGAGGCGCGATCGCGAACCTTTCGATAGTGCGAGAGACGGCCGAAACCGAGCGCGGGAATGTCAACCGCAGTGATCATCTCACCGTGCTTCAGGACGTTCTCGCGCTCGGGACGCTCACCGGGCGTGACGTAGAACGACGTGAGCGGAATCGTGCGCTCTCCCTGCGGACCACGCACATGGACGATGGCGCCGAGTGCGATCATCGCGACCGGCATGTCGCCGGGCGAGGTGGCGATGCACTTGCTGCTGGTACCGAGTACGGCGTGGATGCGAGTGTGGCCGCCGATGGCGGAGCAGCCGCTGCCGGGCTCGCGCTTGTTGCATGGCATCGCGACGTCGCGAAAGTAGTAGCAGCGGGTCCGCTGCAGCAGGTTCCCGCCGGTGGTGGCCATGTTGCGAAGCTGGCCAGACGCGCCGGAGAGAAGCGCCTCCGAAAGCACGGGAAAGCGTTCCTTGATCGTGGTGTCCCATGCGAGGTCGCTGTTGCGCACGAGGGCGCCGATACGTACGCCGCCGTCCGGCAGCGCGCGCACCTGCGCAAGCGAGGGCTCCGTCACCGCGAGGGCATTGATGTCGATCAGCCGACGCGGAGTCTCGACGTCGAGCTTCATGAGGTCGACGAGGTTCGTGCCGCCAGCGATGAAGCGCGCGTTGGGGTCTGCCGCCACGGCCTGCGCTGCGTTGCGCGTGGACTGCGCGGTTGAATATTCGAAGGGTCGCATCGGGTCAGCCTCGTGCGGTGGAACGGACTTCCTGGATGGCAGCGACGATGCCTGGATAGGCGCCGCAGCGACAGATGTTGCCACTCATGCATTCCTTCACGTCGGCATCGCCGGTTCCGCATGGTTCAGCGAGCAGCGCGGTGGCCGACATGAGCTGGCCGGGCGTGCAGTAGCCGCATTGAAACCCGTCGTGCTTGATGAAGGCCGCCTGCATTGGGTGCAGTGTGTTGCCGGAGGCGAGCCCTTCGACCGTTGTGATCTTCGCGCCCTGCTGCATTACGGCGAACGTCATGCAGCTCAACTGCCGACGTCCGTTGATGTGGACGGTGCACGCGCCGCACTGGCCATGGTCGCAGCCCTTCTTGGTTCCGGTGAGTCCGGCGTATTCGCGGAGTGCGTCGAGGAGGGTGACGCGCGGCTCGATGTCCACGGCGATGGTGCGGCCATTGACGTTCAGGGTCACCGAGCGGGCGGCCGCCGACGCGTTACTCGGCGCGAGCGTGTCCGCGACTTTCTGCGCCTTGGCGATGGTAGGTGCAACCGCGGCGACGATGGCGGCAGCAATCGCGCCGGCCAGGAACTCCCTTCGCGTGGGCAGCCATCCGGGACCCGCCGTGTCATCGCGGGTTGCCGACTCGGCGATCGCGAGCAGCGACGCGGCTAGACTCCGCTCGTCTGTCCGCGTTATGGCGCCCTTGTGGCGCCATTGCACGGCGCCATCGGCATCGACGAGGATCAGCGTCTGCTCCCCGTTGACGCCATAGCGCTCGGCTAGCTCGCCGTGAGCGTCGTGCTCGGTGATACGAGGGATCGCAGAGTCGTCGCTACCTATGATGGGGCCCATAAGTGATTCGACGTGCGCGAGCAGGTGAGCTCGAGCGGGATCCCAATCGCGAGGATAGAACGCGAGGACGGTCGGATGGACGGCGGATGGACCTGGCATGGTCGGATGCTGGGGGTTGCGGAGGGTCTGTCTGGCTCGGTGCAAGCAGTGCACCACCGCTGACTCGGCTGTCACGCCGCCTGCGTGCGCGAGTGCGTGCCCTCGATGATTCCGGTGGCGAACCGGTCGGATAGGGCGGCGATGGTCAGCGAAGGATTCGCGCCCACCGGGCCCGGCATCACGGAACCATCCGCGACGTAGAGCCCGGGACACCCGAACACTTCTCCCCACGAGTTCACCACACCGTCGTCCGCGGAATCACCCATGGGGCAGCCGCCCAGGGGATGCACGGTGATGACGCGTTTGAAGTACCAGAGCAGGTTGTCCTGGAAATGGTCGGCGCCCCATGCATCCGCCAGCTCGCTCATGATCTTGCGCACGTGATCGAAGTAGGCTTTCGAGTCGTCAATGCTCCAGTCGTTGGCGAGACGTCCGTCGTCATCGAGGGACATCGTGCCGCTCGGCACATCGCGACCCATGCCGAGCAGGGGCAGCGAGCAGTTCGAGCGTGCACCGGCGCCGAGCAGGTGAGAGAGCGTACCGCTGAGGTGTGATCCTCCGGAGAGATGGAGCGCATGCTTGATGCGATCGACGACGAATTCGCCCATGCGCCTGGCGCCGCCAGCCATGTCTGTCATCTCGAACATCCAGGTCATGAAGCTCGGGATTCCGGCGTCCTCGACATAGAAGCCTCGGCCCTTCTCGTCGCCGCCATCGAGTCCGTCGGCCACGCGAAGCGCGCACGTGATGACGGGTCCGCGGCTCGGATCCATGACTCTGCTGCGCTTGCCGTCGGGTCCGTCCTCGTTGCAGTTGACCGCAAAGGTGAGGAGGTCGCCGTTGCCGCAGAAGCGAGTGCCAATGCGCGAACTGAGCGACGGAAGCGTCGCGCGATTCTTCAGCAGCAGGTACGGTGTCCCGAACGTGCCAGCCGAGAGAATGAGCCGGTCGCACGTGAGCGTGGTAAGCGGCAGCGCCTTCGTCGCACGCCCCTTCGAGGTCTCCTCGAGGTCGTGCTGCACGTAGTCCACCGTGTATCCTCCGCCACGGGTACGCGGCGCAAACGATCGCACTTCCGCGAGTATGCGGATGTCCGCGCCGTTGTCCTTCGCCCGGCTCAGGTAGTTGTAGTCCAGCGTGTTCTTCGCGCCGTAGTTGCAGCCGGCGTCGCACTCGCCGCACATCAGGCACGTGAGACGGTGACGACCATGCAGGTTGTTCTCGCCACCTTCGATCGGTTCACCGGGCACTGGAGGCCGTCCTTCGTTCCCGAACGTCACCGCGAGTGGCGGGAGCATGAGGTCCCGGCCCCGCCCGATCTTCACCGCGGCCTCGAACATCGCCTTCGTCTTCGGCGTGTCGCTGTAGCCCTTCTCGGCAAACGGGAACGGCGTCGCACCGAGCATCTTCTCCGCCTCGGCGTAATGCGGGTCGAGCATCGCGCGGGTGACAGGCCACGGCTTGCCGTTACCACCGGGATCGTCGTTGACGAACCAGTGTTCGTCCTTGCGGAGCAGGACGTTCGCATAGATGAGCGAGCCGCCTCCGAGTCCGCTCGACACCAATCCCTCGAGGCCGTCGAAGGACCAGACGTCGAACATGCCGTACAGTCCCTCGCTCGGATCCCAGAAGTTGCGCGACATGCTGCTCGGCGTGCGCGGAAAGGAGCCCGGCGGATAGGCGCGGCCGCGCTCGAGGAGGCAGACCCGCTTGCCCGCCTTCGCGAGTCGATAGGCCATGACCGAACCACCGAACCCGCTGCCGACCACGATTGCGTCGAAGTGTTCCTGTGCAGGCATTCGTCAGGCTCCTTGTTGCTTTTTCACTGCGTCGGATTGTCTTCGCTTTTCGCGGAGCTGCACGATGACGTCCGGCGGAACCGTGACGGCCTTCGTCTCCACCAGCCGCACCGCAATCTTCCCGTCGGCGGGCACGAGGAGTGACGGATTCGCGGGAGTGTACACGGCGGGCTTCCACGCTCGCGGCACCCGGTCGATGCCGATTGGAAAGATGTCGAGACCGTCCTTCGTGATCCGCATGCGTAGCCAGCTCTTGTAGTCCTGACACTTGACCGCGGAGAACTCACCGGCGTGGCGGTGGAAGACGTTCAGCGCGATGAAGAGGTAGAGCCCCATCAGGATCGGCCCGATGAGGTATCCGCCAACGAAGATGATCGCGCCGGCGCTGAGGAGTTGCGGAATGCCACGCGGCGCGAGCTGGAGCTTCCCCACGGTGATCCACGTCGCGAACCAGCCGAGCAGGAACACCGCCACAAGGTGCGACGTGGCGTGCGTGAGACCGCCCCACAGCTTGAATCGCGGACTGCGCGTGTCGGTAAAAAAGAAGAACCCGAAGAAGAGCAGCAGCCCCCAGAGGACCGCGATCTGGCTGTTGAGGATTGCCTCCGCCACGGAGTGGAGCACCTGCCAGAGGCCCGCGGTGCTCAGGGTGGCCAGGTCCACCTGCACCGCCCAGGCAAACAAGACGTAAAGAAATGCCGGCGCAAACCCGAAGGTCGGATTGATCGTGTGAAACTTCAGCAGGTCGTTGGCGACCGTGCGCGACTGCGCGATGCTCGGATAGCTGTCGCCAAGCGCGAATCCGTCGTTCAGCATACTCACTTCTTCGACGTCACTGTGTGTCGGGTAGAGGAATGCGCCTCCGCCCCCCGCCGTAATCTTCTGCCGTTGCAGCTCGTCCGAGTGACGACGATAGTGATGCAGATCGCCGGCGAGAAAGACGGCAATGCGGTCACCGAAGATCTTCCGTTCGAGGAACGTGAGATTCTGCTGGTTGATGTGCGGATCGAACTGCTCGTACTTGGCCTCGTAGACCCAGTGCGGTTCCGCAGTGCAGAGAATCACCTTGTCATCCGGCCCCATGAGCTTGGCGATGTCCCGGAAGTACTTGAGCTGCGGCTCGTCGATATCGGAGTGAAGCTGCACGTCCGTGCCGACGAGCCACCAACCGTGCGGAAGCTTGCAGACGAAGTAGCTCAGCGCCTGGCGCGTCTGCCAACCGGCAAACCAACGTTGGCCGCCACTGCAGAAGTGGCGTGAAAACGCAACGAGGCTGTCGTACCAATCGTGGTTGCCGGCGACGGCGAACACGGTGGGATGCGGCTTGTCGCTGTGCGGCAGCGCGGTCTCGTACGGCGCGATCAACCGCCGCTCATACTCCTCTCGGCTCGCGGTTGGATATACCTCGTCGCCGCCGAATACCATGATGTGGCCGCGCTGGGTCTCCACGTCCTTTCCATCGCTCACGACGGTCTGGGTCGGCTGCGCCAGGGCGTGCGCGATGGCGTAGGTGGAATTCCATCCGTCGCCCGTGTCGGCGACGTAATCAATCCAGATCTCGTCGAGAGTCGAATAGTCGCAGGGCTCGGCGTGGTGATGCATGACCGCATCGAGAATGCGTCGGTCGGAATTGTCCGCGAATGCCGTGGAGACGACGACCTGCGTCGCCGTCTGAAGCAGCTGGCTCGGATCGAACCAACCGACCATCGGCGCTCGCTCGCTCTCCGGGGGTGCCTTCGTGCGATCCGGCATCGATCAGGTGCCCGCGATAAAATGGCCGAGTGCGCCGCCGTAGGTCTCCATCAGCTGGCCCGCGAAGAACCTGGTGAACTTCATCACCGCCGCCGTGCCATCGGTCACCTGATGCGCGCCGGTTGGTCGCACGGTCGTGAGCAGCTTCGCGAAGTCGCCCATACCGAGCTTCAGCACACCGGCGCCGACCACCGTGCCCGTCGCATCGACGCCCTCGTGGAGCGTGGTGTAGAGGGTCGTCGTATCGCTCAGCAGGTCGAAGCCCACGTCGTCGCGCACGTGTTTCTTGCCGGCCAGGTAGTACGGCCTGCCGTCGTGCATGAATGCGAGTTCGTAGACCATGTACTTGAGCCGCGGCACATCGCTCGGCGCGAAGAGATTGAACACTCCGCGGGTCGACGGCATCCCCGCGCCGAAGGGCGTGAAGTCGATTTCCCCGAGCAATGAACCGAGATGCTGCGGATCGGCGACAAAGCGGTCAACGTCGTGCACCGTGACGGTCGCGTGCATCGTGAGCATGGAGCTTTCCGAGTCGCCGCGCGCCGCACCCGCCTCGGGATCCGTCTCACCAAGCGCGAACGACCCCGTCATCATTTCGCGGAACGTGATCCCGGATGGTTCATCCTGCATCTGCGTCGCCTCATAGGTGAGTGGAACGCCGTCGGGACGCATCTGCGCCAGATAGCGCACCGCGTCCGAGTATCCCGTGTCGATGAGCGTGCGCGCGTCGATGCGTTCGCGCTCAACTCGATGGATGCAGCTCGTCACCCGGAAGGAGGAGAGCGGCGCGGTCTGCGTCGATCGGGAACGCCGCCATGAGCGCCGGCGTCTTCTCGGATCGCACGGGAAGGTCGAAGCTGATTCCATCGACGAGCGCCCACCGTCCTTCCTGGTCACGCAAGCGGCGAGGCAGTAGCGTCATCGTGTCATTCCTGCGTTGAAGTCGTCGCTCTGCCGCTCCCTACGCCGGGAGCGGTCGCTCGAGCTCCTGCGCCATGGTTGGAAACACGTCCTGCGCCGCGTTCTTTCCCATGAACATGTCGAGATGCCCGTAGGTCGGGAACGTGTGCAGCGTGTGGTAATTGCGCCGGAGGGCGTCGAAGTGCGCGAACGTCTGCCGCTGGCCTTCCGGAAGGAAGCAGCGGTTCATCTCACCCGCGAAGAACGCGAAGCGCGCGTCCGTCTGGGGTGGCGTCGCCGCGAAGTCAGCTGGGAGTTCGCGGAACTTCCCGGTCGACATGAGATGGCCGTGCTTCACGCAATTGGCGATTTGCCGGAAGAAGGTGATCGGAACCTCCGCGAACTCCTCCTTCAACCATTCGTGTGTTTCGTCGTTCAGGTTCTCGTGACGCCACAGTGCCGGGAAACCGGCTCCGTACGTGAAGCTCACCCACTTGCAGACGGTGTTGTCGCACTCGTGGTGCGTGAGCTTCACGAGGGCCGTGAGGATCTTTGCCACCGCGCCGGGCGCGCTCACGCCCCAGTGCGGATTCACGTACGGCGTCACGAGGCCCACCGCGGGGACCGCGGTGTTGAGCTTCACCCGCGAGAACGCCGGCACGACGGTGTGAAGCGACACGGCGTTCGCCACGATCGTCCTCACCTGTGGGACGAGACCCGCCATCGACGACATCATGAAGCTCGTCGATCCCTGGCAGTGAATCACGGCATTGACTTCACTGCTCCCCGTTTCCGCCACCACCGCGCGGACCGCGGCCGGATGATCGAAGACCGCTGCCTGGTCGAGGTTCCATTCGTTCGGTGCGAAGTCGATGCTGGCACGCCAGTTCTCGAGCCACACGTCGTGACCGCGCGCGATCAGGTGATCGACGAGCGTCTCGGCCACGGGTGCACGAAAGATGTTCGCGCGAACTCCCGCTCCATGGACGAAGAGCACGGGCGGGCGGGTCGGCGGCGTTTTGCCGCGTACGTTGATCACGTTGCACGACCGGCCGTCGGCCGTTGGCACGGTGACAGTGCGCTCGTCGTACTCGCGAGCTGCGCCGGAAGAAGGCATGGCCTCTCTCGTTCAAGAGACCTGAGCTCGGGATGCGGGATCGAGCTCGGGAGGGACTCGTCGACGTCGACGCTGCCAAACGTACTTCATCCGTCGGGGACGGCAAGCGTCGGTTTAGAATTTCCTAAGAGTCGCCATCCGTTTGTTTACAGCACGAGCTCGCCGCGAGGCTCTGCCTTCACGCGCGCTCACTGCGAAAAGAAGAACCCACCTCCCCCATCACCGCCCCCGAACCTCGGATTCACCACATTGTTCAGCACCGATCCGAACGAGTAGTTCAATCCGACAAAGAAGAACTGGCTGAACCGCGTGCTCTGTTGTGACTGCCGCAACAACGCCCGGTCGCGGGTGATGCCCTCCTTGGGAATGTAGAACTGATCGTGGATCGATTGGTACACGGTGTAGAAGTTCACACTCAGGCCCTTGAATACCCGAACGTCGCCACCGAGCGAGTAGGTCAGCTTGCGGCGTGACAGGTCGCTGAGGTAGCTCACGGCATCTATCCCCGCGTTCAAGGACCCCCAGGTCTGCCGCTGGCTGAACGCCGTCGAGAACACCTGCACGGGGAGCGTCTCCTTCAGCTTGTTGAACACTGTCGAATCGTAATAATTGAACGTGCTGATCCCGATGCCATACTGAAAGCGCAGTTGCCGCCGCGTGGATTCCTTGTACGGAAACAGGTCGTATTCCACCGTCGGGGTCAGTCGTGTGGAAGCGCGCTGGTTGAGGTACGTCGACGAATTGAAGTTCCCCTTCACTCCGGCCGACCAGTGCTCACCGAGGCTCTTGACCTGAAGCAGGTTGGCGGAGTAACTCCGCTGCACGAACAGCGACTTGTCCCCGTTGAAGCTGAAGCGGCTCTCGTTGTAATTCTCCCCCACCGACAACGACGTTTTCCACGCGTCCGTCACGCGGTTGGCCGCCACTCGCGCGTTGGCGTAGAGACCCGAGTAGTTCTCCTCCCGGTTGCCATTGCCGTTCGCACTCACGCTGAATACCCAGGCATTCCACGGGTCACGTGTGGCCGTGGCGCCCGAGGAATCCGTGCTCTTTGCCGGCGTGTACGTCACGGCCAGGCGTTGCGCCGAGCTGGTACGGGCGAGATAGCGGACCAGTCCCAGTTGCAGCGTGCGGACGAGTGCTCGCCGTGTTTCGTCATCCGTGGCGGCTTGCGGGGAGTCATAGACGAGCGTATCGACGACGCCAGCGAACCTGTTCTGGCCGATGAAGGCAAGGGAGTAGCGCTCGCCCCCTCCGCCCGTGGGCTGGGTCGTCACCAGCACGTGCACGTCGGCCGCCGTGCGCTCCCGCACCCAGTTCACGCTCACGATTTCAGTGCGGAAGAACTGTTGGTCGCAAAAGACGCCGCTGCAATCGAGGTAGACGTTGAAGGCTCGCGCTTCCTGCTGTGCGCCGAGCGAGCGGGCTGGAAGCATTGCTGCAACGGCCGCGAGGGCGAGAGCTGTCATGAAACAGCGTATCACGAGTGTTCTCCTGAAGGTGACACCCTCGAAGGCCAGAATGCCTTCGAGTTGCAACGGTGACCAGGCGTGGCCCTACGGGCAGCGCTACGTAAAGTTTCCGCGCCGCACCATTCATTCGTCCTTGGACAAGGTGATCGCAGAATTGGTTGCGCGGCCTCGCACCGGACCTAACATCCTGCATTCACTCCAGCGACGGGAGCTTGTAGGAAAGGCCCAGGTTGGCGGTCAACTGCCTGTCCACGACCCCCAGGAACTCCGGCTTGTTGGCGTACCGGATGGTGAGGACGCCGCTGGACGCATCATTCACTTTCTGGGTGAGTGTCGCCGTCCCGACGAAACGGTTCTCGCGTACCTTCTGTTCGCTCGACCAGCGGTACCGAAGTTCGACGTCGACCCGCGACCGCTGTGCGCCTGCAAAGTAGGCGCCCATACCAGCAGCCGGCTCCAGGGCGTATGACGCCGGCAACGTCGTCCGACTGGCGGCCGTGGGAAGGGCAAAGTCATACGCGCTGCTCTGGGAAATGTCGGTCGTGAGCCAGAGCCGCAGCCCGCTCGAGAGCGACTGCAGAACGCCCGGCTGCTCGAGATACGCCTTGTAGCACGACGGCGTAAGCGTTCGGCTTCCTGTCGCTGACGCGCAGTACTCATGCGCGGCATTCAGGCTCACCGGGCTGAATTCCCAACGCATCGTCGCCGTTCCTTCGCGTGGCCCCACCTGCTCCTGCCGAAGGCGGTACTTCGCGGTGCCGTTCACCTGCGGTTGATTGTTGATGAGATTCTCGAGCTGATCCAGATGATAGGCACGGAGCGTGTCACGCTCGGCGTTCTCGATGGCCGCGTCGGCCACTGCCGCGGCCTCGGCGATCTCCTCGATTCGCGTGCGAATCGAATCGGTGAAGCAGGAGAGACGGACGCTCACCGGGATTCCGTTGTTGCACGCCCTGGCTTGCGCCACCACCGCCGGTTCGCGCATCAGTGCGTTGAACGCGCGCTCCTGACTCGTATTGCCCTCCTCGAACTGCGCGAGCACCGCGTCAGTGAGGTTGTCGATCTCCCGGGCGCTCGAACGAAACGACCGGCCCCACGACTTCGACTCCGCGTTGAGTGATGCACCCAGGGTAACGTCGGCGAGATCGTTGATGGTCTTCGTTACGCTGTCGGAGAGTGCCGAGCGCTTCGCATCGGGTGTGGTGGCGAGAAGCGCGTCGTAGAGTTTCGGCTGTGCCGACACCGCGCTGAATTGGAGCGTGCCCGGGAACTGCCAGACAGGCCCGGTGGCGTCGAAGTTCTTCTGGAGGTCGATGCCCCTCCCAGTGCCCGCGAAGCCTGGGATGGAGAGTGCACTCGCCAGCTCCGGAAGGAAATCCTTGATCCCGGTGGCTGCGCCGCTGGCAGACGGTTCACTGCCGGTGGGTTTTCCACCCACTCCGTCCTTGATCGCCTTGGCCATGGCATTCGTTGCATTCGACGCCGCCTTCTTCGTGTGCTTCTTCAACGGCTCGTAATACCTCTGGAAGCAAGCCTCCGCCGACTGCGTCTCATCGCAGCGGATCGCCTGGGCCGGCGCGATCCGCGCCATCGCGAGCGACAGCAGCATTCCGCCGATGCATGACGCCCTGACCCGACGGTCCCGGCGCATTCAGTTCACCCAGACGTACACGTGCGTGACGTCTTCCTCGGAGCCGCTGTACGTCTCGGTGTAGTCTGTCTGGTGTACGCTACCGTCAAGCTTCCTCACCTTGCCAATCACGTCGGCCTTCGACACTGCGCTCGTATGGAAGACGAACCGGAGGTTCATGTCGATGGTCTGATCGGCCGCGATGGCGTACTTCCAGGAGGGCACGAGGTCGACGCGCTTGAGCTCCATGACGTCGTCGGGCTTGCCCTTCGTGCTGATGCGTACGTGGCCACTCACGGCGATACCGTCGGCCGGAGTCACGACAATCTCGATCGTGCTATCCTCGCTGGCGGCCGTCCACTGCAGGTGGTAGTTGGGCATCGGTCGGGCGGTTAGAGAGATCGCGAAGGTATGTCATTTCGCAGTGTTTGCAATCGCAGCGGCATCGCGCCATAGAAATTCTTAAGACCTCCTCTTGCGCAAGCTGCAGAAAGCACGAGATTCGCGGTCACTTCTTCAGCGAGAGGCCTACATATGTTTGGCTCTCCGATGCTCGATGTCGCGATTGGCCTCATCTTCATCTTCCTGCTGCTGAGTATCATCGCTTCCGCGTTTCGCGAGGCGATCGAGGGAGTGCAGCACTCGCGCGCCGCGCAGCTCGAGCGCGGCATGCGCGAGCTCCTCGCCGACAGCAAGGGAACGGGGCTTTCCAGGGCGGTCTACAGCCATCCGTTGATCTGCAGCATGTATCAGGGCAGCTACGAGCCCGAAAAGCTCCGGGGCTTCTTCGGCTGGGCGGCGCGGCGACAACTGCCGTCGTACCTCCCGAAGGAGAACTTCGCGCTCGCGCTCATTGACATGGTGGTGCACGGTACGGATACCAGTGGAAAGGAGCCGCTCGCCAGCACGACGGCGATCATGGATACCAACGTCATCCGCGCCCGCCTTTCCACCCTCGGCAATCCGCGCGTCGAGCGCGTCATCCTCACGGCACTCGATTCAGCGAATGGCGATATGGTCCAGCTGCGCCGTAACATCGAGGACTGGTTCGATGGCTCCATGGACCGTGTGTCGGGATGGTACAAGCGCCACACACAGTTCTGGCTCCTCGCGATCGGTGTCACGCTGGCCGTTGGCGGCAACGTCGACACGCTCGGCCTTGCCCAATATCTCAACGACAACAAGGGTGCGCGCGAAATTCTCGTCGCCGAGGCGACGACGGCGGCGAAGGACTCGAGCACCATGCACCTGTCCACGGAGGCGGTGTCCGACAAGCTCGACGCGCTGAAGCTTCCCATTGGCTGGTCGCACATTCCCGCGGTTGGCTGCAACGTGCACACGGTGCGGCTCACCAACCCCGGCGTCCCTCGCGATACCATCGTATGTACGCGGCGCACCGGCTTCATGCCGATGTCATGGGACATTTTCTGGATGCGTGTACCATCGAGCACCGTCGGATGGCTCATGACTGCCCTCGCCATCACCTTCGGAGCGCCGTTCTGGTTCGATGTGTTGAACAAGTTCATGGTCATCCGGTCCACGGTAAAACCGAAGGAGAAGAGCGGCGACGAGGGCAGCAAGGACAAGGGCAGCGCCGCGCCGCCAGCTCCGCCGCCGCCGCCCCCGCCGGCCGCGCCAAATGCACCCGCTACGGCGAGTGAAACTCCTGTCGCGTTCGAGCACTCGTGGGCCAGCGGTGATCCGCAGGAGGGGGTGCTATGAGCGCCGGAAAGGCGGCAACACTTCGCCCAACGCACACGTTCGACACGCTCGCGCCGCGCTTCGCCGCGTCGGTGCAGGCGGCCATCGACGAGTGCAACGCCGCGGGCCTCGATGCGATCGTCTATGAGACCTATCGTTCGCCGGAGCTGCAGGCGGCGTACTACACCCGTGGACGCTCGGTCATTCCCCCGGTCAAGCCGGTGACGAACGCCTCGAGCAACCTGTACAGCTGGCATGGCTACGGGCTCGCGGTCGATGTGATCTCGAAATCCATGGAATGGGATGCACCGGTGAAGTGGTTCGCGGATGTGGCCGAGATCTTCAAGCGACACGAGTGCAAGTGGGGTGGCGACTGGACGACGAAGGACCGTCCTCACTTCCAGTGGGCGGCGTGCAAGCCCACGCCGTCGGAGCGCGCTCGGGCGATCATCGCGATCGATGGGGTGCATGGGGTGTGGATGGCAGTTGGGGCGGTGTAACGGATGTTCAGTGCGATGTCCGAGCTTTCTGTTTTTTCCGCCAACTGTCGTCGCGGTTTTGGCTGTGCGTGAACTGCGGAACCGCGACGACAGTTGGCGGACTTCCGGAAAGATCCGATGTCGGACACCGACGTCGGAAAAAGGCCCACGGCGCAATAGAATGGTGACGCCCAACCGCGCCGCGAGGCACACCTTCCTCGCATGGGAGACTTCCGACAACTCATCGCGTGGCAGCAGGCGAACGCCCTCGCGAACGACCTGCACGCCGCCCTGACCACTCGGCGCGGCGAACGGTACCCCGGGCTGCGCTCTCAGCTGTTGCGCGCCGCTGCGTCGGTACCGGCAAACCTTGCGGAGGGGTGCGCGAAGCGATCACGCCTCGAGCTCGGCCGCTTCGCTGATATCGCTTACGGCTCGGCAAAGGAAGTCGAGTCGCACCTGGAACGCGCTCGTGGCACGCGGACTATCTCGGAGGGTCAGTACGCTGACTTCTCCGCGCGCGTTGATCGTGTCGCGAAGCTCTGTTTCGGCCACATTTGCTGGCCGTTCTGCGATCTCAATATTGCTTCGGCCCCTATGGTCCACCCTGGAGATGTGCTGCAACTGCGGCGAGTCGCCGATCCGATGTGAGGAGCTTCGCAGTCCCGGCGAGCGTCACAGATGCGAGAAGGTGGGCGTCGACGAAGCCGATGCCGCGCGCCATGAGCTTTCGTCGCTCGATGAACTCCAGCACTTCGGCGTTGCTCGCCACGGGCGCCTGCGGCAGCTTGCTGAGCAAGCGAAGGATGTCCGCTCGGCGACGGAGGTTGCCGCAGGCCAACTCCCCGATCACGCAGGGGTGCGTCAACACGCTCCCCTCCTCCAGCGCTGAGGCGAGCGTTGCGTTGCCGTGGCCAAGGTGGTCGATCCAGACTGACGTGTCGACGAGCACCATCATCCGGAGCGCCTGCGAGGGATGGGGCGGAGACGGGGCTCGGATCCCCCAAGCGCCGCGAGGCGCCTGGCGCTCTCGCGTGCAATGAGCGCGCGGAGACCCTCGTGGATGAGCGCAGTGCGCTCATCGATACCGGTCAGGCGCCGCGCCTCCTCGATAAGGGCGTCGTCAATGTTCAGCGTGGTGCGCATGGTGCAGCCTTCTGGATTGGTATGCACGCAATATGCACCATTCGATGCCTTGGACAATGCATCTCGAATACGGGGTTGCTGTCAATTTCATTCTAAGCGCAGACGCGACCGTCACCAATTCATCGCGTGCTGGAGCGAATTGGTGCGCCCAGTCGTCTTGCCGAGTAGCGTGCGCCGAGCGTACGCTTGGTTTACCATGGTTGCGTACAGGAGCACACGATGCGGGATGTCGCGCGGGCGGAAGGCATGCTGATGTCTCCCGAGGAGTTTCTTGTGTACGACATGGACGACGAGGAGCAGGGTGAACTCGTCCGCGGTGAGTTGCGCGTGACGCCCGCTCCTGGTGCCCCCCACGGAATGATCGCGACCAACCTCACCGTCCTTCTCTCCGTGCACGTCCGTGCGCTCAAGGTGGGATGGGTGTTTGCCGACAGCGTGGGCTATCAACTCATCGACCTTCCTCGCACGGTCCGTCGGCCCGACGTGTCGTTCGTGCGCGCGGATCGATTGCCACCACAGGGCGTTGGGCCGGGGTTCCTGAAGCTCGCGCCGGACCTCGTTGTCGAGGTGCTCTCGCCGAGCGAGACTGCGTCGGCGTTGGAGGAGAAGCTCGCCGACTACCGCGCGTGCGGGACGTTGCTCATCTGGGTGGTTGATCCCGTGCGGCGGACGGTAATGATCATCGCGAGCGACGCGCCGCCGCGCTGGGCACGCGAAGGGGACAGGCTGGATGGCGGTGCGGTGCTGCCAGGATTCAGCTGCGGCGTCGCCGATCTCTTCGTGGGAGTGGCGCGGTAGCCATCGCCGCTCCGCAGGTCACGCGGTCGCACGTACCTTGTCGAAGCGTGCGTCGACGTCGATTCGCTTGATCTGCTTGCGCACCGTGGTGAAAGTGTGAGCCGCTCCGGTTCCGTACTGCTGGCGTCAGGCGATCAGGAGATCGGCTGGAATCCCGAGGTGAGCGCGCAGCGCCTTGATCTGCTCGACCGAGAGACGGCGCTTCCCCGAAAAGAACTCCGACACGCGCGCCTTGCCGCCCATGAGCGGCGCCAGATCGGTCCGCGTCATTCCCTTCTGCTCGAGCATGAAGGCGACAACGCCCTGAGGCGTGCCGCTCTCGTCGCGCGGGTAGTGCTCCTCCTCGTATGCTTCGACGAGCAGCGAGAGGAACTCGAGACGCTCCTCGCTCGCTCGCGGCCGCGCATCGGCGCCGGCGTCGATGAGGCGATCGATCTCCGCCACAGCGGCCTTGTACTCGCGAGCATTCCGGAGCACGTGAGGCGTCGTGAAGTCGAGTACAGCGGTGGCCATCGTTGTTGCTCCATCGGAGGAAAGTGCGGCTCAGAGCCGCTTCCGAGCTATCAGGCGATCGTACTCCGCATGCGTGACCACGTGGCGGATGAGGGCGAGCCCGCGCCCTCGGAAGTTCATCTCGACGACGAGCCGGTACTTGTTGCCGGCGATATTGAAGACCGCCTTCCCCCGCCCGATAAAATCGACCGAAGGGAAATCCGCCTTCACGTCGGCCGTGTTCGCGTATCGCTTGTGCGCGACGATCCGTTCCCACTCCAGGAGATGCGCCTTCGCGTCCGGGTAGTCGGCGCTGAAGTCCAGCAGCCTCTTCCTCGAAATGACGTGCATGCCGCGTTCTCGCGTGCAGCTGGTGTGGTTCCCAATATGGGAACGGAGCCGCGGAGTGTCAAGCTGGGTGTCATCCGCCTCCATCCCGTGCGGATGTCAGAAGCTACCCATTCGCCGATGCGGGGGATCGGCTCGGGCCCTCGAGCGTGACTCATGTTGATGCGCATCCAGGATACCATGATACTATATTATTACATATTAATCACACATGGGGCATCGTGATCCTGAAGACCAAAACGCGCACGCAGGGTGGATCGCTCGTCGCCACCTTGCCGACTGAGGTTGCTCGCCGGCTCGCGGTGCAGCCTGGTCAGGAGCTTTACTGGAGAGAGGCCGGACCCGGTACTTATCTGGTCACGGCCCTGGATCCAGTGCAGGCCGAAGCACTCGCGGCGATGGAAGAGGCGATCGACCAGTATCGCGAGGTGTTCGACGCGCTGGCGAAGTGACGGAGCCGGTCTGGATTCCGCTCGCCACGCTACACCTGCTGCACGACCGGCAACTCGAGCTGTTTGGTGGCCTTCGCGGAATTCGCGACGAGGGGTCGGTCGAGAGTGCGCTCGCGCGGCCAGTGAATGCGTGGGTGTACGGCGAGGCATCCGGGATCGAGGCGCTCGCGGCCACTTATCTCTGCGCCTTGGTACGTCAGCGGGGATACCTGGACGGCAACAAGCGCACTGCACTCGCGGCGATGTTGGTTTTCCTGCGGCTCAACGGAAGGCGGCTCATTGCACCCGGACCTGAGCTGTACGCTCTCGTAATGGCTGCCGCGACGGGGGCCGTCGGGGTGGAGAAGGTCGCCGAGTGGCTCAAGACGAAGGTCGAATAGCACCAGCGTAAGCTCAGTGCACCCCGCGTCACTCGGTAATCAGACTGCAACTTCGACGTACGACGCTTCAGGATGCTGTTCAAGGTGGCGGGAGAGAGGTCGTGCCTCCATCCCGTGCGGATGTCAGAGGGGAGGCGTAAGATGTCATGCCAAGCCGAGCTGCAGTGCTTGCCCGCTGCTCGGCCTCCATCTCGTCGGCTCCAACACCCATCCATGCGACTTCATAAGGGCGCCCCCCTCTACTCCGCCAAGGATCTCCTCACGTTCCTCAGCTGCACGCACAGCTCGGCGCTCGACCTTCAACTGGCCGGCGGCGCAATCACCGCTGACGACGATGAAGACGATCCGTATCTCGAGCTCCTGAAGGAGAAGGGCAACGCTCATGAGCTTCAGTACCTCGAGGAGCTGAAGCGTCAGGGTCGCACCGTGCGCGAGATCGCGCGCGTTCCTTCGTTGGACGAGATGGCCGAGTATACGCGGGCCGCCATGCGCGAAGGGGTGGACGTCATCTATCAGGGCGCCCTCGTCGAGCTGCCGTGGCACGGGTACTCCGACTTCCTCCTGCGCGTGCAGAAGCCGTCGGCGCTCGGGTCCTGGTCGTACGAAGTCGCCGACACCAAGCTCGCCCGTACGGCAAAGCCGAAGCACGTCCTCCAACTTTGCCTGTATTCCCAGATGGTCGCGCGCGAACAGGGCCTCATGCCCACGAACGCGCACGTGGTGCTCGGCGACAGCACGCAGTTCACCTTCGCACTTAACGACTACATCTACTACTGCGACGCCGCGAAGCGACGCTTCCTGTCGTTCATGGCCGACAAGGCGCGTAAGACGTCGGCCGAGCCGTGCGAGCACTGCGGCATGTGTCGCTGGAGCGGCCGTTGTGAGCACGCGTGGGACGCGGCCGATCACCTCAGCCTCGTCGCGCGCCTCGCGGGTCCGCAGGCACGCAAGCTCCGCTCGGCAGGTGTGACCACTCTAAGAGGACTTGCAGAACTTTCCGTCGACAGCAGCATCCCAAAGCTCCAGCCCGAAACCCTCGCGCGGCTGCGCGACCAGGCGAGGCTTCAATTCGGCAAGCGCGCCACGGGCACAGACGCCGTCGAGACGCTGCCACTTGAGGCCAAGCGTGGCTTCGCTCGGCTTCCCGAACCGGATCCCGGCGACCTCTTCTTCGACATGGAAGGCGATCCCGTCTACTCGCCGGAGGGCTCGCTGGAATACCTCTTCGGCTTCCACTTCCGCGACGACAACGGAGCGGAGACCTTCCGCGCGTTCTGGGCGCACGACCGCGAGTCGGAGAAGACGGCGTTCGAGGGCGCGCTCGACTTCATCGTCGAGCGCATGCGACGCTTCCCGAAAGCGTATGTCTACCATTACGCCGCGTATGAGGAGACCGCGCTGCGGAGACTCGCTCGGCAATATGGCACGTCCAAGCGGCAGCAGGACGACGCGATCATGCGTCTCGCGCAGACACACGGCACGCGCGAGAACGAGGTGGACGACCTCCTGCGCGATCGCAAGCTCGTGGACCTGTACAAGGTCGTGCGCGAGGGCATTCGCATCTCGGAGCCCTCTTACTCACTCAAGAACCTTGAGGTCTTCTTCGCGGAGGAGCGCACCGAGACCATCAAGTCCGGCGGTGACAGCGTCGTGGCGTTCGAGCGGTGGCTCGTGCTGCGCGACGATGCGATCCTCAAGGAGATCGAGGTTTACAACGCGTTCGACTGCCGGTCGACCATGCAGTGTCGCGACTGGCTGTTAAGGCTGCGGCCCGTAGAGGTGGAGTGGTTCGATCCCGCTCAGGAGAAGTCCGCCGAGGATGCCAAGAGGGAAGAGAAGCGGCGAGCGGCGGACGCGCATATTCTCGAGTTACGCGAACAGCTCGCTGCGGGTGCTCCTGACGGAGACGGCGGATGGCGCGAGTTGCTCGGTCACCTGCTCGAATACCATCGTCGAGAGGCGCGTCGCGAGTGGTGGGACTACTTCAAGCGGCTCGGGAATACGCGCGAGTTCCACATCGACGACATCGACTGCATTGGTGGGCTCGTGCGCTCGGCGGTTCCGCCGCGACCGGAAAAGAAGTCGATGATCCACACGCTCACCTTCCCCGAGCAGGAGTTCAAGCTTCGGGAAGGCACAGCGGTTCGTGCGGACACCGGCGAGTCCCTCGAGATCTTTGCGCTCGACGAAGGGCAGTGGCGTCTCGAGCTCAAGGTTGGTCCGTCGCGCGCCTCGCTCGTTGATGGCTTTGCCCTGATTCCTGGCGGACCGCGCGACGACACGTTGCTGCGCGACGCCATCGAGCGTTTCGCGGTGGGCGTAATCGCGGGTCGGATCGAGGGCAGCG
>JBKJUW010000078.1:0-102924 GCA_046589725.1 Gemmatimonadaceae bacterium
TTGAAGCCCAGTCGAAATAATGAGGCCCTCACCACACCTTCCGGCTTCCCCCGCACTGAGGGCATGCCGTCAGTATAGATTATCGAACCCACTCGAAGGACTTATCGGCTCAAAAACGTTTCTCTCCGTCCCGTGTTCTGCCGATTGTCTGTGGAGGCAATCTACGGTCGGGGACAGCACGGGTCAATAAAAGGAGCAGTGCCATGGACGTTGGAATCATCGCCGCAATCGTCATGCTGCTTGCGTGGGCCGTCGGCGCGCTCGTGCTGCAGGGGCCAGGGTGGATCCATCTTTTCCTCACGATTGGCGTATCGCTGCTGATCTACCGCATCGTCGTTCGCGGCAGCCCGAAGGATCCGGTCACGCGCGCGCCTGATCTCAAGTAGGCGCATCGCGCGACGGCCGCGCAAAGCGGGTTGCGCGGCTGGCGCATGTGACTCGATGGGTCTTGCGGCGGCAGCCGGCGCTGGGGCGCTGGAACACCCGCGCGACGTATGCGCTGCTCGCTCGTCCACCATGTGCGCGTCGACGCGTATCGTCACGGACCGCCACACCTCTCGGAGATCGCGTCATTCCCACGCGCCCAGGTCACACGCTCATCGAGTTGATCGTGGCGCTCGCGCTCCTGGCGCTGTTGACTGCGCTCGTCGTGCCGACGTTCCTCGCGCCGACGGTTCGCGCGGAGGGGACATCATCGGTGGTGGCGCGGGCACGACAATTCGCCATCGTGCGCGGAGAGGGAGTCCGGCTCGCACTGGCCGCGAACGGATCGTGGCGCGTCAGTCCCGCCAACGCCACGGACGTGACCGTCCTCAATGGACAACTCACGGCGCCGCAGCGGGCCCTTACGCTGCGCATCTCGCCGACGGGACTGTGTATCGCGACCGATGGACCTTCCTGGGATCCGGTTCGTTGCGAGCCGCGTGAAGGCGCCGCTCGATGACGCTCTTCGAGGCATTGACCGCGCTCGTCATTCTCGGCCTGACCGCGGTGGCCTATCTGAGCTTGTTCGACGGGGCGGCGAATGCGGCGCATCGCGCGGATAATGGGTCCCAGCTCATCTCGTACGCAGAAATGGCGATGTCCGAGGCAGCGCTTCGCGACGGCGCCGCGATCGATTTCCCACCATCCGGCCCCGCTGTTCGCATAGTCCGCCGGCCTTGGCGGCCCGGCATCATCGAGCTCGTTGTGACGGCAAAAGGTGCGGAAGGCGATTCCGTCCAGCTGCGCCGACTGGTGCGCGATCGATGAATCGGCACCACGGCTTCACCCTGCTAGAAATCATGGTGGCACTGGTCATCACGGGCATGGTTGCACTCGTGGCCTATGCCGCACTCGACGCCGGCATCGCAACGCGTGGGCGCATCGACGGTCCGTTGCGCGCGCGCGCGGATGGCCTGATCGGTCGCGCCATGCTCGATGACGCGATGCGCCACATCGTCGAACGTGGCGACCCCGAGGACCTGGTTGCCGACGCCGGTAACGGCGGCGATGTGTTGACGTTTTACTCGCGTGGCCTCTCGGAGCCGTTCGGCGGATCGTCACTCTGGAGGGTGCAGGTGCGCGGCGCAACGGTCGCCGCGGCGCCGATCGGCCATGCCGCGCCGCGTCTCACATCGGAACTGCCTGGGGTGCAGGCTATTCGAGTGAGCACACTTGCACCGGACGGGTGGCACACGGGCCCAGTGTCGGGCGGGCAGTCGCCTCGCGCCATGCGTATCGAATTCGTGCCGCTTGCCGGACAGGGCGCGATCGCGCCGCTGGTCGTGCCGATGCAGGCTGCTTTCGTACGATGAGAAGGCGCAGCGGCGTCGCGCTCCTGCTCGTGCTCTGGCTCGTCGTGGTGCTCGGTGCAATTGGCGGAAGCATGGCGGCGAGCGTACGCGGAAGGCTCGGTGTCGCCACGAACCTTCGCGACCGCGCCGTGGCCCGCGCGATGGCGGAGAGTGGAATCGTGGCGGCATCGGAGGAGATCGGCGATAGCCTCGCCCGCGTCGATGCCGGTCCGGCGCGCGCCCGCTACCTGAACGCCCTCACCGCGCTCCCCGGGTCGCAGTTCACGCTCGGAGATGGACACGCTCAGGTAAGTGTCGTGGACGTGAATGCGCGCCTCGACGTCAATCTCGCGAGCGAGGATGCACTGTCGCAGTTCTTCGCGCAGTTTACCAATGCGGTTTCGGCGCACGAGATCGCGCGTGAGGTTCGTCAGCGGATCGGTGCTTCCGCCCCGCAGGGCGTCATCGCCACGCCGCTTCAGAGCCTCGATGCGCTGAACGACCTACCGTCGTTCGATTCGCGCGTGGCGACGGCGGTTGCACCTTTCCTCACGGTTGATGGCGATGGAAACGTGAACATGACCCATGCCCCTCTCGCCGTCCGCCGCTCGGCAGCGGGACAGGTCGTCGAGGCACCGACGCGCGTCATGCTTGTCAGCCGGGGGGTGCGCGATGGATCGTCGCTCGTAGATGAGATAGAAGCGGTCTACGCCATTCAGGGTTCACAGCTCGCGCTCGTGCGTTGGCGGGAGCGCGCTCGGTGAGCCCGCTGCTGCGCCCCCTGCTCGGCATTGCGCTCACGCATGATTCTGCACGGGCGGTCGCAGTGTCGCCGTTCAGTGGCGCGGTGATTGGCTTCGTGGAGGTCGCATTCGACTCCGCGAATCCCGCCGCCGCCGTGACCGCATTACGCGAGGAGCTCGGTGAAACGGGCTCCATCTCGCTCGCGGTTGGTTACGCCTACCTGTACCTGAATGCGGTTCGTCTTCCGCCAGTCAGTGCCAGCGAGCGCGCATCGATTCTCGCGCTCGAGCCGGAACGATTCTTTCCGGTTTCCGGATCGGTCGCCGTCGCGCTGGTCGGCGAAGGACTCGCATGCGCGACGGACGCCGGTGCGCTCGAGCGCTGGGTTTCGGCATTCGCACAGTGGGGCGAGGTGCACACGGTTGTTACGGCTCCAAGTGCGGCCGCAATCGCATTGGCGGGCCGAGCAAAGGGGAGCGGCGTGTTCGCGGTTCCGAATGAATTGTCGGCGGGCGAGAGTGCGTTGGTGGAGATTCGGGATGGCCGTCTCGCGAGCGCACGGCGAGTGCCTGCCGCGGTTCCATCAAACTCCACGCCGATGCCGCATCCGCGCGGACTCGACCCGCGGTTCGCGGTCGCGCTCGGCGCTGCGTTCGGTTCGTCGCTTCCGCTCCACGAGCAATTGCTCTCCACGCCGCTGCGCGCACGACTGTCCAGCCAACGAGCGCGACGCACGCTCTCCTCGTGGCTGATGGTTGCGGCATCCCTTCTCTTCGTCCTCTGGTCGTTCGATCACGCCCGCGAGCGAACCCTTCGCCAGCTGCAACAGTCGGTGATTCAACTGACAGACTCGGCGTCCGGAGCGCTCGCGCTGCAAGCCCGACTCGCGACGCTGGCACGAGTGACGCCCACCGCCAGCGCGTCTGGCGCGACCGACCCGATTCAGGTTCTGGCGGTGCTGAGCGAACGTCTTCCACGTGACGCCACCGTGCTCGCACTGGCTGCGAATGGGGACGTCTGGCACCTTGACGGTCGCGCAGGCAGCGCCGCCGCGATCGTCCCCGCGCTGGACGCGGACGCCCGCGTAGCCGATGTCCGTCTCGCCGGACCGACGACCCGGTTCTCGGAGAATGGCCGTACCTTCGAGAGCTTCTCGCTTGCATTCCGCGCGAGGGTGTCGCAATGACGAGACTGCAGCCGAGCGAGCAACGCACAATTCGTTTCGGTCTGGTCGTTTCTGCCGCGTCACTGCTCATCGCGTTCGGAATCGTCCCAGTGCTCACGCACGCACGCGCCCGAGAGACGCTTATCGACGCGCGCCGGGAAGAGATCGGGCGACTGCGCGGGCTCATCGCGCAGGAGCCGCAGCTGCGCGCGGCTGTAGGCGCGGGCGAAACGCAGGCGGCGGCTTCGTCGCGCCGAGTGCTGAGTGCGCGAAGCGCCGCGCTGGCGGCGTCTGTCCTTCAGACGTCGTTGCAGCAGGCAGCCTCCAACGCGGCGCTGTCCGTGAGCTCGCTCGACGTCACGGGAGAGGCGGATTCGACCGTCGCTGACGCACTACCGGCATCGATGACGGCGATCGGCGACCTGCGCGGCGTGAGCGCGTTTCTCGCGACGGTCCGCAACGGTCCCTTCGTGGTCGACATCTCCGAAGTGCGCCTGCGCACGAACCCCGCCTTGTTCGGGCAGCCGCTGCAGCTGTCGCTCGTTCTGCACGCGCCGTGGGTACAGGACGGGACACGATGACACTCCGCACCCGGGACACGGACAGCATTCGCATGCAGGGCGCAGTACTTCTCGCTGTGGCAGGACTCGTCGTCCTCGCATGGCCGGTGTCGCCGGATGGCGTCCGTGCGGTGCCGACACGCTCCGTCGCGCCGACGCTGACCACTCCGTCCGTGCCGAGCGACAGCACTGGAATCGCGGTCATCCTCCGTGCGAACATCTTCTCGGATGCACGACGTCCAGTCCCCGCGCCAGCGAGACCAGGCATTGCGTCGAGTGCGCTGTCGCCCGACACGGGCACCACTGCGCGCATGGGTCGCCCCGCTTCCGACGATTCCGCACCGCCGACGCCCCGATCGGCTGGCGGACCGCGGCTCTTCGGCATCATCCCCGGCCCTGATGGTCCGATCGCGCTGCTGCGCCTCGATTCGCCGGGCACCGCGGCACTCCCGTATCATGTGGGTGACCGTGCTGGCCGCTACCGAGTCGTGAGCATTGGAGATCGCGATGTCGTGATCGACGGGCCCGCCGGTCGTCGCACTCTACGCATGTTCGCTGCTCCCATCGCCCCGACCCCTCGCTGATGCGCCGAGCGTTCCTCATCGTACTCGCGTTTTCGTTGACGACGCACCTGGATGCTGGCGTTGTCGCGGCGCAGGTGCCCACCCCGCGACCCTCCGGCGGCAGCTCGCTCAACTTCGTCGACTCGCCCCTGCCCGACGTCATCCGGTCGCTCGCCTCGCTGCTTGGCCTCACGGTCGTCTTGAGCGACGTGCCGGCCAAGCGCATCACGTTCACCACCGCCGCTCCCATCGCGCGCGAGGACATCGGTGGGGTGCTGGAATCGATTCTCGAATCGAACGGCCTCGTGCTCGTCCGGCATGGTGCCGTCGCCCAGGTGATGCCGGCCGAGAAGGCACCCGCAGCGGGCGACGTGCGAAGCGGCACGACGATGGAGACGCCGCCGCCACTCGGACTGGTCACGCAGCTCGTCCCGCTGCAGTCCACGCGCGCCGACGAAGCGGTGCGTGCGCTCACGCGCATCGCCTCACCGACCGCGCGCATCGAGGCCGTGGCCAGATCGAATGCCGTGCTCATCACGGACCGGGGACGCGACATCGCGCGGTACCTCGACCTCCTGAAGCGTCTCGATGAGAAGCCGTCGGGCGATCTGGGACTACAGACCTTCGTGATCCCCCTCGACTTCGGGGTCGCTGATGAGATTGCGGCGTCCCTTGGCCAACTGTTTGGCGTGCCGGTAGGTGCCGATCGTCCCGCCTCGCTCAACGATCGCGGGCTGAGCCGGGCGCTCGATAGTTATCGGCAGCGTGAGGCCGATAGCTTCCAGCCGCGCCGACAGACGGCCGATGCGTCGACGACCGTGGCGCCGTCCGCGCCAACGGCGCTGGCCCTCGCGCGCGACAGCGTCGCCCGCGGCGCGCTCTTCGGACAGACGACGATCGTCGCGCATTCGCCGACGAACTCGCTCATCGTGCGCACGGCACCAGCAAACTTTTCCCTGCTGCGCGAAACGGTCAGCGCGCTCGACGTTCGGCCATCGCAGGTGCTCTTCGAGGTGACCGTCGCCGAAGTCGCACTTGGCGCCGGCACAGAGTTCGGCATCGACTGGGCGGCGATCACCGGTGGCAAGACGAACGTCACGGTGGGTCGCGGCAATCCCGATGCGTTCGACACCAATGGCGACGACAACTTCGTCTTGCGGGTGATCAGCCTGAACGGCACCACGGTGCGCGCGGTGCTCTCTGCCCTTGCCACCAACTCGCGCGTGAACGTCCTGTCCACGCCGCAGGTGCTGGCGGCCAACAACCGCGAAGCGCGCATCAATGTCGGCAGCAAGGTGCCGTTCGTGGCATCCACGCGACTGGGCAACGACATCGCGGTCGATCGTAGCGTGCAGTACCAGGACGTCGGCACGACGCTGACGATCATTCCGACGATCAGCCGCAACGACTACGTGAGCGTACAGATCCTCCAGGAGGTCAGCACCCTCACGACGCAGACCATCTCGGCGGCACTGGGCGCGCCGGTGATTTCCACCCGCGAGGCCGCGACACGCGCAACGCTGCGTGATGGCCAGACCGTGGTCATCGGAGGACTCATCGGCGAGTCGCGCGATCGCACGTTTGCCGGCGTGCCGCTGCTCATGGACATCCCGATTCTCGGTGCCCTGTTCCGGCGGCAAGTCATCTCGAACAGCCGGACCGAGCTGGTGATGTTCGTGACGCCGCACATCGTCCGGTCCGACGCCGACGCGGACGCCATACGCGAGCGCTCGCAGCGCTCCCTGCACGAGCGGGCTCCGGAGCTGACTCTGCCCGGCCGCATACCGCCGGCGTGAATACCGCGGGCCCCGACCTCCGCGCGGCAGCGGGCGGCGAGCTCGCTCGCCGCCTCTCGCCGCGGTACCTCGCGGAGCACGCGCTGCTCCCGCTCGACATTGGAGCCGATGGCGCGCTGCGCGTGGCCGCTGGCGCGCCGCTGCACCCGACGGTGCTCGACGAGCTTGCGCGCCTGTACGGCGCCCGCATCGACATCGTGGAGGTTCCGCGCGGGGAAATTCAGGCGGCCATCCTCGCCGTCGCGCGTGACCTTGCGCCCGCCGCGACGTCGATCGCGGCGACCAGCACACCGCTCGCAACGGACGATCTTCGTGCCCTCGCCAATGAGGTCCCCGTCGTTCAACTGGTGAACGTCACGCTGCTCGACGCCCTGCGCGCCGGCGCGAGCGATGTGCACCTGGAATCGAGGACGGATGGCCTTCGCGTGCGCCTTCGGCTCGACGGCGTATTGCACGACAGCGCGCTGCTGCCGGTTCAGTACCGCGCGGCAGTGGTGAGTCGCGTGAAGATCATGGCCGGACTCGATATCTCCGAACGCCGGACCTCGCAGGACGGACGCGCCCGTGTCCGGTTGGAAGATCGCGAAGTCGATCTTCGCGTCTCGACGCTGCCGGCCCTGCACGGCGAGAGCGTGGTGCTGCGCATACTCGATCACGGCGTGGGCCGTCGCGCGCTCAGCGGCATCGGCATGCCCGACGCCGTGCGTGAGCGGCTCGAGCGCGTCATCGAGCGGCCGAGCGGGATGGTGCTCGTCACGGGGCCAACGGGGTCAGGGAAAACGACGACCCTGTACGGGGCGATCGACCGCCTCAATGTGCCGGGCGTGAAGGTGATCTCCATCGAGGACCCGGTGGAGTACCAGATTCCAGGCGTCACCCAGATTCCCGTGAATCCGCGCGCAGGATTCGATTTCCCAAACGCGCTGCGCTCCATCCTCCGCCATGATCCGGACGTCGTCATGGTCGGCGAGATGCGTGATCGCGCGACCGTGGAACTGGCGATCCAGGCGTCCCTCACGGGTCACCGCGTACTCTCCACGCTGCACACCAACGACGCCGTATCGGGAGTCGTCCGTCTCGCCGACATGGGCGTCGAACCATACCTCGTCGCGGCAACCGTGCAGGCCATTCTTGCGCAACGGCTTGTGCGCGTCCTGTGCTCATGCGCGTCCGACGGCACGCCTGTCGGCTGCGCGCTGTGCGCCAATTCAGGATACCGTGGTCGCACGGGGATCTACGAGTTGCTCGTGGTGACGGACACCTTTCGCGATCTGGTGACCCGCCGCGCGCCGCTGGCCGAGTTGCGCGCACACGCTGAAGCCACGGGAATGACGCCATTGCGCGAGGCGGGCATGGCGGCGGCGCGCGCGGGCGTGACCACCATCGCCGAGGTACTCCGCGTGACCGGCGACGCCGAGCCCGTGACGTGACGGCGACGGCAGATGCCGCGTCTGGCGCATCGTCGTTTCGCTACCGCGCGGCCCTGGAGAGCGGTGAAATCGTGTCGGGCCAGCTTGCCGCGGCAACGCGTGGGGCGGCCCTCGACGAACTCCGCCAGAAGCAACTGTTCGTCATCACGCTCGACGAAGAGGCGCCCGCACGTGCACGGCGATTCGCTCGCCGCCGCGCGACTGACCGAGTATCACTGGCGCTGTGGACACGCACCCTGGCAACGATGCTCGCCGCCGGCGTGCACCTGTCCGAGGCACTCGCGTTCGGCGCGGAGAGCACGGAGGGTACGGCGCTGGGCGACGCCGTCCGCGCCGTGCGCGACGCGGTGAACCATGGCGCCCCGCTCGCGGTGGCACTCGCCGCGCATCCGTCGCAATTCGGCGCGTTGTACGTCGCGTTGATCGCGGCTGGTGAAGAGGGCGGCGCGCTCACCCCGGTGCTCGAGCGACTCGCCGGGAACCTCGAAGAGTCGGCGGAGTTGCGCTCGCAACTGCAGGCGTCGCTGTTGTATCCGGCGATACTCGCGTGCTCGTCGGGCGTCGGTATTCTCGTGCTTCTCCTGTTCGTGCTGCCGCGCTTTCAGGGGATGATCGCCGACCTGGGCGGAACGCTGCCACTCAGCACGCGCCTCCTGCTCGGTGCGAGTCACATCGTGCTGGGAGCGTGGTGGCTCTGGCTCGCGCTCGCCGCTGGCGCGGCGCTCTGGGTGCGTGCGGCGAGCGCAGACGCTGCCTGGCAGGACAGGCGCCTCGGTTGGCCGCTCGTCGGCCCGTTCGAGGAGGCATGGATCACCGCGAGACTGGTGCGCGCACTCGGGATCCTGCTGACGAGTGGGGTGCCCGTGCTGGCATCGCTGCGCATTGCACGGGCCTCCGTGTCCAACGTCGCCGTCGGCAGACGGCTCGAGCGCGCCGAGGCGTCGGTGGCGGAGGGTACTCCTGTTTCGTTGGCGCTCGGGGATGTGCTACCTCCGCTCGCCGTACGACTGCTTTCAGCGGGGGAGGAGAGCGGGCGCCTGCCCGAGTTGTGCAAGAGTGTCGCGGATACGTATGATGCCGAGGTCCGGCGGATGTTGCGCGCGCTCGTCGCGCTCGTCGAGCCAGCGCTCGTCATCGTGTTCGGAGTCCTCGTGGGCTGGGTCGCACTCGCGATGCTTCAGGCCATCTACAGCGTGAATGCCCGTGCGTATTGAAGACGGCCTGCGGAGAAAGCGGCGAGGCTTCACGCTCATCGAACTGATCGTCGTGATCATCGTGATCGGGCTCCTTGCCGGTCTCGTCGGACCGCAGATTCTTCGCCACGTATCGGACGCGAGCGTCACCACCGCGAAGGCGCAGCTCGAGCTCCTCGACATTGCGCTCGAGAGTTACCGTCTCGACAACGGCCGCTTTCCGACCACGGACCAGGGGCTCGGCGCCCTGCGCGACCGCCCAGCGCGCGGGCCCGCGGCGCCGAACTGGCGTGGGCCCTATGTCAAGAAGACCATACCCCTCGACCCCTGGGGAAATGCGTACGTTTATCGCTCTCCCGGTACGCGCAACCCGACCGGGTACGACCTGAGCTCCCTCGGCCGCGATGCAAGAGTTGGCGGAACGGGCGAGGATGCCGATCTGATCGGGCAGTGACGCAAGTCACCGCCGTTAACGATTGGCTTGCTGCATCGTCTACCACCGGCAGTCGGCACCCGCGGCACCCGAATCCTCACGCTGAGTCGCCCATGCAGCTCGACGCTCCTCCTGATGCAGCTGTCGCGGAACCGCGCTCGCGACGCTCATTCATTTTTCTTGGTGCGCTGGCCGCGGCGTTCGCGCCCCGTCGCGCTGTCGCCCAGGCGATCAAACCGCGCCGCGCGAAGAGCGTCGCCCCCACTGGCCGGTTCCGTACCGTCGCCCAGATGGAAGTGCCGCCCATTCCGGCCGCGTGGCGCGACAACCTCACACGACTCCTTCGCCGCGCGACCTATGCCACGACTGCCGCGGACATGATCGCCGCGCGGAAGACGGGCTATCAGGGGTGGCTCTCACAGCAGCTGAAATATTCGCGGATCGACGATGCCGCGGTGAATGCCGCGGTGGCGTACCAGTTTCCGCTGCTTTCCCAGACCGTGGACCAGTTGTTCGCCGCCACGTCGGGCACCGTGCAAGGCCAGCTTCAGCAGGCAACGCTCTATCGGGCCGCCTTCTCCAGGCGGCAGCTCTACGAGCGCATGGTGGAGTTCTGGAGCGACCATTTCAACATCGCGATGTCCAAGGTGGGCTACCTCAAGGTGGTCGACGATCGCGACGTCATCCGCAAGCACGCACTCGGACGGTTCGGCGATCTCCTCAAGGCGAGCGCCAAGAGTCCGGCGATGCTCTCCTATCTCGACCAGACGCAAAGCCGAGTCGGGCGGCCGAATCAGAACTACGCGCGCGAACTGATGGAACTGCACACGCTCGGTGTTGATGGCGGGTACACGCAGACGGACGTCGCCGAGCTGTCGCGTGTGCTCACCGGATGGACGATTACCGGCAAGGGGCTCTTTTCCTTCGATCCCAACGCGCACGACTGGACTGCGAAGACGGTGCTCGGCGTCACGATTCCCGCGGGGAATTCGACGATGGGGCAGGCAGGCATGAAGGAAGGCGAGAAGATGCTCGACCTGCTCATCACCCATCCGAGCACCGCACTCTTCCTCTCGCGGAAAATGCTCAAGTGGTTGCTCACGAGTGAGCCGACGGACACGCAGGTCAACATCATCGCCGGCGTGTATCGCAGTACGGGGGGAGACATCGCGACGATGGTGCGCGCGATCCTCAACGACGGTTGGATGGCGACTGCGCCAGCGCGGTACAAGCGGCCCTTTCACTTCCTGGTGTCGGGCGTCCGCGCGCTGGGTGCCAGCGTGACGTCGGCGGATCCTCTCAACCGCCAGCTCGCCACGCTCGGACAGCCATTGTTCCTGTGGGAGACGCCGGACGGATATCCGGACAGCGTGGAATACTGGTCCGGCAACATCACACCGCGGTGGTCGTTCGCCAACACGCTCGCCACCTACGCGAGTTCCACGACGGTGTCCGTCAACGCCACGCCATACCTCGGCGCCGGTGTCGATGCCGCGATCGAGATGATCAACCAGAACGTCTTCGCCGGCGAGATCTCACCGGCTACCAAAGCGGCGCTGCGTGCGTACGCGAGTGCCGGCACGCTGACAGATGCGCGGATGCGGGAAACGCTCAGCCTCGCGATCGCGTCCTCCGATTTCCAGTGGTACTGACGGGAGCCCACCGTGACTGACGAACGAATAGACGATAGCGAAGACAGCGGTTGCAGCGAATACAATGCGCTGTCCCGCCGCCAGTTCATGGCTGGCGCGGCGGTCGCCGGCGCATCGGTCTTCTTCCCCGCGTGGCTGCCGAAAGTCGTACTCGCCGAGACCTATGCCTCGACGCGCGACGTGATCGTGTCGGTGTTCCTGCGCGGTGGAGCCGACGGCATGTCGCTCTGCGTTCCGTTCGGTGATCCGGACTACTACACGGGACGCGCGACGATCGCGATCCCACGTCCGGATTCGACGCTGACAGCAACGCGCGGCATTGCGCTCGACAACTTCTTTGCGTTTCCGCAGGCCATGAGCGCGCTCGTGGCTCCGTACACGGCGACGGATCTCCTCGTCGTTCACGCGACCGGACAGTTCAACACGAGCCGTTCACATTTTGACGCGCAGCGGTACATGGAGGTGGGGAAGCCTGCCGACCCCGCGCTGGTGACCGGGTGGCTGGGTCGACATCTCGCGAGCTCGCCTCCGGTGCGATCGACCGCGCCGCTCCGCGCACTTGGATTGTCCGCCGGCCTTCAGAAGTCGCTTGTCGGTGGTCCGCTGACGCTGCCCATCAGTGACCCGGGAAACTTCACACTCGGCGGGAGTGCGACGACGCTCAACGACCGCTTGGCGTTTCTGCGTGGCGACTACGCGTCCTCGCCCGAACCGGCGCATGCGGCCGCGCTCGATGCCACGAACACCATGACGCTCCTGCGTTCACTCAACTTCACCGGCTACGCGCCGGCGAACGGTGCGGCGTATCCCACGTCGTCGTTCGGGAAGGCGTTGCGCTCCGTGGCCGTGATGATCAAGGCGGACATCGGCATCGAGGCCGCGCAGGTGGACATTGGCGGATGGGACACCCACGCGCAGCAAAACCCGATCGCGGGTTCCATGTACAACACCATGCGCGACTTCTCCAATTCGCTGGCGGCGTTCTATGCCGACGTGATGCAGGGTGCCGTGGGCTACAACGTCACCGTGGTGGCCGTCTCCGAGTTCGGCCGGAATGCGCGGGAGAACGGCAGCGCGGGCACGGACCACGGCCGCGGCACGGTGATGTTCGCGATGGGCAAGGGGATCGCGGGTGGCCGGGTGCTCACGAATGGCTGGCCCGGCCTGGCGAAGGAGAACCTCGAGTCCGGCCAGGACCTCAAGGTCACGATCGATTACCGGGATATCCTGTCGGAGATCGTGCAGAACAGGCTCGGCAACACCAATCTGGGCTACGTTTTCCCGAGCTGGGTGCCGACGGTGCGGGGCGTGACGCGATAAGCGCCGACGTGTACGGCGGGAGCGGGAAGTGGCCTACTGCACTACGACTCGGCCCGACATGCCGGGATGGACCGTGCAGTCGTAGGCGTAGGTTCCGCGCATGTTGAAGGTGCGGGTCGCCACGACATCCTTCACCACGTTCACGTCCGCTGGTGCGCCGGCCACCTTCCCGAAAATGACGTTGTGCTGGTCACCGGAGATGTTGAAACGCACGCTGCCGCCAACCTTGATGGTCGTGCTGAAGGGGCTGAACACAAGGCCCGGGGTGAAGACGTCGGCCACCATGCCCGCCGTAGTCGTATCCGATGGAGTGACGCCGGCGTCCGAACCGCACCCAGCGACAAGGCCCGCGGTGAGAAGCAGCAGGAAGTGACGCATGACCACCTTAAGCGAGAGACTGTGCCCGTGCCCATACCACTCATGAGACGATCGCGCGCACATACCGGAAACTACTGGCGGACATCGCTGCTCGCGGCCGCGGCGATCGTCGCGATCGCCTGCGGGGGCGATGCGAGCACCGGACCGGACTCGAGTCCCGTCGGAAACTTCCAGTTGTCGGAGTACAACGGCAAATCACTTCCGGTGACACTGTTCTCGGACGTGATGTTCATGGACGTGCTCACAGCAGGAACCTTGTCGCTCGCTGCCGATGGTACCTATCTCGCGACGATCAGCGTGAATGAGACCGTGGGAGGGAATCTCTCCACGTACGTCGACTCCGGTTCGGGGAAGTGGACACGCTCTGGCGGCACCATGGTGTTCGTCGGCGTGGACAGCACGAGTCAGCCGGCCACCTGGGACGGCACGACGATTACACTCACCGATTCATCGACGGTCACTCCCTCGTCGCTCGCATTCAGGAGAAAGTAGGGACTTGATGGAGAGAAGTCTGCGTGGAGCTCCTCCTGCGGACCGTAGCGGGTTTCCGCCGCTTCGGGCACTCGAGCCCGATGACGTGCATGACGCGGTGGCGTGGCTACGCGCGTCAGTCACCACCTTCGCGCGCAACGTCGCGTCATTTCTTCCCGGCGGGTTCGAGGCGTACGCGCGCGTGTACCATCCGATCGGCACACCAGGCGGGAGTGGCGTGTCCGGGCCGACTCAAGACTGGCACGAGCGCGCAGCCCAATCGGGCGTCTCGCTCTACGACCCGTTGAGCCTTGCGACGCTGCAGGAATCCGCCCGCGCAACCGCTACCGTGGAGATCGGGTCCCTGCCCCCGACACTGCTCGTTCCGCTCGTCGAGCTACTGCGTGGTGCGACGACCACGCCCGACCGGTGCTTCTTCGCGGTCTGGGAGGGATGGGGTGACTCCGTGGTCCCGCCGACCGTCCGACCGTCGCTGGACCTGCCCCACCGGCGATACCACGTTTTCACCGGGCCGGTCGAGGGCGCCATGGCGAGCCTCTCGCCAATCCCGTTCCGCCACCGGTCGGCAAACCTCTGGTGGCCGAGCGATCACGCGTGGTGCGTCGCCACTGAGGTCGACCTCGCGTGGACGTACGTGGGCGGTGCTCGCCGGGACATCGACACGCTGCTGGCCGAGCCGCGGCTCGAGACCTCACCGACGACGGCGAAGGCGCTGCGGTAACAGGCGACGCTATGGAAGCAGCGCGACGCCTATATCTCCCAGTTCGACAGGAGCACGGCCCCGGCGGGACGCGCCTCCTGGAAGCCGGCAAGCGCCATGCGCAGATCCGTCCAGCGCACCCGCGCTCCCATGGCGATCATCCGCCGGTACATCTCGTCGTATTCCCCCTGCACCCGCAGCGCCACGCGCCGCGTTCCGCTGCGCTTCGCAAAGTCGCGGAGCCCCGCAAGTGCGATTTCCAGCAATCCCTCGCTCGCCAGCACAAGCTTGAGTACGCGCAGCTCATCCCGCGATCGCCCCTCGACCAATGGCGTCGTATGGCAAAGCGCGAAGCCCACGAGCTCACCCTTCTGCTTGAACAGCACGGTGTCGCCGAGCGCGAGTGAATCGGTGAGGTCGATCTCGCGCGTGAAATCGTAGCCGGGCGCGATCCGCGCGACGAGCGCGCGAATGGCTGACATCTCCTCTTCCCGTTCCTGCATGCTCGTGCGCCCGAGCAGCTGCGCGGGTTTCTCGGAGCTATTGGCCTCGAGCGTGAGTGTGATCGTCAGCCGGCTCGGGACAAACCCCAGCCCGGAGTAGAAGCCAATGTTGTCCATCGTGCGCGGCATCGTCTCCAGCCCGATGACGCGCGCGCCTCTCTCGCGCAGCCACGCAATGCCACGCTCGACCACTTCCCTTCCCGCCCCGTGGCCCTGAAGGTCCGTGCGCACGACGAGTGGACCCATCCAGCCTTCCGCGTCGGAGTGGTGCACCATGTTGAACGCAACGATGTCGCCACGCGCTCCACCATCGCGCCACACCATTGCGCCTTCATCCGCGTCGTCGATCGCGTAACGCCAGACCTTTGGGTTGAGGTGCGGCACGCGCACACCCACCATGCCGTCGCGACGATACCGTTCAGTGAACGCATCACTGAATACGACATTCAGCGCCGGGATATCCTCGACGCGCGCCCGGAACGGCCCCTCGATTCTCGGCTGCGTACGCCAGTTCCTGACGATGGCCATCAGTCGCCCGCTGCGGCAAACAGTTCGCCTTCTTCGATTGCCGCTGGCTCGACCTGGCCCACGACGGAGCTCCTGGACTCCTCGTCGTACCGAACGCTGATGACACGGTCGAGGCCCTCACGTACCTGTTCGACGTGCGTGATGATGATGACCTGCTCGAACCGATCGTGCAGCCCGCGCAGCAGCTCCACGACATTCTGGCGCCGCGATTCGTCGAGCGAACCGAACACCTCGTCGAGGATCAGCAGTGAGAAACTCTGCCCCGCGCGCTCAGCGATCATCTGCGAGATCGCGAGGCGAAGGCACAGGTTCGCGATGTCTTCCTCACCACCCGAGATCACGGGCTTCGGAACGCCATCTTCCAGGACCGTGAGGTTGTAGCTGTCGTCGAGCTCCAGCTCGTCATAGCGCGCATCGGTCAGGTCTGTCAGGAACGCGCTCGCAATCTCCCCGATTTCCGGACGTAGCGCGACGTTCAGGTCCGTTCGCAAATCGGTGAAGGCGCGATCGAGCTCGTCGTGCAGGCGCCGCTCGCGATCGAGCGCCTCGAGCTGTCGTCGGGCACGCACGAGCTCCTGGCGCGCTTGCTCGCCTCTCGTGACGGCAGCTTGCGCGACATTCGTGTCGCCCTCGGCACTCACACTATCGAGTTCCGCGGTGCGTAGCTCCGCCGCGGCCGAGTCGTGCTGCTCGCGCAGGGCCGAGTACGTCTGCTCGGAGAAGGCCAGTACGCTCACGCGCGCCGAGAGCGCCGCCACCTTTCCCCGCGCGGCAGCAACTCCCGCGGCGGCACGATGCGCTTCCGACTCGAGAATCGGCCTGCGTTCCATCAGCGTCGCGAGGCGCGTCGCGCGCGCGTCGAGCGGCTTGAGGCGTTCGAGTTCGCGGCGCGCGGCGCCGTGCCGAGCCGCATCGTAGCCTCCGGGGATCGACTCGCGATCCGCGCGGACGAGCGCGAACCGCTGCTCCCGCGCATGCAGGTCGCGTGTGAGGCTCGTGAGCTCCTGGACGGCAAGCTGCACCTTCGCCAGTCGGCGCTCGAGCTTTCCAACCTCCTCGAACGTGGCGCGCCGGCGCTCGTCGAGTTCGCGCACTTCGAGCGGCATCTCCTCGAGCTGCTCGATGCGCGAATTGAAGTACTTGCCGTCCGCCACAAGGTTCGCCATCTGCTCGTCGAAGTGGTCCAGCACCGAGCGATAGTGGTCGAGCAGCGCGCGCTCACAGATCGGGCAGGTCCCATCCTCGCCCGCCGCCACCAGTCGCTCCCGCTGTTCCTTCACTTCCGCATATTGTTCGCGCAACGTCGTGCGCTTGGTGTCCGCCTCCTGCCGGTCGCGTACCCACTCGGTGCGCTTCGCCTCGAGCTCTCCCTCCACCATCTCGAGCATGGCGCGCACCTGCTCGAGCTCCAGCGTCGCTTCTTCCTCGAGCGCCGGCGCCGTCTCGATCCGCGACCGGCGTTCACGCAGCCGACGCACCTCCTCCTCGAGCGCGCGCTCCGTATCCAGCAAGGCATTGCGCCTGCCTTCGTCGCGCGCCAGGCGATCGAGCGTCTGCAGCTCCTCGCTCAGCGCCGCAAGCGGCTGGAGCTCTTCGGCAAGAGTCTGGAGTTCCCCATCGGCGGCAGCGACGTCCGTCAGCTCCTTCCCGATACGCTCGACATCGCGCGCATACGCCGCGGCCTCGCTTTCAGCCACGCGCAGCTCCGCGACCGCTTCCTGGAGCTGCTCCCGCTCCTGCTGCGCGGCCATCCAGCGCGGAGCGATGGTGGTCATCGCCTCCTGCGCGCGGTCGCGCCGCGACGCGCTCACGCGCAGGCGCTCCGTGGATTGCTTCAGGCGCTCAACCGCCTCGGCGTGCATTCGTTCGACGTTCGCGGCGTCGGGCAGCGCGGAGCGCAGGCCCGCAGCCTCTGCGCCCACCAGCCTGGCTCGCTCGCGGACGAGCCGCTGCGCGGCGCGAAGGCGCTCGTAGCCGAGCACACGACTCAGGAACTGCGCGCGCTCCGACGGCGACATCGCCGCCATGACGTCGAGCTCCTTCTGCCCCGTGAAGTAGGTGTTGAAGAACTCGTCGCGACTCATCCCCAGCCGGCGACGGAGCATCTCCGAGACACCGGTCAGCGTATTCGCCACCGGCGTTTCCGATCCGTCGAGATAAAGCTCCGCCTGGGTCAGGCCGCGCACGACCCGATACCGGTGCCCGCCGAGGTCGAAGTCGAGCTCCACCTTCACGCGCGCGCCCGCGCCGGCGCTCAGCGAGCGAATCGTCTCCTTCTTGCCACGCGCCGCGTCCTGGCCATACAGCGCCCAGGCAATTCCCTCGAGAATCGTCGTCTTGCCCGAGCCGTTCGGACCGATGATGCCGGTCAGTCCGGTGTCGAACGTGATGAAGGAGTCAGTGTGCTGACGGAAGTTGCAGAGATGCAGCGTATTGAGGCGCACCTAGACCTCGAGCCCCACAGCGGGCGTCGCGAGCACGCTCTCGCGATCCTCTGCATCCTTGAGGTACCTGAGGCCGAGCTCCACCAGCGCCTCGCGCTCCACGTCTGGCGCTAACACGCGGTCGCGCAGCTTGTCCCGCACGACCTCCTCGAGCGAGGCGCGGCGTCCCGGAGCACCACGTCCCGAGCTGCGGATCGTCTCTGGACGACGGGTCTCGAGCTGGAAGTGCAGCGCACGCCGCCGGTATTCGCGCAGGCGCCGATGGTCGAGCTGTCGCGCGACATGCCGCGGCACGTCGTACACGACGAGCCGTACGACCTTGTCGTCAATGCCTCCCTTCGCCCTCTCGACGACCTCGACGATCGCCTCATCCAACTCTTCCGTCGTCATTCCCTTCGCGGAAAGGGCAGGAAGGTCGATGAAGTCGCGCGATGACGGCAGCGGATGGAACACATGCGCGCCCGTGACGAGATCGTGCTCGATGATGCCCTTGCCGCGCACGCCGATCTCGCGCTCTTCGGCCTTTTCACCCCACACGTTCGAACTCGTGTAGTCGGTGGCGCCGCTGTAGTACACATTTGGCCGGCGCGCGGGGCTCTTGTACACATGGTAATGGCCAAGCGCGACGTAGTCCCAATCGCCAACGTGAAGGTCTTCCTCCGGGATTTCATTCGTGACCGTCGGCGGCGGTCCGCCGAAGCCGCCGTACTCGCCTTCGACGGAGCCGTGAAGCAGCAACACGTTGTGGCGATTCTTACCCGAGGGCTGCAGCCGAGGGCGCTCATGGTTGTTCATCGCGACGGCCAGCACGAGCAGGTCGAGCTGCGGAAACTCCAGCGCCTGCGGCTCGGCATCCACCACATGCAGTCCAAGCGAGACGAAGAGCCGCAGGATGCTGCCCGTCTCCGTCGAGCGCGGCGTGTCGTGGTTGCCGGCGACCATCACGATCTCGGCGGCCGGCAGTGCGGCGCGGAGCCGCGCAAACTGCATGTACGCATGGATGATCGCGCTGTTCGTCGGCCGGACCTGGTGGAACACATCCCCGGCGACGAGCACGACATCCGGCGCAAGCTCGATCGTCTTGTCGATGGCGCGCGTGAACGATTGCGCGACGTCGGCTTCTCGCTGATTGATGCCGCGCGGAGTCAGCCGCTGGTACTGGCGGAAGCCGAGGTGCAGATCGGAGAGGTGAACGAGGCGCAGGGCGTTTCGGGCGAAGGCGAGGAACGACGGTTACAATTGCGCTAACCGATTGTGACGGCGGCAGTTGGAGTGTCGGCGGGACCCCTCGGAAAGTCTAGCCCGGGATCAGCGCTTGTCCATGGTGTGCAGCCGTTGTGTCACGCGGGTGACGAAACGCATGGGAGCGACTCCCGTGGCCACCGGTGGCGTCACAATCGACTTCACCAGCACCACGAACTGCGAATCCGTCAGCCACCCGCGAGACCGATCGAGCTGCATCGAACCAGCCACGGTGCCCGACAGGTCGACGCCCTCACTCGCGGTGTCCGGCAGGATGTCGCCGCTCATTGATACGTATGCGATGGCGCCGCCCTTCTGGAGCGAATCGAAGTGGAAGGTGGCGCGCACATGTCCCGAACTGCGCGCACCCATCGGGCCGCCGGGCGGAAGGGGCATCTCGCGCGTCCACTGACCGCCCACCGCCACCGCGCCCTTCGGAAACACCGCCGGCATCGACGCCATCGCCTCGGCGACTGCCTGCGGCACGAGCACGCCATGGATGTCGCGTGCGCTCTTCACGGCACCATCAGCACCGAGCTGCAGGACGAGCTGCTGCCCCTCGAGCGATCGCTGTGCCTGCGCGTTCATCTCCACGGCGTGCGCGTCGGTGCTGGTGAGTCGGGCGGAATCGACGATGGTGAGCACCGTGGCGCTGACGGATTGCACGGATCGCACGATGGTGCGCGAATGGATCTCAACCGTTGTCGTGACCGAGCGTGGGGCCGCAGGCGCATTGCCGGTGGGCGTCGCCGTGACCTCCGTCTGCTGCTCGAGGATGGTATGCAGCGTGTCGCCAACGGATGGATGCAGCCGCAACACCACGGGTGTGGCACCCTGCGCGAGGAGACTGCTCGCGTTCAGTACGGCTGCAATTGCCAGAACGACCGGACGCATCACTCAGAACCCGTAGGGATCGTCGGAAGGTGCAGAAGGGATCGGCGCGGGCGCATCGGAACGCGTGGCCGTGCGCGGTGCCACGGCCGCGCGAAAGTGCGCCGAGAACACCTTGCGCACGTCGGTCGGTCGTGTGCGTACGATGTCGTTGCGAGCGCGCAGGATCTCGTCGTCCGTCGCGAGTTGTGTGACGTCCTGGAGCCAGCCAAGGGTGAGGCTGGGATCGAGCTGTCGCAGCGTGCGCAGTACCGCCGAGTGGAGCGTCGGTGCCTGCGCGGCGGGGTACCGACTCACTCCGTCGCGCCCACGCATGATGGCGGGACGCGGAAAGCGAACGAAGATCGGCTGCGTGAAATGCGGGTGCCGCACCATCAGTTGTCCTTTCTCCAGAGTGGCGAGCTTTGTCTTGATCGCGGGGCTGAGCACCGCATAGCCCGGCGTTGCGAGCTCGTCGCCATCCATGCGACCATACAGCGCCGTGCCGGAGTTGCCAACCACCCGGCGATGCACCTGCGACCGGAACTGCTGCGCCGCGAAAAGCACGAGACCGAGATATCGCCCGCGCTCCGCGATGTCGAGCAGCATCTTGCGGACGTAGGTGTCCGGTCCATCACCCGGTGCGTACTTGTTCAACTCGTCGACGAAGACGACAACGTGCTGGACTCCGAGGTCGCGCTTCTCGAGGTGTTCGCGAAGCTTCGTCACCACGCGCGCAAAGATCAGGTCCTGGGCATCCTCCTCGAGGCCCGCGACGTCGATGACATACACCGTGCGGTCCTGAAAGCTCCCGAACGGCAGGTCGCTCGTGGCACCATCGTCGGCCACGAGACCCTTGCAGCGCAGCGAGATATTCGAGAGGCGGTTGCGCACCTTGCGAATGGTCGCGACGTGATGCGTGCGCCAGCTCTGGTCGTCCTTTTTCTCCAACGCGCGGAGGACCTCCTTGAACCATGCGTCGAGATCGGCGAACGACGTCACGGTGTGCGGCCGCTCGAGCATCGGATCAGTGAAGCGCTTGTCGAGGACGTTCTCCTTGATGAAGTCGATCAACGCATCCGCCTTCGCGTCGATGTCGTCCTTGTTGAGCAGCACCTCGGCGTACTGGAGCACTTCGCGGAGGCCCCACGTGAGCGGCGTGACGTTGTCGAGGAGCGCGTCGTTGCTGCGCAGCGTGTTGAGGGCGACGCCGTCAGATTTGTACGGGGCGTAGTACTGCACATCGGGAAATGGCGTGGGCGAGACGCCACACTGTGCGTACAGCATGCGGTCGTTGTCGTCGATCTCGCCGGGGAGATCCAGGAAGCAGAGATCCGGGCCCTTCACGTTGAAGCAGAGCGCGGCGACGCTGCCCTTCTGCTCGGGAAAATGCGTGAAGATCGACTGCAAGACCCACTCGACCGCACTCGTCTTCGTGGCAAGGCCGGAGACGCCCGTGATGTTGAGGTGCGCCGCCTCGGGACCAATGAGGAAGTCCGCGTCGAGGTAGATCGGGGCGTCGGTGCCGCCGGCGCGGTACACGCCGACGGGAATACCCGTGCGCGCGCCTTCCTTGAGATAGCTATCCATCCGCAGCGCGATGGCAACGTCGGCTTCATCGGCAAGGAACACCGTCCCCATTGGCACGGGCTGAAGCGGCTCTTCCGGAATGTGCCGCAGCACGGCCGCCGTGTAGAGTCGAATCTCGGCGCGCTCGGTTGGCGACAGTGTCTTTCCGCCAGGTTTTCCGTCGTGTCCCATGACATCGTGCAGCGGAGACGCGAGGTCCGTCCAGCTGAAGCCCTCGGTTACGATGCCATACACGCGCGGCACGACCCCATTCGCGGGGTCGCGCCCGTCGACGCGCACCACCGTGCCAATTCCGACCGGCGAGTCGAGTCCGGTCCAGAAATGAAATTCGTGTGGTGTGTTCGGCCTGTTCTCCGTTGCGACGACACGTCCCAGCACTTCAGCCATCGACACCCTCGCAGGTTCTGCTCACCGGTCTCACTGCACTGCCCTGAGGAATTCCTCACAATCGCGTACCCCGTACACCATCTTGTCCCACCGCGCGTCGGGGAGCGCGAGCGGCGACACCTCGGCGAGCACCTGACGCGACACTTCATCGGCGCGTTCGCCGATGCCACTCAGCTCATGCGCGGCCGGCATCGCCACCTCCGCGCGCACGAGTCCCCACATGGGATCGTACCCGACTGGGTTCCGAAGCCGAAGGTACCAGCTCGCCACGGTCGTCCGCTTCGGCGACGTCACCCGGAACACGCTCGACCGCTCGCCCTCCGCGAGGGAGAGCACGGTCGCGAGCGCATCTCCCTCTGCGTACAACGTGCGGTGGCTCTTCACCACGCCAACGGTCCGAGTCGAGGATGCCACCCGATCGTTCCCACTGATGCCGCCATCGATGAACAGCGCGCCCTCCTCGCTCGTACACCATGCCTCGGCCAGTCGGTGCTCGAGGTGCTCGCGATGTTCCTGCACCCGATGGATAGCGGCATCACGTAGCGCGAAGGGGTGCGCACCCACATCCGGGACCACATCGGTGGTGTCGACGAGGCTCGTTTCGAACTCGCGCGCGAGCGTCGCCCACGTCGCGGCCGTCATCATGCCGCGCGGCGCATAGACGCGCGTCTCGACCAGCGGCGACCGCCATGTCTGCATGCGCCTGGCACTGCGCTCGCGAACCACCGCGGCCACGGTTCCCTGGATCACCGGCGCGACCCCGACATACATCGCGACCTGGCTGCGCTGGGTGCCGTCGAGAAAGGCGCGGAACTGCGTTCCCGCTTCACCGGATACCGGCTGCGCCTGAAGCACCGCTCCTTCCAGGACCGTTGCGCTGATCAGGCGCGGTGCGTCGTAGTTCGGGGAAGCAATCTCGAGCGTGCTTCCCGCCATCACCGCACGTGCATCCGGCAAGAGCAGCGCGAGGCGGCGCTGTAGTGAACCGATGTTCAACGCTGATCTCCGGACGTCAATGCTCCCCTTCTTTCGGTCCCGACCTACTCGACGCGACCGCGGCACCATCCGCTCCCTACGGGCGATCTTCGGGGGCGCAGCCACTGCGGGCATCCTAAGCCTCGCTACCGCATGTGACAAGCAGTCCGAGGCCTTCCCGCAATCCGAAGCGCTTTCGTCCACGAACAAGCCGAATGTGCTGTTCCTGCTGTTCGGGGAAAAGAGCGATCCCCGGCTCCTTCCCGTTGCGACCGTGACCGGTGGCAGGGTTCAGGCGCTCTCGCTCAAGGCGGCCGCATGGAGAGGGTTCGACTCCCTGTACTTTGCGCAGGGCGCACGACTTCCCCTCTATGAAAATGGCGCGCGAGTCGGTGATGCCGTCGTTCGTCGTGGCATGTGGGAGGGAAATGAGGCGCTCTACAAGCTCCCGGGCTGCAAGGCACTTCGACCAATGGCGGCGGTGACGCTCTCGGGCACGCCCGTGAGTGCTGTGATGCTCGAACTGCTCGCCACGAGCGACAGTCTCGCCAGATCGAGGCCAACACAGGCGATCTCGAAGGCCGATGACGACAGCGCCTCTGCCGCGCTCGTTCGCATCGGCCAGCACGAGGGTCTCACCACTACAGCGCGCTCCGAGCTCGACGTACAGGCACGAGCCCTCCCGACGGGTGCGACCACGCATCCAACGCTCGTAGGCTCGTACATGGAGCGCGGAAGCGGAGTGAACGGCAAACCGCGCCACCTGTTCGCGATGATGGACTATTCGGATTCGACGAAGGGATATGTGCAGAGCTTCCTGCACGTTCCCGCGGACTCGGCGCGCGAGTTCAGACGGCTGATCGACCACGTCGACCTCACGGGCGACGGCGTGGATGAGGTGGTGCTGGAAGGCTGGAAGCTGGGCAGCGACAGCTTTCTCGTGATCCTCCGCTTCGCCAACGGCCATTGGCATGAGGCAGCGCGCGGCGCGTCAAGCTGGTGCGCTGACAAGCCGGCCTGACGGCCGGCGTCTGACTGTCTGACAGTCTGACCCGCCGACCGCTCCGCGGCGGCTCGTCTGACAGCGGGTCAACTACAGTCTGACAGCTATACGCTACACGACTGGGTTCCTTGGCCTGAACCCAATGTCGTGTGAATTGCCTGGTGGCAAACGCGGCGCAACGACCCGGTTGTGTATTCAGAGCAGCTGTCAGACCGGAGTTCAGGCCCGCTGTCAGACTAGGGCGCGGCGAAGCCGCCGCTCGGGTCAGACTGTCCGACCCAAGTTTATTCGACGCCGATGTCCCACGCCTGCTGCAGGTCCTTCTTCGAATACGCGCGGAACGCCGTGAGCGTCTGCGTGCGCTGAAGGCCCGGCACGAGGGGAAACGCCTCCGTCACCACCTTCGCGATCTGGTCGTACTCGGCGACCTTCACGATCGCGACAAGGTCCCAGTCGCCGCTCACCGAATAGACGTCAGTCACCCCGTCAATCTCGGCGAGGCATTGCGCGGTGGCGGGTATCGACGCCGGCTCGGCGCGAATCAGGACGATGGTGGTGATCACGGGGCGCTCAGTTCGAGGGAGACGGCGGCACGTTCAGCAGCCAGAGGCCGGCAATGCGGCTCTGCTGGTCGATGTCGAGGAGGAGGTCCGACCCGATGCGCACGCTGCGCACATCGCGTCGCGCGCCGACACGAAAGTGTATGACCCGCCGGTCTGCATCCGCTTCCGCCATGAGCGGCAGATCGACCTCTACCGCTGCGATGCCGGGCTGCGATGCCCGCGACGGAATGAGGACGCGTCCGTCTTCGATCGTAGCGGGGGCAAGCAATCCGGCGCGCTTGTGAACCTGGGGCCACACCGCCACCTCCACGCCACGAATGCGCCCGCCGGCGACGTCCAGGATCACCCACGATCCATCGCTGCCCTGGAAGTCGACCGAGCCGGACATCCCCACATTCGTCTCGGCGCCCTGGAGTCGGGCAAGAAGAATATCGGTGTCGGCATCCCACCGATATTCGACGCCCGGACAGGTTTCCGCTGCTGGCTCGAGGTGTACTGCGACGTTCACGAGGCTTCTCCGCTGGAAGGCCGTCAAGATAGTGCCTCCGTCCTCCCGACCGCTATCTTTCTTTCACGTTGACAACTCAAGGCGCGAGACGCGCCCGGATGGAGCCAGGAGAATCCGTGGAACCAGAAGCGAAGGAACCGACGGGTGTGACCCGCGGGCAAAATGCCGTGCACGTCATGCCGCTCGACTGGTCTGCCGCGGGCGAGGTACTCGCCTCCATCATCGACAAGATCGAGCCGGCTCGGGCGGAGACCCAGCTTCTGGTCGTCACCGCCAACGCGGAGGACGCGGCGGCAGCCGCCGAGGCGCTCGTGTCTGCGGCGGGTGAGCGGGCGGTCACGGTGATGGCGGCTACCGCGAGCCCGCGTGCCGCGCGGCTCCTCAAGGGCTCCGCCGCGCATGTCGTCGTCGGTGCGCCAACGGAGCTGGTCGCCCTCCTGCAGGGCTCCGCGCTCAAGTCCGAGGCGATCCGCAGCGTGGTCTTCGCGTGGCTCGACCCAATTCTTGAAACGGGCGAAGCCGCACCGCTTGAAACCCTGCTCGGCGAGCTGCCGAAGGACGGCGCACGCATCGTCCTCGCGGGAGAGCTCTCGCCCGCATATGAGGCGCTCATCGAGCGCTACGCCCGGCGCGCACGCCGTGCAGTGGATGTCCCGGCGGACGAGCAGGCAAAGCCGCTGGCCGCTGAGTATGTCTCGTCCTCGCCAACGGCGCGTGGCGCTACACTTCGCCGGCTGCTCGATGCCCTCGATCTTCCTCGCGCGGAGCTCTATGCGCGCACCGCCAGCATTCGAGCCGAAGCGACTGTGATCGCGCGGTCGCTCGGCTATCCCGCTGACGCAGTGCGCGTCACCAGCGGCGACGTGCCAACGGCCGCGACCAATGATCCGCTCGTCCTGCTCGAGCTGCCAAAGTCGAAGGAAGACATGCGCGCGCTCGTCGGCACCGGTGCGCGGAAGCTGTATGCGCTCGTGCAGCCGTCGCAACTCGCCAGCCTTCGCGCGTTGCTCGGCGGTGGCGCGGTCAGTCCGATGCCGCTGGTGGAGGCGGCCGAGCGCGCGCGCGGAAAGGATGCGGCGTTGCGTGCGGCGTTGCGCGACGTGCTCACCTCGGGCGACGTCCGGCGGGAGGTGCTCGCCCTCGAGCCGCTGCTCGCCGAGTTTGACGGGATCGAGATAGCGGCGGCGGCGCTCCGCATGCTCGAGCAGCAGCGCGGTACCCGGCCCGCCGCGGCAACCTCCGCGCAGGCAGGCCCCATGCAGCGGCTTTTCGTCAATCTCGGCGAGAAGGACGGGCTGCGTGCGCAGGAAATCATCACCGCGATCACCACGGAGGCGGGCATTCCCGGCTCGCAGGTGGGCCGTGTGGAAGTGCGCGATACGCACTCGATCGTGGAAGTCGCCGCCGCGGTGGCTGAGCTCGTGGTCGGCAAGATCACCGGCGCCACCGTTCGCGGTCGGAAGGTGCAGGCGCGCCTGGATGCGCCGAAAGAAGATCGTCCGGCACGGAGCGGTCCGCCCCGTAGCGGTCCACCCCGCAGCGGTAGCGACCGGCCCGCGCGGCCCTTCGAGCGTGATCGCGGCGATCGTGGTGATCGACCAGTCCGCCCCGCTCGCACGTTTGATCGCGGCGACCGTCCGGCGCGCCCGTTCGAAAAGTCCGATCGCCCGGCGCGACCGGGTGGCAGCGACCGGCCTGCGCGGCCCTTTACGCGCGACGCCGCCCCGCGGAAATTCGACGGTGGCAGCGCACGTCCCACCCGTCCCCGTCCCCCGCGCGCCGACGCATGATCGGCGACATGTACCCCGCAGGTGCGGGTGGATGGATCGAGGTCATCTGCGGCGTGATGTTCAGCGGCAAGAGCGAAGAGCTCATCCGCCGAGTGCGTCGCGCGCTCATCGCGAAGCGGCGCGTTCAGGTCTTCAAGTCACACCTGGATGCCCGTTACGCGGGATTGTACCACGTGTCGAGTCACGATGGGCGTACGGTCGAGGCGGTGCCGATTGACTCGCCCGATCAGATCCTGCGGCAGCTCGCGGCGGACACGCAGGTCGTCGCCATCGACGAGGCGCAGTTTCTCCAACCCGGCATCGTCGACCTGGCCACGGCGCTCGCGGCCAACGGGCGGCGCGTCATTCTCGCGGGAGCGGACACCGACTTTCGCGGTGAGCCGTTCGGACCGATGCCGCAACTGCTCGCGATCGCCGAGCAGGTGGACAAGCTGCACGCGATCTGCGTGATCTGCGGAAATCCGGCGAGCCGGAACCAGCGGCTCATTGACGGCAAGCCAGCGCGCTACGACTCACCGACGATCATGGTCGGCGGCGACGAGAGCTACGAGGCACGTTGCCGGAGCTGCCACTCGGTGCCACGCCGCGACGAAGACCAACTGCTGATAGTCTGACTGTCTGACTGTCAGACCCGCTCGCCGCTGCGCGGCTGCTCGTCTGACAGCGGGTCAACTGACTGGTCTGACAGCTGTTCTGGATACACAACCGGGTCGGTGCGCCCGTTCCTCAACCAGTTGGTTCACGCACAGATGTGTTCAGGCCACGGGACCCAGCCGTGTAGCGTATAGCTGTCAGACTTCAGTTGACCCGCTGTCAGACGAGGGCGGCGGCGAAGCCGCTCGCCCGGGTCAGACTGTCAGACTGTCAGACTGCCGTCTACGCGGAATCCGTGCTTGCCCCCTCGGTTCGCCGTCCCTACTTTCCCGGGCGATGGCCTCCCCAATCCACTCCCATGCTTCTCGTAGGCCTCACCGGTAACATCGGCAGCGGCAAATCGACCGTCGCCCAGCTCCTCAGCGAGCGGGGCGCCACGATCATCGACGCCGACGTGCTCGCCCGCCGGGCCGTTGAACCCGGCACAAAGGCGCATCAGGCCATTGTCGAGCGCTGGGGTACGTCGGTGCTCGCCACGGATGGGGGGATCGACCGTGCGACGCTGCGGCGCGCGGTCTTCAGCGAGCCGGCTGAACTCGAGCAGTTGAACGCCATCGTTCATCCCGAGGTTGAGCGGATGCGCGCTGATCTGGTCGAGCAGGCACGCGCACGGGGTGACCGTCTCGTCGTCTGCGACATTCCCCTGCTCTTCGAGCGACGCATGACCGAGGATTTCGATCGCATCGTACTCGTGGATGCACCGCGTCCAGTACGGCTCGATCGGCTCGTTCGCGAGCGCGGACTTCGCGAAACCGAGGCAATGGACATGATCGTCGCCCAGATGCCCGCGGAGCTCAAGCGGGCGCGAGCCGATCATGTCATCGACAACGACGGCACCCTCGCGCAGCTCAACACGCGCGTTGGGGAAGCGTGGGGCGCACTCCGTGCGGAAGCCGGCGAGGCCGATGGCACGCGGGATGCCGCGCTCGAACCCGCGCATACCTGAATTTCGCCAGCGCGACATTAGTTTTCGTCACGCGTCGACGGCCGTGGCCGCGCGCCACCGTCATCACCGTTTCGCTTTCCCTCGACCAGCCGGAGCTTCCGTGTCCGATATTCCGAAGGATTTGTTGTACACTGAGGATCACGAGTTCGTGAAGCCATCAGACGAGCCCGACGTCGTGTTCATCGGCGTAACGGACTTCGCGCAAGGTGAGCTGGGCGACATCGTGTTCATCGAGCTGCCGAAAGTAGGCGCCACGTTCAAGAAGCACGACGTGTTCGGCACCATCGAGGCGGTGAAGGCGGTTTCGGAGCTCTACGCTCCCGTCAGTGGAGAGGTGCTCGCGATCAACACTCGGCTCGATGCCGAGCCCGCGCTCGTGAACACGAGCCCGTATGGAGAGGGATGGATGGTGAAGGTGCGACTGACGCATCCCGAGGAGCGCTCCGGCCTCCTGGACGCCGCGGCGTACACGACGAAGCTCGGCTGACCGAAGTAGCACACGACGAAGGGCCACCTGCAAGGTGGCCCTTTGTCGCACTGACCGCCATTTGTCGTCCGTCAGTAGCCCGGCAGGTTATCCATCCAGGTGTTCGGCATCATCGTGTATCGCGCGAGGCCGGATGTCGCCTTGGAAACCGAGCACGAGTCGTAGATATAGCTCTTCTGTCCGTTTGCTATGGCGTCGTCCGCGCTCGACGCGGATGGCGTCGTCCCGGTGAGGGCATTCAGTCCGCTCATCGTGGCACCCTCGGAGACGTTATTACCGTTCGAGGTCAGTACGCCACCGACCAGGATGACGCCAGACCATTGATTGCTGCCGCTGATCGTCAGGTCGCCGTCGACGATCAGCATGCCCCGTCCTTCGTGGGGTAGCGCAAACGCGCCCGATGCGCCGTTCGTCACGTGGATCACGGGCCAGTAATTGGTATCTGCGGCAAACGTGGCAAGGCTCGGAAAGGCGCCGGCGCCAATCACGATGTCAGCGGGAATCGCATTTCCCGCCTTTACCGTAGCCCAGTCGATCTTCACTGCCGCGGACTCCTGTGCGAATGTCTTCGTGGTGTCATACGGCGGGCTTCCCGTGGGCGCAAAGCCGCCGTTGACCACGAGGTCCGCCTTGCCGCCGTACTGCGGCACGGAGAGGCCCGCCTTGGGAGGTCCACCGCACGCATCAATGCCGGAGATGGTCCCCGTACCGTTTTTTCGAATTCCTGTAAGGCTGGTCCACGCGCTCAGGATATTGATCGTCGACTTGTTCCAGGTACTGAACACACCGACCGTGCGAGACGCTATGCTGCTGCGACCGGCAAGGCCGCCGAGGGCGCTGGTGCTGTCGTAGCCCGTAGAAGTGATGAAGTACTTGCCCCTGCCCGTCGCGGCGTTCACCAGCACAGGCGTCGCACGCACGACGGCCATACCGCCGGGAAAGGCCACCGTGACGGTCTCCCGTTGCGTCGGCAATCCATCAAGGTTCGCGGCGACAACACCGGCGGCCGCAGTAGCATTCACTGCCCAGCAATGCGGACAGAACTTGAGGGAGCCAGCCTGCTCCTTTCGACGCGAGAGGAACGCTTCCAGCCCGCGTTGCGCATTGCTGTAGGCGCGGGCCTCGGCGCGCTGTGAGGCCGTGGTACTCAGCTCACTCGTCGTCATCGCAAAGCCGGCGACGAGACTCATGGTCAGCAGCGCGAGCACGACGATCGCCAGGGGTAGCGCGAACCCGTCGCGACGCAGGGGAACGCGAGCAATTCGAAAACTGAAGAATGGCAGACGCATGGTCAGGGTACCCTCGTATTCTTGAAGAAGACTGCCGTGGTAACCGCCGCCGAAAGGGGCGTGTTGCGAGTCGGCATCGTGTCGGAACTTTCGGCTGGCAGGAAAATCTGAAAACCACGGATGTTGTTCAGCGCAGGCGCCGTGGCCAGCGGGATGTCTCGTGTAGCGTATGGATTCTGCCCATAGTAGTAGAACCGGGCGGTGGTCTTGAATGGAGCGATCAGTTCGTCTGACGTCGTATCCGTATTCGTTCGCCCCCGGACGGTGCGGTAGAGGCCGTACCGTCCCGGATAGATTTGCGACGTCTTGAACTCGTATGAAACGGTCTGCCAGATGAACACCGGCGCGCCAATCGGCGCGAGGGCAACGCCGAGACCGGAGGCGATGAACACGCCACCGGTTCGTCCCGTGATGGTCGCCGTATCAGCGAAGAGACCAACGCCGCCGCCGTGACACCGGCTCGGGTTGGCGGCCTGGATCGTGTCGCTGGGAGCTGCGGTGATATACGTGTACAGGCCAGTCGTCGAGTCGCGATAGGCGTAGCCACCATACTTGCCACTGGAGATCTGGAAGGGATCAGTCGGCACGAGCGAGACCACCACACTCGTTCCGCTGTTCTCGCAGACGAAACCGAATACAGACGGCACGCGCACGTCGACGCGCCGGTTGGCGCCATCGACGAACGTGACGCCCCCATTGTCCTGCGTCATGCGCAGGTCGGTGATCAGGATGTTCATGGCACTGCGTGCCGCCGCGCGCGCGCGACGGCCGCCATTGTCGAACTGGAATGCCCGCGTCTGGCCAAGAATGAGCTTGGTCATGGCGAGGCCGATGATCGAGACGATCACGAGGGAGGTGATGATCTCGACGATCGTGAAGCCGCGTCGTCCCCTGTTCCGCATTGGCATCATGGCCCGGTGTTGAAAGCGTTTGCCGATGGCGCGCGCGCGCGTCGGATCACGCTGCTGACGGGCGTGCCGCCGATCACGCGCGGCGTGACCGTGAGCGTGATATCGCGATAGACTGAAGTGCCCGCCGGCGCCGTGTTGGCGGTTTCGGCACCCACGCCGTACGACCACACGAAGTACGAGTTGCCCGACAACACGGAATCAGTGACGAGGTATCGGCCGGTCGACAACGAGTCGTAGGGCATGGACTCGACGCGATTGATTTCCTGGAAGTACGTGGCGGTTCGCTGCTCGACGACGCCGACATTTCGCGTGCGCGCCGCCATCCGGGCGGCCAAGCCCGTCAGGGCTGTGAGCGTCACCGCCAGGAGCGTGCAGGCGACCACCACCTCAATGAGCGAGATGCCTCGACGCTGACGTAGCGGCGCCGCAGGTCGAATGCCGCGCGGACTCACTGTACCCTCACAAGGCCGCCGCGCGTCATGCGGACCGTCCGGTCGTACGTCGTGCCGTTCTTGCTGTAGATGCCGATGCGAAGCTTCAGGGTATCCGTCGCCAGTCCGGAAGGCATGATGTCCAGGGTGGGCCGGCTCACGGAGAAGTAGTCCAGCGCGAGATCGCCCGTGACAAACTGGCGTGTCCGGTACTTGAGCGTGGTGTCTGCACGGTTCGCCACGGAGAAGGTTCGCTTGGCACTGTCAAACAACAATCGCACGGGAGCCCGCAGACGCCCCGCAATGGCGAACGCCTGCTCGAGATCCGTACTCAGGATCGCAGTGGATTTCACGACGCGGTCGCGCCGCATCGTATCGCCGACGGACCGGATGGCAATGGCGGCCACGATACCGATCAACACCAGGACGATGAGCAGTTCAATGAGCGAGAAGCCCATGCGCGGAATGTCGGAGCGGGGTTGCGAAGGTGCCATCGAACCATCTCCACGGGGGGATAACGATCAGCGAAGAGACCCAAGTCTAATCGCATCAGGCGTTTGTACGTGACCTTGCGTCCTCCACCTTTTCAGGCACGGCAGGGCACTGCTCGGACGAAGTAATGGCACTCGCCGAGGATGTGACAGTAGGACGATCCATCCCCAAATCCGTTACATAGCTCACCTGGCGAGCTCGGCTTCCACGGAAAAGGCACGAGAACGACCGTCGTTCTCGTGCCTCGGGCGCTCCAAATAGGACGGCGTCAGGCCGGGTCGGTCACATAGGCATCGGTCGGCAGGCAGGAGCAGACCAGGTTCCGGTCACCGTAGGCACTCTCCACTCGCCCTACCGACGGCCAGAACTTCCGGTCGCGCGTGGCCTGCGTGGGAAAGGCCGCCAGCTCGCGACCATACTTGTGCTCCCACGTATCGCTCACCACGGCCCGCATGGTGTGCGGCGCGTGCTTCAGCGGATTGTCCTCACGATCCATGGTGCCGGCCTCGATCGCCCGCACCTCGTCGCGGATCGCGATGAGCGCGTCGCAGAAACGGTCCAGCTCCTCCTTCGGCTCGCTCTCCGTCGGCTCGATCATCAACGTGCCGGCAACGGGGAAGCTGACCGTCGGTGCATGAAAGCCGTAGTCTATCAGGCGCTTGGTGATGTCCTCCACCTCGATGCCCGCGCTCGCCTTCAGCGCCCGGGGATCGACGATGCACTCGTGCGCCACTCGGCCGTTGGCCCCCTTGTACAGCACCGGATAGTGGGGCTCGAGCCGCGCGGCGATGTAGTTCGCGCTCAGGATCGCGATCTTGGTCGCATGCGTGAGACCCTCGCCTCCCATCATGTCGATGTACATCATCGAGATCGGCAGGATGCTCGCACTGCCCCACGGCGCTGCGCTCACCGCACCCGTTGCCTGCGCTCCGCCCGTGGGCACTACAGGATGTCCTGGCAGGAAGGGCGCAAGCTGTTTTGCCACGCCGATCGGACCCATGCCCGGCCCACCACCACCGTGCGGAATGCAGAACGTCTTGTGAAGGTTCAGGTGGCACACGTCCGCGCCGATGTCGCCCGGGCGGCACAGCCCGACCATCGCATTCATGTTCGCGCCGTCCATGTACACCTGGCCGCCGTTCGCATGGATGATCTCGCAGATCTCGCGAATCGACTCCTCGAACACGCCGTGCGTACTCGGATACGTCACCATCAGCGCCGCCAGCTTGTCCTTGTTGGCCTCGGCCTTGGCCTTCAGGTCGGCGACATCGATGTTGCCCTTCGCGTCCGTCTTCGTGACGATGACACTCATGCCCGCCATTACCGCGCTCGCCGGATTCGTGCCGTGCGCCGACTGCGGGATGAGGCAAACGGTGCGATGGTCATCGCCGCGGGCCTTGTGATACGCCGCAATGGTGAGCAGGCCCGCATACTCGCCCTGCGAGCCGGCATTGGGCTGTAGTGACACGGCGGCGAATCCGGTGATCTCCGTGAGCGCCGTCTCGAGATTCCTGAACATCTCCTGGTAGCCCTGCGTCTGCTCCAGGGGCGCGAACGGATGCAGCCGACCAAACTCTGGCCACGTCACCGGCACCATCTCGGCCGTGGCATTCAGCTTCATGGTGCAGCTACCGAGCGGAATCATTGAATGCGTGAGGGAAAGATCCTTCGCCTCGAGTGATCGCATGTAGCGCAGCATTTCCGTCTCGGAGTGATGCGTGTTGAAGACGGGATGCGTGAGGAAGTCGCTCGTGCGCGCGAAGCGCTCGTCAAACCGGTCATCGAGATCCTCGGCAAGACCACCTGTCTCGGGAGCCGGTTCGCCCGCGGCAAACACCGTGAGGAGTGTCTGCACGTCGTCCTCGGTGACGGTCTCGTCCAGCGCGATGATGACAGAGCCATCGCCCGCGTCACGCAGGTTGATTTCACGCTTCGCTGCTGCCGCGAGGACGTCCGCGACCGACGCGCCCGCGACCTTTACACTGATCGTGTCGAAGAAGTCATTGCTGCGAATCGAATGGCCGAGCTGCTCGAGGCCGGCCGCAAGGAGCGCCGTGCGACGGTGAATCCGGCGAGCGATGTTCTCGAGGCCCTCGCGTCCGTGCCACACGGCATACATGCTCGCGATCACGGCAAGAAGCACCTGCGCGGTACACACGTTCGACGTCGCCTTCTCGCGCCGGATGTGCTGTTCGCGCGTCTGGAGCGCCATGCGCAGCGCGGGACGACCGCTGGCATCGCGGCTCACGCCGATGATGCGACCCGGCAGCATCCGCTTGAACTCATCGCGCGTCGCAAAAAACGCGGCATGCGGTCCACCATAGCCAAGCGGAACGCCGAACCGTTGCGTGTTGCCCACGCAGACGTCTGCACCCCACTCGCCCGGCGGCGCGAGCAAGACAAGGCTCATCAGATCCGCCGCGACGACCACGAGCGCGCCGGCCGCATGCGCCTTCGCGCAGGTATCGCGGTAGTCGAGCACCGCACCGTCAGTGGTTGGGTACTGCAGCAGCACGCCAAACACGTCGTCGCCAAGCGCAACCGCACCCGCGTCGCCGACCCGGGTGTCGAGGCCGCGCGCATGCGCCCGTGTCTGCACCACGTCGATCGTCTGCGGATGGCACCGCGCGTCGACGAAGAACGTGTTCCTGCTGTCGCTGCCCTTCGATTGATACGCCATGAACATGGCCTCGGCGGCCGCCGTCCCTTCGTCCAGCAGCGAGGCATTCGCGATCTCGAGTCCGGTGAGATCGATGACCATCGTCTGGAAATTGAGCAGCGCCTCCAGGCGTCCCTGAGCAATCTCGGCCTGATACGGCGTGTACGCCGTGTACCAGCCGGGATTCTCGAGGATATTTCGCTGGATGACGGGCGGCACCAGTGTGTCGTGGTACCCATAGCCGAGGTACGAACGGAAAATCCGGTTCTTCACCGCGATTGCGCGCAGTGCGGCGAGCGCCTCGTGCTCACTGCGCCCCCCGTGGATCGCGAGCGGTTTACGGAAGCGGATTGCCTCCGGAATGGTGGCATCGATGAGGGCGTCGAGGCTCGGGTAGCCTAGCGTGTCGAGCATGGCCGCAACGTCTGCGGCGCTCGGTCCCACGTGCCGCGGCACGAAGGAATCGGCGCTGGAGAGCGTCACGGGGCGAGTCGTTGTTGTTGTCATGGGCCTCAGACGCGCAGTCGCGTCGCTGAATCGTCGGAAAGTCTGTGGTACCGGATAAATGCGCGGGTCAACTGGGGCGTTCCGCGCGTCTCTTGATTATAGCGATTTGGCTGGCGAACTGACGGCCCGGCGAGTCATTTCGCGGGGTGACGTGACCGTCCGGCAACAGTCCTGCAATTGACCGCTCGCGACCGGTGGTTTAATCGTTCACGCTGGCCCCTCCCCCTGCGAAGGCAAATGCATCGTTTCCCCCGTCTTTCGGCACCACAGGCGCACCTCGCCGCCGGCTTATCGATCGCGTGCCTGGTCGCACTCGGCTGCAAAGGCACCGAGAAGGCTCCCTCGGCCGGACCGGCGGACATCGGCGGAACGCTGGTGATCTCCACGCCTTCCGACGCCGGAACCCTCTTGCCTCCGCTCATCGGGAGCATCACCGATCGCCAGGCGAGTGACCTGTTGTACGACCGCTTGGCCGATATCAGCGACAACCTGAACACGGTCGGCGACAAGGGCTTCAAGCCGCAGCTCGCCGAGCGTTGGGAGTGGGCGCCGGACTCGCTGTCGATCGCGTTTCACCTGAATCCGCATGCGAAGTGGCACGACGGGGTTCCGGTGCGAGCCAGCGACGTCCGCTACAGCGTGAACCTCATCAAGGATCCCACGCTCGGCTCGCCCGCCACGCCGCTGATCACGAACATCGATTCGGTGTCGGTGCGCGACTCGCTTACGGCCGTCGCGTTCTTCAAGCGGCACACGCCGGAGCAGTTCTACGACCTCGTCTATCAGGTCGCCATCCTGCCCGAGCACATCCTCGGTAATACACCGGCCGCCAAGCTCAAGGACTCCGAGGTAGGCCGCCGCGGAATCGGTTCGGGTCGCTTCCGCCTCGCGAAGTGGGACGCGGGCTCGAAGCTCGAGTTGATCGCTGACACCGCCAACTACCGCGGGCGGGCGAAGCTCGATCGCGTGATCTTCTCCATTGCGCCGGACTTCAATGGTGCGGTCACGCGCTTCTTCGCGGGAGACGCGGATCTCTTCGAAAACATTCGGCCCGAGCTTCTTTCCCGGTTCACCGGTGACACCGCGCGTCGCGTGCAGAAGTACCCGACGCTTCAGTACACCACCTTCGGGATGAACATGAGGGATCCCAAGGTGCCCGGCATGCCACACCCGGTGTTCGGGGAGCGCGCGGTTCGCCGCGCACTGACGATGGCCACCGATCGTCGCGCGATGCTCAAGAATGCGTTCGACACCGTTGGGCAGCCGCTCTATGGCCCGTTCCCGCACGCGTCGCCGGTGGCGGACACCACGCTTCCGCAGATCGGGTACGACACGACGAAGGCGAAGGCACTGCTCGATTCGGCGGGTTGGACACCGGGCCCGGACGGAATTCGCGTGAAAAACGGACGTCGGCTCGAATTTGCGATCAGCTTTCCCGTCTCCAGCGCCTCTCGCAAGCAGTACGCGACCCTGCTGCAGGATGCGTTTCGCCGCGTGGGCGCCGCGGCCACGATCGACGCCACTGACTTCGCGTCCTACATGTCGAAGCTGTCGGGGCACACGTTCGACGCTCAGCTGGGAAACTACGCCCCCGACCCAGGTGTGTCCGGTTACAAGCAGAGTTGGTCGACGTCCGGCATCGCCAAGGACGGCGGGAACTTTGGGGCGTATTCCAATTCCCTGGTGGACGCGATGCTCGACAGCGCGACGGCGACGTTCGATCCTGCGCGCACGAAAGCCTACGCGCGGCGAGCCTTCGAGACGATCATCGAGGACGCCCCGGCCATCTGGCTCTTTGAGACTCCCACCATGATGGGACTGTCGAAGCGGGTACACACGACCCCGTTTCGCGCTGATGGCTACTGGTCGGGACTGGCCGATTGGTGGATCCCGGCGGGCGAGCGCAGCGCAAGGGACAAGATCGGTCTTCGGCCCACCCCATAGTTCGTGCGGCGGTATCTGGCCGCACGGCTGCTGCAGTCGCTCGGCGTCGTGCTATTCGTCACGACGTTCGCGTTCGTGTTGGTGCATCTCGCACCCGGCGATCCCATCGCCGTGGCGCTTGCGCGCCCCAATATCCCGGAGTCGGTGCGCGACCAGTGGCGCGTCGCCTACGGGCTCGACCGTCCCGTGACCGAGCAGTATGCCCGCTGGGTAGGCAACACCCTGCGCGGGGATCTGGGCTACTCCTTCTCTCACCATCGGCCCGTTCGCGACGTGTTCGGTGACGCCATCCCGAACACGCTGCTGCTCTCGGGCATTGGCCTGGCGCTGAGCTTCGCGATCGGCATCGGGGTGGGGCTGCTCCAGGCGGAGCGGCCGGGCAGCGCGCGCGATCGGTGGCTCGGCCGCACGCTGCTCGTTCTCTATTCCGTGCCCGACTTCTGGCTGGCGCTCGTCATCCTGATCGTGTTCGCGTATCGCATTCCGCTCTTCCCCGCCGGGGGGATGAAGGATCCGGTCCTGTACGACTATCTCTCGCCCGGCGGCCGCGTGCTCGACCGGATCAGGCACATCGTGTTGCCGGTGGTCACTCTGGCGTTGCTTACCGCGGCAGGCGTTGCGCGCTACCAGCGGAACTCGTTGATGACCGTGTTGCCGAGTGACTGGATGCGCACCGCGCTCGCCAAGGGGCTGAGTTGGAAGCGCGCGGTGCGTCGTCACGCGTTCCGCAACGCGCTGCTTCCGACGATCACCTTGTTCGGGTTGGCGGTCCCCGCATTCGCCACGGGAGCCATCTTCGTCGAGAAGGTCTTTTCGTGGCCCGGAATGGGCCTGGTCGTCGTTGATGCCATCGCGGCACGCGATTATCCGCTCGTCACGTCCGGGGTGATGGTGATGAGCGTGCTCGTTGCCGTTTGTGCCCTCGTCGCCGACCTCGCCGTGGCGGCTGCGGATCCACGCGTGCGGCTTGGCTGACGTGCGCATCACGAACCCACGCGGAGCGGCGCTGCCGCATCGATTGCGTGGCGACCTGCGAGTCCGCGTCGCCCTGGCGGTGCTGCTCGTGGTCATGCTCGCCGGCGTCTGCGCGCCGTTGCTGGCTCCCTACGACCCGAGCGCGCAACTCGACATCGCACATCTCCAGACCCAGCCGCCATCGCTGGCGCATCCCTTCGGTACCGACCCGTTCAGCCGCGATGTGCTCTCGCGCGTGCTGTACGGGACGCGCGTGTCGCTGAGCGTGGCGGTTATCGCGGTGTCTGTGTCGATGATATTCGGGACGTGCGTCGGCGCCGTTGCAGGCTACGCTGGCGGCGCGATTGATGCCCTCATCATGCGGTTCGTGGACGCCGCCCTCTCGATACCCGCGGTGCTCCTCCTCGTCCTCGTGATGGCATTCTGGGAGCACATCAGCGTTGTCGCCCTTACACTCCTGCTCGCTGGTGTGGGCTGGTTCGGGGTCAGCCGGATTGTTCGTGCCGAGACGCTCGCGGTGCGCGGCGCGGACTATGTTATCGCTGCCCGAGCCCTGGGGATGCCCGCGTGGCGGATCCTCCTGCGCCACGTGCTGCCGAACGCGCTGGGACCGGCCATCGTGACCGGCACGCTCGCCGTCGGCAATATCATTCTCCTCGAAGCAGGCCTGTCGTATCTCGGCATCGGCGTGCGTCCTCCCACGCCGAGCTGGGGCAACATCATCGAGGAAGGGGCTGCTCGCGTCTCCGACGCGTGGTGGCTGACATTGTTTCCCGGCCTGGCGATCCTCATCACCGTTTTTGCCTTCAACGCGCTGGGCGACGCCTTGCGTGATGCGCTCGACCCCCGGCAGCTTCACACCATGCATGATGATGCCCCTTTCGCATAGCGCATGACGGAACCGCTCCTCGAGATCGACAACCTGCACACCTCCTTTTACACCGACAACGGCGTCGCGCGGTCGGTGGACGGCGTGAGCCTCCACGTGGACCGCGGCGAAACGCTCGGGGTCGTCGGGGAGAGCGGATGCGGCAAGAGCGTCACCGCACTCTCCATCCTGCGGCTCATTCGTGCGCCAGGCCGCATCGAGGCGGGCAGCACGATCCGCTTCGAGGGGAAGGACCTCCTCACGCTTTCCGACCGCGACATCCAGCATGTGCGCGGGAATCGGATCGCGATGGTCTTTCAGGAGCCGATGACAGCGTTGAATCCCGTGTTCACGGTTGGCGACCAGATCGCCGAAGTGGCGCGCATCCACGCGGGCAGCTCGAAGAAGGAGGCGTGGCAGAAGGCCGTCGAGATGCTGCAGCTCGTGGGGATCCCCGCACCCGAGCAGCGTGCGCACGAATATCCGCACCAGCTCTCCGGCGGCATGCGCCAGCGTGTCGTCATCGCGATGGCGCTCGTCATGAATCCAGCGCTCATCATTGCCGACGAGCCCACCACGGCGCTCGACGTCACCATCCAGGCACAGATCCTCGAGCTGCTCGCCGACCTCACGAAGCGCCTCGGCACGTCGATTCTTCTCATCACGCACGATTTCGGCGTCGTTGCCGAGAACTGCACGCGCGTTGTCGTGATGTACGCTGGTGAAGTGGTGGAGGAAGCTGGGACCGCCGACTTGTTCGCCCACGCACACCACCCGTATACCGAGGGGCTGCTCGGTGCCATGCCGAAGGTTGGGGGCACCGAGGAACGACTCGCCACCATTCCCGGTACGGTTCCGCCACCCACCGCGTGGCCCACTGGCTGTCGCTTTCGCGAACGCTGCATGTACGCGTGGGAGCGTTGCGAGGGCGAGCATCCGCCGCTCTACCAGATCGGAGAAGGGCACACCTCGCGCTGCCATCTCGCGATCGAGCCCGAGCGACGCGCGCACCCGCACCTGCCAATCGCCGCGCAAACGGGAGTTCCCTCGTGACGCTCCTCTCCGTACGGGACCTCACGAAGCACTTCCCCATCAAGCGCGGCGTCTTCGGTCGGGTGAGTGGCCAGGTGCGTGCCGTCGACGGTGTCTCGTTCGATGTCGCCGCTGGTGAGACACTTGCCCTCGTCGGCGAATCGGGCTGCGGCAAGTCCACCACCGGGCGCGCGGTACTTCGCCTCATCGAGCCGACGTCCGGCTCCGTGCACTTCGACGGAAACGATGTGCTGGCACTCGGCGCCGGCGACCTGCGCCGACTTCGTCGCAAGATGCAGATCGTCTTCCAGGATCCGTTTTCGTCGCTCAATCCGCGCATGTCCATCGGCGCGATCGTCCGTGAAGGCCTGACGATCCACAAGCTCGCCGAGGGCGCGGCCGCGGATGCTCGTGTCAAGCAGTTGCTCGAGGAAGTCGGGCTGCGGCCCGAGTACGCGAGCCGCTATCCGCACGAGTTCTCCGGCGGTCAGCGCCAGCGCGTCGGTATCGCGCGCGCACTGTCGGTCGAGCCCACGTTCATCGTCTGCGACGAGCCGGTGAGCGCGCTCGACGTGAGCGTGCAGGCGCAGGTGGTGAACCTGCTCCAGGACCTCCAGCGCGATCGCGGACTCGCCTACCTCTTCATTGCGCATGACCTGTCGGTGGTCGAGCACATCGCCGATCGCGTGGCCGTGATGTACCTCGGGCACATCGTCGAGATGGCGGGGGTCGACGACCTGTATGGCATGCCCATCATGCCATACACACAGGCGCTGCTGTCCGCCGTGCCTGCTCCGGATCCTGGCGTGAAGCGTGAGCGCATCCTGCTCACCGGCGACGTTCCCTCCCCGGCAAATCCACCGTCTGGTTGTGTCTTCCATCCCCGCTGCCAGCACCCGGCCCGGGATGCGGCGTGTGCGGCGATCGTGCCGCCGCTCGAGGAAAAAGCTCCGGGACACTGGGCCGCGTGCATCAAGCAGCCGCCCACTACCGTATCCTGGGAAACCCAGAAGGCTGCGGGTGGCACCATGCCCCCTGACTTCTTCCTGCCCCGCTCCGCCCTGCATCGCAGCGTGGACACCACGTCCGCGCGCTGAACATCCTCCCGCGCCAGGCACCCGTACGCGATGACTGACAAGTCCATTTTTGACCAGCCCCAGGCTGGAACGCTGGTGCACGACGAGCCACCAGAGAACCTGAACATCGTGAACGACCGCAGCTTCTTCGGGCAGCCGCGCGGTCTGGCCACGCTGTTCTTCACGGAGATGTGGGAGCGGTTCTCGTTCTACGGACTCCGTGCACTCCTCGTCCTGTTCATGACGGCGGCGATCACCCGGGGCGGCTTCGGGTTCGATCGCGCGACGGCGTCCGCCATCCTCGGCCTCTATGCGGCGAGTGTCTATCTGGCCTCGCTGCCCGGAGGTTGGATTGCGGACGGCTGGCTCGGGCTCAGGCGCGCCATCTGGTGGGGCGGCGTGCTGATCGCGATCGGCCACCTCTGCATCGCACTCTCGGCGCTTTTCGCACACTCCGTCTTCTTTCTCGGCCTGATCTTCATCGTCATGGGTACCGGGCTGCTCAAGCCCAACGTGTCGGCCGTCGTTGGCGACTTGTATCCGGAAGGCGGTGCACGGCGCGACGCGGGCTTCTCGATTTTCTACGTGGGCATCAACGCGGGCGCATTCATCGCCCCGTTCATCACGGGGACGCTCGGGGAGAAGGTCGGGTGGCACTGGGGATTCGGCGCGGCGGGCGTCGGCATGCTGATCGGCCTGCTCACCTTCCGTGCGCGGGCTGTGGGTACGCTCGGTTCCTTCGGCACGCAGGCGAGCGGTACGCCGGCGCAACAGATGCGCGTCCGCAGCATCACGATCGGCTTCGGCGTGCTCGCGTTGATCGTGATCGCACTTGGCATGGCCGGCGTCTACACGTTCAACCCGATCGCCATGGCGCAGATGATGAAGACCATCATTCTGACGATGGTCGTGCTGTACTTCGGGTACATCTTCTTCCTCGGCGGACTGACGACGGACGAGAAGAAGCGGATGGCGGTCATCTTCGTGCTGTTCGTATTTGCCGTGGTCTTCTGGTCGGCGTACGAGCAGGCACCCACGTCATTGAACCTCTTCGCGCGCGACTTCACCGATCGGACGATTGGCGGGTTCGAGGTGCCGACCTCGTGGTTCCAGTCGATCTCGCCCTTGTTCGTGATCATCTTCGCGCCAGTCATGGCGGGCGTCTGGTTGGTATTCGGCAAGCGCGGCAAGGACTTCTCGAGTCCCGCGAAGTTTTCATTCGCACTCGCCTGCGCCGGCGTCGGCTTCTTGCTCATGGTCACCGCATCGAATCGGGTGATCGCCGGTGGCGCTGCGGTGAAGGTGTCGCTGCTCTGGCTGGTCGCGAGCTATTTCTTCCAGGTAATCGGTGAGCTCGCACTCAGCCCCGTCGGCCTCAGCTCGATGACGAAGCTCGCGCCACGCCGATTGGTTGGTCAGGTCATGGGCGTGTGGTTCACGGCATCCGCGCTCGGCAACCTCATCGCGGGCATTGTCGGTGGCGGGGTGGATCCCGAGAAGCTGGAGCAAATGCCGATGCTCTTCCAACGCACCGCGTTCTCCCTCTTTATCGCCGCCGCTCTGTTGGCGTTGATGGTGGTACCAATCAGGAAGATGATGCGGGAAAAGACGACAGGATGATAGGACGATCGGATGAGGAGTACGCAGTCCTATCCTCCTATCTTCCTATCCTCCTTGTTCTTCACGGCCAGGCAAAGATCGACGACGGCACCGTCAGCTCGCGACCAACCTCCACGTCGCGCGCTTCTCGAAACGAGAACCGCGTGCGATCCAGGTTGGTGATCTTGATGGTCCAGCGCCTGCCGGCTTCGCCATTGAGCGGAAACGCGAAATCGGCGCGCCAGAGACGCGCCGATTTCGCCGGGACCGTCGCCAGTACGCTGAAGCCGACGGATGTCTTCACGCCCGAGTTCACGCCGAAGGGGACATCGCCCGCCCACTGCTTCCCCGCGTCGGCAAAGATCGCCATGCCGGCGTCGGCGGCCTTGAACACTGGTCCCAGGACGTAGCGCTCCTCGAACCGGCCAACCACTCGCTGTCCCCCGGCGAGCGTGGATTCCTCGTAGCCCCGCACTCCGCCCTCCGGAACGCCAATCAGCAGCTGGAAGGGCGTCCGTTGCCGATAGCCCGCACTCCACTCGACGATCGTCTGGTTGAGATGCCAGTCGGAGAACTTGAGATAGTGTGTGATTCTTCCGGTTGTCAGGACGCCGTCCCACGGCGCGCCTGCCTCACGCCGGCCTTCGCCGCGCGCTTGGATGCGCAGTGTCGCAATGCCGGAATGCGCGCCGATGTAGAGGTCGCTCGCGGCGAAGATGTCCGCTTCCCGCGCCCCCAGGAACTCCACGCTGCGCCCGAGCTGCATGCCGAGCTGGAAGCCGAGTGGGACGTCCTGCGTCGAGGTCAGCGCGTCGAGTCCCTTCAGACGGGCAAATTTGATCCGACGAAATCCGCCGAGGAGATTCGCCCGCGAGATGTGGTGCGACGGATAGCGCCGCGGACTCGGCCCGATGTCCAGCAGCAGCCCCCCGCCTGGCAGCAGCAACCGGTCGCCCGTCGATTCGTCCTCTCCCGTGATCGACGCGCCGAGTATGCCGAGGCGGCCAGGCGGACCCACCCGCACGATGCCGCCGAGATCGAAATACCGCCGCTCGCTTGGCAGCGTGGGCGTGTCGCCGTTCGGCTGTCGCAGCTCGAAGTAGCGCAGCTCGGCGCCGCCAAGAGCGCGCCAGGCCACGCGCTGGAGATCGGTGAGGAACGGCTGCGTGCCCTCGACGCGCCACGAGCCGCCGAGAATCGCGCGCTCGCCCGACACCGCCAGCACCCACGCGCGACCGAGGAACTGGTTGTCGATGCCGCGAAACGTGAACGCGTCACGCAGGCCATCGCCATCGCGCCATGCCCCCGACATGAACACCCCTTCCCCACCGAGATTGGCGTTGCCAAGGAGCAGAAACGACACCACCGGTGACTTCGCCCGGACTCCACCGCCGATGATGATCGAGAGCTCGTCGCTCGTGTGTACCTCGAGGTCCACACCACCGCGATTGTTGGAGATAACGAAGACGTCCGCATCCGCGATGAAGGGCTGTGCGCGCAGGATACGCGCCGACTCCGCGCGACGAAGCTCGACGCACGGCTCGCCTTCCCGAAGGAGCAGGAAGTTCTTGATGAGCTCCGTCTTCGTCGTCGCGTGGAACTTCCGCGCCAGCCTCGCCACCACGGGCACGCGTTGCAGGTTCGCCACGGATGGCGCCTCCGCGTAGATGACGATGTCGTCAATGCGCTGGCCGATGCAGTCAGCCGTTGGCCTCCCGGACGGCGCCAGCAGAGGGCGCGTGGGCAGGTCGGACTGCGCGTGGAGCCGCGCAAGCGGGAAGACCGCGAGCAGCATTGCTCGCGGCAGCAGTCGCTTCTTCACCGGGCGCTACTTGCCCATGCGTCGTTTCAGCTCGGCGAGCTTCTGCTCCGCCTCCAACTCGCGCGCGCTCCGGCGGCCCGCGCGGCTGATCGCATCGATCTCATCGGCTACGCCCTTGCCGTCATCGAGGATCGCGTCGGCCTCGGCGTTGGCATCGTCGGCAATCGCGCTGGAAGCCCCACCGGCACCAACAAGCATTGCCGTCTTGAGCTCGGCGGTCATTTCCCCGACCTCACGCTCGACCATCCCGAACTCCGCCTCCTGCGCATCGAGCTTCTTGCGCAGCACCTCGGCGCGCTCGGCATGCAGCGTCTCGTACTTCTCCGACAGCGCCACAGTCTCGGAGTCGTTGATGGCGGCCGCTGCCCCCTTCCGTCGTCGCATCGTGTCGAGCTCGCGCGTTTCGACGTCGAGGCGCTGTCGCGTGGTCGCGACCCCGCCGCGAAGATCGTCGAGGCCCATGCGCGCCTGAACGAGCGTCTGCTTCATCCGCGTCAGCACGGCACGCCGTTCCTCGGGCGGGGTAGCGCGATCGAGGAGGTCGTTGAGCGACTGTCGGAACGACTCGAACATGCGTGTCTCCGAATACCGGCGGAGGTGATTGGCGGCGGTGACGCTGGAGAGGGTCGTACCGAACGCTTAGGATACAGGCGCCGCTCTTGCCCTCGCAACCCGCCCCGTGCAGACTCGACCCGCCGTCGCCGTTACCGCCACGACAGAACTGATCCGCGGAGTCGTACGCGTCCGCGCCAATGCCTCGTACACCGGTTCCCTGGCTTCGGTCGGGCTGAGGCCCTACATCCTGCCGGTCATGCGCGGCGTCGACGCGGAGGCGATGCTCGACGGCATGTGCGGCCTGGTGCTCACCGGCGGTGAGGACGTGGATCCCTCACACTACGGCGCCCCCCCGCATCCGTCGCTCGGCGACATCCACGCCGGCCGGGACGAATTCGAGATCGCGCTGGTGCTGGCCGCTCGCGCCCGGAAACTGCCAACGCTCGCGATCTGTCGCGGCATTCAGGTGGCCAACGTGGCACTGGGCGGCACTCTCGTGCAGGACCTCCCGTCGGAATGGGCGGGCGCGCTCGATCACGACAGCGCAGCAACTCGCGACCGGCGCGTGCATCCCGTCAGCGTGCAGACGAGCTCCGCGCTCTCCCATGCCCTGGGCGCGACCTCCCTCGACGTCAATTCCTTCCATCATCAAGCAGTCGCATCGGTGGCGCCGGGCCTGGCGGTCGTTGCGCGCGCGGCGGACGGCGTCATCGAGGGCGTCGAATGGGTCGCGGATGACTGGTGGATGCTCGGCGTCCAGTGGCACCCTGAGGAGTTGACCGGATCGCCCGAGAGCTGGGACCGCCAGCTGTTCACGTCGTTCGCGCGCGCGGCGGGGGCAGAGCGCCCGCCTGACGGGTGTTGATACGCCCATGGAATCCTGCGACCGCGTCCGCGGCGACCCGCTTCCCGTCGTACCGTTGCCGGTTGCTCGGAAGCGTAGCAGTCCTTTCGTTCGGCGCCCTCAGCGGGGTCGCGTCGCGTCGTTCGCTACAGCGCAGCCGACATCGCGCATCAGGCGCGCCACACGGGTCATCTTTTCGTAATCGATCTTCGAGGCCTCGTCGCTCGGCGTGTGGTAGTCATCGTGCAGGCCCGTGGTGAAGAAGACGATGGGAATCCCCTTCCGCGCGTAGTTGAAGTGGTCGCTGCGCTCGTAGATGTGCTCGGGGTGCGTCGCCGAATCCCAATCGCGATTGATCAGGAACGGCACCGGTTGCGTCGCATTCACGCTGTCGACGATCGCGCCAAGACGCCGGCTCTGGTTGTTCGGTGCAGCGCGCGGACCAACGGTGTAGAGCAGTGAGGCGGCGTTTCGGCCTACCATGTCGGCGTTGAGCTGCGCCACGATCGAGTCGATCGGAACGGTCGGATGCTGGACGAAGTACGCGGAGCCCAACAACCCCTTTTCCTCCCCCACGTGCCAGACAAAGAGCGTCGACCGCTTCGGGCGCACCGGCGACCGCTGCATCGCCCTCGCAATGGCGAGGAGGGACACGACGCCTGAGCCGTCGTCGTCAGCACCATTGGCGACGGAATCGCCGGCGACAGGCGCCACGATTCCGATGTGATCGTAGTGCGCCCCATAAGCGACATACGTGCGACTCAGGAGGGGATCGCTTCCCCGAATCACCCCGATCACGTTGAATGCGGTGAACAGAGTCCGCTCCTCGTCGATGCGCGCCGAGAAGGCGCGGCCCTCGAGGACCTGCGGGAGATCGTCTGCCGGCCAGTTTGCCGGGAGCAGCGGCGATCCCGCGCGTGGTGAGCCGAGGAGGATCATGGGCAGCGGTCGGTCGACCTCCGGTATCTCCCTCGCGCTGGAGCGCGCAGTCACCACTCCGCGAAGTTGCGCTGCCGTCGTCGCGAACGCTGTCGCGCCGCCTCCGGTCAGCAGGATGACCACGGCGGCAGGACGGCGCGGAAGGATGAGGGAAAGTCGCTCGCTGATGGCCGCTTCTGACTCCATCACCAACCGCGTCGCGCTGTCCGTACCCTGAGGCGCCCCATTGATCACGACCACGACCTTTCCTTCCAGGTCGAGGTCCGCAAGGTCATCACGACGTGAGCCCTTCATCCGCATCCCGTAGCCTGCGAACACGAGTTGACCCGTCGCACGACTCTTCGCGGGGGAAATGCCCGGCCCGAGATTCACGACGGGAATTACGTCGGCACCAATCCGAAGCTCCGTGAAGCGGCCTGACTCGTTCACGACGATCCGCGACGTCCGCGCAATCGACTCGCGCTGCAACGGCACGCGCTGCACGAACATGCTGTCGCCGGCAGGTTCAAGCCCCAATTGCTCCAGACGGGTTGCGAGATACCGCGCTGCACGATCCGCGTCCGCCGTTCCCGTTTCGCGTCCCCGCATGGAGTCCGCGGCAAGGGCGGACAGGTCTCGACGGAGCTGGTTCGCCGTGATCTCGCCGCCCGCGTCCACTGCGGGTTCGGCGGTCGGCACCGTTCTCGGCGTCGAGCACGCGGCGAGCGCCACAGCCGCGACCATGCTCCAACGACGCATAGAGAGCTCCCCGGAGCAGGCATGAAGGCAGTGCGGCATGGCGTGGCGGCGAAGGCTATCGCTCGTGCGATTCGCAGGCAAGCGCGGCACTTCGAAACGACACACAAGCTCGGGTGTATCACCTTCCCGCCTTGAAACCTTCGTCCAGGGTGGCGAGCTCGGCGCGGCATCGCCTACCTTTCGATGGTTCGCCGTCGATTCGCAACACCTGAGGAAACTGTGCTCTACTTCTGCATTCCGTCCTACAACGAAGCTCCCACGCTCGGGCTGTTGCTCTGGCGCCTTCGCAAGGTGTTCCTGGAGCAGCCGCGCGAGTACGAGGTGCTCGTCTATGACGACGGAAGCACGGATGCCACGAGGGACACCCTCGAGCCGTACCACAAGGTGATGCCCCTTACGGTACTGGGTGGCGAGCGGCGCGGCTTTGCGGTCGCCGTCGACGCACTGTGCCGAGAGGCGTCCCGCCGCACGCGCTACCCGCGTCGGGATGCAATAATCATCCTGCAGGCCGACTTTACGGACCAGCCCGAAAACCTTCCGGAGCTCATCAAGCGTTTCGACGGCGGCGCGGACATCGTCGTCGCTGAGCGTCCGGCGGACGCCATGAGTGTGCCGCAGCCCGTGCGCACGCTTCGCAAGATGGCTCCATGGGTCGTTCGTCCTTTCGTTTCCGTCGCTGGGGTACGCGATCCATTTGGCTCCCTGCGACTCCTCCGCGTCTCCGTCATCCGCGACCTCATCAAGGAGCACGGCGACCACCCGCTGCTGGTGGGTGAAGGATGGAGTGCCAATGTCGACATGCTCCTCCGCGCTGCGCCGCATGCGCGTCGTATCGACACCGTGGAGTTGGCGCCGCGCTATGACGTGCGCGCCCGCGAGACGCGGGTGCGTGCCTGGAGCGACGCCATGAGCCTGCTGCGGTTTGCGCGCGGCGCGCGCGGCCGGAGCGTGCGCGCCCGGAGCGCATGAGAGTCTCGCTGCGACTCGTACTTCAGCGCACGGCCGCTTTTGCCATCCTGCTCGTCGCGCCCGTTCGGGCGCAGGACGGTGAGCGAACGCACGTCCCTTTTGGCGTCGGCGAGCGTCTCGAGTACGACCTGAAGTTTGGAAAGCTCAAGGTCGGCGTTGCGTCGATGGAAGTTGCCAACGTGGAAGACGTGCGCGGTCACGACGCCTGGCACACGGTCTATCAGGCGCACGGAGGTATTCGATTCCTCTACAGCGTGGACGACGTCTTCGAGAGCTGGATCGACCGGCGCACGTTCAACTCGCTGCGCTTCAAGAAAGACCAGAACGAGGGTCGGCGCGACGTCGAGCACACGTACGAGATCTATCCTGAGCGCGCGGAGTACACACTGGGCAACGACACTGCGCGCGCGAGCGTGCGCAGTCCGCTCGACGACGGTTCGTTCCTGTACTTCGTCCGCACCATTCCGCTCACGGTCGGGCAGACGTACACGTTCGAACGATACTTCATGCCGGAGCGCAATCCGGTCACCATCAAGGTCGTCCGCAAGGACACGATCGATGTGCCAGCCGGCCGGTTCGGCGCAATCGTGATTCAGCCGATCATCAAGACATCGGGCATCTTCTCGGAGAATGGCCACGCGGAGATCTGGCTTTCGGACGACAAGAATCGCATCATGCTCCAGATGAAGTCGGGTCTCTCGTTCGGATCCATCAACCTGTATCTCACATCGTACCGTCCAGCTCCCGCGGCAGCGACCGTCCAGACGCCGTAGTCACGCCCGGCCCCTACACCGAAGCGAATCTCGCGTCGGTCCGCACCATTCAGGTCGCGGTCCGTCCGAACAAGGTGAGCGCTGGCGACTTCGCGCATCCCCCTGCCAGCGACCGGTCATTCGCCGCGTTCCTGAGTGCGCTGCCCGATGTCCTGGTCGCCCGAGACTTCCGCGCGGTGGTCGACGCCATAGCCGTGGCGGCTCGCCGCAAGCGCGGTGTCGTCGTCATGCTCGGCGGACACATCGTAAAGACCGGCCTCGCCCCAGTGCTCATCGAGTTGATGCGCCGCGGCATCGTGACACACGTCGCGATGAACGGTGCCGCCGCCATTCATGACTACGAGATCGCCCGCTTCGGCGCGACGTCGGAGGACGTCGCCGCGGGCCTCCTGGACGGGACGTTCGGCATGGCGGAGGAAACCGGCCGGGAAATGAATGAGGCGTTCATCCGCGGCATGCGCGACGCTCAGGGGATGGGCGAGGCCCTCGGCGTTACGCTCGACGGAACTGCGTCGCTCGCGAATCCGGACTTGTCACTGCTGCTCTCGGCGCACCGGCTCGGCGTGCCACTGACGGTGCACGCGGCCATCGGCGCCGAGATCATCCATCAGCACCCCGCCGCGAGCGGCGCCGCCATCGGCGACACAAGCCATCGTGATTTCCGGAGGCTCGCCAGCTCGCTCGTCGACATCGACGACGGTGGAGTAGTGCTCAACCTCGGCAGCGCCGTAATCATGCCCGAGGTGTTCCTCAAGGCACTGACGATCGCGCGGAACCTGGGCGCCGGTCTCCCACAGAACTTCACGACCGTCGACCTCGACATGCAGCGGCATTACCGCCCGCGGGCGAATGTGGTTCAGCGTCCGACAGCGAAGAACGGGAAGGGCTACGAGATCACGGGGCACCACGAGATCATGGTGCCGTTGCTGGTGTGGGCAGTGTTGGAGGCACTTGCGGCTGGCCGTTGAAGAGGACAAGCATCCGCGATGCGCGCGCTGCTTTTCCGCCACGCGCAACGAACGGCAAAATGAACGAGCCTGAATAGCGACGCGCGAAGCGCGTTCGCGCGCCCTCACCTGAAGAGCCGCGCGCGAAGCGCGCGGCGGGCCATCAGTACGAGGAACCCGAGAACTTTTCCCGCAGCCGTCGCGCCGTATCAGGGCTCAGGATACGGATCACGAGGTAGATGATCGCGCCGAAGATCAATGCCTTGATCGCGAAGCTGATCAACCAGCCGAGCAGGCCGAAGCCGAGGCCGAAGACAAGCTTGAACAGGAACAATCCCGCAAGCGCGAACAGGCCGATCATGAAGATGGTGGCGAGCAAGGTAGTCTCCTGGACGAGTCGTCCTTCAGTACGAGCAGCGCGTTCTCGGGGTTTCACCAGCACACAACTCCTGGATCGCCCGCCGGTGTGCGCGGGAGTCTGGCCTTCCGATGCTGCCCGCGCAAGGATTTGCGCTCGGACGTCTGACCGGTGAGTCGAGCACCTGACGTCCTCGTCGTTGGTGGCGGGATCATCGGCCTCTGCGCGGCACTCGCGGCGGCGGATCGACAGCTCCGAGTCATCGTCGCCGATGACGCACGCTCCGGCGCCGCTTCACGCGCGTCCGCCGGGATGCTCGCGCCATCGCTCGATGGCCTGCCTTCCTCGATGCGGGAGGTCGCCTTTGCCGCGCGAGATCTCTACCCTGACTTTCTTGCCCGCCTGCTCGAACGCTCGGGGTCGAGCATCGGTCTGGATCGCAGCGGCGTTCTTGAACTCGCCGAATCTGATATCGACCTTGAACAGCTGCGCGCGCGCGCGCCCACCGATGCGCGAGTGCTCCTGCAGCGCGAGCTGTCTGAGCTCGAGCCGGCGCTGGCGTCACACCCGGGCGCGGTGCACCATCCGCGCGACGGCTGGGTGGACAACCGCGCACTCATGGATGCGCTGTGGATCGCAGCCCAATGCCATCCACTCATTGAAGTCATCCATTCGCGAATCGCGTCCGTCAACCTCTCGGGCACGTGCCCCCGCAGCACCCTTGCCGACGGTGCGCACCTGGAAAGTGATCGTATCCTGCTCGCGAATGGGGCATGGGGCGGTATCCCGGGGTTGCCGAATGCCCTGCCCGTGCGACCCGTGAAGGGCGAACTCCTGACACTCGATCGAGCGCCGGTTCGGCACGTGGTGTACCGGTCCGGCAGCTACCTCGTGCCGCGAGGTGAAGCGCTTCTTATCGGCGCCACAAGCGAGGAGGTCGGGTTCGACCCGAGCACGACCGACCGCGCTCGGACGATGCTTCGCGATGCCGCAACGTCGCTCATTCCTGAATTGCGTCACGCGCGCGTCGTTGATCACTGGGGAGGCCTGCGGCCCTTCTCACCGGATGGGTTTCCCATCCTCGGCGAAGACGCCGGACAGCCTGGGATCCTCTACGCCTGCGGATTCGGACGCAATGGAATCCTTTTCGGACCTTGGACGGGTGATGCACTTGGGGCAGTCCTTTCCGGCGCCAGTCGCCCAGGAATTCCACCTGAATTTCACCCCTCGAGATTCGACCAAAACAATAACCGTTCATGAGCATTTAAGCGGTTAAACTGCACTTACTACGGCCGCAACCCGCCGCTATTGTACGCAACATCATCACGGTTGCTTCCCCTGCGGCAGAGCAGCGCCGCGCGTTCGTTGGCCCGTCGGGAGTCGCTCTCTCCGGCCGTCCGACCGTCCGAGTGTCGAACTCCACTCATGCCTGAAGCGTTGTACCAGATCATGGGTCGGCACCAAGCGCCTTCGCTCCCGGAGCGGAAGCCCTCGTGGCTCAAGGTGAAGGCCCCAGGTGGACCGAACTACCTGCGCCTGCGGCAACTCATGCGCGACCTCGACCTGCATACGGTCTGCGAGGAGGCGCACTGCCCCAACGTCGGCGAATGCTGGGAGCACGGCACCGCCACCTTCATGATTCTGGGCGACGTCTGCACGCGGAATTGCGCGTATTGCGCTGTCGCGCACGGCCGTCCCCCGAAGTTTGATCCGGCCGAGCCGGAACGCGTGGCGGAAGCGGCGACCACGATGAACCTCCAGCACGTGGTGCTGACGTCCGTCGACCGTGACGACCTTCCGGATTTCGGCGCGTGGGCATTCGCCGAGACGATCCGGCAGATCAAGCTGCGCAGTCCATCGACGTCGGTTGAAGTGCTCGTGCCCGACTTCCAGGGAAGGGAAGATTCCATTCGCGCCGTGCTCGAGGCGGAGCCCGACATCTACAACCACAACACCGAGACGGTGCCGCGTCTCTACAAGAAGTGTCGCCCCGGTGGCCGCTACGAGCGCGTGATGAACATCTTCACGACCGCGAAGCGCATCGCGCCGCAGATCCCGACGAAGACCGGCATGATCCTCGGCATGGGTGAGACCAATGAGGAAATCCTCGAGGTCATGAAGGATCTCCGCACGGTCGACGTCGACATCCTCACGCTGGGCCAGTACCTCCGTCCGTCGGACAGCCACGTCGCGCTCGATCGGTATGTCACGCCAGAGGATTTCCGCAAGTTCTACGTGGCCGGCATGGAAATGGGCTTCCGGCATGTGGAGAGTGGTCCTCTCGTTCGATCGAGTTACCACGCCTGGGAGCAGGTGCAAGCGGCTGGGGTGTAGCGTCCCTGCCTGGCCTTCTATCGTCCTATCCTCCTATCGTCCTATCGTCCTGAGTCCAATGGCTGCCAAGAGAAAGCTCGAAAGTGAAACAAAGTCCTCGGATACGGCGAGGGACATGGAGCTGCTGCACTCCATGCTCCTGCAGCGCCGCTTCGAGGAGCGCGTCGCGGAGGCATACGCCCTGGGCAAGATCGGAGGCTTCTGCCATCTGTACATCGGACAGGAGGCGGTGAGCACGGGGACGCTCAGCATGCTGCGCCCCGATGATTACGTGATCACCACCTATCGCGACCACGGTCAGGCACTCGCGCGCGGGATGACACCGCGTTCGATCATGGCGGAGCTTTTCGGGCGGCAGGACGGATGTTCGCGTGGCAAGGGCGGCTCGATGCACATGTTCGACGCGAACACGAACTTTCTCGGCGGCCACGGCATCGTTGGCGGTCACGTACCGCTCGCGGCCGGCGTCGGCTTTGCGATCAAGTATCGCGGTGGCGACCAGTGCATCGTGTGCTTCATGGGCGAGTCCGTCGTGAACACCGGTGCTTTCCACGAAGCGCTCAACATGGCGGCGCTCTGGAAGCTCCCCTGCGTCTTCATCATCGAGAACAACCGCTACGGCATGGGCACGTCACTGGAACGCGCGTCGGCCATTCACGACATCTATGAGCGCGGCGCCGCGTACAACATGGCGCGCCGCCAGTGCGACGGGCAGGACGTGTTCGCGGTGCGCGAGGCGGTCGGGGAAGCCGTCGCGCGCGCGAGGAAGGAGCAGCATCCGACGCTCCTCGAGATCCGCACCTATCGCTTCATGGGACATTCGATGTCGGACGCGGCCAGCGGTACGTACCGCACGAAGGCGGAGCTCGAGGAATACATGAAGCGCGATCCGATCGCGCTGCTGCGCAAGCACATGGAGGAGAACGGCTCGCTCTCGGAAGAACAACTGCAGAAGATGGACAGTGACATCAAGGCGGTCGTGCAGGATTCCTGGGACTTTGCGGATGCATCGCCGGAGTTGCCGCTGGAAGCACTGTACGAGGACGTCTACGTGGACACGACCACATGACCTGGGTCAGACAGTCGGACTGTCCGACCCGCATCGCGGCTGCGCCGCTCGCTCGTCTGACAGCGGGTCCACTGAAGTCTGACAGCGGTGGCCCGCACATCGAGGTCGTTCGCCCAGGGACAAGCGTGTGTAGGCAACAGCTGTCCGACATCGGTTTCACCCGCTGTCCGACGGTCAGACTGTCTGACCGTCAGACCTTCTCGAGTTCATCAGAATGCCAGTAATTACCTACAGGGACGCCCTCGGTGCCGCGATCCGAGAGGAGATGCAGCGCGACGATCGCGTCTTCCTCATGGGTGAGGAAGTCGCCGTCTATCAGGGCGCGTACAAGGTGTCCAAGGGATTTCTCCAGGAGTTCGGCGAGATGCGCGTCGTCGATACGCCGATCACCGAGCTTGGCTTCGCGGGCGTGGGCGTCGGCGCCGCGATGGTGGGGCTGCGCCCGGTCATCGAGTTCATGACCTGGAACTTCGCCTTGCTCGCACTCGACCAGGTCGTGAATGCCGCGGCCAAGATGCTCTACATGTCCGGCGGCCAGTTCAAGATGCCGATCGTGTTTCGTGGACCGAACGGGGCGGCGCTGCAGCTGTCCGCGCAGCACTCGCAGGCGTGGGAGTCGTGGCTCGCCCACATCCCCGGGCTCAAGGTGATCGCTCCGGGGACCCCCTACGATGCGAAGGGGTTGCTCAAGAGTGCCATTCGCGACGACAACCCGGTCTGTTTTCTCGAGGGCGAGATGCTGTACAACACGAAGGGCGAAGTGCCGGACGAGGAGTACACCATCCCGATCGGCAAGGCCGACCTGAAGCGCGAGGGTGATCACTGCTCGATCATCACGCACGGCAAGATGGTGCTTGTAGCGATGCAGGCAGCCGACCAGCTCGCGAAGGAAGGCATTCGCATCGACGTCGTCGACCTGCGCACGATTCGACCCATGGACGTCGAGGCGATTGCGGCCTCGGTGAACAAGACGAACCGCGCCGTCGTGCTCGAGGAAGGCTGGGAAGTGTGTGGTGTGGGTGCGCAGGTCGTGGACTACATCCAGCGCGACTGCTTCGACAACCTCGACGCGCCGGTCGTGCGCGTGCACCAGGCCGACGTCCCGATGCCGTACACGAAGAGTCTCGAGAAGGCTGCCAAGCCGGATCTACCGAAGACGATCGCCGCTGTTCGCAAAGTCATGTATCTCGACTGACCCGGGTCACACATCATGGCAACCAAAGTCTTCATGGAAGCGCTTTCCCCCACCATGGAAGAGGGAAAGCTGGTCAAGTGGCTCAAGAACGAAGGCGACGCGGTCAAGACAGGTGATCCCATCGGGGAAGTCGAGACCGACAAGGCGATCATGGAACTCGTCGCACGAGGCGACGGCGTGTTGCGCAAACGCCTCATCAACGAAGGCGATGTGGTTCCGGTCGGCACGCTGGTCGGCGTCATTGCCGCCGCGGACGAAAATATCGACGCGCTGATCGGGGGTGCTGCTGCTCCTGCTGCTGCCGCTGCTCCCGCTGCTCCTGCTGCTCCCGCTGCCCCCGCTGCTCCTCCTGCTCCTGCTGCTGCTGCTGCTGCTCCCGCTGTTGCTGCTGACGCCCCTGCTCCGCCCGCACCGCCCCCTGCCGCGCCGGCGTCAGCCGGCGCGCCCGCAGCCTCGAGCGGCCCGACGCGCTCCTCACCGCTCGCGCGACGTCTCGCCACCGAAAAGGGATTGGACCTCGGTTCTGTTCAAGGCTCCGGACCGAACGGCCGCATCATCAAGCGTGACATCGAAGCCGCGGCGGCTGCGCCTCAACCGGCGGCCGGCGCTCCGCAGTCCGGTCAGACCGTCAGACTGTCAGACAGTCCTACTGATTTCAAGGACGTTCCGCTCACGCAGATTCGCAAGATCATCGCGAAGCGACTCGGCGAGTCCATTGGGCCCATTCCGACCTTCTACCTCACCGTGGAACTCGACCTCACGCGCGTGATGGAGATGCGCGCAGCGATGGCCGATCTCGGTGCGGACTTCAAGGTTTCGGTGAACGACGTGCTGCTCAAGGCGATCGCCGTCGCGCTGTCCCAGCATCCGGAAGTGAATGCTCACTGGGGCGGCGACCACATTCGCTACCACAATCGCGTACATCTCGGCATGGCCGTCGCCACCGATGATGGGCTCATTGTTCCGGTCATCTGGGATGCGGACACGAAGCGGATGAGCGAGATCTCGAAGGAAGCGAAGGAACTCGCCAAGCGCGCGCGCGAGCGGAAGCTCAAGCCGGAAGAGTTCACCGGCTCGACGTTCTCCGTGAGCAACCTCGGCATGTTCGGCATCGACCAGTTCACCGCGATCATCAATCCGCCCGAGGCCGCGATCATCGCCATCGGCACCGGTGAGCAGAAGCTGGTCGTCGTCGATGGGGAGCCAGTCGTGCGGCAGCGCGTTCGCCTCACGATGAGCTGCGACCACCGCATCATCGACGGTGCGGTCGGCGCGAAATTCCTCCAGACGCTCCGCCGGCTCGTCGAGAATCCGCTGATGCTGGTGTACTAGTGACCGAGGCGGGCGGAGTCGGCGGGCACGGCCTGCGCTCGTCGCGATATGACGGGCGCATTGGTCCGCACTCCGCTCCGTCCTCGCCGTCGGGCGACGAGGAACGTTGCCCGAACTGTGGAACGGGCCCGATTGCCGCTTACTGCGCGGCGTGCGGTGAGCGCCAACCCTCGCACGCGGACTATTCGGCCCGAGCGGTTGCGCTGGAGGTCGGAAGCGAATTCCTCAGTGTGGATGGACGGCTCTGGCGCAGCGTCGTGGCGTTGCTCAGCAAGCCGGGCCTCCTGACCAAGGAATATTTCTCCGGCCGGCGCGGACGCTATATGCGGCCGTTCTCGCTCTTCGTCCTCCTCAACGTGGCCTTCTTTTTCGTTCAGCCGTACACGGGCCTGTTTCGCTATTCCTACCAAGAGTACGGATCTGATGGCCTGCGCGAGCGCGCCGAGGCGAAGCGGGCCGAGCTCTCTCTCAACACGGTGCATTTCGAACAGCGCTTTGACGACACCATTCAGGACCAGAAGAAGAGCCTGTTGCTGGTCGCCATCCCCGTGTTCGCGCTGTCACTGATGGCGCTGTATGTGCGCAGTGGACGCGTATACGTGGAACATCTCGTGTTCGCCGTGCATTCCTATGCATTCATGGTCTTCTACCTCACGGCCATGGGGACGGTTTGGTTCTCGCTGATCAATCTCTCCTACCGACATCTGCCGTGGGCGCGCCCTGCTATCCTGCCTCTCACGGGAGAACGCGGCGTTATCCTGGTACTTGGCGCAGGAATGCTCTGGTACCTGACGGTCGCCCTTCGGCGCTTCTACGGATCGGCGCCGATTCCGTCGCTCGCACGGGCAGCGGTGCTGTTCGCCGTGCAGGCTGGTTTGATTGTGTTCTTTCGCGTTCTCCTGTTTCACACGACGCTCGCTGCACTCTAGGCGGGACGTCAATGCTCTCCGACCAGTTTTCCGCTACATGATATGGCTTCCTTTGACGTGATCTTCATCGGCGGCGGGCCCGCCGGTTATGTCGGCGCGATTCGCAGCGCCCAGCTTGGCCTCTCCGTCGCCGTGGTCGAACGCGAAGGACTCGGCGGCACGTGTGTGCTGTGGGGATGCATTCCCGCGAAGGCGCTGCTCGAGGCCGCGAGCTACGCCGAGAAAATGAAGAAGGCGCCGGAGTTCGGCGTGGCGCCGGGCGACGTGAAGCTCGACTACGGCGTTGCCATGAAGCGGTCGCGCTCCGTGAGCACGCAGAATTCCAAGGGAGTCGAGTTCCTGTTCAAGAAGAACAAGATCACCTGGATCAAGGGCACGGCGAAGATGCTGTCCGCGACGAGTGTCTCCGTGAAGACAGCAGACGGAAAGGAGGAGAAGCACGACGCGAAGAAGGCTGTCGTCATCTCCACCGGCTCACGCGTAAAGGGGCTTCCCCAGATTGGCCTCGAGCTGAACAAGACGACTGTCATTTCATCCGACGAGGCACTCCTCATCGAGAAAGCGCCGAAGAGCATGGTGATTGTCGGGGCCGGCGCCGTCGGGTGCGAGTTCGCTGACGTCTTCAGTGCGTTTGGCTCGCAGGTGACGATCGTCGAGGTCATGCCGAACATCCTCCCCGTCGAGGACGTCGACTGCTCGAAGGAAGTCGAGCGCGCCTTCAAGAAGCGCAAGATCGAGATCCTCACCGGCGCAAAGCTTTCCGGTGTAAAGGTCGGGAAGGACTCCGTTTCCATGACGGTCGAGTCGAGTGGCGCGAAGAAGGAACTCACCGCCGACGTCGTGCTCGTCGCCGCTGGCCGAGCACCGAATATCGAGGAGATCGGACTCAAGGAGCGTGGTATCCAGCTCACCGATCGCGGGTTCATCCAGATCAATGAGCGCATGGAGACGAGCCTCAAGGGCGTCTATGCGATCGGCGACGTGGCGGGACCACCGATGCTCGCGCACAAGGGTGAGCGCGAAGGGGTCATCGTTGCCGAGGTGATCGCGGGCCATCACGCGCAGGTGCTGGACTACACGAATGTCCCAGGTGCCACGTACTGCCATCCCGAGGTGGCGTCGGTCGGCCTCACTGAGCAGCAATGCAAGGACAAGAAGATCGAATACAAGGTCGGGAAGTTTCCCTTCTCGGCCAACGGTCGGGCGCGTACGTCGGGCGAGACCGAGGGCTTTGTGAAAATCATCCGCGACGCGAAGTACGGAGAGATTCTCGGCGCGCATATCGTGGGCGCGCACGCCACGGAGTTGATCCACGAGCTGGTGGTCGCACGCACGAACGAGTTCACCGTGGACGAAGTCGATCTCGCCATCCACGCGCATCCGACACTGTCGGAAGCGATCGCCGAGGCAACGCTCGACTCGCTTGGAAAGATGATTCACGCGTGAGTCATGCGTCTCCGCTTGGCTGAGCATCAGCTTCTCGTCGTCGACCTGGGCACGCTGCCCTTCTCGACCGCGTTGGAACTCCAGCGCGCAGCCGCGCGCGCGCGCATCAGTGGGGATATCGACCAGGATCTGCTGATCCTGGTCGAGCATCCGCCCGTCGTCACGCTCGGGCGGTCGTCAAAGGCCCATCACCTCCTCGCATCACCCGAGTTGCTCGCCACCCGTGGTGTCGAGCTCTTCGAGGTCGAGCGCGGTGGCGACGTGACCTTTCACGGGCCCGGACAGCTCGTTGGCTATCCGATCGTCGACCTGAAGCGCCACAAGCAGGACCTGCACTGGTACTTGCGTCAGGTGGAGGAGGCGCTGATTCGTGCACTGGTACCGCTCGGAATTCCAGCGGAAAGACGAGCAGGATTAACGGGTGTGTGGACGGGCGGTCGGAAGGTGGCGTCGATCGGCGTGCATGCCAGAGACTGGGTGACATGGCACGGCTTTGCGCTCAACGTCACGACGGATCTCGCTTACTTCGACCTCATGGTGCCCTGCGGCATCGCCGATGTGCAGATGACGTCCATTGGTCACGAGCTGCTCGCTGGTCCGGAGCGACGACAGACCCTCGGTCACGAGGTGCGGGAGTGCGTTGCGCACGCGTTTGCCGATGTCTTCCAGCTTGCCGTTCAAACCGCGGACGCAGACTGGCTCGCACGCGCTTCGACGCCGATGGCCTCGGCGCTCCCCTAGTCTCGGGCTGAAACAACACTGCGCGCGCGAAAACGGTGTCGCGCTCCAACCCGGCCTCCCGTACCCTTATTCTGTGCCACCAGCTCCTTGTATGAAGGCCGTGGAACGACTAGATTAAATAGTCACTTGACCATAGTCATATGAGCTCAACAGTGTCCAAGTCCCAGTTCAAGGCAAAAGCCCTGGAGTTGTTCCGTCAGGTGGAACGCACCGGGACTCCCATTGTCATCACGGATCGCGGAACGCCCGTGCTGACCCTGATGCCGTATCGGGCAGCGCCGCATGCCGCCGTTTCCATGCTGCGCGAGAGCGTCGTGAAGTACAGCGCGCCAACCCAGCCAGTTGCCGCGGACGAATGGGAGGCAGCAGAATGATCCTGCTCGACACCCACGCCCTTATATGGTGGGTGTCCGAGCCTTCGCGCATTCCCATGAAGGCGCGTCGTCTCCTTGATGCGGCGGTGGATGGAGGGCAGCCGGTTGGCGTGTCCTCCATCTCCATCTGGGAAGTTGCGATGCTTGTTGAGCGAGGCCGGCTCGCCTTCACGATGCCGATGGAGGTGTGGATCGCGCAGGTAGAGTCCCTGCCCTTTCTGACCTTCCTGGCCGTCGACAACCGCATCGCGGCGCGGGCAGTGCAGCTCGAGGATTTCCCGCACCGCGATCCGGCCGATCGGATCATCACAGCCACGGCGCTTGGCGCAGGGGCAACGCTCGCCACTGCGGATGCGAGACTGCGGGCCTACCCGAAGCTCAAGACGGTCTGGAACTAAAAGTCGATGCCCCGGCCGATCGTCGGCTCTTGCACATTCCACCTACCCGGGGGAACTCCAACAGGCTATCGCTGTAAATGGATTTTCCCGAAGGGGAGTCGACCATTCGCACCGTATCGCGCTTGGCAGCGGGCGAGACCGATGCGCCGCGCTATCCGACTACACCCCTCTGCGCGAGAAAGCGCACGCATACCGGACTGGGAAGCTCAACGCGAAAGTTCGTTTCCCTGAGTCGCCCGCTCGCGATGTCGCGCGCAAACACGACGACCGAGTTCGATCGCTGGTTTGCAGCGAGCAGCCACCGGCCAGTCGGATCCAGGGTGAAGTTGCGCGGCCAGGCTCCGCCTGTCGACATCACCTGCTCGAGCTTGAGCGTACCATTCGCGGCGATCGCGAACGCGGCGACGCTATTGTGTCCACGGTTCGAGACGTAGAGCGTGCGGCCATTCGGCGCGAGGTGGACGTCCGCGGGATAATTGGCGCCCTTCCAGTCAGCGGGCAGAGTCGAGATGGTTTGCGCCATCGTCAGCGTACCCGCTTTCGCATCGCAGCGGAGCGCAGTCACGGTCGAGTTCAACTCGCCGCTGACGAACAAGAGGGGAAGCGTTGGATGAAACGCGAGGTGGCGCGGACCGGTGCCCGGCGGCATCGCCGCATCCGCTTTTGGCACATGCGTGAGCGAGCCAGTCTTCGCATCAAAGCGATAGACGAATACCCGATCGGCGCCCAGATCCGCGGCAACGACGAACCGATTGGATGGATGAGGGATGATGCAATGCGCGTGCGGCCCCGCTTGCCGATCAGTTACTGGCCCCGCACCAGTCTGCTGCACGACCTGTTTCGCCCTGGCGATGCGGCCCCGCGCGTCGACCGGCAGCACCGCAACGGTGCCGGATACGTAGTTGGCGACGAGCGCGAAGCGCCCGGTGCGGTCAGTGCTGACGTAACACGGGTGAATTCGCTCCGACGGGCGTGAAACAGCTTCGGCAACCGTTCGGTCGGAGGCCTATATTACCGCATGGTCGATGGACCCAGACTGTATCGCCCGCGCGAGCGTGAACTTCCGGCCCCGGACACGGCCAGGCTCACCGCATCCCTGAACGACGACCAGGCGCGCGCCGCCACCTTCGGTGACGGACCGTTGCTCGTCATCGCCGGCGCCGGCACCGGCAAGACCCGCACGCTCATCCACCGCGTCGCCGCGCTCGTCGAACGCGGCATCGCGCCCGAGCGCATCCTCCTCCTCACCTTCACGCGCCGCGCTGCGGGCGAGATGCTTTCACGCGCGGAGAAGCTGGTGGGGTCGGCGGGCGCGCGAGTACACGGCGGGACGTTTCACTCGGTCGGACATCGCCTGCTCCGCCAATTCGGTCCGTCCGCCGGCCTGCCCGCGGACTTCAGCATCATGGATCAGAGCGACGCCGAAGACTTGATGCAGCTTGCCCGCGGCGCGATGGGGTTCGCGAAGACCGCGAAGCGATTTCCGAAGAAGGAAACGCTGCACTGGCTGTACTCGCGGCACGTGAACACGGAGCTCCCGCTCGACGAGTTGCTGCATCGCGACACCCCGCAGTTCCTGGAATACCAGGAGCAGATCACCTCTTTGTTCGCGGACTATACGCTGCGCAAGCAGGAGCGGAATCTCGTCGACTACGACGACCTCCTGCTCTTCTGGGCGATCATGCTCGAAGCGTCACCCGACCTTCAGGCGAGAATTGCCGGCATGTACGAACATGTCCTCGTCGACGAGTACCAGGACACCAACCTGCTTCAGGCGCGGGTGCTCCGCGGCATGTGCTCGGCCCACCGCAAGCTGACCGTCGTCGGCGACGACGCGCAGAGCATCTACGCATTCCGCGGGGCGCACTTCCGGAACATCCTCGATTTTCCGCGACAGTTTCCCGGGGCCACGATGGTGACGCTCGCGCAGAACTATCGCTCCACGCAGCCCATCCTCGACATGTCGAACATGGTGATCTCGCGCGCCGAGGAGCGCTTCAGCAAGGATCTGTTTACGCGGCGGGAGGGCGGCGAGAAGCCGTGGCTCGTCACCGCGAAGGACGAAGCACAGCAGACGCGATTCGTCGTTGACCGGATCCTGCAGCTGCATGAATCCGGCGTACCACTGAATGACATGGCGGTGCTGTTCCGCGCAGGCTACATGTCGGCGGATCTGGAGATCGAGCTGGCGAACCGGAAGATCCCGTTCGACAAGTGGGGCGGCCTCAAGTTTCTCGAGGCGGCGCACGTGAAGGACGTGCTCGCATTTCTTCGCGTATCGGAAAACCCGCGTGATGAGGTGAGCTGGTATCGCCTCCTCATGCTGATGCCAGGCATCGGCGACGTCACTGCGCGGGAGATGATGTCCACGATGCAGGAACGCTCGTGGGATCCCGATGCCTTCACGCATCTCGTCGCGCCGCCCAAGGCGCGCGAGGCGCATCGGTCGCTGGCCACGCTGCTTCGACAGTTGAGGGGCGTCACCAATCGGGACGGAGAAGCAGCCGGCGCCAAGGTCGCGAGCGACATTGCCGCCGTGCGGTCTCTCTACGATGCCGTGCTGAAGGAGAAGTACGACCGCCCGGAAGCGCGACTTGCCGACCTCGATCAGTTGCGCACGATCGCCGCGGGATATCCGTCGCGCGCCAACTTTCTCTCGGCGCTCGCACTCGATCCGCCATCGAACACGCAGGATCTCTCCGGCGGTTCGGAATCCGAGACAGACTGTCTGGTGCTCAGCACCGTGCACAGCGCGAAAGGAAAGGAATGGAAGGCAGTGTTCGTCATCTGGGCCGTGGATGGCTGGTTTCCATCGTCGCGCGCCGTCGAGGATCCCGATGAACTGGAGGAGGAGCGCCGGCTGATGTACGTCGCGCTTACGCGGGCCAAGGACGAGCTGGCGATCATCTATCCCATGCAGGTGTACGGCTCGCGACGCGGCGCGGAGTACTCGTTTGACCAGCTTTCGCGTTTTCTGGATCGCGGGGTGCGTGCAACCATGCAGCGTGTTGTCGTGGAGGAGCCCGGCGAGACGCCCGCGGCGGCGCCGGCAGCGTCGCCAGAGATTGACTTGCGTGCCCTCATGCGGGGCCGATTCGGCGCGAAGTAGCAGCGCTGCAGACCTCAGACCTCTTCCAGCCTCGGCCGTATGCGCGCGCTCGCGAGCGCGACATGCATGCCCCTACTCAGCGCGGCTCACCACGAGGGGATTCACCCACTTCAAGCGGGGGAAGCGAGCAAAGTCCGCATCGGACGAACACAGTTCGCAGCTGTGCTCAATCGCGAGTGCAGCCAAGTGCGCGTCGGTGGTGAGATTGCCCGCCGCTCCGCTTTCAGAAATCAGACGCCTGAGGATGCGCCAGTGATCCGGCCCCGGCTGCAGCGTGACCACGTTCGGACGCGCCAACCACTCCTCCACGATTTCCAGCGCGACGGCCGGCTCGAGTGGTGCGGTGAAGACACGACGCATGGTCGATATCCTGAGGAAACCGAGGACGGTGACCCACGCGAGTGCCACCGAGCCGGGTCCGCCCATCGCCTCCTCCACCCAGCGCCTCGCAATTGGATGCTGCGGAGTGTCAGCATTGACGGCGTACAGCAACAAATTCAGGTCCAGAAGCCGCACTACTTTCCGCGCTCGAACTCGTGGGCTACTTCAACGGCCTCGATCGCGTCCACCAGGCTGTGTGCCTTATCGAGGTTGATGCCTTCGCGCACGACCCCCATTCGAGCCGTCGGCATCACGTAGCGTGCGAGCGCCGGGGCTTCGTGGCTCGCAAGCGCGCGCCGCAGCGCTTCGTTCAATAGGTCCTTGAACGAAACCTTCCGCGTCACGGCCAGCGTGCGCAGGCGCTGCAGCAGGTCGGCGTCCAGATCCACCGTGGTTCGCATGTAATGATGCTAACGCATCACCAGAAGAGCGTCAACGCATCACGTACGGCGCGCGCCTTGGGACCCAAGGTCGCGCACCGCCGCGAATGGGTCACCCTTGTTCGTCTTTGCGGCCTCGATGATCGCCTCAATGGTGCGGCGAAGGTTACCGCGATGGTTCGTGAGCACCGCGTCGAACGCATCGAGATCTGTGAGATAGACTCTCCGTGAAAGCAGCACGGCATTGTCGAGTCGCACCCGCTCCAGCGCCCGCGGGCTGATCGTCCGCAACTGCGGCCCGATCTCGTGCACCAGCATCGACCGCGCCTCCGTGTAGATCGAATCGCGGAGCGCGATACGCTCCTGCACGTGCGCGGTGCCCTCGCCCGGATGCGCCTTGAACGTCGAATCCACCGTGTGATAAAGCTCCGCCCAGAAGCGACCCATCATGCGGTCGTCCTTCCAGCGGGCGATCACTTCGTCTGCGGTCGAGCTCTGCCCTCGCGACCTGAAGAACCGCTCGGCGCCTCTCGAGCCCACGAAGTTCGCGAAGCTCTCGTTGAAGACCGCCCCGCCGGATGCATAAAAGGTGTTGTGGGTCAGCTCGTGGATCACCGTGTTCGCCAGATTCAGCGAGTCACCGCGCACAGTGGTTGGCAGGAGCGGATCATTGAACCATCCGAGCGTGCTGAACGCGGACGCCCCACCGAGGCGAGCGTCGAACCCACGGACCGTCAGGTCGGCGAGCTGGCGCTTCGCCTCCGGGAAGTCGAAGTAGCCCTTGTAGGGCACTCGCCCCACGACGGGAAACCACCAGGTGTAGGGCACAAGCTTGTCGCGGTAGGCGCCGGAGAGGACGAGGACCAGCGTGTCGCTGTCGAGGGTGCTGTAGGTGGTGAAGCTCTGTCCGGTTCTGAGGCCGAGCGAGTCCCGCGCGAAGGCGCGCGCGTCGAGCACGAGCCCGAGCTTCGTGCGAAGCAGCGATGAGGTCGCGGAGTCGGCCATCACATCCGCAATGGAACGGCGCCGAGCGAGGATCCTTCCCTCCGCCCAGCCTGCGCGCAGCAGATAGCGTCCGACGGGAAACACGACGAGACAGCCGATCGTGAACACGAGCAGAACGGCGAGCGCCATGAGCACTCGCCGCATCCACATAAATCGTTTATTTCCAGTCACTTACGCAGTCTTCGCTTCGGGCGGCTGGCTTTGACGCCGGGGGTCGCGGTCGCTAACCTTCTCAAGATGTCCTTCGTCCACCTCCACTGCCACTCGGAGTACTCACTCCTTGACGGCGCAAACCGGATCGATGACCTGATCGCCCGCGCGCTCGAGTTCGAGCAGCCGGCATTGGCGATCACCGATCACGGGAATCTGCACGCGGCGTGGGAGTTTCAGGAAAAGGCGGTCAAGGCGAAGCTCAAGCCGATCATCGGGATGGAGGCGTACGTCGCCCCGGGCGACCGCCGCACCCGCGGCCGGCCCTCCCCCGGGGCAAAGCCGTACTACCACCTGGTCCTTCTTGCCCGCGACCTGCAGGGCTACAAGAACCTGGTCAAGCTCTCGTCACTCGCCTACACGGAAGGGTTCTACTCGAAGCCGCGGGTAGACCGCGAGCTCCTGGCCAAGTACAGCGAGGGGCTCATCGTGAGCTCCGCCTGCCTCGCTGGGGAGGTCGCGGCCAACTTCGAGAAGGGCGACGATACCGCCGCACGCGAGGCGGCCGAGTGGTATGCGAACGTGTTCAAGGACCGGTACTACCTCGAGGTGCAGGCGCACGATTCCGAGGGTCAGGCGAAGCTCAACGAGCGCATCTTCGGGCTGTCGGCCGACCTGGGCATTCCGGTCATCGCCACCAACGACACGCACTTCCTGAAGCCGGACGACCACGACGCGCACGACGTGTTGCTCTGCATCGGGCTGGGAAAGGACTACAGCGACCAGAACCGGATGCACTACGACCGGGGACTGTACTTCAAGAACCACACGGAGATGGCGGCGCGCTTTCCGGGCCGGACGGACGTTATCTCGAACACGCTGAAGATCGCCGACGAAGCCGGCTTCGCGTTCGAGAAGAAGTACTACGTGCCGTCGTTCCCGCTTCCGGCAGGCGTCGAAACCGAGAATGCGCTGCTCGTGCGACTCGCCAACGAGGGCGCGCACGCACGCTACGGAAGCGAGCTGTCGACCGAGGTGAAGGAACGGCTCGAGTACGAGCTCGGCGTCATCACGAAGACCGGCTACGCAGGCTATTTCCTCATCGTCTACGACTTCATCAAGGCGGCCCGCGACCTCGATATTCCGGTCGGACCGGGGCGTGGATCGGCGGCCGGATCCATTGTCGCCTACGCGTTGAAGATCACCGACGTCTGCCCGTTGAAGTACGACCTGCTGTTCGAGCGCTTCCTGAATCCGGAGCGCGTGTCCATGCCGGATATCGACGTCGACTTCTGCTTCGAGCGACGCGGCGAAGTGATCGAATATGTCCGGCAGAAGTACGGCAAGGAGTCCGTCGGCCAGATCGTGACGTTCGGTACGATGAAATCACGCGCCGCGATCAAGGACGTCGGGCGGACGCTCGGCTTCACGCCGGCGGAGACCGATGCGCTGGCGAAGCTGATCCCGAACGGACCGGCGTTCTCGCTGATGGTGAAGGACGCCATCCGTGAGGTGCCTGAAATCAAGAAACTGTATGCGTCGGATGGCCGCTACAAGACGCTGCTCGACTACGCGATTTCACTCGAGGGGCTGTCGCGCCACACGGGAGTGCATGCGGCCGGTGTCGTCATCGCGCCCGGACCGCTCGACGACTACGTCCCGATCCTGACGGTGAACAGCAAGGGCGCTGGGGCCGGTTCGGACGAGACGGTCATCGTCACGCAGTACGACATGAACTGTCTCGAGCACGCCGGCATGCTCAAGATGGACTTCCTCGGCCTCACCACCCTCACGGTCATTCGCGACGCGCTCGACAACATCGAGCAGCGCACGGGAAAGCGGCCTGACCTCGAGGCCGTCGACATGGAGGATCCGGAGGTGTACCGCATGCTGCGCGCGGGACGCACCACGGGTGTCTTCCAGTTCGAGTCCGCGCTCGCGACGGACATGTTGCGCTCCATGCGCTGCGATCGCTTCGACGATCTTGTCGCCAGCAATGCGCTGATGCGTCCGGGTCCGCTCGATGCGGGCATGCACAAGGTCTATCAGCGCCGGAAGCGTGGCGAGGAGCCGGTGTCGTACGCGCTGCCGGAGCTGGAGCCGATCCTCGAGCCGACATACGGCGTCATCACCTATCAGGAGCAGGTGATGCGCCTCGCGCAGGTGCTCGCTGGCATCTCGCTCGCGGAAGCGGACGTGCTGCGAAAGGCCGTGGGCAAGAAGGACGCTGAGCTCATCAAGAAGGAGCTCGGCAAGTTCGTGGAGAAGTCGATCGCGCGCGGGTATGATCGCAAGATCATTGAAGAGCTCGCGGGTCAGATCGAGACGTTCGGCCGGTACGGCTTCAACAAGTCGCACTCCGTCGCCTATTCGGTCATCTCGTTCCACACGGCGTGGCTCAAGGCGCACTTCCCCGCGGATTTCATGGCGGCGATCCTTTCGTCGTCGATCGGCGATACGGATTCCGTCGTCAAGTTCATCAACGAGGCGCGCGAGCTAGGCATCGAGGTGCTGCCGCCAGACGTGAACGAGTCGAATTACAAATTTACCGTGCTGGATGAATCGAGGATTCGCTTCGGCCTCGGCGCGGTACGGAACGTCGGGCGCGGCGCGATCGACGCCGTCCTGGTCGCGAAGCGAGCGAAAACGTTCGACAGCTTCTTCGACTTCACGGACCGAGTGGACCTGCGCGCGTGCAACAAGCGCGTGTTCGAGGCGCTCATCTCGGCGGGCGCAATGGACGGACTTGGCGGACACCGGGCGCAATATTGGTCTGCGCTGGATTCGGCGATGCAGGAGTCGTCGCTGATGCAGCAGGAGAAGGAGATGGGCCAGGTATCCCTGTTCGGCTCGCCGGTGGATGAAACGGCCGGCGCCACGCAGGCGCCGCGCACGCTTCCCAATGTCGGACCGATGGCGGAATCCGAGCGCCTCGCGAAGGAGAAGGAGATCCTCGGCTTCTACATCAGTGGACATCCCCTCGAGCCGTACCGGATGGAGTGCGAGTTGTTTGCCAGCCACACGGTCAGCCAGCTCGGCAAGTGGATTCCCGAGCCAATGTCGATGGGTGTCGTCGTGACGTCCATCAAGCGACAGACCAGCAAGCGATCAGGCGCCGAGTTCGCCCGGTTGACAGTGGAGGATTTTTCGGGATCTTCCGAGGTACTGGTATTTCCCGAGAGTTGGGGCTTGCTTGCAGATCGGGTGCGTGCCGACGTGCCCGTGCTGATGAAGGGCGGATACTCGAAGCGCGACCAGGACGCCGACAGTCCCACGTTCATCGTGGAGTCGGTCACCCCGTTCGCTGAGCTGCGCCTCAACGGACAGGTTTCCATCTCGATCGAGCTCACCCTCGGCGAGTCCATAACGCCAGATGCAATCACGGATGTTCGTGCGGTGATCGATGCTCATGCCACCTCGCATTCGGGCGCACCGCCCCTCGAGCTCAGGTGGAGTGACGGAAATGGAACGCGGGCGCACCTCAAGTCGCGCTCAATCAGACTGGCGGCCACTCAGGCCGCACTGACCGACCTGCGGGCGTTGCTCGGCAACGACCGCGTTCGCCTTGTGCGCGGGAGCTGAACGGATGGCGACTGCCACCATGGAGTTCGAGAAGCCGATCGCGGAGCTCGAACGCCAGATCGAAGAGCTGAAGAAGATGGCCGAGGAGCGTTCGTTGAATGTCACGGACGAAATCGCGCCGCTGGAGAAGAAGCTGGTCGACCTGCGTGACGAGATTTATCGCTCGCTCACGCCGTTGCAGCGTGTGCAGGTGGCGCGCAGCAACCGGCGACCGCTTTGCGACGACTATCTTCGCCTCTGCTTCACCGACTTCATCGAGTTGCACGGCGACCGCGCCTTCCGTGAGGATGCGGCCATCATGGGGGGATGGGCGAGGCTGGATGGCGAGACCGTCATGGTCATCGGCCATCAGCGCGGCCGCGACACGAAGGAGAATCTCAAGCGCAACTTCGGCATGGCGCATCCCGAGGGATACCGGAAGGCACTGCGCTTGATGAAGCTTGCCGAGAAATTTCATGTGCCGGTGATCACCTTCATCGACACACCGGGCGCATGGGCGGGACTCGGCGCCGAGGAGCGCGGCCAGAGTGAGGCGATAGCGCGGAACCTGTTCGAGATGAGCCGGCTGGAGACGCCCATCATCGCGACGATCATCGGCGAGGGTGGTTCGGGCGGAGCGCTTGCGCTCGGCGTCGCCGATCGCGTGAACATGCTGGAGAATTCGGTCTATTCCGTGATCACGGTCGAAGGCTGTGCCGCGATTCTCTGGAAGGACGGCAAGAGTCCGGAGATGCGCGAGCGCGCCGCGACGGCGTTGCGGATCACGGCGCCCGACCTGTTCGAGCTCAAGGTGATCGACGAGATCATCCCGGAGCCGCCTGGGGGGGCACACGCGGATCACGCGACCACGGCGAAGTCGGTGCAGGAGGTGCTCTGTCGTCAGCTCGATGACCTCCGGCGCCACAAGCCCGACAAGCTCGTTCGCCGCCGCCGCGAGAAGTTCATGCGGATGGGGCAGTACACGGAGTAGATGTGTCCCGCCTGATCGAGATCGCCTTCAAGGGAAACCGCAAGGAGTTCTTCCTCTGGGAGTCCGATGACACGCCGCCCCGCGCGGCGGCCGTCATCGTCGACGCCGACCGGGGCGAGGACCTCGGGCACGTGCATGCATTCGGGGACGAGGCAGACCACCGCTCGGCCAAGGTACCGCACGGTCTCTTCGGCATCCCGCCCGCGCGCTCGGTGAAGCGTCTCGCATCGAATGACGACGTCACCCGACACCATGAGTTGCGCGACAGCGACGACGACGCCCGTCGCAAGGCGATGGAGCGCGTGAAGGCCAATGCACTCGTCATGAAGATCACCGACGCCGAGTGGCAGTGGGACCGCAAGAAGCTGACTTTCTACTTCACGGCGGAGAAACGCGTCGACTTCCGCACGCTGGTGCGCGAGCTGGCATCGGCGTTTCGCACGCGCATCGAGCTGAAGCAGATTGGCGTGCGGGATGAAGCGAAACGCCTGGACGGCATCGGGCGATGCGGCAGGCAGTACTGCTCGGCGTCGTGGCTGCCTGAGCTGCGACCGGTCAATCTCGGGGTCGCGAAGGACCAGCGCCTTTCGCTGAATCCATCGCAGATATCCGGCGCGTGTGGGCGATTGATGTGTTGCCTGCGCTATGAGCACGATTTCTATGTCCAGAGCAGGCGGAAGTATCCGAAGGAATTGAGGACGATCCGCACGTCGAAGGGTGAAGAGAAGGTTCTTGCGAACGACATCTTCCGCGAGCGCGTCACCTTGCGCGCCGTCGACGGCGAGGTGCGCTCCGTACCGCTCGCGGAATTGCGGACCGAGATGCTTGAAGCCGGCGACCCGCTGGGGGCGTCGCTCGTCTCGGCGGCGTTAGAGACACCCACCGGGCGTCCATCCGGTGCGCGCGACGCGGTTGACGAGAGCGCGGACGCCGATGCTTTCGGCCTCGAGGCCATCCTCACACCGCTGCTTCGCAACGCACGTCCAGCGCGCGATTCTCGGCCGACTCGTCCGCCTCGCGACGCCCGCGCTACGCCGGCGCACTCGACGCCCGTGGGCGCCATGCCGCCTGTGACACCGGTACGCGAGGAAGCCACCTCCGATGGCACCACGGCTGAATCCGTCGCCGAGGGAGAGCGGCGCGCGCAGCGGCGCCGAGGGCGACGCGGTGGACGTCGCAATCGGCCGAGTGGTGGTACGACCGCCAGTGATGCGGCCGACGAGCCGACGTCCGGATCGGAGCCGTCTTGAGTCGGTTCTTCATCACCACGGCGATCGACTACGCCAACGGCGACCCGCACATCGGGCATGCCTACGAGAAGATCGGGGCCGACGCCATTGCGCGATACCGGCGCCTTCGTGGGGACGAGGTCCACTTCCTCATCGGGATGGACGAGCACGGCCAGAAGGTCGAGCAGACCGCCGCGCAGCTCGGCGTCGAGCCGCAGGCGCTCGTGGACACGCTCGCCGAGACGTTCTGCGCGATGTGGACGCGGCTCGACATCTCGTTCGACCAGTTCATCCGCACGACAGATCCCATGCATCGCGCGGGGGTCAAGGCCCTCATCGAGCGCATCCTCGAGCGCAGTCCGGACGACTTCTACGAAAAGGCGTACGAGGGCTGGTACTGTATCGGCTGCGAGTCGTTCAAGCAGGATGCGGAGATTGTCGACGGCAAGTGTGTGCTACACCCCACGCGCACGCTCGAGTGGGTCGAGGAACGCAACTGGTTCTTCCGGCTGAGCAGGTATTCGGAGTTCCTCAAGACGCTCCTCACGCGGCGCGCGGGTTTCCTTCAGCCGGAAAGTCGTCGCAACGAGATGCTTGCACTCATCGACCGCGGCCTCGAGGATATCTCGGCGAGTCGCTCGCGGCTCTCGTGGGGCATTCCCTTCCCGAAGGCACTGAGCTCTGGGGAGCAGCAGACCACGTACGTGTGGTTCGACGCGTTGCCGAACTACCTGACGGCCACCGGTTTTCCGGAGGAGTCAGGGCCCGCGCGCTGGCCGGCACAGCTGCACGTCGTCGGCAAGGACATCACGCGCTTCCACTCGATCATCTGGCCCGCGATGCTCAAGGCGGCAGAGCTGCCGTTGCCAGAACGCGTGTGGGCACACGGCTTCGTGCTATTCGGCGGAGAGCGGTTCAGTAAATCGTCCGGCGTTCGTCTCGATGTGGGTGAGGCGGTTGATCGCTACGGGCCGGATGCGCTGCGCTATTTCCTGCTGCGTGAAGTGCCCTTCGATGGCGACGGCAGCTTTACGTGGGAGCGCTTTGATGACCGGTACAACGCGGACCTGGCCAACTCATGGGGGAACCTCGCGAGTCGCGTGATCGCGATGGTGGAAAAGTACCGCGACGGGGTGGTCCCGTCGGGGGCGCGCGATGCGATCGATCGTTCGGACAGCGACGACATCGCCGGATATCATGGCGCGATGGACGGCTCGCGCGGATACCTGCTGCACGAGGCGCTCCAGTTCGCGATGGCGACGGTAACGCGCGGCAACGAGTATGTGCAGGCGATGCAGCCGTGGCAGATCGCAAAGCGCGATGATGACGACAGTCGTCGCGCGCTGGATCACGTGCTCTCAGCACTCGTGAGGCAGTTGGCGCGTCAGGCCGTGCTGCTCGCGCCATTCATGCCCAACAAGGCGCAGGCAGTCTGGCAACAGCTCGGCGCGCCGGGCACCGTGGCCGAGCAGCGCAACGATCGGCTGGATGCGCTCGATGCGGCCGGATGGAAGGTTCGGAAAGGCGACTCGCTGTTCCCGAAACCTGCCGCACCCTGACACATCCAACGGTGGCAACCAAAGAGCGCGACTTGATCAAGTCGCGCTCTTTGGTTTTCACAGGCGTTCAGCCAGGTAGCTACGGCTTGGCCGGGGGCGGCGTCGGGGTATTGGTGGGAACCGGCTGCGCCGGCGCGCCTGGCGTACCGAAATCGACCTTTGGCGCCTCGCGTGATTCCGGGCTCGTTGCGGTAAAGTACTTCCGCTCCTTCGCGCCCGTCATCTTGGCGGTCAACACTGTCGGGAATTTGCGGATGTAGCTGTTGTACTGCTGCACCGTGGAGTTGTAATCCGTGCGGGATACAGCGACGCGATTCTCCGTGCCCGCAAGCTCATCCTGCAGCTTCAGGAAGGCCTGATCGCTCTTGAGCTGCGGGTAGGCTTCGGAAACGGCGAGCAACCGTCCGAGCGCGCCCGTCATCTGCTGGTTCGCGTTCGCCATCTGCTCGGGGTCCTTGCTCTGCACCGCGTTGAGCAGCCCGCCTCGAGCGCGCGCCACCTCCGAAAACACCGCGAGCTCCTGATTCGCGAGACCCTTCACCGTGGCGACGAGACTCGGCACCAGGTCGGCGCGCCGCTGCAATTGCACCTCGATCTGTCCCTGGGCGGCGTTGGCCTGTTCATCGTACTGCTGAATCGAGTTGTATCCGCACGCGGCCAGCACGAGCGGAAGGAGGAGAACCAGACGACGACGCTTCATAGTGGGCCTTCCTGAGTAGTGAAAGTGTCGAGATAGGCGTCGAGACGCTCGACGCCGGAAAGATACTGGGACAGCAGCCCTCCGGCCTCCGATGACGAAAGGCGCTCCTCGCCGCGATGGAATCGAAGCGCGCGGACGAATGGCGCCGGATTGAAGCCCGCGAGCGCGGCCACGCGTTCCGCCACGAGGCTGGCGTCTCCCGGCACCGGCTCACCCGCCAGACGCAGCACCGCGCGGAACAGCACCATGATCGTGCTGATACTCGCCCCAATGAGCTTCGCCTGCCGCCCGCCGTCCGTTCCCGCAATCAACACACCCTGTCGCAGCTGGAGCAGCTTTCCCATCACCTGCTGCTCGAGCTGCAGACGCAGGTTCTCGCGCGAGATGCTGATTCCATTGAAGGGCGGCGAGCCATACAACACGCGATTTCGCGCCAGAATGTCGCTGTACTCCATCGGGAAGATGTCGGACGACCTCCGCCACTCGTCGTCGGTCATCGTCATCGGTGGTGGATTGCCCGCCTCGTTCCAGGCGCGCGCCACCGCAGACGCGGCGGCGAGCGCACCCGATTCGATCCGGGAGAGGAGCACTAGCACGTTGTGGTCGGACTTCTTCGCGACGTACTCACCTGCCGCCGCGGAACCGTAGAGCACCACGCACGATAGCTGCGCGCCATAGGCGGAGCGGAGCTGCGTGACGAGTTCTTCGAGTGTCATCGCCATGTTCGCATTACCAGTTGGAGCCCCCGCCACCGCCACTGAATCCGCCACCGCCGCCAAAGCCGCCAAACCCGCCCCCTCCTCCACCACCGAATCCACCGCCGCTCCAGCCGCCGCCACCGCCACCGCCACCAAAGCCGCCCATGAACGGGAGCCACCACGGGAAGCAGCCGCGTCGTCGACGTCCTCCGCCACGGAACAGATTCAACACAATGATGAGGACGACGAGGAGAACCCATGGTGGGATTCCGACGGAGCGACCTCGCACCGCCTGCGGTCGGCGCTCGCGAACAACGGGCTCCTGGAACGCGGTGTCGAGCGCGACGTTGAACTCCTGTGCGAAACGCTGCGCCACGCGCAGGGTGATCAATTCGAGTGCGCTGTTGTAATCCCGTTGCTGAAACAGGGGCGTTGCTGCCCGGCAGATCTCGCCCGCGGTCGCGTCGGTGAGGAAGCCCTCGGCGCCCTGCCCGACCTCGATGCGGCAGCGGCCTGCGTTGTCCGACGCCGTTTCCTTCGGAACCACGAGGATGACGACGCCCGCGTTGCGCGACTTTTCGCCGATGTCCGCCAGGTTGCCCACCTTCCATTCGCGCCCGATGCGCAACGCAATCTCCGACTTGTCGCGTCCGCCGATGTCCGACAGGGTGACGACAGCGATCTCGCCCTTCGTCTTGTCGCGAACGTCCTGGGCGATTCTCTCGATGCGCGCCGATGCCGCTGGCGAGAGCACGTTGGCGAAATCGTTGACGAGACCGCGCGGCGCCGGGATCTGCGGCCCGCCCTGAAGCACTGCGACGACTGCAAATACGGCGGTGCGCACCGCGAGAGTGTAGGGCATCGGACCGGAACGGGTTCTTTCGTCCATACTATGGCAGACGGCGGGCCAGAGGCCCAGCTCGCCGCGAGACTTCCTTCTCGGTTAGCTTTCGACCGACACCAATTCTCCTCGAGCTCCCCTTTCCATGTCGCGCTTCCCATCCGTTCGCATACTCGGCGCTGCTCTCCTCGTTGGCGCCGCGGCGTGCGCCAGGACTGATGCGGCCTCCACGGCGAAGGTCGCGGCTTCCAGTGGCGACGTTTCGGCGAGTGCGAAGACGCCCATTGCCTCGGCGGCAACCAGCTCGACACCCGCGGCACCCACGGATTCCGTGAGCGCCCTCGCGGACAAGGGTCGCATCCACGGCGATGCGGCGGCGACCATCTGGCTCATCGAAGCGAGTGACTTTCAGTGTCCGTATTGCAAGCGCTGGCACGATGAGACGTACAAGACCCTCGACAAGGAGTTCATTCAGACGGGCAAGGTTCGGCACGCCTTCCTGAATTATCCCATCCCGTCGCTGCATCCGAACGCCGTCGCCGCGTCCGAGGCGGCCATGTGCGCGTCCGTGCAGGGCAAGTTCTGGGAGATGCACGAGTCGCTGTTCAGGACGCAGGAGAAGTGGGCACAGGCGAAGAATCCGATGCCCGAATTCGACTCGCTGTCGCAGGCGGCAGGCGTGGACGCCACCCGGTGGCGCGACTGCGTTGCCTCACACGCCTCGCTCGCCCTCATCAACGCCGACCGCGACCGTCTCGGCACCCGGGGCGTGCAATCCACACCGTCGTTCTACATCGGCGACGAGTCCGTCCTCGGCGCGCAGCCGATCGACAGCTTCCGCGTCGTGATCAAGAGGCAGTTGGCGAAGGCGTCCGGCGCTCGTTGACCGCATCGCGGCAGTGTTAGCATGAACGGCGCGCTTCGCGTCGGCTATGAGGGCGCGGCGCACCTGGCCCGCGCCCTCTCTGCCATTGCGCCCCACGGCCGTAGCAAGCTGGTCGAGACCTTCGCCCTCCGCCGCGGTGTCGTGCACCGATTCGAACAGTTCCATCCGGATCCTGCTCGGCAGTTGCTGTGGATGCACGCACCGAGTGTCGGCGAGGGACTGCAGGCGCGACCCGTGATCGAACTCGCCCGGCTGCGGGATCCGCAGCTCCAGCTCGCGTACACCTTCTTCTCGCCGAGTGCGCGACAGTTCGCCGGACAGCTGCCGGTGGACTTTCATGACGTCCTGCCGTTTGATCACAGCGGCGACATGCGCCGCGCGTTGCACGCGCTCGCACCAACGGCGCTGGTGTTCAGCAAGCTGGATATCTGGCCAACGTTGGCTCGCGAAGCCCGGGCCCGTGGAACCCGACTGGGGCTGATCAGCGCAACGATGTCACGCGGCTCGTCACGCCGGTCCGGAGTCGCAAGTGCCCTGCTGCGCGACGCGTACGCGCGCATTGACCGCGTTGGCGCCATCAGCGCCGACGATGCCGACCGCCTGGTCGCCCTTGGTGTTCCGGCCTCGCGCGTGACTGTTACAGGTGATACGCGCTATGACCAGGTCTGGAGTCGTGCGCGCCGTGCGAGTGCAGCGACGAACGCATTCGCCGCGCTCACAAGCGATCGCCCTACGCTCGTGGCCGGATCGACGTGGCCATCGGACGAGGAAGTTGTGCTGCCGGCCTGGGCACGACTTCGGGCGCGATCGCTGGATGCTCGCCTGATCATCGCACCACACGAGCCCACGGAGCATCACGTGGTCGCGGTCGAGCATTGGGCCGCCAGCGCGGGCCTGCGATGGGCACGCCTTGACGACGCGACGGCGGATACCGACGTCGTGATCGTCGATCGCATCGGCGTGCTCGGCGATCTTTACGCCCATGCGAGCGTCGCGTACGTCGGCGGGGCATTCCATGCCGCCGGGCTGCACTCGGTGCTCGAGCCAGCGGCCTTTGGTGTGCCCGTGCTGTTCGGGCCGCGCTACACCGATAGTCGTGACGCCGTGCTGCTCCTTGACGAGGACGCGGCGGTCAGTGTTCCAGACGCTGACGCGCTGGTGTCAGCACTCGTGCACTGGCTGGGGTCCCCTCAGGCCCGCACGTCGGCGGGCGCCGCCGCGGCACGGATGGTTCATCGCGGACTCGGAGCCGCCGAGCGCTCGTATGCGCTCGTCAAGGAGCTGCTCCGGTAAGTGACGCGCGGCGCTATTGACTCGCCGCCGCCGACTCCACGATCGGTGATGAGGCACTCTGCGGGCGATGCAGGAAGAATCCCTGGACGAGATGCACGCCGAGGTCCTGCACCGTCTTGAATTCCTCCGCGCGCTCGACGCCTTCCGCGATCACCATCGCGCCGTGATCGTTGGCAAAGCGCACCATCGTCTGCACCAGGTTCTGCTTGATGAAGTTTGAGTCGATGGAGTTGATCAGCGAGATATCGAGCTTGATGAAGTCGGGCTCGAGGTTCGCGATCGATCCCAGTCCGGCGTAGCCACTGCCCGCGTCGTCCACCGCGAAGCGGAATCCACGCTCCCGGAACGCCTTCAGGCGACCGCGGAACTTGGGATAGTCCTTGATAGCGGTGCGCTCGGTGATCTCGATGACAACGCGGGAAGGCTCGCTGACCTCGTCCTCGTTGAACATGGGATCGGCAAAGTCGTGCGGGTCGACATTCAGGAAGAGCAGCTGGCCGGCCTCCAGTCGTGTGCTCATGCCCTCGAGCGCGCGTTCCCGGCAGAGACGGCTCAATTCCCAGATCAGATCTGCTTCCGCGGCGACGTCGAACATCACCTCGGGACTCCGGAGTGTGCGCAACGTGCCGCGCGCCAGGGCCTCGTATCCGAAGATCTCGCGGGTTGAGGCCACGACGATCGGATGGTAGTCGACGTAGACTCCGCGATCGCGGATGGCGCTCTTGAGGTCGGCCACCCGGCGGCCACGCTCGCGCTGCTCGAGCGAACGCGAAGCGTTCTGTGCCTCACGGATGCCGCGATAGATCACCCGCTCGAGGCGAATTTTCGGGTTGTAGTGCAGGTGTGCGCGCCCCACGTAGATATCGAAGAGCGCGGCGATGTCCTCGCCGTGCGCGGACTCAATCTGCCCCGCGACGTGTCGCTGGAGGCGCGTCACCATCTCGGTGATCTCGCCGTCCGTCGCGGCCGCGACGCCGCTGGCCGGCACGTGGAAGAAGATGAAGTCGTCGTCGTTGCTGAAGCTCACCATCACACGCGAGGCGCGGAGGTCATCGTCGTCGAGGAAGCCGCGGACCGCACTCGCGGTCGTTTCCAGGACGGCGTCGAGCTTCTCCCAGCCGTAGATCTCCTCGATCTTCGAGTAGCGCACGAAGTTGAGATAGAGCACGACGAGCTCGCCGCGCTCCTTGAACACCTGGCGCGACCGCTCGATTGCCACCGGCAGCGTCGGCAGGCCGGTGAGCGAATCGTGCAGCATGTTTTCCATCTCGGCCTTGTCAGCACGTTCTTCCGCCACGGCACCCGCCGCGGCCGCCCGCGCGACGGCAGACCATGTGCGAGCCGCAATCTCCTGTGGAGTACCTGGCAGCAGATACCACTCCTCGGCGCGGAGCTCAACGGCGCGGCGGCGTCCTGCTTCATCGGCGCAACCGACCACCACGGGGAGTCCGCGCGCGTGCGCAGCCTCGATGCTGTCGCGGAGGTCGCCTGGCCGTTCAGTCGAGATCAGCACTGCGCGCACGCCCGGCTCGGCGATGGCGGTCGTCAGCTCGTCGTGCGTGCGGCAGTGCGCGGTCCACCCGTCAAGCAACGCCACGGCGGCATCGACGGCCGGGTCGTCAGAATCCGTCAGCAGTATCGAGTCGATCACGCCGGTAACGCCCGCAGCGCTGAAGGCGCGCAGACGTCAGATCGCGACGCGCATTTGCTCGAGATTTCGCTGCACAGTCTTGGCCAGCGTCGGAAGGTCAAAAGGCTTCTCCACGTAATCGTCGGCGCCAAGCTGCATCGCCTCGCGTTTGTCGTCCCAGGCATCGAGTGCCGTGACCATGATGATGCGAACCGTCTTTCCCAGCACGGGATTCTGCTTCATGAGGCGGCAGACCTCCCAGCCATCCCGCCCCGGCATCATGACATCGAGCAACACGAGTGCGGGCCGAACCGTCTCGAAGAGAGCTAGCGCTTCGTCCCCATCGTGCGCAACCGTGATGGGATACCCGCGGATCTCCAGATACTGCCGGATAATCTCCGCGTTGTCATGGTTGTCGTCGACCACCAGAATCGGTGGCAGTCCAGCAGTCGCTGTCGGCACTGAACACTCTCCCGCGTCCAGACAAGGCGGCACCCCGGCGGCGCCATGAGCACTCAGGGCAAGTCAGGGGCCATGTTCCACGGAGGCCCCCCGCAAAAGAACGTGCAAATTATCGCGTGATCGTCACTTCGCGCGTTCCGGATGCGACGGGAACGCGCGTTTCCGCGCCGCCTGGCCACCGTACCCATACGGCCGTCGGCGCTGCCGAGAGCCCCAGCACCTGCACCGCGCCATTCTGCGACCAATAACCAGAGCCGGCCTGAACCTCGCGGACCGGCCCCATCCGCAGGCTATAGACCATTCGGAGTTGCGCGCCGATTCCGTCGGGATTGGTCGCGGGCCCGCGCAGTCGAACGCGGAGCCCGGGCTTGGCAAGTCGATTCCGGAAGAGCCGCGTGGCTCCCGCGTTCTGCGAGACGGCAAGGTCGAGACGCCCGTCGCCATCGAAATCCGCGTACGCGGCTCCGCGGCTGTCGCCGTAGACCGCGATGCCCGTTGCCCGCCCGCTCATGGGCGTCAACCCGCCCTTGCCGTCGCCGCGTAGCACCAGGCCGCGACCGGCGTCGTAACGCGGCAGGCCAACCGCGGTCGCGGAGAAGTTCTGCGCAAGATAGACGTCCTCGCTGCCATCGCCATCGAAGTCCGCGATGCCGACGTAAAACGCCGGTGCAAACTGCGACTCCACCGGGAGCTCGACGGCGTCGAAATGGTTGCCGCGATTCAGGAAGAGCGTATGACTCAGCGTGACGATCTCGGTGCGCTGCATCCGGGACATCGCCGGACCGAGAATCTGCTCGACGGACGCATCCGCGTACGCGCCAAAACTCCTCAGGCGCGTCGCGAGATCGGGAAGCACCACGTGCATCCGCTGGTAGCCGTTCAGCGGAACAAGGCCGTTCACGCGTGGATCAGTGCGCGCCTGGATCATCTCCTCCTCACCGCGGGACGCGAACCGGCCATGCAGCATCGCGAGCGGATGCGCGCTGTCGGCGGGCGCAGATGTGTTGCGTCCCCAACTGGTGGCGACGAAGTCGAGGCGCCCGTCGCCGTCGAGGTCTCCGGCGGCAATGCCATTCCAGCGACTCGGCAGGCGGTCCAGGCCCCACGACGCCGGCGCGCGGACGAATCGCCCACCTTGATTCAGCAGCAGGACGATAGAGCCCCACTCGCGCGCCAGCACGAGGTCGGGCTTTCCGTCGCCATTCACGTCGGCGAACATCGCACTCGAAACAAGACCAATATCCTTCAGCAGCGCCGACGCGGCGGTGTCGAGCACAAACTGCCCGTGCACGGTCCTGTAAAGTTCCGACGACGCAGCTGCAGGATATCGCGCGGGGAGCATCCGTCCCCCAACGAACAGATCGAGCGCGCCGTCCCCATCGTAGTCTCCGAGGGCCATCGGACCCGTGGACGACTCGAGGGAAGGCACGGCGCTCGTAGCGGACGCCGACATTCCAGACGGCGATGCGGACACTCGTAATACCGACGGCGTCGCGGCGCCAACTCCCTCCCAGCTCGCACTGCCCAGCAGCAGGTCGGTGCCCTTTTCGCTCGCGCTCCCGAGTACGGTCGTAAAGTCTGCCGAGGCCACTGGTCCGGCGTTTCGCTGGGGTACGAGCCTCCCTGCGACGTTGCGGAAGACGCCCAGTCGACCGCCCTTCCCTGTGCCGACAATGAGATCCTCTCGTCCATCGCGATCATAGTCGAACCAGGCCACGCCGGGCCCGAGCTGTGAGAGCGAATTCGGCAGGAGGAACTGGCGTGACCAGTCGTCGAAGGGTGGATCGACGTGCACGTGGCCGCCGAGCTGTGCGGTCACGTCCTCGAACAGGCCCTTCTCCCCCCGCTCCACTCCGCGCGACGCCGCAGCCAACGTTCGCAACGCCGGACCTTCCGTAATCTCGTAAAGTCGGTTCGGTCGCACGTTCGCGATCGTCGTGCGCTGTCCGTCGCGCCACTGGACCACGAGCGTTGCCGTTTCGGACTTGCCCATCGCGAACGATGCCTGATAGTCGCTGTGCGAGAGATACAGTCCACCGACCTGCACCTCGCGTTGCTGCGTTGGGACAGCGCCACCCTGCAGTCGTATCGTCGCGCCCACAGCGCGCGTGTTCGGTGCACGCCCCTTCAGTGTCACGGCTACTCGCTTCGCGGACGCGTCGTTCCGCAACAGTTCCGCCGGCGCACCGAGTCGATTCACGACCACGTCGAGATCGCCGTCGCCGTCGAGGTCGGCCGCCGCCATGGCGTGCGAGATGTCGTCCTCGAGGCCGAAGCGCCAGCGCACGCTCGCGTCCTCGAAGGTGAGGTCGCCGCGATTCCGGAACGCAACGTTCCTGAGCGCCAGCCTTGGATACTCCCAGCGCTCGCGCTGCCACGGCACCGGCGAGAGACCGCGCTGGAGGCGCTCCTGCGTATCGGCATCCATCAGGTCCCACGGATGACCGTTCGCAATCAGGATGTCCTGCCAGCCGTCGAGATCGACGTCGAGGAACATGGTCGACCACGACCAGCCACTCGCGTGTACGCCGGCAAGCTGCCCGATCTCCGCGAACGTTCCGTCGCCGCGATTGAGGAACAGCGTATTCCGCTGCTGCTGGAGCTGCGTCTCCACGTCTCCCGGCTTCTTCGGCAATGCCGTGTGGGCGGGCATCTGCGTCTTCAACCGACGCGAGTCGTTTGCCAGCATGTCCGTCACGAAGACATCCGGTAGTCCGTCGCCGTTCACGTCCGCAACGTCGACGCCCATCGAGGAGTTGCTCGTCTGACGCTGCGCCGTCCAGTTTGCGAGGCGGAACGCTCCGAATCCGTCGTTGAACCAGAGCTGGTCGTTGTCCTCGAAGTCGTTGGCGACGTAGAGGTCGGGAGCGCCATCGCCATTGAGATCCACGAACTTTGCACCGAGCCCGAACGACTGCGGCTCCTCGGCGAGCATCTTGCCTGCGGCATCGCGGAAGCGTTCCGACGTGAGAGGGACTCGCGCGAAGTGGCCTCCCGTATTGAGGTAGAAGTCGTCGGGCTCACCGACCATCGAGAGGTTCAGTCCGCCCATGTCGGGACGCATGACGAGCCGGAAGTCCTTCTGCCGCTCGGGGACCACCTCGTATCGGTCGCCGACCTTGCGCACGAGCTGGTTCTGGGCGCGCTGCTGTGGTGGGATCGTGTCGACGGGGCTGTAGGGCTTGTAGTTCGCCACGTACAGGTCGAGGGTGCCATTCCCGTCGACATCGGCCATGGTGATTGCACTGCCTCCGCGTCCCGTCGGATCAACGCCGAGGTCACGATGTTCGGCAAAGACACCATTGCCGTCGTTGATGAAGATCGCATTGGGTCCGGTGGTCGCGAGCAACACGAGATCGAGGTCGCCGTCCCCATCAACGTCGGCGAACGCCGCGGCGCTCGAGTGCTGATCGCATGCACCGACGCCGGCGCGTTCGGTGATGTCCTCGAACTTCCATTCGCCACGGTTCCGATAGAGTGCGCTGCAGCCCTGTGTCTTCGCGAGGAAGACATCGGGCAACCCATCGCCGTCGACGTCCCCCAGCGCCACTCCGCCGCCCTGCGCGAGCATCCGGTTGCCGAGCAGGACGGAGTCGCTCACCGCGTTCTGAAAGGTGACCCCGCTTCGTCGCCCCTCCATGTGCGTGAAGCCGGGATCACCGCCGGAAACCTCGGCGTCACGCCAGCGGTAGCCGGCTTCCTGATGCCACGGCGGCGGCGCATGGTCGCCGCATGCCGCGAGACCGACAAGTGTTACGAGAGCCAGTGCTCGCAGCGCACGCTGGGCATGAAGTCGGTGCGAAGGCAGCGTCGCATATCGCGCACACGCAAGCGCACGTCGTCGTGGCGCGCTCACGCGCGCTGCACGTGCGCAAACAGGGTCCTGCGGACCTCGGGATTACTGAGCTTCCACATCACCCCGTCGGTGAAGTAGTGATGGATGTTCAGGAACATGAGAAGCAGCACCGGTGTCACTCGTCCGGGCTGCTCACCGAAGACGTTCGCCACCGCATCCATCGCGCGTCCCGGGACCACCTGCGCGATGACGAAGCTCGCGACGAGGAGGACGAGACCGTAGAGGATCATGTGCTCGATCAGGCGTCGACGTGAGGTCGGCTCGCTCGCTGTCGTGCGGTTCATCTCGACGCGAACAGGAAAGGAGAGGTACTGCAGCGCGTGGGCGATCTGGATCCAGAAGATCGCTTTCGGATCGCGCGCCATGACGGCGTACCAGGTGAAGATCGCCACCCAGGCAATGAGGGCACGCGCTGGCGGCCGTACTCGCGTCCGGCGCCACATACGGACGAGACCAGCCGCGCCAATCACGAATGCGATGACCGTTCCCGCGCTGATGAGCAGATACGCCGGCCGAACGGCCGACGGATTGCGAAGCTGCGTGTAGAGGAACCATGTCACGTGCCATGCGAGGAGGATGCGCAGGCTCGTGCGCACCAGCGTTCGCTCCGACCGGTTGAACGTCGTTCCCTCGAGATAGGCGTACGAGGCCATCATGCCCCAGACCTGGCCGGTATAGTGCCATGCGAGATACGCGCTGGCCACGGAGATCAGGATGACGACGCCGGCTGTCGAGTACTGCGCCTCGAGGATCGCCGCGCCCACGGCAATCAGCAGGATGACAGGCATGTAGATGGACGCCCAGCGATGCTGCAGGATCGTCTGCCGGTCGCGGTAGACCAGGCGATACGACGCCATGAAATGCGGCATGTTGATGGACGTAGCCACCCATGCCTGTGCCCCTGCGCCGATGAGCAGCAGGTCTGACCTGCCGCTCAGCAGGAGCGGCACGAACACGATCACCGACAGTCCTCCCGCGAGGAGAAAGTCGGTGAGCGGGGTGATGATCGCGGCGCGTTTGCTCAGTGTTGCGGCGGCTTGATGGCCGGTGGCAGTACTTCGCCGTTGCCCTTGATGCGCTTCACGATCACGGCGCCGCCGTTGGCTACCGACCCATACTCGCCTTCGGATTGCGTCGGGTCCAGGTAGCGGACTTCTTCCACGCTCACCGCCATGATGTTCTTGAGCGCGTTGAAATCGGATTCGCGCGCGCCATCCACGTACAGGGACATTCGCGAGGAGGAGTTGCCGAGTGTGCGAATACCCCGCGCGGGGGCAAGAAAGTGCGGCCGCAGCGCGCGAATGACGGCGTAGATGTCCTGATCCTTCTGAGCCGAGGCGTCGATCTCCTCGCGGGTGATGATGTCGCGGCTCTTCTTCTGGGCGTGCAGGGCGCTGGGCGCCGCACTGAGTATTCCACCGGCCAGCAGGAGTGCGGTGAAGACGAATCGTGCTCTAAACATGAGTGATCTCCTGGATGAGGGAAGTATCTCACACGATCCTGCGCACGAAAAGGGGTCGCCGGGTAAGAAACGCGGCAACCCCTTTCGAAGGCGTGACACCTATCCAGCTACTGAACCATCACGTGCCGGCCGGGCGAGGCGGGCGACGATCCCACATGAATGACATCCCGGATGCGGCGAACTGCGTGGCATTGCTCCCGGCGACCGACGGCGGGAAGATGATGGCCGTGACCGCCGAACCAGCCTGGGTTGTGCCCGGAAGGCCTTCGATGTCGAGCGTGGACGTACCGGCACTCGACGTTGCCGGGGCTCCGATGAGCGCCAAGCCGTCAGGAACCAGTGCGGTCGCGCCTCCTGCGGCCCTCACGTTGTACTTCATTTGCGACGGCGTTGCCGTCACGAATGACGAGCGCGAATAGGCTGCGACCGCCGTCCACGTTGGCGCCACCGGCGCGGTGCCGGTGGACGGATACGTGCGCACGTCGATGGCATTGCCTGTCGTGTTGATCACGCGAAGCGCGACACTCGAGGCGGGATCAGCAATGACTTCCTCGTAGAACACGAGGTTCATGCCCCCCGAACGGGCGTTGCCCTGCATGATCGCCGTATACAGCTTCCCGGCCTCGAGGTTGACGGTGGTATCCTTGAGAACAGTGGACGCAATTTCGGGAGTCGTCCCGTGCAGGAAGACCCTGAAATGACGGGGCATGTTGGCCCGCGCATTCTTGTACTGGATCTGCTGCGATCCCGTCACCCCACCCGAAGTGGACGGACCATTGCGAAACCCGATCAGGTAGTGATCGCTGTTCTCGACAATGTCCACGAAGCGGAAATCCATGGCGTTCGTGTCCGGAACAGCATTGATGAACCGCACGCCCGCCGTCGGGATGTTTTCCGTGGCGATGATCTGCTCGGGGGTAGTGCATGCACTCGCGAGGCCTACCGCCAGGCAAAGCATCGAGAGTTGAAAATGACGACGCATAGATACTCCGTAGAGGTTGAGGCGCTGGGAGCGCTCAGGGCACGCGTAAGGCGTTGCCGATGGGAGGCGGGTTGACTTCACCTTCGTTTCCGCCCCCGAGGAGCGAGCGGGTCAGGAGGAAGGCAACTGCACCCACCCCTGCCACGCCCAGAGAAATGGAACGTCCCTTCGAGAAGTGACGCTCATAGGTCGATGTCACGAACTCCGACTTGATACGGACGGTCTCGCCCTTCCACACCTGTTCGCCGCCGCGCAGAAAGCGCACGGCGGTGACGCCAACCAGGTACTCCGCATTCTCCCGGCTGATCAGGCGGCCTTCGACCTGCGCGATCTCCGGCCCCATCGATCCACCGAGACCCACTCGGCCAACATCATTGATGTCGAATGCGTACTCCTGGCCGATCTCGGGTGTCGCGGCTCCCGCGGGCTGATACGTGTAGCACCCCGACAGCAGCGCGAGCCCGACGATGATTCCGGTGCAGCGATACATCCGCATCACATGCATTCAGTAGCCGTACGTTCCCTTGGCAGCCGAGAATGGGAGCGTTCCACCACCCAAGCTGTAGATCTCAGAACCCGTCTTGCCGCGGGACTGGAGATCCTGGTACGGCGGCGCCCATTCCAGCGGCGTGTCAACCGGCAAGTCACCCCAGCCACGTCCATCCATGAACCACTGCATGAAGCCGGTGTACGCGGTCTCATTCCGCTTCTCCCACTTCAGCGCCTCGAACAAGTTGCCGCACGCGATCGTGTTGTAGTTCGGGGCCACCGGTACCTTCGGGACGCAGGCGTTGCCGCCCGGAACCGGCGAGGTGGCATCCAGCGCCGTGATGGGTGGCAGGCCGTTCTTCTGTCGCGTCTTGTTGATGAGGGCAGCCGCCGCGGCGAAGTTGTTCTTTCGATACTGGCCTTCCGCCTCGAGCAGATTCATTTCGGCCAGCGTCATGAACACGAGGGCGCCATTGCGCGCCGACCCGCCGTCGCCGGCTGTACGCCAGGACCACCAGCGTGCATGGTCATAGTTGGACAGCCCCCACGTGGGGCTGGACGGTGGGTCGTTCGCCGTGGGACGGTTCACGAAGTAGCGCTTGCAGACCTGGCCTGCGCCGTTGCACTGCGAGAGCGCAAAGTCCGCCTGCTGCTGCGCCCGTGTCGTACCCTGTGGCCAGCGGAGATCGGGCGTGGCCATGCTGAATGAACCGTCCGCTCCCCGAGCGGCCAGCGGCTTCGCGATCCAGTCCGCAAATGCGCCAGACGTATCAGCCATGCCGATGATGAACGGCGTCATCTGGTGCCATGTGCCGTACGAATAGAGCTGGCCCACCAGCCCGTTGAACGGACCGCTCACGGAGTTCGTGATGTTGTCGTGATTCGCCGTGATTCCGTTCTGCGCATCGGCGATGACCGCCGTCCAGTCCACCGCGGCACGCTCCGCCGGTGTGCGGGCGACGTTGGCACGAATGCGCGCCCGATAGCTCCGCGCCAACTTGATGAACTCCACCTTGTCGAACGAGGTCGTGGACGGAATCCAGGTGGCCGGAAGCGGAAATCCCTCGCCCCCCGTCCCAGGAGCCGAGGCGTAATCGATGGCCTTCTGGAGCGCGGCGTACGATGCCGCGGCGACTTCCGGGTAGCCCTTGAGTGCTCCCGGATCCTGCGCATCCGTCGTCTCGTCCACCACGGCGGAGGAGTCGTACACCAGGGCCGCGTAGCCGAGGGAGATTCCGCGCAGGAACTGCGCGAAGGCCTTGGCCCGGTTGTCCTGGTTCGATGATCCAAGGGTGAAGCCCGGCTTGTTGAGCGTGGCGAGCACACTCGACGAGACGCGGTTCACCTCGTTCATGTAGCTGTAGACCTTGGCCTGCTCGGAAGCGCAGCCGTTGCCGATGGAATTGTCGTTCGACGGACGGGGGATCGTAACGCGCTGCCCCATGCAGTTGTTCGAGAGGCTCGAGAAGTCCTCGAACGACTGCACCATGCCCATGAGCGCGACGTTGCCCGTCGTGCGATAGAGACCGTCATGCCAACGCTTGTAATAGGTGCCGATCAGCGATTCGACGTCACTGGACGACGCGAGGACTCGCGCCGTCTCCGGTTGATTCGGGTTCGACACCACCAGATCGCACGCGCCGGTACCGAGCAACCCAATCACGAGTGCTCCAGTTCGGATCCAGGTTCGATTCATAGTCAAGCCAACTCCTAGAAGCGCGTGGAAAGGGAGAACGTGAAGGTACGGAGCGTCGGGAACTGGAAGGCATCGACCTGATTCGTCAGTCCCGAGCCCGAACCAATGGTTCCACTACCGCCGGTCGACCCTACTTCAGGGTCGAGTCCCGTATAGTTCGTGAAGGTTTTCAGGTTGCGGCCGATCACGCCGACCGTCCAGTCGCCCACCGAGGCCACCGGCCCGAGTTTGTAGGTGAGGGCCACCTCGCGCAGCTTCGCGAACGACGCCTTCTCGACCACGTAGTTGTTTGGTCCCAGCACATCATAGAGACCGCCGATGCCCGTGCTCTCGCTCGGTCCACCGCGCCACTCGTAGCCCAGCGGAACCGCAGTCTCCACGGTCTGGTTGGCCGCGTCGAAGTAGTTCGAGCTGAAGTCCAGGATGCCCCATCCTTCGCCCTGATTGTAGACCGAGTGGCCGATCGTGCCGTCGAGCAGCCCATACAGCGACAGGCGCTTATAGGACATGTTGTTGCTGTACGTGAAGCGGAAATCCGGCAGCGCATGACCGACGATCTGGCTGATGCCCCCGCCCTCGCCATCTTCACCCTTGAGCGGACGATCCAGGATCGGCATGCCCCAGTACAGTGGAACCTTGGACCCGAAGGGCGACTTGCCCGCTGCGATGCAGTCTGCGGGTGTCACGTTGCCCGTGCACACCGGCAGGATCGTCTGCCACAGGTTCTTGTTGATGCCGTCCTTCCAGTTGCTGCCGTCGCCGACGTACACGACGTAGCCGCGGCCGTTCACCTGGTAGGTCTTGCCGTCGCCGCAGAGCGGCTGCAGCAGCGCGTTCATCTCGCTGCACGACGTGTAGAACTTGCGCCCCCATATGCCACCGTAGAGGTTCTGCGGCTGATCCTTCGCGTTGATGCACACTGGCGCGCCATTCCGCACGCAGCTCGGATCGGTATTGGCCGTCACGTGAAACAGGCTGGAGGTTCCCTGTCCCGTCCCGCCATCCTGCACGTACTCGGACGTGAACAGCTCCGAGATATACGTGCGCGTGCGGTCGTACGTGCCGCGCATGCTCCAGCTGAAGTCCTTCTTGTCCATGATCGGGAGGTTCAGGCCCAGCTCCCACGTGTGATTGTCGAGGGTACCCGCGTTCTGCCACTGCTGCGCGAAACCGAGCGACGACGGGGTGTTCACGAGCAGGATCTGGTCGCGTGTCCGCGAATCCGCCTTCGTGATCTCGACGCCAAGCCGATTGAACAGCGTGAAGTCGGTCCCGTACTCGTTCTCCGTGGTGGTCTCTGGACGGAGCTTGGAGTTTCCAGCCTGGCCGAGTGAGCAGCCGGTGGATCCGCAGTTGTAGGTCTCGTACTGCGCATTGAAGCGCGGCGTACTGCCTGCGGTACCATGCGACGCGCGGATGCGGAAGTCATTGATCATGCCGAGCTTCCAGAATGGCTCCTCGGACACGCGCCACACACCGGAGATGCGCCCGAAGTTTGCCCAGCGGTTGCCTTCCCCGAACAGGGAGCTGCCGTCGCGCCGAATCGTTCCGTCGAGAATGTAGCGGTCCTTGTAGTCCAGGCTGCCGCCGGCCGACATGCCGATGTTCTTGATCGTCTGCAGGGCCGAGCCCACCGCCTTGTTCGTCTGGAGATTACTCGACGTGAAGACATCCTTCACGTTGAAGATCTCGCCGCTGCTGCCGTTCGCGTTGAAATCGTCCTGGTCGTACAGTCCGCGGAACTGGACCTTGGCATTCAGGTCGCTCCGGACCTGCTTGCGCAGTGTGGCCGTGAGGTTCGCATTGGACGACACTTCGCCTTCGTTGCCGTACGACAGGTTACCGAAATTCGCGGATGAGTTCGTAGCGAACGTACGGTACCCCTTCTTTGCGTACGACGTACGCAGCGCCAGGCGATTGTCGTACGCCGCCGTTCCCTCGAGCGTGAACCAGTCCTTCGGGAAATAGCGGGCCGTGATGTTGCCGAGAATGCGATAGGAATCGCTGGTGTTGAAGAGATTCTCGGTGTCGTAGAGGAACGTGCCGCCGCCATTACCCGTCGGCGTGTGCAGGCTGGCGCCGCCGCTGCGGACCAGGTACCGGCCCAGCGTGTCGCGGGCGAGATAGTCGGTACCCGCGGACGCACCGCGCATCAGCTGGCCGAAGATGCTGCCGCTGGCGCTGCCGCCGCTGCGATTGTCGTTGGTGCCCTTGTCGTACAGGGTGCTCGTGGAAATCGTCAAGTCGGAGCGCGCATCGTAGTCGAGATTCACGCGCGCGCGTGCCTGCTTGTTGCCATTGAGGTTCTTGATGGCGTCCTGCTGCTTCTGGTACGATCCGCTCGCGAAGAATCGAATGCCGGCGACCTTGCCGGTGGCGTCGGCCGAGTTGATCGTCGTGGGCGCGCGCGTGACCGCCTGCGCGAGCATGTTGTAGTACTGATCCGGCCAGATCTGTGCCTGGAAGAGGTTCTGCAGGTCACCGTTGGTGACGCCAGGAGCGCTGTACTGGCCCGCCAACGGGGTGCGGAGAGTGTCCGCATTCACGTTGTTGATGCGGTAGATCTCCTGCATCCAGTTGAACGTGCGCGAGCAGCCCGAGATGTTGCCCGACGCCGCTGTGCAGAAGCGCTTGCCGGTTTCATCGAGCTGAATCTGATGGTTGAGCGGCTGACCGTAGTTGAGGCTGTTCAAGTCGCTATAACCGTACTCGGAGCGCGCGTTGAACTTGATGCCGTCGGTGCCCGACGCGCCGCGCTTGGTGCGAATCGTGATGACGCCGTTCGCAGCGCGCGTACCGTAGAGCGACGCGCCTGCCGCGCCCTTCACGACCTCGGCCGACTCGATGTCGAGTCCACCGAGCTCATTGAGGCTGCCGACGTTCATGATGGCGCCGTCGACGATGATGAGCGGACCCACGCCGCGACCAGTCGCGTTGATCGAGGTGGGTCCGCGCAGCTGGATCTCCGGATTCGCGCCAGGCCGACCGCTGGTATTCGCAATGCGAAGACCCGCCACCTTGCCGGCCAGCGCCTTCATGGGATCGAGCGCCGGCACCGGCAGGTCTTCCGCCGTGACGCGACCGACCGCGAAAGGCACCTTGGACCGCTCGGTGCCCTCGACGACGCCTGTGACCACGACTTCGCTCAGGCGGTTCACGTCCGTCTGCAGTGTGAAGTTCTGCGTCTGCGCGCCGGGTACGATCGTAATGGAACGAAGTTGCGACTGCTGCCCGATCGAACGAATGCGAAGGTTTGCCTTCTGCCCACTGACGCGGGCGGCGGGCACGGTGAAGGTGTAGTTGCCTGCCGCATTCGTCCCGACCGAGACTGCGAGGTCGGTGATGTACAGATTCGCCGCCTCGACGGGCTGGCCCGACTCGCTGGTCACCTTTCCGGTGATGACAGCGGTTTGTGCGCGCGCGATCGAGGCTGGCGCTGCGAGCAGGACGCTCGCCATTGCCAACCCAAACACACGAACACGGTTACTGGTGGTCATGATCATCTCACTCCCTTGATGAGCGGTAGGGGACTGCAGCACTACCGTGCTTTCGAACGAAGAGCGGGAACGCAAAAGGCGATGGCGCGAACCATTTCCGTGGCGGCGGTGTCTCACCCTGCAACGGACGGAAACAGCGGGCGGGCCAGGGGATTGCTTGTGCGCGAACGTCAGATCAAAGCCGCCAATGACAAAATTGGCGTCTTGGGATTGCCGTGCATTTACTGTGACCGCGCGCCGGCGCGGTACGGAGGGGGAGGGTCACCAGTCCAGACCCGGCACGTCGCGAATGAGTCACAACCCAGCTTGCGGCGACCTATTGGCCCACTGGCGACCTTCGGGCCAACTATTAAGATTTTCTAAGGAGAGCCAGAACCTACCGGTGGCGTCATCCGCTGGCAAGAGCGGGATTTGCAGCCGCGGTCACCGCGACAGACGTCCCCGTCCCACCTCCCCACGCGCCTTCGTCAAGGCAGAGGAACGGCGCCCGTCCTGCCGCATGCCGTACCCGTGGAAACGACCTGCGCCGATGGCGCGGTCCCGGTGATCGTCACGTCCACGCCACCCGGACAGGTCACGCCATTCACCGTCACCGCACTCGCGACCAGACGAACATTGACCGTACTCAGCACGTCGTTCTGTATGGCAATGGTCCCGCTGAGTGTGACCAATGGCGCGGAGATCGTGATGATGCGGATCTTGTCGTCGTACTGGCAAGCCGCGATTACCGCGGTCACGGCCAGCGTGGCCGTACCGGTGCCTGCACTCTTGCTGCCGGAGAGCGTGCCCTGATACGAGCCCTGGCCTCCGCGAGTGCAAGGGACCTGGTACGAGAGCGGAAGGCTGAACGTGTTTGTGGAGGGCTCGCGCTTCGCCTGAATGGCACTCTGCGCACCCGCCCAGAGATATCCGATCGTTGCGAACGTGTCGTCGTTGCTGATCGGCGACGTCAAGCTGTTGTCGATGCCCCCGATCGACGAGCATGACAACAGCCCGAGCGAGAGCGAGCACGCCGCCGCCAGCCGTGCTCCTCCTCTCAAGCAGCGCGGTACGCGTCGCCGGATCGATGAGCGCAAGAATCCATCAGTGAACATCGGTAATCCCTCCTCCGCGCGAAGAACAGAGGGGCCGGCGCGGAAGCGCCGCCCCTCTGTGAAGTGATGGACAACGTGCTGACTAGCCCAACGAGCCGACTACGGCTTCGGCGAGTTGGCCGGGTTGGTAGCGCCCCCGTACGTGTAGAGCGGCTCGCTCTTCACGCCGAGTTCCTTCGCGGGCACCGGCATCTCGTGCGGCGTGCCGACGCGCAGGCCACCCACGCACGGGCCACCGGGGGTCTGCACACAATTTGGCAAGCGACGCCGGTTGTAGAATGGTGTGGCGCCCAAGCCGAGCAATTCGACGTCCTGCTCGTACTGCAACTTGGTGAGTAGTCCGCTTACGCCATCGGCAGCCGTGGCGGGTTCGAGCCCTCCGCGCGTCACACGCGTGTTGTTGATGAGCGTCGCCGCACGTGCCAGGTTCGGCGTCGGCTGGCGGATGAGTGCCTCCGCCCAGATGAGGTCGTTCTGACCGGCGGATATCACCGGGGCCGGACCGTATCCACCGTAAATCCCGGTGGGATCCTGGTTGCGGCTCAGGTCATAGCGGATGTGCGAGATGTTCGACTGGTGGTACTGACCGCGCGACGAGCTGAAGATCTCGTACGTGGAGTAGGCGAAGTCAGTACCGGGCGTGCTGGTCGCCGTCACGGGAATGTTGCCGAAGCCGTCTATGAGGCTTTCGTCGCCAAAGGTGCCGTCCCCAAGTCGCTTGTCGGGTGAATTGGGCTGCGGGTTGCCGGATTTTCCGGGCGCGCACGTCGCCGTGCCGACCGAGCCGCAGTACGGATCCTTCTGTGTGACGGGATCGAGCAGGTTGGCCACGCGCGTGTGGATGACACCGGTGTCCATGGAGTTGAACCACGTGAGGACTTCGTGGCACCACTGTGCGCAGCCATCGCCCACGAAGACGAAGTCGAATGGCGCACTGCTGGACATCCCCTTTGAGGCAAACGCCGCGACCTTCACCCAGTCCACTTCGGTGGCATTCTCGGCCGCGTCGCGCGGATAGTACGCCAGCGTCATGGCAGCCATCGTATTTGCTATCTGCGCAATTTGCTTGTTCGAGTAGCTCCGGCCGTTGGTCCATGCTGCCGGGGTGGTGAATGTGTTTGCATCGGCGAGTGCGATGGCCGCACTCAGCTTGGCCACCGCGGCGTCACGCATCTCCTTGCGGTTGGAGTACTGGAGCGCGAGCACATCCGTGGTCTCGTCGATGATGTAGCCCTTGTTGTAGATCATCGAGATGCCGGAGTGCGCGGCGCCGTTCATGAATGCCGCGACCGTCTCCGCCCGCTTGGTATCCGACGTGTTGTTGATGACCAGCTTGTCCACGCGAATGGCCTTCAGCACGTCGCTGGCAGACGAGGCAACGCTGTAGTACTTCTGCCAATACCACTCCATGTGCTGACGCTCCTGCGCGCCGGGATCGTTCTTCCAGGGGCGGGTGTTCCGCGAGCCATCTGCGTCCTGGCTGTTGATGTACAGCATGAAGAAGTTGTTCCACGACGACGAATAGGCGTCCGCGATCGTGGACAGTGGCCCGACGGCCATCATGCCTTCGTAGCCGGTGAACCAGGTGTGCAGGGTACCGCCGGCCACCGCTTCGAGCGCAGCCGGATCGGAGAGGGCACGCCGGGCGTCCGGCGCGTTGGGGTTGACGATATTCAGGTCCTTGTTGCAGGCGGTTGCGGCAAGCGCAGCCGCCACGCCGAACAGGATGGTGCGATTCGAGAACTTCATGTGTGTCGGTCTCCTGATGGATGGGTAGCGGCTCAGAAGCCGAATTCGAGCATGGCGGTGATGCTGCGGTATGCAGGATAGCTGAAGTTGTCAACGCGGTACGTGAATGGCTTGCCGGCACCGCCGCTGACGTCCGGATCGTAGCCGGTGTAGTTGGTGGACGTCCAGAGGTTGCGCCCGACCAGTCCGATGCGTGGCGCCGATAGCTGGCCAACGCGAAGGGCCTTCGTGAGGCCGGCGGGCAACTGGTAATTCACCGAGAGCTCCCGGAGGCGCACGTAGGAGCCATCCTCGACGAAGAAGTCATTCGCATTGATGCCATTGTAGAAGACCTTGTAGTAATTCACGGGCTTCTTCTCCGCCTGCGGCTTGCCGCGCTGGTCGAAGATGGGATCGCGCTCCTCGTTGAAGGGCCACTGACGCGTGAGGTTGTAGATGTTTCCGCCCTTCACCCAGTTGAACAACGTATTCACCGACAGCCCCTTCCACTGCATGGTGTTGTTCAGCGATGCATTGAAGTCGGGATTCACGTCGCCAATGGCCTGGAGCGAGCTGCCGTTCGCAAGGAAGGCCTTGAGCGGCCGCTCACTTGTTTTGCCCTTGTCAGCGGCCCTGACGTAGTACCCCTCCTCGTTCACCACGTAATCGGAAGCGACGCCCGAGAGTTTCTTGGCGGTGAGCGTACTGGCCAGCTGGTCGGCCGTGCGGATCCAACGCTCGCCGTACATGGTACCGAATACTTCACCCGGTGCCACGCGGAAGAGCTGGGTGTTTCCATCCGGACCATTGAGGAACGGCGGCACGGAGAGGGCGGTGATGCGGCTGCGTGTGCGGTCTCCAGTGACATTCACGCGCCAGTAGTAATCCGCCTTCGAGAGCAGCAGGGCGCTCGCCGCGAGCTCGTGCGTGCTGCCCTCGAGCGTGCCGGCGTTCTGCCACTGCGTCTGGTATCCCGCCGCCGCAGAGAGGGGCACCCGGAGAATCTGATCCTTGGTGTTCTTCTTGGAGTAGCTGTACTCCAGCGTGAAGCGCTGGAGGAAGTTCATGTTGAAACCGATCTCCTTCTCCGCCGAGAAGGCAGGCTTCAGGTCCGGGTTGCCGAGATTGATCTTCTGGGGGCTGCCGGCTGCGATTTCGAGGATCTCGTACTGGGCATCGTACTCCGGCCGCAGGCCGGCCGTACCATAGGAAGCGCGCAACTTCAACTCATCGACGCCCGGGATGTGAAAGTCCTCGGAGATACGGTAGGCCGCGGATGCACGGTTGTAGATCTGCGCGCGCTGCTGCGACCCGAAGAGCGACGATTCATCGCGGCGAATCACGCCGTCGAGGATGTAGCGGTCCTTGATCTCGAACGTGGAGACAAGGAACGCATTCTTGGAGCGCAGCTGCTCCGTGCGGGAACCCGGGGTAACCGGCGTGTTCGGATCCGGCGAATAGGCCGAGAACTCGGGCACGTTCGGCACCGTGAGTGCCGAAGAGTTGGCGCTGACGTAAGCGTTCGTCTGATCTTCGTAGACATAAGCGACCTTCGTCGTGTTCGTCAGCCAGTTCCACGCATACGTCGACGTGAGCGTCGCGCCGGTGTTGTACGACCGGTTGGCGCTGGCCTGCTGGAACAAGGCACCCTTGTCCTTGACGCCACCCGAGCTGAGGAAGCCAAGTGGCCGGAACCGCTTGTAGTTCTCGTTGGCCTCATCGTAGTTGACGTTGCTCTCTGCGGTCAGCCAGTTGAGCGGGCGATAGCGGAGCTTGAACGTGCCGGTGAACCGGTCGCGATCATTGCCAATCTGACGCTGGGACAGGCCGTAGAGCGGGTTGACCAGGTTGCCCGACTGCGGCGGCTGCTTGATGTTGGCGATGTACGGCGTTCCATCCTTGTTGGGGGCGAGCAGGTCGATGTTCGGCTCGAGGAAGCGAAGTCCGAAGAAAATACCGGTGTCTTCGCCCTGGTCGGCGTGGGAGCGGCCGTAGAACGCGCCGGTGGACAGATCGATCTTGTCGTTCACCGACTGATCGAGGTTCAAGCGGAAGTTCTGCCGCGTGAAGCCCGTGAGCAGATTCAGGACGCCGCCATCGCGGGTGTTCTGGAAGGACGCATTAAAGTTGTTCTCGCCGCGGCGCTGCCCGAACGACACGTAGTTCGTGGAGAAGGTGCCCGGGTGGAACACCTGGCCGAGCTGGTCGTAGGTCTGCTTGTACGCGTTGTCGGAGATCTGGTCGGCCTTCAGGACGCGGTTGCCGTTGGCGTCGCGGTCGAATTCCCCGGTGGGGAGGATCTTGTACGCGTGCGACAGGTTGCCGGGAACTTCCCGGGGAAGATTGTTCTGGCCGTACTCGTTGCGTATGGTCAGCGAGCTCTGACCCTCGGCGAGGCTGGCGCCGCGCTTCGTGAAAATCTGGACAACGCCGTTTGCGGCGTCGGATCCGTAGAGCGAGCTGGCGGCGGCGCCCTTGATCACCTCGACGCGCTCGATGTCCTCTGAGGCGACGTCGGCGAGACTGAGACGGGTGATGGTGCCGTCAACAATGATGAGTGGATCGGTCTTGCCGCTGATGCTCGCGGGCGATCGCAGACGGATGGACGGGGCGGCGCCGGGCTGGCCGGATACCGTGACGACGCTGGCGCCGGCGACCTTGCCGCTCAGGCTGGCGATCGGACTGGTGCCCGGCGCGTCCTTGAGTGCGGATGCGTCCACGACTGCGACGGCGAACGCCGTCTTCTTCTGCGAGGTCGCGTCGCTCACGCCCGTGACGACAATCTGCTCGAGGTTGAGCACGTCCTTCTCGAGGTCGAAGTCCTTCTCGACTCGGCCGACCGTGAGCACGAGCGGCAGGCGCTTCGGCTTGTGACCGATGTAGCGCGCGACGAGGTCCACTGAACGACCGCCGGCGCGCGAGACTTCCACCGTGAAGTTGTACTTGCCGTCGAGCGAGGTGATGGCGCCGACACCGATGCTGGGAATGCCCACACTGGCGCCGCCGAGCGGGCGGCCTCCCGATGTGACGCTACCCGTGAACACTGCGGACTGGGCCTGGGCAGCCGAGGACACAGTCATCCATGCAACAACCGCCACAGCGAGAGGGAACAACCGTCGCACGAAAACGCTATCCCTTGTCATCAGCAAACCTCTCAAACGGGTGGGGGAGTAACCATCATGAGGGACCCCTGGGTGGACGGACACGTCACAAGGCACGGATCACCGTGCGGCGGGCATCGCGTCAACGGGGTTTCCAAGGTAGGATTTCTCATGCTACGGAATTTTCTTGGGAAGGGCAAGAGTCGCCCGCGGAGCCCGATGCATTCGTACACGACGACCATGACCCGGCTAGCGATCCTGCTCGTGTGCGCCCACCCGTCGGCGTACGCACAGCGCGGAAGCGCGCAGATCGAGGGAACGATCGTGGAGCGCATTTCCGGCGCTGCTGTCGCGAACGCGGTCATCGTCCACCTCGGAGCCGGCACAACGGTGTCGAGCGATTCGCTCGGGCGGTTCGTGCTGACGGAGATGGCGCCGGGCATCGTGCGCCTGCTGATCCGCGCGCGCGGATTTCCCGCCACCATCGTCAACCTCGCGCTGGCCCGCGGCGAGCAGTTTTCCCGCGTGTTCGAGCTGGACTCGTCGACGGCGGCACGCGAAGCCGCCCAGCAACTCCCGGTCGCGGCCACTGTCGCGACCCTGGCACCTCTGCCGCGCTACGCGGACTTCGAGCGCCGCCGGCACACGGGGCGCGGCCAATACCTGTTGGGAGAGGACCTCGAGAAGGCGGGGTACAGCACCCTCCAGGATGCGATGCGCGGGCTGCGCGGCGTGAACGTGGAATGCGGGGGCGGGAACGGATGCGCCATCCGCATGGCGCGGGCGCCCCTGCGCTGCGTTCCGGAGTACATCGTGGACGAACGCGTGGATAACATCTTCGGTGCGAACACGCCGATCAGGGACATCGAGGGGGTTGAGGTCTACACGGGTCCGAGCGACGTGCCCGGCGAGTTCGCCGGCCGCAACGCCGGTTGCGGCGTGGTGGTGATCTGGACGCACGCCGGCCCTCACAAGAAGCACTAGCGGCCGCGGATGCCATGCTGTGCGGGCTCGCACCTCTCCTCGTGTATCTTGGGGCGAGCACAGCACGGTCCCCCATTTCCAGAAAATGATCAGCATCAGGTCAACCACGCTGGGCGTCCTCGTCGCCGTCCTGGCCTGTGGCAATTCACAGCCGGACCGGCGGCCCGTGACGATGCAGGCGCTGATGGCTCAGCGTCGGCTGGAGGCCACGCGCCCGGACTCCTTCACTACCGCCGCTGACCGTGGGCGCATTGAGGGGGACAGCGCGACACGCGTGTGGCTGGTGGTTGCCGGCGACTTCCAGTGCGCGGAGTGCAAGCGCTGGCACGACGACGTGCTCCCCGTGGTGCGGAAGGAGTATGTCGCTACGGGCCGTGTACGGCTGGCATTCCTCAACCTGCCGCAGCCATCGCACCTGAATGCCATGACCGCAGCGCTTGCCGCCGGCTGCGCCTCCGCCGACGGGCGTTTCTGGGAGACGGCCTCGCGCATCTTCGCCACGCAGGCGCTATGGAAGGAGCTGCCGGACGCGCGGCCGTATCTCGATTCCCTCGCGATCAGCGCCGGCATGGATGCCGCGACCCAGCACGCCTGCTCCGAGCGGGCGCGCCCGACGAAGCTCGTCAACGAGGACATCGCCCGCTTGAACGGGAGTGGGGTGAATGCGGCGCCGACCTACCTGATCGGCACGCATCGTCTCACCGGGCACGCCTCGCTGGCGATGTTCCGTGCGGCGCTCGATTCGGCGCTGGCCGCGAGTAAGTAATTACGGCGCAGTCAGCACCACGTCGAGCTGTCCGGGCTTGATCGACACCAGCTGCTCCCGGCCGAGTGGCCAGCGGACCCACAGGGCGGTCGTACCTGCGGGTCGTGCGAGGACGGTGACCGCCCCGTCCATCGACCAGTAGCCACTACCCGCGTGCACCTCGCGCAAGGGTCCACGCGATGCCCCGGAGACTACGCGCAACTGCGTGCCGATTCCCAAGGGGTTGGCGGGTCCGCCGTGCACGTGCACCCGTATGCCCGGGACGGCGCCGCGGTTGTGCCAGAGCGTGGTGAACGCCCCGTTTTGCGACACGGCGAGATCCACGCGTCCGTCGTCATCGTAATCCGCGGCGGCCGCGCCGCGCTGGTCGCCCAGTACGGCAATGCCGGCGCTTCGCACGCCCAGCGGGCGGAACCCACCTCGCCCGTCGCCAAGGAGCAACTGACCGGCGCCGGCGTCGAAGCGCATCGTGGCGTCGTTTGTGGGTGAGAAGTTCTGTGCAAGGAACAGATCTTCGCGCCCGTCGCCGTCGAAGTCCGCGACGACGACGCCGAACGCCGGCGCCACCTGCGCGACACGCGGTAGCGCGTGCGCGTCGAATCGCCCGCCGCGATTCATGAACACCGTGTGCTCGAAGGTCGTCGCGCCCACGCGCCCCACGGCCTTCGCCGCGTCGCCGAGGACCTCGTCGACCGTGCGCTTCGCATAGTCCGTGGAGGTTGCGATCCGCCCATGCATGGATGGCAACACGGCGCCAAGACGGGAGAAGGACTCGACCGGCATTTCGCGACCTGTAATGGAATCGCGACGGGCAAAGATCAGCCCGGGGCCGCCCGAGCCGAAGTTGCCGACGACGAGCTCGTACGGGCGCTCTGGCGACGCGGCCCACGGTGTGTCGAGGCCCCAGCTCGTTGCAATGAGGTCCAGGCGACCATCGCCGTCCAGATCTCCCGCGGCAAGACCGTTCCATCGGCTGGTGATCGCGCTCATCCCCCACTCGCGCGTCGCGTCGCGGAAGCGTCCGTGGTCGTTATGAAGGATGCGCACCGGCCCCCACTCCGCCGCCACGATCAGTTCCGGCCACCCATCGCCGTCGAGGTCAGCGAAGAGCGCGGCGGAGAGGAGCCCCAGCGAGGAGAGGACTTTGGCGTTCTCCGCGTCGGGCACGAAGCGGCCGTCCGCCGCGCGCAGGTACAGGCGTGACGGCGCGGGGAACGGCCACGTGCCGGGGATCACGCGCGCGCCGACGAAGAGGTCGAGTTGCCCGTCGCCGTTGACGTCCGCGATGGCCAAGGGGCCCACGCTGGCGGTATCGGGCGGCGCCACCACTACCGGTGCCGGTAGCGTCGCGCCGCGAATGTCGAACCCGACCACCGACGGCACGACGAGCGCTTCCGCCGGCGAGGCGGATTCATAGCTGGACTGTCCGGCGAGGAGCATCGTGCCACCTCGCATGTCCGGCACGGGAAGGATGGTTGTGAGATCCCACCGCGCGGTCGCACCGGCCACCCGGAGCGGGGTGAATCGACCGCCGGCGTTGCGCAGTACCGCCAGCGTCCCCCCGCGACCCGTGCCGACCACGAGGTCCTCGCGTCCGTCGCCGTCCACATCGATCCAACTCACGCCGGGCCCGAGTTGACTCAGGCGGTTCGGCAGGAGTGGCTGGCGGCGGTAGTCGTCGTACAGCGAATCCACATGGACGTGCCCGCCGATCAGCGCCGTGGCGTTCTCGAAGAGGGCGGGTGCGGAGTCGGGCTGCGATGTCGCCGGTGCAGCGACCGCCCCCCGCTCGTCGATGTCATACTCGCGGTTCGCACGTAGGTCGCGCAGCACTGACCGGCGGCCGTCGCGCCACTTCACCTCGATGGTGACGAGCGAGTCGCGACCCGTGGCGAATGCGAGTTGAGCATCGCTGCCGGAGAGATAGTAGCCGCCAGCGGTCATCTCGCGCGATTGCACCGGCAGCGACGCGGCCCGCACGGTGACGACGGCGCCAATGCCGGCGGTGTTGGGCACCGCACCGGCGAGGCGAATGCCCACGCGCGGTGCGACGCCCTCGTTGCGGTACACCACCGGCGGCGCCCCGAGCCTGGTCACAAGAACGTCGAGGTCACCGTCGCCATCGAAGTCCGCGAGCGCGACGCCCTGCGAGATTGCGTCATCCACACCGAAGCCCCAGTCGCGGCTCACGTCACGGAAGCTGACGTCGCCGTTGTTCCGCAGCGCCACGCTCTTCACCGCCAGGCGCGGGAACTCGCCCTGCTCGCGATTCCAGAGAATCCTGGGGACACTGTGCGCGATGCGCTCGAAGGTATCGGCGTCCCGGATGTCCCATCGATGGCCATTGGCGACGAGGAGGTCCTCGTAGCCATCGAGATCGACGTCGAGGAATGCCGCGCCCCACGACCAGTCCGTGGCGGCGATGCCGGCGAAGTCGGCCACCTGCGCCCAGGTGCCGTCGCCGCGCGCCAGCTGCATGGTATTGCGCATCCACTGGGCGCGGTCCGGTGTGAGTCCGACCCGCTTCGGCAGCGGCGTGTGGGTTGGGTTCTGGCGCTGTTGCGCCGCGAGCGTGGGGCTCAGCATGTCGGTCGTGAACAGGTCGACGTGCCCGTCGCGATTCACGTCACTGAAGTCCACCGACATGCACGCGTTGCTGGTCTCGCGGATGGCGAGCGCCGGTACGAGACGGAAGTTTCCCTTGCCGTCGTTGTGCCAGAACTGGTCGGGATCCTCGAAGTCATTGCAGACGTAGAGGTCCGGTGCCCCGTCGCCATCGACATCGTAGAAGCGGGCGGCCAGCGTGAAGAAGTCCGGCTCGGCGGCAAGGGGCTTCCCGTCCTCATCGAGAAAGCGCGGCCCCATGGTGGGCACGCGCGTAAAGTGCCCGTGGCCGTCATTGAGAAAGAAGAGGTCCGGGTCGGCGCGCTGCGAACGGACCACGCCGCCGAGATCGGGCCGCTCGTCGAGCCGGTACTCGGCCTTCCACGCGTCGACCACCTGATAGTGGCCGTCCACCTTCCTGGCGATCTGGTCGAAGGCACGGGCCTGCGGCGAATACGCGTCGAGGGCGCTGCGCTTCTTGTACGTGGCGACGTAGAGGTCGAGGGTTCCGTTGCCATCCACGTCGGCGAGGGTGATCGTCGTCGCAGCATAGCCCGCAGCCAGCCCACTGCTCGCAGTGGCATCGGTGAAGTGCCCCTTGCCGTCGTTCACCCAGAGCTTGAGTGGACCGCCCAGCGTGCCCACGATCAGGTCGAGGTCCCCATCTCCATCAACATCGGCGAACACCGCGCCAGTGGTGGCCAGTCCGCGCGTATCGATACCGCTTGCGACCGTGACGTCGTCAAAATGAAATCCGCCGGTGTTGTGATAGAGCGCTGCCGGCCGCTCCACCGACGCGAGGAACACGTCCGGGCGTCCATCGCCGTCGATGTCGCCGAGCGCCGCGCCGGCGCCGATGAGGAGGTTGCGATTCGCGATCGCATGCTCGTCGTCGACGTCGTTGCTGTGCGTGAGTCCCGTTGCGCGCGCGCCGAGCTGCGTGAAGCCAGCCTTTCCACCCGTGGGGTGCAGTTCGCGCCAGCGATAGCCGGCTTCCTGGTGCCACGGCGCATCGGCCGGCGGGGACGAGCAGGCCACCGCAGCGAGGATAGCGGCGGCGGCGAGACGGCGGCGCATCACGCTTGCCCCATGCGCGCCGGGTCGGGCGTCACGCACCCTCGGTCTTCAGTCGCGAGAGGGTCGGCCGGTCGGTGGAATATTCACGCGCGCGAAATGGGTGCGGCGCACGAACGTCCAGGGTGCGGTGGGATTGCATGGTAGCCGACGACGGGTGGCAATGGGGTCATTGCCGCGCGGCAGCGCCCAGTGCCCGATGGTAAGCAGGAGGCACTCGGAGCGCCACCGTCGGCCGGCCCAGTATGCATTCAGTGCAAGGCATGGAGGCGCGTCATTTCACTTTCGGCGCGTCACTCGATCCCCCCTTCCCGACGCGTGTGTCGCGCAGAAACTGAATGGATCCCACGCCGCGCGCGCCACGGATGTTGGTTGCGGTGACCTGCAACACATACGGGCCTGTCGCGAGATCCGTGACGTCGAGCAGACCCACCCACAGGTACGCGTTGCCGAGCGCGCCCACACGCGCAAACTTGAGC
>JBKJUW010000046.1:0-22086 GCA_046589725.1 Gemmatimonadaceae bacterium
TAACGCTAATTATGCGGCTCCAATATCCAGCAAGCCGCAGATAAAGCTGCAACCGCTCGCTCGATATCGACAAGTGCAGCAAAGCCTATCCCTCGCAACGCGCCCGCCAGCCTGGGGTTGGGCAATTCATGAGAGATGCGGCGCCGGTGTTATCGAGCAAGGCGTTGCCGGATAATACGCAGCGACGGCAATGTCTGGCCGAGCATCCCATACCACCCTCCGGCCGCTGACCGCATTACAGCCGATCACCCGGACTCACGACCCCCAACCCGCCGCGATTTAATACATGGGTGTAGATCATGGTCGTCCGAATGTCGGTATGACCGAGTAACGATTGAATCGTGCGGATGTCCGCACCGCTCTCCAGCAAGTGCGTCGCAAACGAATGCCGCAGTGAATGACATGTGATGCGTTTCGTGATCCCTGCTCCAAGCGCCGCCTTGCGCACCGCACGTTGGAGGACGGTCTCGTGGAGATGGTGCCGACGCCGATCGCCCGCGTCATCCTGATAGCTCCGCGTCGCGGGAAAGACATAGCGCCACCGCCACTCCGCGCTCGCATTCGGGTACTTCCGTTCCAGCGACTCGCCCAATCCATCCGTGCGGATCGTCGCCCGCACGTCCGCCGCGAAACGTGCCCCCTGGCAGCGCAACCAATCAGCCAGCGGCCGGACGGCGCTCTCCGCAAGCGGCGTTCGACGGTCCTTGCCACCCTTGCCGCCCCGCACCACGATTTCGCGGCGATCCAGGTCGACGTCCTTCACCCGGAGTGCGACGCACTCCCCGACACGCAGGCCACCGCCGTACATCAACGCCGCACAGAGGGCCACGGGGTGCGGAAGCGCAGCGAGCAGAGCCCGAACCTCGCGCTGGGACAGCACGACCGGTACGTAGGTGCTCAACCGCGCCGGCGCGATATCGTCGACGTAGGGCAGCGGTGCCTTCAACGCGACATCATATAGGAAACGCAACGCGGCGAGTGCCTGATTCTGCGTGGACGCCGCCACCCGCTCCACGGTCGCGAGGTGCGACAGGTATGCGCTCACGGCACGCACATCCAGGTCCCGCGGATGACGGCGCTCGTGAAACACGACATACCGCCGGATCCACAGCAGATACGCCTGCTCGGTCTTCGGGCTGTAGCGCCGTGCGCGAAGCTCCCGTCGCACGACCTCGAGCAATCGGAAGCGACGAGTCGGCGCCTCGACGGCGTCGAGGTGCGCGCTGGGGATACGAGGAAAACGGTCGCCGTGCACGTGGCCTCCAGTGAACGCATGGCGCAGCCTACGCATGCCGACACTAGCGACCATCACCATTTTCCCGCACATCCAATCCTCACACCACATGTCAAACCTCCCGTTCAGACCGGGCCCGGATGTTGCGCGACTTGGGCGTCGTCAGAATAAATTGCGACCAACGCTCTCCCAATCCACTTTGGCGCCAACAAGACGCCATTCAAATGACCTTCAAGCGCCAGTAGCGTCAATTTGCCCAGATCATGACCGCGAACGACCAAACCACATGGCACATCGACGCCGTCATCTACCAACTCCACGTCAAGGCATTCCGCGATTCAAACGGGGACGGATTCGGCGACTTCAAGGGCCTCATCCAGAAGCTCGACTACATCGCATCCCTCGGTGTCACCGCGATCTGGATCCTCCCCTTCTACCCGTCCCCGCTCCGCGACGACGGATACGACATCGCGCACTACACCGACGTCCACCCCAGCTACGGCTCGATCGAGGACTTCAAGGCCTTCCTCGACGCCGCCCACGACCGCGGACTCAAGGTCATCACTGAGCTGGTCATCAACCACACCTCCGACCAGCACGCCTGGTTCCAGCGCGCCCGCAGTGCCCCACGCGACTCGCCCGAGCGCGACTTCTACGTCTGGAGCGACGACCCGAACAAATACGCCGGCGCCCGGATCATCTTCACCGACACCGAAACGTCGAACTGGGCGTGGGATCCCGCGGCGCAGCAGTTCTACTGGCACCGCTTCTTCAGCCACCAGCCAGACCTCAACTTCGACAACCCGGCCGTCCTCGATGCGGTGATCGACGTCATGCGCTTCTGGCTGCAGCTCGGCGTTGACGGCCTCCGCCTCGACGCCATTCCCTACCTCGTCGAGCGCGACGGCACCAACTGCGAAAACCTCCCGGAAACACACGTGGTGCTCAAGAAGCTCCGCGCCGCCCTCGACGCCGAGTATCCCGACCGCGTCTTCCTGGCCGAGGCGAACCAGTGGCCGGAGGACGTCCGCACTTATTTCGGGGACGGCGACGAATGCCACATGGCGTTCCACTTCCCGGTCATGCCGCGCATGTACATGGCCCTCGCGCAGGAAACCCGAGAGCCCATCGTCGACATCATGGCGCGCACGCCCGCCATTCCCCCGGGATGCCAGTGGGCCATCTTCCTCAGGAACCACGATGAGCTCACCCTCGAAATGGTGACGGAGGACGAGCGCGACTTCATGTATGCCCACTACGCCAAGGAAATGCGCATGCGTATCAACGTGGGCATCCGCCGGCGCCTCGCACCGCTCATGGACAACGGGCGCGACGAGATGGAGATCATGCACGCCCTGCTGATGTCGCTCCCCGGATCGCCGATCCTCTACTACGGCGACGAACTCGGCATGGGAGACAACACCTATCTGGGCGACCGGAACGGCGTGCGCACGCCAATGCAGTGGACCGCCGACCGAAACGCCGGCTTCTCCACCGCCGACAGCGCAGCACTCTACTTCCCGGTCATCACCGACCCACCGTACGGCTACGAGGCGATCAACGTCGAGGCACAGGAGCGCACGTCCACCTCCTTCCTGCAATGGGTACGGGCGATCGTGCGCATCCGCGCGCGCTCACACGCGTTCAGCCGAGGCACGTTCGAACCCCTCGCGGCCGAGAACAAGAGCGTGCTCGCGTTCCTCCGTCGGTACGAAGGGGACGTGATCCTCTGCGTGAATAACCTCGGCCGCCACGCGCACTACGTGGAGCTGGACCTTCGCGAGTTCCACGGATGGATTCCGGTCGAACTCTGGAGCGGTCAGCCGTTCCCCGCGATCGGCTCACAGCCATACCTGCTCACCCTGTCCGGGCGCAAGTTCTTCTGGTTCCGACTCATGCCGCCCGGCGATCCCGCACGACTCGATGCCGTCGCCGAGGTCGGGGCATGACACACTCGATTCACTTCGAGCCCGCACGACAAGGTGATGTAAGCACCCAAGGCAACCACTGGACGCTCCGTCGCGGCGCAATCGTGATGGCGAACGGAGTCTCGTTCAGCGTGTGGGCGCCAGGCGCGAGTCAGGTCACGGTGCACCTCGCAACCGGCGAAGCCGCTGGAGATCACCCACTCGAGCGGTCCACTGCAGAGCGTGGCGTGTGGGAGCTGAGTATCCCCGGCGTGAATTCCGGCGACCGCTACGGCTACCGCATCGACGGCTCCGATCCCCTCCCCGATCCGGTAAGCCGCGCCCAACCCGATGGCGTACACGCACTCTCGGCGGTCGTCGACCCGACGACATTCCAGTGGACGGACGAAGCATGGCGCGGCGTCGCGATGGCGGACGTCGTCCTCTATGAGATCCACGTCGGCACCTTTACCCCCGAAGGCACATTCGACGCCGCCGCCGCGCGCCTCCCCGACCTGGTCGCACTCGGCGTCACCGCCATCGAGATCATGCCGATCGCGTCCTTCCCGGGACGTCGCAACTGGGGCTACGACGGCGCGCACCTCTACGCGCCACAGGAGTCGTACGGCGGCGCCGACGGATTTCGTCGTCTCGTGAACGCCGCACATGCGCACGGCGTCGGCATCGTGCTCGACGTCGTCTACAATCACGTCGGCCCGGAAGGCAACTACCTCGACCGGTTCGGACCGTACTTCACCGACGCGTATCGCACACCGTGGGGACGCTCCGTGAACTACGATGGTCCGGGCAGCGATGCCGTGCGTCGCTGGGCGCACGACAACGCGCTCTACTGGATCTCGGAATACCACGTGGACGCCCTGCGGCTCGACGCGGTACAGGGCATCTATGACTTTGGCTCGCTCGCATTCCTCGAGGAACTGTCCGACGAAGTCCACGAGCTTGGGCGCCGACTCGGCCGCAAGGTACAGCTGATCGCCGAGAGCGACCTGAACGACCCGAAGCTCGTGAAGGCGCCGCAGGAGGGTGGCTTCGGGCTCGACGCACAATGGGCCGACGACGTCCACCACACGATCCACGCCGCGCTCACCGGCGAATCGAACGGCTACTACCAGGACTTCAAGGACATCGCCACGGTCGCGGACGTCTATCGCGAGCCATTCTTCTACGCGCGCCGCTACGCGCCACATCGCGACCGCGTCCACGGACGATCGCCGAAGGGTGTGCCGAGGCAGCGCTTCATCGTCGCGATCCAGAATCACGACCAGACCGGCAATCGACCACTGGGCGAACGCCTTGCGTCGCTGGTCGATCCGGCCCGCTTGCGACTCGCCGCGGCGCTGATGCTCCTGTCCCCCTACGTTCCGCTGCTCTTCATGGGCGAGGAATACGGGGAAACGTCCCCGTTCCTCTACTTCATCGAGCACGGCGATCCCGCGCTCGTGGATGCGGTGCGCGCGGGACGCAAGAAGGAGTTCGAGGCCCTCGGCAAATTCGAGGCGCAGATCGACCCGCAAGCGGAGGAAACCTTCCTGAAGTGCAAGCTGGATTGGTCCAGCCGCGAGACAGAATCCGGATCGCAGCTCCTTGCATTGTATCGCGACCTGCTCGCGCTGCGCCGCGAGGAACCGGCGCTGAAGCCCGGTGCGAGTGAGTCGTTCGTGCTCGGCGGGAAGGACTGGTTCACCGACGTTCGATACCTTCCGGCGCGGTACGACATGGACGACCACACTCGGTCACGGCGTGCGTTGCTCCTCGCATTCAACCTTTCTCCGCACGCCGAGGGCATTCCCATCGGTGTGGAGGCGCTGGGCGCATGGCGTCTCCGTCTCACCACTGACGCCGCCGGCTATGGCGGCACTGGCCAATTCGCCGAACTGATCCCTGCAGCAGATGAACTGACCGTGAATGACGCACCCAAGCGCCTGCTCGACGTGAAGCCGACGGTCGATCTCGCACGCACGATCATACTCCCGCCGTGGAGCGCCGCGGTATACGTCCGCGATTTCCCCGACGACTACACGGGGTCGGGATCGTGACGTTGCGCATCTGGCCGGGCCGCCCCTACCCACTCGGCGCCACGTGGGATGGAATGGGCGTGAACTTCGCGCTCTTCTCGGCGCACGCCACAGGCGTCGAGCTCTGCCTGTTCGAGCGCGAGGGCGACAAGGAGGAACTGGCGAAAATCACTATGACGGAGCGCACCGACCAGGTGTGGCACTGCTACCTGCCCGACGCGCGTCCGGGACAGTACTACGGCTATCGCGTGCACGGTCCGTACGAACCGCTGAACGGGCATCGCTTCAATCCGGCCAAGCTGCTCATCGACCCGTACGCGAGGGCGATCACGGGCGCAATCCAGTGGAGCAACGATCTCTTTGCCTACAACGTGGGCAGCGCGAAGGAGGACCTCGAGCCCGATCCGGACAACTCGGCGGGAGGCGTTCCCAAGAGCGTGGTGATCGACTCCGCCTTCACCTGGGAGGACGACCGTCCGCTCAACGTCCCGTACAACCGCACGATCATCTACGAATGTCATGTGAAGGGGATGACGATGCTGCATCCCGACGTACCGTCGCACCTGCGCGGAACCTTCCTCGGGTTGTGCAGCGACCCGATGCTGGAATACTTCCAGAACCTCGGCGTCACGGCGCTCGAGCTCCTGCCAGTGCACCAGTTCGTCGTCGATCGCCATCTCGCGGAACGGGGGCTGACCAACTACTGGGGCTACAACTCCATCGGCTTCTTCGCGCCCGACGTGCGGTATGCAACGCGGGGGCTCGGCAACCAGGTCTATGAGTTCAAGACGATGGTGAAGACCCTGCACTCCGCGGGGTTCGAGGTGATTCTCGACGTCGTCTACAACCACACCGGCGAGGGCAACCATCTCGGTCCCACGCTGTCGTTGAAGGGGATCGACAACTCGGCGTACTACCGCCTGGAGCCGGCGAACCCGCGCTTCTACACGGACTTCACGGGCACCGGGAACTCGCTCAACATGCAGCATCCACGGACGATCCAGCTCGTGATGGATTCGTTGCGCTATTGGGTGGACGAGATGCATGTCGACGGATTCCGCTTCGACCTCGCACCCGTGCTCGCGCGCGAGCTGTACGACGTCGACAAGCTGTCCGCGTTCTTCGACATCATGCAACAGGATCCCACGCTGGCGCGCGTGAAGTTGATCGCCGAGCCGTGGGACGTGGGCCCTGGGGGATATCAGGTCGGGAATTTTCCGGTCCGATGGACCGAATGGAACGGCAAGTATCGCGATGCCGTGCGCAAGTACTGGCGCGGCGAGCCTGGGCAGATCTCGGAGCTGGCGAGCCGACTGGCGGGGTCGAGCGACATCTTCTCCGGCAGCGATCGCGGGGTGTACGCGAGCATCAACTTCATCACCGCGCACGACGGCTACACCTTGCGCGATCTCGTGAGCTACGAGGAGAAGCACAACGCGGCCAACGGTGAGAACAACCAGGACGGCCACAACGACAACCTGAGCCGGAACTGGGGTGCGGAGGGCGATACAAACAACCCGCAAACGATTGCGCTGCGCCAACGGATGATCCGGAGCTACCTCGCGACGCTGGCATTCTCGCAGGGCGTACCGATGTTGGCGCACGGTGACGAACTGGGACGCACGCAGAAGGGAAACAACAACGCCTACGCGCAGGACAACGAGATCACGTGGATGCACTGGGACCTCGACCAGGCGCAGAAGGACTTGGTGGCCTTCACCCGGAAGCTCCTCGCGCTCCGTCAGGCCTATCCAGTGCTGCGGCGTCGCCATTTCTTTCGCGGCGAGGCAGTTTCAGGGTCGGCGCACAAGGACGTGACGTGGGTGCGGTCGGACGGTGCGGAGTTGACCGACGTAGATTGGCAGAATCCCGAGGCCCGCGTGCTGGGCATGCTGATCGACGGGAAGGCGACCGACGAGGTGGATGAGCGCGGACATGCGGTGAACGGTGATACGCTGCTCATCATCATGAACAGCAGCGAGGACGCGGTCCCTTTCACGCTTCCCACCCTCGAGGGCGAGGGTGAGAACATCTGGGTGATCATGGTGGATACATCGTGCGATGAAGCGCCGGTCGTCCGGACGGGGACGGTGAGCCTCGAGGCGCACGCGGTCATGCTGCTTCGCTTCGGGATCGACCGGCGGATTCCGGCGGCCGAGGAACAGCGACGCGAGATGCCGACGCTCAAGGAACAGCACACGCTATGAAGACACTCGACGACGGCGCACGGTACGCCCTGCTCGAGGGACGACACACCGATCCGCACGCGGTGCTCGGACCACATGCCGACGACGCGGGGCTCACGGTGCGCGCGTTCCAGCCGACCGCGGCAGACTGTTTCATCGTGCGCGACGGTGTCGCCACGGCCATGCGCGACGAAGGCGACGGGTTCTTTGCGATCACGCTGCCCGGTGTGAAGACTCCACCGCACTACACGCTGCGGTTCCTCGCGCACGACGGACACACGTGGGATCGCGGCGACCCATATCGCCATCCCGCGGTCGTGGGCGAGATGGATCTCTACCTCTTCAATGAAGGCACGCACCGCACGCTCTGGTCGATGCTCGGCGCGCACCTGCGCACCATCGGCGGTGACGAAGGCACGGCCTTCGTGGTCTGGGCCCCGAATGCGGACCGGGTGAGTGTCGTCGGCGACTGGTGCAACTGGGACGGCCGCCAGTTTCCAATGCGACTGCTCGCGGGCAGTGGCCTGTGGGAGATTTTCGTCCCTGGCGTAGACGCGAATGCCCTCTACAAGTTCGAGCTTCGCACGCGCACGGGCGACCTGCGCGTGAAGACCGACCCGATGGCGTTCAAGATGGAGTCCGCTCCGGCGACGTCGTCCATCGTGGTGCGCGAGGGCACGTACGCGTGGCTGGATGAAGACTGGATGACGACGCGCGTCCATCGCGACGAGGTTCGCGAGCCCGTGCACATCTATGAAGTGCACCTCGGCTCATGGATGCGCGTTCCCGAGGAAGGAAATCGCTCGCTCAGCTATCGCGAGATCGCGCCGCGGCTCACGGAGCACGTCAAGCGACTCGGCTTCACGCACGTGGAGCTGCTGCCGGTCATGGAGCATCCGTTCTACGGTTCATGGGGCTACCAGGTCACGGGCTACTACGCACCGACGTCGCGCTACGGATCGCCCGACGATCTCCGCTTCCTCATCGACACGCTGCACCAGGCGAACATCGGCGTGTTCCTCGATTGGGTGCCCGCGCACTTTCCCAAGGACGATTACGCGCTCCGCCGCTTCGACGGCACTGCCCTCTACGAGCATGAGGATCCGCGACTCGGTGAGCATCCCGACTGGGGCACGCTCATCTTCAACTACGGGCGTCGTGAGGTTCGCAACTATCTCGTCGCGAACGCGCTCTACTGGCTCAATGAATTTCACGTCGACGGACTGCGCGTCGATGCCGTGGCCTCCATGCTCTACCTGGATTACAGCCGAGAGGCGGGCAACTGGGTCCCGAATCGCTATGGGGGGCGGGAGAATCTCGAGGCCATCGACTTCCTGCGCGAGATGAACGCCGTGGTGCACCAGGAAGCGCCGGGCTGCGTGACGATCGCCGAAGATTCGACAGCGTGGCCCGGCGTGACGAAGCCCATCCGCGACGGTGGCCTCGGTTTCACGTTCAAGTGGAACATGGGCTGGATGCACGACACGCTCGAGTTCTTCGAGAAGGATCCCATCTACCGGCAGTACCATCAGGACCTGCTGACGTTCGCGATGATCTACGAGCACAGCGAGAATTTCACGATGCCCCTCTCGCACGACGAGATGGTGCACCTGAAGGGATCGCTCTACGAGAAGATGCCGGGCGACCACTGGCAGAAGCTCGCCAACCTGCGGACGCTGTTCGCCTACATGGTCACGCGTCCGGGCAAGTCGCTGCTCTTCATGGGCAGCGAAATCGCCGAGCCGTGCGAGTGGAACCACGACCAGTCGCTGGATTGGCATCTTGCGGAGCAGCCAGATCGCGCCGCGTTCATGCGATTCATGGAGCGGCTGGGAAAAGTCTACACGTCGACGTCGGCGTTCTGGCAGCTGGATCCCGATCCGCGCGGCTTCGAGTGGATCGACGTGAACGATCGCGCGAATTCGGTGCTGTCGTTCATTCGTCGCGGCAATGATGGGCATGCGGTGATCGTGCTCAACCTCACGCCAACGCCGCACGGGGCGTATCGGATCGGCGTGCCGGAGGGTGGCGAGTACACGTGCCTGCTGTCGACCGATGCGCGGGAATGGGGAGGCAGCGGCTATGGCGAGTTCGAACTCGTGCGTGCCGACGACATCCCGTATCACGGCCGGCGCTATTCGGTCGAAGTTGCCCTGCCACCGCTGTCGGCACTTGTCCTGGCGCCGACGGCGCAGCAGGAACGCTAGGAATGCAGGAACCAGTCGAGCGTCCACTCCTCTGCAAGCTCTCGTCGCAACTCGGGATCGTCGATTCGTATCTCGACCAGACCGGCATGTCGCTTCGCCAGACGTCGGACGAGACGCGGGAGCGCCTGCTCACCGCAATGGGATACGACGTCAGCACCGAGGAACACGCCGGAAGGGCGCTTCGAAAGCTGCGCGGACGGAAGAATCGCGAATGGATCGCTCCGGTGCGCGTGGTGCGTCAGCGGAGCAGGTCGCTGGCGAATGTGCGGGTGCGTGTGCCGGCCACGGCGGCGGCGGAGATCGCGTGGCGGTTGACGCTGGTCACGGAAGAGGAGATCAGCTGGGAATGGAGTGGCGTGACGCATGGTGGACGCCGCCGGCGGATGACCCTCGAGATTCCGGTGCGACCGCCGCTCGGATATCACGACCTTCACATTGCGTTCAGCACGGATGGGCGGGAGTGGTCGGCGACGCAGCGTCTCATCGTCGTGCCGCAGCGCTGTACGCCACCGGAATTACGGCTGCACGGCAAGCGCGGGTTCGGGATCACCACGAACCTGTACACGGTGAAGAGCAACGAGAACTGGGGCGCGGGCGACATCGGCGACGTCAAGACGATCGCTGGGTGGCTGGGGCAGTACGGTGGTGCGTTCGTCGGGATGAATCCCCTGCATGCGCTGCGCAACTGCGGCTACGACGTCAGTCCGTACAGCCCGATCACGCGGCTGTTCCGCAATCCATTGTACCTGCGTGTCGAGGACGTTCCGCAACTCGAACAGGATGTCGAAGCGCGCACCATGATCGCGGCGCCGGAGTTCCAGATGGAGCTTGCGGAGCTGCGCGCGGCGCCGATGCTCGATTACGAGCGCGTGATGCGGCTGCGCAAGCCCGTGCTGGCGTCGCTGCATCGCACGTTCCTCGAGCATGAAGAGCATACCGATTCGTCGATCGGCCGGGCGTACCAGGCGTACTTGCGACGGGAAGATCCACCGCTCACGCGGTTCGCGACATACATGGCGATCTCGGAACGCGAAGGTCCGGATGCGCGCAATTGGCCGGAGGCGCTGCGCAACTCGAATGGGCCCGCCGTCGCCGCGTTCCGGGAGGAGTTGTCGGATCGTGTCGACTATCATCGGTGGCTGCAGTTCGAGATCGACCGGCAGCTCGGCGCCGCCGCGGCGGATGCGCTTCAGGCCGGCCTCTCGCTTGGCATGTATCAGGATCTCGCTGTGGGCTCGTCGTCGTCCGGCAGCGATGTATGGGCGCACCCGGAACTCTTCATCCAGGGCGCAACCGTCGGTGCGCCGCCTGATATGTATTCCGACGAGGGGCAGAACTGGGGACTTCCGGCGATCAATCCGCATGCGCTGCGGGCAACGGGGTACGACCACTGGACGCGCCTGCTGCGCGCGGGCTTTCGTCATACGGGGGCGCTGAGAATCGATCATGCGCTTGGCTTGTTTCGCATGTTCTGGGTTCCGCTGGGTCAGTCAGCGAGGCAGGGCGCGTACATGCGGTCGTTCAGCGAAGACCTGTTCGGCATTCTCGCGCTCGAGTCGGTGCGGCACAACGCGCTCGTCGTCGGCGAGGACCTGGGCACCGTGCCGGCGGACGTGCCGGGCGTGCTCGCGAAATGGGGCGTGCTGAGCTCGAAGGTTCAGGTGTTCGAGCGTGACTTTCATACCGGACGTTTTCGCGAGGCGCACGCGTATCCGCGCATGGCGCTCGCGACGGTGAACACGCACGACCTGCCGCCGCTGGTGGGTTGGGCTGAAGCGCGGGACATCATGCTGCGCAGCGAGGTGGGCGACCTGTCGGATCCCGGGGTGGCGTCGGGGATGCGAGAGTCCCGCCAGCACGATCTCGGCGCGCTCGTGACGTCGCTGATCGACGCCGGGTTGCTGCCGCACGATGCGCACAGCCATGTCACGTCGGATACGCTGATCCCCGCAGTGCACGCCTTCATCCGCCGCACGCCCTCGGCACTGGTCGGCCTTTCGCTGGATGACCTGGCGTACGAGTCGACGCCGGTGAACATCCCTGGCGTGTGGCAGGATCGGTATGCCTCCTGGTCGCGGCGCATGCGCGAGACGCTCGAGGAGGTCTTTGCCGCGTCGAGGACGGTGCGATCGCTGGGCGGGTGAGCGTGTACGTGGCGGTCGCCGACATGCAGTTCCGAGATCCGTAGTTTCCGTTCTTTCCGCCAACTGTCGTCGCAGTTCCTGCAGAGCGTGAACCACGACGACAGTTGGCGGACGCGCCGAAAGAACGCACGTCGGACATGACATCGGACAACAACTTGGTCTTGCCGCAAGAGAATCGGATGTCCACGCCACTCACCGCCACTTATCGCGTCCAGCTCAATTCGCGACCTCATTTTGCAAGACGTAGCGGGAGACACCGATATTCAGCGCCGCTTGGAAGCGTGGCGGGATAAACGGACGTGAATCGGTTGAAGATGCACGTACTTGCAAAAATGCTGGCATACAGGCGCTGTAATGGCGCATTACTGTTGGCAATGAGTTATGAGCAATTGTCTACAGGCGGAGCGTTCCCGGATTCCGTTTTCGCATTCAGGCGCCTTTCGGCCGACCACGAGCTCGTGGTGGTGGTGCCACGGTTGACCCGCAGGCTCGGTCATGCTCCTGTGGGAGCCGTCTGGGGCAACACCCACGTTGTGCTCCCGTCGGGGAGCGCGCGGGAGTGGCGTGCCATCATCCACGGTGAAAATCGCCTCGCGACCGACGGAACGTTGCGGCTCGCGGACGTATTTTCGGCCCTTCCAGTGGCCGGCGAGAACGTAGCAAGGCAAGCACGACTGTCAGACGCGTCTGCCTCTGGGTACAATTCGCGTTCATTCCGAATTGCATGGGATTGGTGGTACCCCTCGACGCGAGGGCGCGCCCCGATCCTCGCTGCCATACAGCTCGAGGAACTACATGACACTCGGCCCTGCACGGACGACGGTGGCCTACTTCTCCATGGAAATCTGCCTGGAGCAGGCCATTCCCACGTACAGCGGTGGGCTCGGAGTGCTCGCCGGTGACACGCTGCGATCAGCCGCCGATCTCGGCGTGCCGCTCGTTGCCGTCACGCTCCTGCATCGCAAGGGCTACTTCGTCCAGCATCTCGATGCGGCCGGACAGCAGACGGAGACGGCGGTGCAGTGGAGTCCTGAACAGGTGCTCGAGCTCGTTACCGAGCGCGTGACGGTCGAGATCGAGGGAAGGCCAGTCCATATCGGGGCGTGGAAGTATTCGGTGCGCGGCGTACGGGGCCATGTCGTTCCCGTCTACCTCCTCGACACCAACCTTCCCGAGAACAGCGACTGGGACCGTACGCTCACGGACACGCTCTACGGTGGCGATGAGCACTATCGTCTCTGCCAGGAGATCGTGCTGGGCATGGGCGGCGCCGCCCTCCTCAAGAAGCTCGGCTACGACGAAGGCGTCATCCACCACTTGAACGAAGGGCATTCCGCCCTGCTCACGCTTCAGCTCCTCGAACGCCAGCTCGATGGACGGAAGCATTTCGAGCTCGAGGATGCTGACCTGGAAGCCGTGCGCCAGCGCTGCGTCTTCACGACGCATACGCCCGTGCCGGCCGGACACGACAAGTTTGCGCTCGCCCTCGTCCGCAGCGTGCTCGGCGACGAGCGCGTGGCGCTGCTCGAGGGCTGTGGCGGCGTGCACGAGGGGATGCTCAACATGACGCACCTCGCGTTGCACCTCACGCGTTTCGTGAATGGCGTTGCCATGCGCCACCGGGACGTCTCGCGCAGCATGTTCCCGGACTATCCGATCAACTCCATCACGAATGGAGTGCATGCCACCACATGGACCGGCGAAGCCTTCACCGAGTTGTTCGACCGTCGTATTCCCGAGTGGCGCCGCGACAACCTCTACCTGCGCTATGCGGTGAGCATCCCGCTCCAGGAGATCCGCGATGCGCATGCCGAGAGCAAGGCGGTGCTGCTGGCGGAGGTCGAGCGTCGCATGGGCGTGACGCTCGACCCGAACGTGATGACGATCGGCTTTGCGCGGCGCGCGACCCCGTACAAGCGTGCGGACCTCATCTTCTCGGATGTACCGCGCCTCGCCCAGATTGCGAAGAGCGTGGGCAAGCTCCAGATCATCTTCGGAGGCAAGGCGCACCCGAACGACGGCGGCGGCAAGGAACTGATCCGGCGGATCTTCGCGGCCGACAAACGGCTGGAGGGGCTTGTCGAGGTCGTCTATCTCGAGAACTACGAGATGTCGCTCGCGTTGAAGATCGTGTCGGGCGTGGACCTCTGGCTGAACAATCCGATGAAGCCGCTCGAGGCGTCAGGCACGAGCGGCATGAAGGCGGCGCTCAACGCGGTGCCGTCGTTCAGTGTGCTCGATGGCTGGTGGGTCGAGGGCCACGTCGAAGGCGTGACCGGCTGGTCGATCGGCACTCCGGACGCCGAGGGCGACCCGGCGCGCGATGCGCTGGACCTGTACATCAAGCTCGAGCGCGTGATCCTTCCGCTGTTCTACGGCCTGCCGTTCGCGTACGCCGAGGTGATGCGGTCGGCGATTGCGCTCAATGCGAGCTTCTTCAACACCCAGCGCATGGTGCGGCAGTACGTGCACAACTCATATTTTCCGGACAACCTGCCGACGGACGTGCGCATCGAGGAAACGGCGCTGCTGTGAGCGCCGTTGCCGCGGTGATGCGCCGGCGGTTCTGTCACGATCGTTTCGAGGAGCAGCATGGCTGACCACATCGATCCGCGCTTTGCATCGAAATCGGATGAGGAGCTTCACGCGCTCGAGCAGGACCGCAACCTTCCCATCGACGAGTGGATGGCGGTCGAGGCGGAGCGCGGCCGCCGGGAGAAGGGACGCCCGCAGGGCGCCGCGGGCGCAACGGCCGCGCCGGTGCTCGCCATGAGCGATACACGGATCGGTGCGGGGCTCGCGGAGTTCCGGTCGCTGCTCGTGCCGGGCGAAAAGCTCACGGCGTACGCGGTGCAGCGCCGCCTCTTCGCCCTGGTGCACCGGCGCACGATCGTTGGCGCAACGACCGGCCGGTTCATCGCGCTGTTCCGCGGCTTCTTCGGGGGCTACACGCCGTATGACGTGCGGTGGCAGGACCTGAGCGACGTCTCCATCCGTGCGGGCGTGTTCGGCGCGGACCTCACGGTGACGTCGATGTCGAGTACCGACCTGGGGTCGCAGGAGCGGCCTGCCGCGCGCACAACCTTTCGGGGCCTGCGCAAGAGCGAGGCGCAACAGGTGTACACGATCTGTCAGGCGCAGGAGCAGAGCTGGCGCGAGAAGCGTCGCGTGCGTGACCTGGATGAGCTGCGAGCGCAGTCCGGCGGCATTCAGATCGGCGCGTCGTCTGGTGGGATGAGCGGCGCTGCGCCCGCAACGGCTGGCGATCCCGGCGAGCGGCTACGCCGCGCGAAGGAGATGCTCGACGGCGGCCTGATCACGGACACGGAGTACGAATCGATCAAGGCGCGCGTCGTGGACTCACTGTAGCGGGCGCAGGCGCCAAGGCACTCGTCTCGACTTCGATCTCGTAGTCTTCCGTCTTCCGTACGGCACGGAGCACCGTGCTGCCCGCGGCGATCGCACCAAGCAGGATGTAGATGTAAAAGGTGTAGAAGCGCCACCACACGAGTGACGCCGCGAAGAGCTGCATGGGAATGGCGTGTCCGAGTGCCGCGCGGAACGCCATCTCGACGGCGCCACCACCGCCGGGCGCGGGCACGACGGCCGCCCCGTACAGAAAGCCGAGTGGCCAGAGCGCGAGTGGTGCGAGCGGCACCGTGGGAAGGCTCGTGAGCACGAGCGCCGGTAAAACGAAGAGCCGGACCGCGACGTGGACGAATGACGCCAGAAATGCCGCGATGCCGGCCTTCTTGTCGATGCGGTCCACGGAGTTGATGGTGGCGCGGAGCTGACGCAGCGCCCGCTGGATGGTGCGCCAGCGGCCTGCGTTCAGTCGCAGCCGCCGCGCCCATCTCGGCGGAGGTCCGCTCGCGTTGCGCCGCGAGAGGTAGAGCGCCAGCGCTCCGATGCCGAAGATGGTCGCTGTATAGGTTGCGACGACACCCACGAGCGTGGTCATGACGACGCCAGCGCCGCGGAACACCTGCGACACGCACAACACCACGGCGGCCAGCGAGAACACCTCGAGGAACAGCTCGGCATAGATGATGATCAGGACGCTCGACGAGGGCAGCCCGGCTTCCGAGAGGATGAAGAATCGCGCCGGCTCGGCGCCACTTCGCGCGGGTGTGATCGCCGCGGCAAAGTCGCCGCCGAGGCAGGTGCGGCAAGCGGTTGAGAGCTTGAGCCGGATGCCGGCGGCGCGCGCGCTCCAGCGGATCTTGAGCGATCGCGCCAGCACTTCGACGACGACGGCGACCATGGCCAACAGGTGCGCGCGCATCGGCAGGCGGAGCGACGTGCTCCCTTCCTGAGACCACCCAAGCACCATGTAGATCGAGACTCCGATCGTGGCGGCAAAGCTGAGTGCCGTCACGAGCCAGCGCTTGGGAGTCATTCCGAGGTCAGCAGAACCATTCGGTAAAAGGTACGCGGCGCGTTCGCCGGGGTTAAGGGACGAAGGCGAAGAATTTGCCTTGTACGAACGAATGAGCGCACGCCTGTTCACGGAAACTGTACGCCACTCGACAACACATCGCTGGGGCGAGGAGCGGACGATGGACCTCGTGCGCGGCAAGGCGGTCGTGCCGGCCACATGGATCATCCCGCCGATCGAGGGTGCACTTCCGGTCGTGCTTCTCCTGCACGGCCTGTCGTCGAACAGAGATCGGATGTCGAACTCGGCGGGGCGGGCCCTCGCGCACCGGGGGATCGCATCGCTGGCGATCGACCTGCCCCATCATGGCGAGCGAAGCACGGGCAATCCGCGAGCGATGTTGTCGAGTCCACTCGCGCTCGTGGCAGCATGGCGCGCAGCGGTGAAGGAGGTGGAGGACGTCATCAGCTGGTTGGAGTCGCAGCCGGCGGTCGACGTATCCAGGCTCGCGGTGCTTGGGTATTCACTCGGCGGATTCCTCGCGCTCATGGTTGCCGCGGGTGACGAACGCCTGCGCGTGGTGGCGCTGGCGGCGGCGGGCGACCTTCCGGATGCGACGCCGTACGCCTCGATGGTGCGCGCGCTCGTCGACCCGCCGCGCGCCGCAAGGAAGCTTCGCGGTCGGCCGCTGCTGCTCGTGAACGGAAGGCGGGATACGACGACGCGTCCGGCGCAGGCAGAGCGCCTGTTCGCTGCTGCCGAGGAGCCGAAGACCATGATGTGGTACGACGGCGGCCATTGGCCGCCACCCACTTGTATCGACGATACGGCCGACTGGTTCCAGGGCGAGCTGGATCTCCTCGCGAGCGATGCTGACAGCGGCAGGCGTACCTCGTAGATTCGGGAATCCCCGAAGCTGACGGAGTGCGCAGTGACCGAACCGAAAATACGCGACCGCAGGGAGTTCATTGCGAAGGTGGTCACCGCGGCGGCGGTGGTAGCCGGAACCGGATGCGCGGCTCCGCTGGCCGCAGCGAGCAGCGCGTCCGTGTCGCCGTCGGCGCCGTTCGACGATGGCTGGGCGCGGCGTGTATCTGCCGCGAAGCAACGTGCCGTGTTCGATTCGCCGGACATCAATGATGGACTGGCACTGGTGCATGCGACGTTCTACCGGCAGGGCTACCAGGAGCAGTTCGGTCTTGGCGCCAACGACGTGATTCCCGTGGTGGTGTTCCGCCACCTGGCCACCTCGATGGCGTTCAACGATGCACTCTGGGCGAAGTACGCTCTCGGCGAGCGGTCGAAGGTGGTGGATCCGGCAACGGGTAAGGATGCGCTGCGGAATCCGTTCATTCGGGTTGGCAAGGACGAGAAGAATGGAATCGTTTCGTCCGACGCGTCGATCGAGGCGCTGCTCGCGAGTGGTGCGGTGCTCCTCGTGTGCAACAAGGCGACAATGCGCCTTGCGGGGCAGGTGGCGACGAAGTTCGGCAAGCCTGTCGAGGATGTGCGCGCCGAGTTCCGTGCGGCGGTCGTGCCGGGGATATTGCTCCAATCGTCCGGGATCTACGCGGCGCTGCGCGCGCAGGATGTGGGGTGCGCGTTCATCAAGTCGACGTGAGTTGGGATGTCCGAACTGGTTTGCGGCCGATCAATTCGCGCGCTGGCGGAAAGATCCACGGCGTGATGCCGACTCGGGTGATCGTCCAGCCACTCTTCTTGAGCACGCGCGCATAGGCGCTGACGTGCGCGATGTCGAGGATGCCGACGGAACCACCAGAACGAACGACGCGAGCAATTTCCAGGATCGATCGCTCACGCTTCGCATCAATCGTGGCGATCTCGCGCACGCCGCCCGCGATGAGCGTTCGTCCAGCGAGAAGCGCCGGCGCCCAATTATTGTTCGGGACACCCTCTGTCGTTCTTGAGCTCCAGTTGCGCGGATCCCGGTAACGCTACTTGCCCGACGAACCGATCTACCTTCGTCCCAACACGTCGGCGTCACACCTTGCCGACGGCATCCGTTACGAGCGCGGAGGCGTCGTCAATCGCGCGCGCGAGTCCTTCGAGACCGTGACCCGCGCGGCCGACGAGTATCCCGAGGAAGCCGCGGAAGCCTGGTGGCGACTCGCCAACCTGCATCGCCTCCACTCGTCGTGGGACGACGCCCTCGCCTGCGCGCGCACGTCGGCCACACTGGCGCACGCGCGTGGGTTTCCGAACACGGAAGCAGATGCGCGCAACATCGAAGGTGCGATCTGGTACGTTCGCGGCGACCACACTCAGGCGCGGGTTCACTACCTCAAGGCCCTCGATCTGGCCACGACGCAGGCCACGCGCGCCAAGGCACTCCAGAACCTCGGGAGCCTGGCCGCCGAAGCCGGGGATTTCGACGAGGGCGAGCGCCTGTTCGCCGAGTCCCGAACGTCGTTTCGCGCGGCCGGTGATGCACGCGGCGAGGCGAACTCCCTGCTGAACATAGGCCGGCTTCAGCTCGACCGCGGTCTTGCCGAGCTCGCCAATCGCACGCTGGACGAGGCCGTTACCGCCGCGAGGCTAACGGGCGATCTCGAGATGCACGCGGCCGCATTGCTGAATCACGGGATCGCGCTCGGCGAACTCGGCCGCGGCGAAGAGGCGGAGGAGCGCATCATCACCGCGTACGGTCAATTCACGATCGCCGACATCTCGGTGCAGCGGGTACGGGCGCTCATGCAACTTGCCACGCTCGCCTCGGCGCGTAGGGAGTCAGGCACCGCACGAGTCTGCCTGGAGCACGCCAAGGATGTTGCGGAGTCCGCTCAGCTACCGCGTGAGCTGGCGATGATAAAGGAACGTCTCCACACGCTTGAGATCGGGGAAGGAGCGACCGGAGAGTGACGACCGGCACAGATGAGCGGGTGAGACTGGCATACGTTTGGCATTGCAGTGTTGTCCACGCGAGTCCGGCCTGGCCACGGGAGCCAGGTGATCCGCGGCGTGCTCCGCCAATTCTGAAGGTGTGTCATGAAGATCCGGGTCCTGTTCGCCGTGGCCGCGACGCTTGCGATCGCCGCCTGCGCAGATTCAGCCACTCCCTCCTCGCCGCTCACGCCCGGCACTCGGTCGTCGGACGATATCACCTGCCGCTCGGGCTATCACGTGGCCACGCGGTCAGATGGTTCCCAGTACTGCGAAGCAGATGCGGTAGCGAGAGCGACAACGGCACCGTAGGGCTCGCTCTGATCCTTCGCGGGAAAGCCCGTCCGAGTGGCGCAACAGCTGAACTCTGACTGCTCTGAGGTTGTCCCTGGCCCCGAGTACCGAGGTCAACGGCAATCGCAGAGCCGTGAATTTCCTGGCGCCCGCACCATGACGTAGTGCGGAAGCGCAAATCAGCACTTGCGCTCCGATTCGAGTGGCGGCTACTTGGCTTTTCGCCCTCTTGCCGGAGCTCCAGCTTGAACCGTCACTTCGTCAGTACTGCCACCCTCGCGGCACTGCTCGCGCCCAGCGCGCTGCTCGCTCAGCGAATCTCCCCCGTTCCAGCCAACGACGTCCGGCCCAGCATCCCGCTGAACGGCTCACAACTTCGTGCCGATGCCGGTCTGGATACGGCCGCGCTCAACACGCTCAAGTGGCGCGAGGTCGGCCCATTCCGCGGCGGCCGCTCCGTTGCTGTCGCCGGGTCGGCCGCACGCCCCAATGAGTACTACATGGGCACCAGCGGCGGCGGTGTCTTCAAGACCCTCGATGGCGGACAGTCGTGGGCTGCCATCACGGACAAGTACTTCGGCGGAACGATCGGCGGCATCGCTGTCGCGCCGTCGAGCCCTGACATCGTGTACGTGGGTGGCGGCGAATACGCGCTCCGCGGCAACGTCTCGCACGGCGAGGGCGTGTGGAAGTCGACCGACGCGGGAAAGACCTGGATGTCGTTGGGATTGAAGCTCACGCGACAGATCTCCCGCGTGCTCGTTCATCCAACGAATCCCGACGTCGTTTACATCGCGGCGCAGGGCAACGTGTGGGCGCCGACTCCCGACCGCGGCATCTATCGCAGCCGCGACGGCGGCAAGAACTGGGCGAAGGTGCTCTTCCGCAACGATTCCACCGGCGCATCGGATCTCGCGTTCGATCCCTCGAATCCGAATGTCCTCTACGCCGCCTTCTGGCAGGCCGGCCGCACGCCGTGGATGCTCAACTCCGGCGGCGAAGGCAGCGGCGTCTTCAAGAGCACCGACGGCGGCGACTCCTGGCGCGACATCAGCCACAATCCGGGCATGCCGTCGGGCATTTTCGGCAACATCGGCCTTTCGGTGTCCGCCGCAAACCCGAACCTCGTTTTCGCGATCATCGAGGCCGACTCGGGCGGCGTCTATCGCTCGCACGACGGCGGCGCCACCTGGGCTCGTATCAACGCCGACCGCTCGCTGCGGCAACGCGCCTGGTACTACTCGAAGATTCACGCGGACCCGCAGGACACCAACGTCGTCTACGTGAACAACGTGAACTTCAACAAGTCCACCGACGGGGGAAAAACATTTCGCCCGGTGCGCGGAATTCCGCACGGCGACTCGCACGACTTCTGGATCGCACCCAACGACAGCAAGCGTTTCATAGAAGCGGACGACGGTGGCGCGAGCGTGTCCACCGACGGCGGTCACACCTGGAGCGAACAGGACTTCGCCACGGCGCAGTTCTATCACGTCACCACCACGAGCCACTTTCCCTACCAGATCTGCGGCGCACAGCAGGACAACAGCACGCTCTGCGGCCCAAGCCGGAAGGCGGGCGGTATCGACGTGCGCGACTGGGTCGAGGCCGGCGGCGGGGAGTCCGGCTACATCGCCTCGCGTGCCGATAACCCGGATATCGTTTACGCCGGCAGTTACGGCGCGTTGCTCACCCGCAAGGATCTGCGCACGGGCCTCACCCGCAACATCAACCCATGGCCCGACAACCCCATGGGCCACTCCGCGATCGACCTCAAGTATCGCTTCCAATGGACGTTCCCGATCGTCCTGTCGCCGCACAACCCGAACGTGCTTTACGCGACCTCCAACTACGTCCATCGCACCACCAACGACGGGCAGAGCTGGGAGGTGATCTCCCCCGACCTCACTCGCAACGATCCAAAGACGCTCGGCGCATCCGGTGGCCCGCTCACGAAGGACCAGACGTCAGTGGAGTACTACGGCGTCATCTTCGCATTTGCCGAATCACCGAAGCAGAAGGGACTCCTGTGGGCGGGCTCGGACGATGGACTGATCCACGTGTCGCGTGACAATGGGAGGACGTGGCAGAACGTCACGCCGAAGGACATGGCGATCTACACGCGTGTCTCGATCATCGAAGCGTCACGCTATGCCGCCGGCACGGCGTATGTCGCTGCGAATCGCTTTCAGCTCGCCGACAAGAAGCCGTACCTCTGGAAGACAACGGACTTCGGGCGGACATGGACGCGCATCGACGCGGGGATCGATCCCACGGAATTCACGCGGGTCATCCGCGAGGACAACGAGAAGCCGGGACAGCTCTACGCCGGCACGGAGCGCGGCGTGTGGTTCTCGCACGACGATGGTTCCACGTGGCAGCGTCTCCAGAACAACCTGCCTCCCGTGCCGATTCACGATCTCGCCGTGAAGGAGGGCGATCTCATCGCCGCGACACATGGGCGGAGCTTCTGGATCATCGACGACCTGTCTGCCGTTCGACAGATGACGCCGGGCCTCACCGCGAAGGATGCGCACCTGTTCAAGCCGCGCGATGCGTATCGCGCGGGGGGCGGCGGGCGTGGCGGTGGCGGCGGTGGTGGAGGTGCGGCCGGTGGTGCACCGGCCGGCCCGGCGGTGCGGCCCATCGCCACGAGTCCGAGTGGCGGGCCGGTGGTGAGCTACTGGCTCAAGACGCCGGGTCGCGAAGTGATTCTCGATTTCATGGATGCGCGCGGACGCATGATTCGTTCGTTCACCAGCAGGCAGGACTCAACCACGGCCGCTGACTCCGTTGCGC
>JBKJUW010000092.1:0-1760 GCA_046589725.1 Gemmatimonadaceae bacterium
CGCATGCTCGCGATCGCTTCGTCCACCGACCAGACCTGGTTCGCGTCCATCATCAACTTGCGATCCGGACCGATCTCCTCGCGAATGATCGACGCGCGGCGAATGTCGTCCGCAAGATCGCGCCCCACCTTGATCTTGAAGTGCGACCACCCGTCCGCGATGGCCTCACGACACAGGCTTCGAATCTTGTCGTCCGAGTAGCCGAGCCAGCCGGCGGAGGTGGTGTAGGCGGGATAGCCGTCGCGCAGGAGTTCGGCCTCGCGCGCGGCGCGGCCGCTTAAGCGCGCGTGCAGGAGCGCCGTCGCCTCCGCCGGCGTGATCGCGTCGGTGATGTAGCGGAAGTCGACGCAGCGCACGATCTCCTCGGGACTCATTTCGGAGAGGAGCTTCCAGAGCGGCTTTCCCTCGCACTTGGCCCAAAGGTCCCACACGGCGTTCACCACCGCGGCGGTCGCGAGATGGATGACGCCCTTCTCGGGCCCGACCCACCGGAGCTGCGAGTCGCCCACCATGCGGCGCCAGAACGCGCCCATGTCTGCGGTGATGTCGTCGAGCGTGAGACCTACCACGAGCGGTGCGAGTAGCTCGGCGGCGGCGACACACAGTTCATTGCCGCGACCGATCGTGAACGTCAGTCCGTGTCCCTCGATACCATCGGCCGCATCGGTGCGCAGCACGACATACGCCGCCGAATAGTCGGGATCGGCATTCATGGCGTCCGATCCGTCCTGGTCCACGGACGTGGGGAACCGGATGTCGAACGCTTCGAGCGCAACGATCGTGCGCTTCAAGAGAGTGACTCGGGACGCATGGGCATCACATCGCCGTAAAGCCGCCGTCGACCGGCAGCGCCACACCGGTAACAAACGACGCTTCGTCGGACACGAGCCACAGCGCAGCGTCGGCGCATTCGTCCGCGGTGCCGAGCCGTCCCATGGGCTGCGCGGTCTCGTACGTGCTCCACGCGGCAGCCGGATCAGGACGCGTGGAGGCGAACTCCTGGAGCATCGGCGTGTCGATAATGCCCGGACACAGTGCATTCACGCGAATGCCGCGCGTGGCGTAGTCGAGGGCGAGCGCCTTCGCGAGCATCACCACCGCGCCCTTGGACGCGCAGTACACGGGAGAATCCGTCTGCGCGACGAGGCCGGTCTTGCTGGCCGTGAAGAGGATGCTTCCGCCCTTCGCCTGCGCGAGCATGATCGGGATCGCGTGTCGCGCCGCGTGCATGAGCGCGAGCAGGTTGACCGCGAGCACCCGCTCGATCTCGTCGTCGCTGGTGTCTGGCAGCAGCTTCGGCATGGTGATGCCCGCGTTGCAGAACAGGATGTCGACGCTGCCGTAGCGCTCGACGCAGGCATCAATGGCGCGCTCCGTTTCGGCGCAGCGCGCAACGTCGGTCTGCTGAAACGACGCGATTCCCCCTGCACTCTCGATCTCGCGCACCAACGCCATGCACGGCGCCTCGAGATGCGATGCCAGCAAGACGCTCGCGCCTTCACGCGCAAAACGGAGCGCCGAGGCGCGCCCGATGCCGGAGCTTGCGCCCGTGATCACGACCGAGCGGCCGGCCAGGCGCATCAGTGGTATGCCCGTGCCACTTGGCGCTGATGCCCAAGTCCGGCGATGCCGAGCGTGACGACGTCGCCATCCTTCAGGTAGCGCGGCGGTTTCTCACCCATGCCCACGCCCGCGGGCGTGCCCGTCGAGATGACGTCGCCCGGCAGCAGCGACATGAACTGGCTGATGTAGCTGATCAC
>JBKJUW010000026.1:0-31778 GCA_046589725.1 Gemmatimonadaceae bacterium
TGCCTCCGCCGTCGTTGTGGAGATACACGCTGGCAAAGGTGTCCAACTGATAGTGAACCGCTTTCCTCAGCAGCGTAGAATCGAAGAGTTGCGCGATCGTCGCCGAGGCGAACGAACCGAACGTCGGGAACCGGATGCCGAGCGTATAGATTTCCTGCCCCATGGGCACCAGGCCTCCCAGCGGATACTCTACACCGTCCTTCTCCTGGGTGAGTACGATGTCGGCAGAACGGGTGCCACTGAGGTCGCCGCCGTACACCCCGAACTTGCCTGAATTCGGCGTGGTGTAGCTGTAATTCAGTCCGACATTCCCGACGACGAGATCGGGGCGACCGTCGCCATCGAAGTCTCCCACGGCGATGCTGTTCCACCACCCGCGCGTATTCGACATTCCCATGGACGCGGTGACGTTGCGGAAGCGCCCGCCTTCATTGTGGTAGAACTGGATAGGCATCCATTCGCCGACCGTGACGAGATCGACGTGTCCGTCTCCATCGAAGTCCACCCATGCGGCGTCGGTCACCATGCCACCAGGAACCGCGAGCTCAGGTGCGACTGCCTCGGTGACATCCGTGAAGTGATTACCGTCGTTGCGAAGCAGGAAGCTGCGGGTCGGAAGGGGATAGTTCCTCGGGCTCAGTCGCCCTCCGACGAACAGATCCAGACGCCCGTCGCCATTGTAGTCCGCTGCCCGCACGGCCGCCGTGCTCGTGAGCATTGATGGCAGCGCATTCGTCGGAGCCCGGACAAATCTTCCCCCGCCCTGGTTCAGGTACAGTCGGCCCTGCAGGAGGGGAGACCTGGGGGCGAGCTGGTAGCCACCGCTCGCGACATACAAATCCGGAAGGCCATCGCCGTTGGCATCGAAGAAGGTGGCGCCCCAGTCCTCGAAGGCCTTGTCGGCCTCCCACGGCTGTCCCTGCCGGGACTCGATGAAGCTGCCGTCATGCTGCTGAAGAAAGAGCCGGCCCGGCTGCCCGCCGGAGCCGCCGATGAAGACGTCGTCGAGCGTGTCGCCATTGATGTCGGCTGTCGCGATGGGAGGACCTTGGCGAGAGGGCAGGTAGGGCAGCAGCGCCTGGACGCTGTAGTCCACCTGCTCTGGCACTCGATGGAGGTAAGCGAGGCCAGGCATCGAATGCGGCTGGAAAATCGCGTCCGGATTGACGGGCGCCGGCGTCGGCACTCTGCTACCCGTCGCATCCGCCGCTCTCAACGTGATGAGCCCGTCAGCGGGCACCTTGCTCAGCACCTGTGTTCGTCCATTGGGCCACACCACCTCGAGCCGATCGACCTGCTTCGCAGAGCCGAGCCCGAAGTGCAGTGGACCATCCATGCTCGACATGAAGCCGTGGACCGGCGAATTGTAGAGGTGCTGCGTCTGTCCGCCAGCGGTGAGACTCACCTCGGCGCCAACGGCGCGCGTGTTGATCGAGTCACCGATGAGCTTCACCGCGAGGTAGTGATGGACGTCGTCCGCGCGCTGCACGTTCTGGTAGATGAAGGCCGGCCCATCCATGTTGTTGACGACGAGATCGAGCTTGCCATCCCCGTCCAGGTCGGCATACGCGGCGCCGTATGAAATGCTCGGCTGGTCCACCCCCCAGGGTTTTGTCTTGTCGGTGAAGGTCAGATCGCCGTTGTTTCGGAAGACATAGTTAGGCAGCTCGTAGCTGTAGACCTGCTTCAGGAGCGTTCGTGCCCGCTTCATGTCACCCCTGCGCTGGGCCGCAGTCGCGGCACTCTGATAGTCGAGGTCGTTGACCGCCTTTGGGTACCCGTTGCCGATGAAGATGTCTTTCTGCCCGTCGTTGTCGAAGTCTGCAAAGAGCGCGCTCCAACTCCAGTCCGTGGTGGCGACGCCCGCCATTCGTCCGATCTCACTGAAGACGACGTCTCCGCCGGGTGTTGCGCCGCTGTTGAGTTGAAGACTATTGGCGACGTAGTCATCGCGAATGCCGCGCGACCGGAGGTCGAGCATACTATTGTAGTTGGCAAAGCCGCTCATTCGCTTCCGGTGGCTGAGTTCAGCCGGCATCATGTCCACCTGCAGGATGTCGGGGAACCCGTCGTTGTTGAAGTCGGCGATGTCCACGCCCATGCCCGCGACGCTGGTGTGCCTGAGCCACGCCCCCGCCTTGTTCGTGAAGGTCCCGTTCCGGTTGTTCATGTACACGACGTCGTTCGGGGCACCGTCGTTCGAGACATAGATGTCGGGCCATCCGTCGCCGTTGAGGTCCGAGACGGCGACTCCGAGCCCGAAGCCCGCCTCGCGAAGAATGCCTGCCTGCGCCGAAACGTCGGTGAAGCCGCCGTTACAGTTGTTGCGGTACAACACGTTGTGACTGCCGGGCGTGTCGCCCCGGATGCCGGAGGGGGCGTTCGTGAGCCCACCGCGTGTAAAGTCTCGCGGAGAGTTGTTGAGCAGGAAGAGGTCGAGACAGCCGTCTCCGTCGTAGTCGAGGAAGACCGCATGCGTGGTGAAGTTCGTGTCGGCGATACCGTACTGGACCGCCGACTCGGTGAACGTGCGATTTCGGTTGTTGATGAAGAGGAGGTTCGCCCGGTCCGCCGGCTTCGACCACGGCGGTCCGGACGCGGAGACGTAGATGTCGAGATAGCCATCATTGTTGATGTCGACCATCGTGACGCCAGTGGCCCACCGACTGGTGCCGACTCCCGCGGACCTGGTGATATCGTCGAAGTGCATCTGCCCCTTGTTGAGGTAGAGGCGGCTCGAGACCATGTTGCCGGCGAAGAAGAGGTCGGGCAGGCCATCGTTGTCGATGTCCCCGACGGCCACCCCGGCCCCATTGTAGACGTAGGTGTCGGTCTGGACGTTCAGGGAGTCGTCCGTCGTGACGGTGTTGGCGAAGGTCACCCCCGTCTGCGCGGGTGCGAGCAGTCGAAATACAGGGCGTTCGCTCGACCGCCCGCACGCGCCCGCAAGGGACAGCAGCGCGAGCGCGACGAGATGGGGGTGCCGCAGGACTGCAGGAGTTGTCATCACGAGAAAATCGGGATTGCGAAAGGAAGGGAAACCATACGTGAGCGTGCGCGGTGCCGTCAACGAGGCCGCAAAACACGACGCCGATACAGAGCGCGGAGGACTGGCAGCGCCGCACTGCCACTGGTAATTTGCCGCATGAACCAACACCTGCCGATCTCCCGCGTCGTCAACCTGATTTCCGATGACTCGCAGCGACTCTGGACTGCGAGCCCTGACCAGGGGCGACGATACATCCTCGCCGGTGACACCGACTCGGTGCTGGGCCTCGGCGGGTCGTTTGCGCTCGTTGCGCAGGACGGAGCGCGCGTGGTGCTGGCGCGCAGCCTCGACCGCCCGATGCGCTACTTTCTCGCCAAGGCGACGGATGGCCCGGTGCTCATCGTCGCGGATCGCATCGCGGACATCGCGGCGGAGCTCGCGACGCGCGGGTGGCTCGGCCAGTTTCACCCGAGCTACACGCGAATGGTTCCGGCGCACCATGTGACGACGCTGCGCCTCGTTGGTTGCCCGGACCCGAACCCTGTTTACCAGCGCTTCTTCGATCCGCCGCGCGCCACACTCGGCACCGACCTCGACGCGATTGGGCGCCAGTACATCGAGGCGATCTACGGTGAGTTGCGCGAGTGGCTTGCCGCGCAGGATGCCGCGGCGCCGATCGGCGTCTCCTTTTCGGGTGGCATCGACAGCGGTGCCATCCTGCTGTGTCTCTACAAGCTGCTGCTCGACCAGGGACAATCGCCGGCGCGGCTCAAGGCGTTCACGCTCTCGATCGACGGCCAGGGTGATGATGCGCGGCAGGCTCACGAGTTCCTGGTGAAGACGGGACTCGAGATGTTCGGCGAAGTCATCGATGTCGCGTCCGAGTCACTTGATCCGTTGCGGGCCGTGGCAATCATCGAGGACTACAAGCCGCTCGACGTGGAATGTGCCGCAGTCAATCTCGCATTGCTCGCTGGCATCCGCGAGCGGTATCCGGACTGGCGGTTGCTTATTGACGGCGATGGCGGCGACGAAAACCTCAAGGATTATCCGATCGAAGAGAACAGCGAGCTTACCATCCGGAGTGTGGTGAACAATCGCATGCTGTACCAGGAAGGGTGGGGAGTGGAGTCGATCAAGCACTCGCTCACCTATTCGGGAGGATTCAGCCGAGGCTGCGTGCGCGGCTACGCGTGCACGCGTGAGTTTGGCTTCGATGCGTTCAGCCCGTACGCGCGGCCGTCGGTGATTGCGGTCGCGGAGGCGGTTCCGTTCGCCGCACTGACGGAAGGGTCGCACGAGCGGCTGTATGCGCTGAAGGGGCAGATCGTCTCGCGCGGCGTTCGCGCCGTGCTCGGGTTGGAGATGCCGGTCTTCCCCAAGCGTCGCTTTCAGGAGGGTGCGGTGTCAGCGCACGAAGTGTCTCGACTTTTCCCTCGTGACGAGGCGCGCTACCGCAACCATTTCGAGACGCTGCACGCTGTCGCCGTGTGAGTGTGGTGTCGGAGGACGTCCGGATCAGGAGTCTCCGTCCGGCCCGGCGCTACGTCAATCCGTTCCAGGCGCACGGCTCCATTCTCGAAGCGGAGCGTCGCCCTGATGGACGGATCGAGCAGGCACTGACGCTTTTTGCCGCCGGCGCGGAGTGTCCGTTCACGTGCTCATTCTGCGACCTCTGGCAGTGGTCGGTCACTGGGCCAACGCCAGCAGGGGCCCTCGCGACGCAGGTGGAGCACGTGCTTGAACCGCTCGCCGCACCACACCCCGATCGATTCAAGTTCTACAACGCGAGCAACTTCTTCGACGTCCGGGCGGTCCCTCTCGCTGACGTCTCACGCATTGCGGAGTTGACGCAATCGTTCAGCGCCGTGACGGTCGAGTCGCATGCGAGCACTATTGGACCGGCGGCAGTGGCGTTTGCGCAGCGGATCGCGGGGCGACTCGAGATTGCCGTCGGCCTGGAGACGATTCATCCCGTGGCCATGGGCCACTTGAACAAGCGACTCGACCTGCCGCGCTTCGATCGGGCGGCGGCATACCTCGCCGAACACGACATCGACCTCCGAGTCTTCGTGCTGCTGGGTGCGCCGCACGTGCCGGCGGCTGATTCGGTCGAGTGGACACTCCGGACGGTGGCGTATGCCGCGGAGCGCGGCGCAGCGATTGTCTCGATCATTCCAGTGCGAGGTGGAAATGGCGAGATGGAGCGCCTGCGCGAGCTTGGACACTTCACGCCCCCGACGCTGATGGATCTCGAGGCGGCGCTCGACGCGAGCGAGGGCGTTTCGGCAACTGTCGTGACCGCCGACCTGTGGGACGTCGATCGTCTGCCGGCGTGCGCGGCGTGTCGGCCTGCGCGGGTGGCTCGACTGACGCAGATGAACGCCACTGGCGTACCTCAGGCGCGCGTCGCGTGCGCCACCTGCGAGATGATGTGACAGACTGTGAGGTGGTGGTTGTCGGGAGTGGATTCGCGGGCTCGCTGATCGCGCGCGTGCTCGCTGTGCTCGGCTACGATGTCGTGCTGCTGGACAGGGGAACGCATCCGCGCTTCGCGATCGGGGAGTCGTCCACGCCACTTGCCAATCTTTCGCTCGAGCGACTCGGTGCGCGCTACGGATTGGCAGACTGTTATCATCTTGCCACGTACGGCCGCTGGATGGCGCACTATCCCGATCTGCGGCGTGGGTTGAAACGCGGGTTCACGTTTTATCGCCATCATCCCGGCGAGGCATTCGCGAACAGGGGGCTGGCGTCCGAGCGACTGCTCGTGGCGGCGAGCCCTGAGGACGCGCTTGCCGATACGCATTGGCTGCGTTCCGATGTCGACGAGTACTTCGTACGCGCTGCGCAGGCGGCTGGCGTGGACTATCGCGATCGGGCCGAGCTGTCGGATCCCGAGTTCTCACGCGACGCGGTTCGGTTGACGGGGAGTCGGCTCGGCGAACCATTCGAGATCCGTGCGCAGTTCGTCATTGATGCGACGGGCCCCGACGGCTACCTCGCCCGCGCGCTGCGCATCCCGTCCGGGGTGGAGCGCACGCGCACACGATCGTCGATCGTGTTCAGCCATTTCACCGGTGTGCGGCCCCTGACTGGGGTCGTTGGCGGCCTGCCGGAAGGTCCCTATCCCGATGAGCTGGCAGCGGTCCACCACCTGATCGACGAAGGCTGGATGTACTCGCTCGGGTTCGATCACGGTGTCACGAGCGCCGGCTTTCTCCTCTCGCCACGGGGGCTCGAGTCGCTTCAGGCGGGCAAGCCGATGGACGCCGAGGCGATGTGGTCGATCCTGCTCGCGCGCTATCCGTCGATCGGGCACGTCTTCGCCGATGCTCGGCCGATCATGCCGATCGCGTTTCGACCGACGATCCAGCACCGCCTGGCGCGTGCTACGGGCCCCCGGTGGGCGCTGTTACCGCATGCCTACGCGTTTGTCGATCCGCTCTTCTCCACCGGCATTTCATGGAGTCTGCGCGGCGTCGAGCGGTTGGGTCTCGCCTTCGAGGAAGCGGTGCACGGCAGCCGCATTCCAGGTGCGGATACACTCGCGCGCTACGACGGCCTGCTCGGCCAGGAGGCCGACCAGATCGACACCCTGGTCGCCGGCGCCTACGAGGCGATGGCACACTTCGATCTCTTTGCTGCGCATGCGATGTTGTACTTCGGAACGGTGTCGTTTGCCGAGGTTACCCAGCGCCTTGCGCCGCACGCTGTGCCTGGCTGGAATGGGTTTCTTGGCGTGGATGACGACATCCTGTCGCCGCTTCCGGAGGAGGCCCTGCGTCGCGTACTCGCGATTACCCGCGGATGCGGGGAGTCAGGGTCAGTGACCGAACGTCGGGCGTACGCGGAATGGGTGGGCGGGGCGATCGAGGCACGCAACGTGGCGGGGCTCGCGGATGCGGGTAGGCAGAATCTCTACCCCGTCGACTTTGACGTACTGCTGCGGAGCCATGCTCTGCTTGGCATGACTCGGGACCAGCTCGAAGCGGCCCTTCCGTCATTGCGCGGGATGAGCGCCGAACCGGTGTTTGCGCGATGATGTGTCGTCGCTGCCAATATTGTTAGTCGACAAACGGAGATATCTACACGGTTTATCTCCAGTCTGAAAGTCATTCCCGCGAAAGCGGGAATCCACGCGAGCGTGATTCATTGCTGCGTTTGCGACTGCAGAACGGCGGACGCAGAAATGCGCAGGCTTCGCAAACGCAGAAGGGCGCAGAAACAGCGACGTAGAAGCAAGCTTCATTGCTGAACTCGCGGGGCAGGGAGTTGCTTCGACGCACTGCGAAGGTCGAGCCACTTCGCGACTGGCCCCACCATGGCCAGGGCGAGCAATGCGGGCGCCGCGTTGAAGGCGGTCGGGAGCAGCACGCCACGATCCGACGCGAGCCTGATCAGTGATTCGACAAGAGCAATCGTGATTGCCACAGCGATCTGGCGGTTCCGCCCGCGCACCACGGTGCGTGGATCGGTAATCATGAAGAAGATGAAGAGCTGATACATCGGCCCGGTGATCGGCGCGATTTCCGTAAACACGGGCTGGCCGAACACCAGCGCACGCACGCTGTTCAGGACGAGGAAGCTGGCGATGTAGGCGAGCGTGATGTGCAGCACGCCAACCCGTGCCGCGATGATGAGGCCGAAGGTCCAGATGACGAGGTTAGTCGCGACGTCATTGCCGAACTGATGGCTCAGCACGGAGACATGTCCTGGTGCGAGCAGCAACATGGCGCAAATCGCGAAGTTCGTCGGGTTCCAGAGGTGGTGGTCGCGGTAGCGCACGACGTACTTGGACGAGATCGCGAGGAAGCCGCCGAGTGCGAACGTCCAGAGAGCGCCACCCTGTGGCTTCTCCAGCAGCGTGAGACTGAGGCCGCTGATATAGGCACTGAGCAGGTTTACGACCTTGCCGCGGTCGAACCACGAGAGGAGCGCTTCAGTTGCCGTGCAGACGGAGAGTGACAGCAGCAAGCGACTGTAGCCACCCACCATCTGATAACGGAGTTGTGCCGTCATCAGCACGAGCGTGATGAGGAACGCGATCAGGTAGCGCGAGTCGACCTCACTCAGGCGCTGCCACGCGCGGCGCATCGGGTTCACCTCGTCGCTCGGCGATTGGGTAGCCTCGGACACAGCAGTCATCGTTCGGGTTCTGTGACGGTGACGATACCGTCGATGAGCGGACGCAGGAGCACTTGTCGCGTCCCGGACGGCCAGTTGATGATCACGCGACCCACGAACTCGCGACGCCCCAGGCCGAAGTGCAGGCGGCGATCGTTCTGGCTGGCGAAGCCGGAGCCGCCATCGACGACGCGGCGCTGCGCGAACTCACCGGACTCCACGACTACCTCCGCACCAATAGCGCTGCGATTGCTGCGCGTTCCGATGAGCTTGAACCCGATCCAATGGTTCGCGGTGTCGGGCGTGTCGCGGTAGAGAATGGTAGGCTGATTCTGGTTGGCGACGATGACATCGACCGCGCCGTGATTCGACAAGTCGGCCAGTGCCACGGCGCGACCGTCGTACAGATCGGTCACGCCGACCTCCTTCGCTACGTCGGACCATCCCGCGACGCCGCGATTCTTGTAGACGCGTGAAGGTTCATAGCCCGAAAGGCTCGCATTGCCGAAGGCCGGCCATGTCACGGCATCCTCGAAGAATCGACCATTGGCACCGGCAATCTTGGACATCGCGTACCAGTAGTCCTTCTGGCGATCCGCCGAGATGAACCCGTTCGCGACAAAGAGCTCGTTGCTGCCGTCATTGTCGAAGTCGCCGAACTGCGCTCCCCATGCCCAGCCCGCGTCGGCAATGGGGCCCTCGGCCACATTGCGGAACTTGCCCGATTCCGGCATGCCGTTGAGCCGCAGGTTGTTGTTCTGGAACAGGTACCCGCGCTCGGAGATGTTGCTCACGAACGCATCGAGTCGACCACGGTTGAACGCGTCGCCGAGTGCAACGCCCATTCCGCTCTTCGATTCGCTCTCGAGTCCGGCGGGGGTCAGCACGAATCGCTTGCCGTGGTCGTTCAGGTACAACTCCTCGGGCCCGTAATCGTTGGCGAGGTAGATGTCCGGCCAGCCGTCGCCGTTGAAATCCGCCGACGCGGCCGCGAGCGACCACCGCGTGCTGCCGACGTGCATCGCGTCGGTGACGTCGACGAAGCGGCCGCCGCCGACGTTGTGGAACAACAGGTTCTTGCCACCGTTCGTGGCGTACTCGAAGCTGTTGTGCATGATGCGCGTCGTCGCGAGGTGCCAGAGGTCGACATCGCGGAAGTAGGCGGTGACGTAGAGATCGAGCAGGCCATCCCGATCGTAGTCGAGCCAGATGGCCCCGTTGCTGTTCACCCAGCGGTGGAGTCCCGCCTTCTCAGTGATGTCCTCGAAGTGGTGTCCGTCGATATTCCTGAACAGCGCGAGGTAGCCGTAGCGGTAGACGAGCAGATCCTCCCGCCCATCGTTGTCGATGTCGCCCCAGACGGAGCCCATCGAGACGCCTTCACCAGGCTTGTTGAGGTCCGCCAACCCAGCATTGGTCGCGATCTCCTCGAAGCTGCCATTGCCGAGGTTGCGATAGAGCGCATTCGGCTGGCCGAACGCGCTATTGGTGAGGTAGAGATCGGGGAATCCATCGCCGTCGAAGTCCCCCACCGACACCGAGGCGCCGAGTGCGGCGACATGCGGCTCGATGCCAGCGATCTTTGGATCGAAGGACGGCCGGTGGTGAACGAAGTGGATCCCTGCGGCCGCGGTCGCGTCGCGCAGGGAGAAGGCGGCGCGAGCGCCCCCCGAGGATGCTCGGGTTGGCGCGCTATCCAGGCGGAACGCGAGCAGGAGGGCGGCCACGAACGGCACGGCCATGACGGCGCGCCGGACGGATGGTCGGGGGCGGTGCAGCACGACACGAGTATAGCGCCCGGACGCCGCCGAGGCGACGCCTGGGAAGGAAATTCAGCGCCGCCGCTCGTTCGCCTTGACGACGCGGGTGTCGTACTCGCGCAGGTAGCGCTGATGCGCCGCATCGGTGGGGTACGCGTCGCCCGCCGCGTATGGATACGACTTGACGCCATGGAAGGGCAGCGGGCCCACTGTGGTGCCGAAGGCCGTGTTCAGGTCAGAGTCCTTGATCCAGCCGTCTGTGTAGAGGAGGAAGTCGCGCTTCCAGCCCCGGGGCAGGGACGTCGCGGAGCGCGCGTCGAACTCGATCGTGGCTTCGTCGCCCGGCGCCATGACGACGTACATGTCGTCGGGATTGCGCAGCAGAGGCAAGACATCACCGAAGCGTGTGAAAGCGCCCGCGATCGGCCGCCACGGCGATGCCTTCGTCACGTCGTCATATGCGAACCAGTACGGACCGTAGCGCCCGCCCTTGCGGTACTCGCGGGAGAAACCGCGCGAATGGAGGTCGGCGGCGATCGGAACGAGCGTCGTGAGCTTGGAGGCGCTCGCCGCAACGTCCCGCGCCACGAACGCTTCATCCCAATAGATCTGGAGATTCGTCCGGATGCGGACGTGATGATCCGCCGTCGGAAACTTACCGGCGAGAGCGACGATCATCGTCTTGTCCTTGCCCGAGGGAAAGCCGAGGTTGGCGATGACTGTGTGCCATTGGCCGCGTGCGTCGCGCACCTCCAGGGAGGGAGACGCGAGCTTCACCGACGGCTGCTGGGAGAGCGCGACGTTGATGCTGGCGTCCGTGGGATAAATCCAACCGCGCAGGAACAGGTAGACGTCCGGCCTGCCCGCGTTCTCACCGAGATCGAGAATCATGTCGTGCGAGTTGACCACGCCCTGATATTGCGTGGGTGTGAAGTTCGAGACGTAGACATCGTCGCTGGTGCGCAACGCGGGCAGCAGATCCGTTCCCCGCTCGTCGACGGCAGACAGCGGTGCCTCGCGCTTTGCGATCTGATAGAGTCGCAGCTTTACCGGTCCAGGCGGAACGAATGTCTCGTCGACGAAGACGTCGACTGAATCGGGATGGTCGACCGCCACCAGTTCGAGCTTGTCGGCGTACGCCGTCTCCCAGAGCTCCTCAGTGAGCTGCAGGAGGTATTTCCCGTCGCGTGGCTGGAGGGCATCGCCCGGAATGCGGAGGTACTCCTGCGACGCGCCCGCGGGCGCAAAGGCTGTATTGCTGCCCATCAAGCCGAGAGGCATGCCGAGTGCGCTGCGCCACATCGCGTCGGTGACGAAGCGGAACTGCTTGCCGTCCCACGTATACGCAAAGGCGCACGAGCCCTTGAGTGACTCGCGCTCGACGACGTCCTGGTCGGAACCCGGCAGGAAAACGGTCTGCGGTAGCCCGTTCGGCCACTCGATGTTCAGCACGTCCGCCTTGAGATGTGGGCCAAGGCCGAAATGCGTGCGTCGTCCCCTGGCGACGCGCGTCTGGTAGATCTCGCCCGCGCGAAGATCGAGTCGCGCGCCGATCCCGAACGTGTTGTTCTTTCCGCTTCCGGCGCCAAGGCCCTTGAGCTCGACATTGACGGCGAGGTTGCTGTTCCCCATTTCATTACGCAGGAGGCGAGGCGCGCCCTTCGAGTCCACGAAGAGGAGGTCCTCGTCGCCGTCGTCATCGATGTCGGTGACCACCAGCGAGGAACCTCCGATCTTGCGAATGGCATCGGGGATCACGGCCGACCGATCGACGAGCTGTCCGGTTCCGTCGTTGCGGAAAAGGAAGACGCCACCGCGTGCGCCCGCGGCGGTCACCACGAGGTCGATCCAGCCGTCGTTGTCGTAGTCGACGAACACAGCGGATGAGACACGAACACCGCGCAGGACCTTGAGTGCGCCATCGGAGCGCCGATCGCGCGCGAAGCTGCCGTCGCTCCGGCTGAGCCAGAGTGACGACTCCGCGCCGTTCGCCCCGCCAACGAAGAGGTCGAGCAAGCCGTCGTTGTCGATGTCCGTCGCCGCCGTCGCGGATGCGGCGCCCACACCCGAGAGGCCGCTCGCCGTCGTGGCATCAGTGAAATGCTGGGCGCCGCCGTTCCGCAGGAGTTGGCTGGGCAGGCGCTGGCTCGCGACGAAGAGATCCGTGCGGCCATCGCCATCGAAGTCGCCGAACGCAACGTCAGCACCGTCGCCCCCCGCGAGCCCGAGGCCGGCGGTCGCGTCAGTGAATGTGCCGTCGTGATTGTTGCGGTACACGGTGCGCTGTCCCGTTCCCACCAGCAGCAGATCGAGGTCGCCATCGTGATCCACGTCGACGAACAACGCCGTGCGCGCACCACGTGCCTCGCCGATGCCAGCTTTCGCCGTAACCTCAGCGAAGGTGCCGTCGCTGTTGTTGCGAAAGAGATGATTCTTCCCTTCGGTGCCGATGACGAACAGATCGAGCCAGCCATCGTTGTCGAAATCCGCGAACGTCGCGAACACGGCGCCCTGTGGAAGCGCGATCTTCGAGCGCGCGGTGACGTCCTGCAGGTAGCCGCGCTGCACGCGATACAAATGTATCGCAGCCTTGCCCGCTGCCCAGCTTGACACGAACACGTCGTCCGCTCCATCGCCATCGAAGTCACCGGCGGCGAGCGCGAGTGGCGCTTCGCTGGCCGCCACGCCCGTGGTACCTCCGCTCGCGAATCCCGCCTCGGCCGTGGCGTCGACGAACTTCGCGACGTCCACGCTTGCCCGCCCGCGAAGCCCGTGTAGGGTGATGAAATCCCTCGGCGCAAACGTGAGTATCGGCCGACCGGGGATTGGACCTTCAATCCAGTTGATGTCAGCGAGCGCCGACTGGTACGGCGTGGTCGCGCGAATAAGACGCGTGAATCGATCAAGTCTGGAGCGCGCTCCGGCGAGATCACCGGAACGCAGCGACTCTATGGTGCTGTCGAGGACGGCGCGTGCCTCCCGTGGCGGTTCCGGCGGAATGCGGCGAATCTCCTCGAGTTGGTGCACCGCACTGTCCGTCGCACCGCGCATGGCGAATACCCGCAGCAGATCCATGCGCGCGGCGAGATTTGCCGGAGCAGCGCTGAGCACGTCCCGCAGCCGTGCTTCATAGCGCGGCGATGCGCTCGTGTCGAGCTGCCGTGACTCGAGCTCGGCGAGGGCGTACAGCACATGTGCGTTCGGCGTTGCGCCGGCACGAAGCTTCTCGAGCGTGGTCCGCGCGTCCGACACCCGGTTCGTGATCGCGTATACGCGCGCCAGCGCCAGGCCGACTTCGGCGCTCGCAGGGTCGAGTTCGCGGGCCCGCAACAACTGCTTCTCCGCATCCGCAAGCCGGCCTGCCTGCAGGTAGGTCAACCCCAGGTCCGCATAGCCTAGCGCATCATCGGGCGCGAGCGCCGTCAGCTTCTTGAACTCTGCCTCGGCTTCAGGCAGTTGGTTGCGTTGCAGGTAGCCGAGACCGAGCACGCGCGCGGCATAGAGCTCTTCCACGGATGCCGGCTTCGCGCGTCGACACGCGCTCGTGACGCCGAGTGCGGCAACGCAACAGAGGACGACGAGCCGAGGACCGGCGTGTCTCAGCAGGGAGCGCACGAGCGCGGTGCGGCGATGGAGGAGTGGTGTCAAAATGAAAGCCTGAGCTGTTCCGCGGTGATGTCTTCGAGGCGGCGCTGGCGCGTTTCCACGCCATACAGCGCGATGAGAACGACAGCGAGCGTCATCGGGATGGCGCCGATCAATGCGACGGTGGATATGGAGGGCGTCGCAATGCCGAAGACGACGAGCGAGATGATCGCGACCCCGCCGAGCTTGCTCGCGCCGGCGGCGAAACCGGTGCCGCGGGAACGAACGCGCGTCGGATAGATCTCCGCACTATAGACGGAGAGCACGGCGACGACAGAGCTGATGCCCCAGATCGGCACGATGAGCAGCGCATAGAGCAGTGCGCGGTTGTGAATGATGGCGTCGCCCGCGATCACGAACCCGAATAGCGCTGCCGCGGTAAGGGCGGTGATCGCCATCATCGTCCGCTTGCTGCTCCAGACGCCATACATCCATGCGACCACGAAGGTGAGCGGAAACCCCATGAGCGCAGCGTTGCGGAGGATTGCGTCGGCATCCGTGTAGCCCAGCCGGCGCAGGTTCGACGGCATCCACAAATTGAAGCCGAACAGCACGAGTCCGGAGCCGATCGCGATGCATCCTACAACGAGCGTGGAACCAAGGAAGTCTCCGCGCGCGAGCTCACCCCATCGATTGCTGACGTCAGTCTCGATGTCCGGCTCCGCATCGTGTGCCTCGATGACGACCACGCCGAAGCGCTGCATGACCGCACGCGCTTCGTCGTCACGCCCATTGGCGAGGAGGAAGCGAGGCGACTCCGGGATCCAGCGATTCAACAGGACGAAGAGGACCCCTGTCGGAAGGCCGATCAACCACAGGATGCGCCAGCTGTAAACCGGCACCAGCGATGCGGACACCCAACTCGTGAGAATGTAGGCGCCGGCGATGTCGGCGCCGATGAGGATCATCAGCCAGCTGCGGTGCTTCGCCGGAATGGTCTCCGCGAGCAGGGCATAGCAGATGGGCAGCATGCCACCCACCGCGAGCCCCATCAGGAAGCACATCACCAGATTCCACGCGAAATCGGGCATCGCGCCGCAAACAGACGTCCCGATGAAGGCGATGCCGGCGAAGAGGATCGACGCGCGTCGGCCAATGCGATCGCCGAGCCATCCCCACAGGAATGAGCCGAGCACCGTGCCCACAATGCCGGAGAGCGCCACGTACGCAACGGGTATATGGCCATTCGGATTCAACGGTCCCTTCAGGCCGTACTCGGCCGTCATCCCGGGAAGCACGAAGGCCAGTGCCGTCGGCTTCATGACGTCGATCGTGACGGCAAGCATCATCGTGATGACAAGCCCGATGTGCGCACCGCTGATGGGCGTATCATCGAGCGCGCTCACGCGAATGCGCGACGCGCGCGAGCCGATGTCGCTGGCCGAGCGCGGAAAGAGGCCGAACAGGCTCGCGATGAGCCCGATAATGATGGCCGCCATGCCAAGCTTCATGGATGCATTCATCGGCATGCCGGCGAGCCGGTAGCCGTTGTTTGCGCCCATCAAGTACATCGGAAGATGAAGGACTACGCCGGCGGTGACGCATACGACGCCGACCCAGAATGCGCCGGCGTGTCCGAAGGTCACACCACCGAGGCTGCTCCCGCGGTCGTGTCGTTCCGTGCCCATTGAGGGTCTCCTGTGGCTTGGTGACTAGCCTTCACCAAGAGTACAGGGGGAGCAGGAAGAGAGCGAGGTCCATGCGCACCTCCGCCCTACGGACGATCAGCTACGCCAAGGCGTCGGCGATATCATCGACGCCGGCGTTCACATGGGCCTCGCGAACGCCGCCCTCGACGAGCCACAGCGTGAAGGAGGCCCCCGCTCCCGTGCTCGACGCCGTAAGATCGCCATCCATCAGCTGCGCGAGTTGATGACTCACGGTAAGACCGAGGCCGCTCCCCTTGCGCGAGGCCTGACCGTCGGAGGAAAGCTGGACGAACGGCTCGAACACGTGCTCGAGCTTGTCCTTCGGAATTCCGGGACCGGAGTCCGTCACGCGGATGGCGCACCACGAGCCATCGGCCGGCGCTTCGGCGTTCGCGTCCCGTGTGACGCGCGAGGCCGTCACTTCGACGGTGCCGCCTGTCGGCGAGAAGCTCACCGCATTGCCGATCACATTGACGAGCACTTGTCGAACACGGTCGACATCTCCCACATACCGAATGTTTTCCGAGGTTTCGGAGAGGTTCACCGTCACGTTGCGCACCCCGGCCTGCGGCGCGAGGAGCGCAGCGGCTTCGCTCATGACCTGGCGCGCCGGCTCCTCGCGCCGAGCGACGCTCAGGTGCCCCGCGTCGCCCTTCGCCATGTCGAGGAAGTCGTTGGTGACACCGACGAGATGCTTGCAGGCCCTTTGCACACGGCTGAAGTAGTCCTTCTGCGTGTCCGTGATGGATTCCGCGATCTCCATGTCCAGCAGGTCGAGGTAGCCGAGGATGGCGTTGAGTGGTGTGCGGAATTCGTGCGTGGTGAGCGCCATGAAGCGCTCGCGCACGACGAGCGAACGTTCCGCAACACGGCGCGCCGCCTCGGAGCGCTCCCGTTCCTCCTCCGCGACGATGCTGAGGCGCTCCACTTCGGCCTGTCGTTCGGTGAGCTCCTGCAGCGCCGTCAGCAGCGACTGGTTCTGCACCTGAAGCTCCCCGAAGGGCGTGGCCTCGCTCGATTTCGCGAGATCGGCACTGAGGCGGGCGGCGTCGGTCGGGCCGAACTTCGACGCGGACCACGGGAGGAACTTCGCCATCACGACCATCGTGCCCTTCCCGGGGGCCGAGGTGATCGCGAAGCGGTCCATCAGGGCCCGCGAGCCCTTGATGCCGATGCCCATTCCCGTGCGAGACTTGAACGTCGGTGCAAGAACGCCCGCCACGTCGGCAATGCCCGCGCCGTTGTCCTGCACCCGTAGCACGAGCTCCTGCCGATCCATCGCCTGCGTCTCGATGGCGAAGGCCACCGTTCCGCCACCACCATACTCGAACGCGTTGCGGGCCATCTCGGACAGCGCTGTCGTGATGCGCACGGTGTCGACCGTCGAGAATCCGAGGAAGACGCTGATCTGCCGACCACGCTGCCGAGCGAGCAGGATGTCGTGCTCGCGCCGGATCGACACCGTCAGCAGCGAAACGATGAGGCGCATCCTATGCCTCCTCGCGCGCGACGTCGCCGAGGACGACGACCGTGACGTCGTCGCGCTCGCGCGCAAAGTCGCGGTAGATCATGCCGGCGAGAAGGCCGGGATGCACACGCTCGAAGCCCACGTACGCATCCATGCGCCAGCGCGCCACGATACCGTCGGAGTGCATCGCGAGGTGTCCTCGCGCAGGCCATGTCGCGAAGCTGGAGCGCAGCGCGGGCATGCCATGGCCGACGATCCCATTCTGCGGCACGAGGTGCTGCGTCGGACCGTCGCCGACAATTCGTGCGTCGACGTTGCCCACCCCGGTGAACGTGACCGCGTGCGTCCCTGGCCCGACAGTAACCACCGATACCGCGGCGCCGCGCGTCGTGCGCATCTCACGATCGAGTGCGGCGAGCAGCATGTCGTGGCTGGCTGTGGCATTCGCGCCGAACGCACGCGTCGCGCACGCCGCGGCGAGCGCCGCGTCGGGTCCGTGTCCGAGTCCGTCCACCAGCATGAACGTGAGGTGATCGCGCCATGCCGCCACCTCCCAGTGGTCGCCGCATTCGGTCTCCCCGCGCATCGGCACGCAGACCGCGCCAAGGCGATCGTCGAGGCTCGCGATGCGCCGCTCTCGGCTCGACCGATGCTGACGATCCCCGACGCGCGCCAGCAGGGCCGTTCCCATCCCACGCTGCGAATGGATTGCGAACACCTCGGAGAGGCGACGTATGGCGCCGAGTCCCTGTCCGGCCGTACCGGCCGACGAGAAGCCGTCCGCCATGGCGCGCTCGACGTTCGGGATGCCCGGTCCCTTGTCGAGTGCCAGCACTTCGATCGCCGCCCCTTGGCAGTGACGCAGCGGTCGCAACACGATCATGCCGCCGCGTCCGTGGTTCACGATGTTGGTTGCCGCCTCCGTGACGACGAGCGCCAGCCGCCCCACCGCATCCGTATCCAGTCCCTGCGCCTGGCCAAGCGCGGACGCTCGGCGTCGCGCTTCGCCGATCTGGCTGGACTCGTCGACGTCCAGCCGGACGGAAACGCCCGCCGCCGGCGTCGGCAGCGCGATCACACTTTCCATCGCACGATGGTGACGCACGTGCCATCCGACGGCGTCGACGTCAGGGCGAACTCGTTGACGAGCCGCTTGGCGCCCGGAAGTCCGATGCCCATCCCCCCCTTCGTGGTGTACCCGTCCGTCATCGCCTTGCCGACGTCAGCAATGCCGTTCCCCTTGTCCGTGAAAGACACCCGCAGGCCGCGCCGGTCGCCGCGCTTGACGATCTGAAGGCACATGACGCCGCCGCCGCCGTGCACGATGGCGTTGCGCGCCAGTTCGCTGGCCGCCGTAACGACCTTCGTGAGGTCGACGATGGCGAGGCCGATCTCGCGCGCCCAGTCCCGCACCGCGTGCCGCGCGGCGACAACGTCGAGATCGGTCGCGAGGGGGTAGCAGACCTCTTTCGATACCGCAACTTCGCCCGTCACGCGCGGCCCGCTGCCGCCCGCTCCACGAGCGCCATCCCTCGCTCGACGTCGAGCGCCGTGTGAATGCCGGGCAGGGACAGGCCCAGCTCGACCAGCGTGATGGCAACGGCCGGGCGCATCCCGACCACCACCGTCTCCGCATCGAGTATGCGCCCGATGGAGGCGGTGTTCGCGATCATCCGTCCGATGAACGAGTCCACCATCTCGAGCGCCGAGATGTCGAGGATCACGCAGCTTGTATCCTGCGCCGCGATTGCCACCGCCAGCTCGTTCTGGAGGGTCATGGCGAGCTGGTCATGCATGTCCACCTGGATAGTGACCAGAAGAACCTTGCCCATTCGCAGAATGGGAATCCGTTCCGTCGACACGGTCAGTCGGCGTTGGTCGCGGCGCTGACCATGCGTCCGGTGCGTGACAACGCCACCCGGAACGCATCGGCCAGGGTGGCCTTCGTCGTCACGTCGCCCAGATCGACGCCCAGATGCACGATCGTCTGCGCGATCTGCGGACGAATGCCGCTGATGATGCATTCGGCGCCCATGAGGCGCGTCGCCGTCACCGTCTTCAGGAGGTGCTGCGCCGTCATCGTGTCGACCGTCGGGACACCGGTGATGTCGATGATGGCGATCGCGGCCCCTGTCTCCACGATGCGCTGGAGCAGCGTCTCCATGACGATCTGCGTGCGCGCGCTGTCGAGCGTGCCGATCATCGGCAGTGCCAACACGCCGTCCCACAGCGTAACGACGGGCGTGGACAGCTCGAGCATTTCCTGCTGCTGGCGATGAATGACCTCTTCGCGACCGCGCTGGTATTCCTCCATCGTGAGGAGGCCGAGCTGGTCGAGCAGTTCGGTGGCATGCCAGATCTCCTCGCCGAGCTGCGCGGCATCATCCGAGAATTCCGTGCGGAGCATGGCGAACAGCGGCCGCTTCAGGGCGAATACGAAGCTCGCCGTCTCGGACGGCGAAAAGCCCTGGCGTGCGCGCGTACGCGAGAGGTCGGCGAGGAATGCGCGGGCGGGGGCCCACGCCTCGGCCCCGGCATCGAGGATGGAATCGGAGTCGGCGGGATTGGCGATCAGCGTCAGGAACTCGTCACCCTGCGCGCGGAGTTCGGCGGCGGGAAGGCTTTCGGCGCGACCCTCCTTCAGCTGCTCTTTCACCCATGCAGTGAGGACTTCCTCACGTCGCTCGACGATGAGGCGACGGAAATCGGAACGGGCGACGGCAACGGCCACGCGGGCCTCCGGGCGATGTGGCATGCATGGCGAGAAGGCCTCGCTTTCGCTCGGAGGGCGCCGGCGCGTAGCCGCCGCGAGTATGCGCGAAAGCGTACTTGCAAGAACGTGTCCAAGTTTCGCCCGTTTTCCGGCTGCGATCTACACTGTCATCTCATCATATTCGGTTCCCTTTCAGCAGGTTGCGCCACCGGACTGAGGGAGGAAGAACGAGGTTCGCAAGATTGGTATATTGACGGATGAGCGCCAGCACCGACACCCGCAGATCCGCGTGAAACCACTCCAGCCTCACTCTATTCTCTTCACGCTGCTCCTGGGCTCGCTGGTGACACTCTCCTCATTCGCCACCGACATGGCACTGCCGGTTCTCGCGGCCACCGCGCTCTCGCTCGGCGTCACTCCGGCACGCGCCGCGCTCACGATGAGCGTGTTCATGGCGGGGTTTGCCGTTGGTCCGCTGGTGTTCGGACCATTGTCCGATCGCTTCGGGCGACGACCGATCCTGCTCACCGGCTGCGCGGCATTCGCGATCTTCGGCGCGCTCGGCGCGTCGGCGCAATCGATCCAGGCACTCCTCCTCTTCCGGACGTTCATGGGCATGGGCGCCGGCATGGTGCAGGTGCTGGTACTTGCGACGGTTCGCGACCGCTTCACCGGTCGAGAGGCCCGCGCCAAGCAATCGTACGTCAATATGGCGTCTGGTGTCGCGCCGATCATTGCTCCCACCATCGGGGTCTGGGTTGCGGCGGCTGCTGGGTGGCGCGGCATCTATGCGCTGCTCGCCGTCGGTGCCGTCGTGCTGTTCGTCGTGGCGTGGCTCGGGCTGGAGGAATCGGCGCCGTTGAAGGGCGGCTCCCTCACCCTGCGCGGAACGCTGCGAAATTACCGGCGCGTGCTGCGCAACCCGATCAGTTTCGGCAACGCGCTGGTGACCGCGCTCGTGTTCGGGAGCCTGTTCGCGTTCGTCTCCGGTTCGTCGCTCGTGCTCATCGGTGTCCTTGGCGCCTCGCAGCGCGTGTACGGGCTGCTGTTCGCGCTCACGTCGCTGGGGCTCGTATCGGGGTCGTTCACCAGCGCGCGCCTGGGCCGTCGCGGCGTGTCACACGCGAGGTTACTTGCGACGGGACTCTCCGTCGTTTCCGTGATTGCGGTAACGCTGCTGCTTCTCTCGCTCGGCGGACTGCTGCGCGTCGCCACGTTCATTCCACTCGTGGTAATTGGCAACGTGGGGACTGGAATGCTGCGGCCCAATGCGGCCCAGGGTGCACTCGAACCCATGCCGGACATCGTTGGCGTCGCCAGCGCGCTGCTGAGCGGAATGCAGATGGTCATCGGAGCACTCGCCAGCGCGATTGCCGCCAGCCTCTTTGATGGGCGAACCGCACTCGCCATGACCGGCACGATGACGGTTTGTGCGTTGTCGGCCGCACTCGTCTATGCGAGCGTCGTGCGCCCAGCAGAGAAGCGAGCACACCTCCATGGCCGGCTTGCGCAAATGCCTTTCACCGCAGCCTAGGCGCGACCTTCTCCCAGGAAGCGCGCAAGATGCGGCGCCGCCTGGCTGGCCGCTGCGGTCGCGACGACGCTCATCGCCGGTGAACCATCGGACCGCTAGTAGTCGACCTCGCGGCCGAACAGTTCCTCTTCCGAATCGAATACCGTCACCAGCACGCCGGCGACGGACTGGCCCTCGTCGTAGATCGGAGCGTACGAGAGCGTCAGGAAAAGGTTCTCTCGCCTGCCGGCGCGGGTGACGGTGAAGGGAGCGTGGTCACGGGAGATGGTCTCACCGCCAAGCACGCGCGCATAGATTGGCGCGTGCTGCTCCCAGTGGCTCGCCGAGGCATCGCGCGCTGGCACGCCGAGTCCTGCCGCGGGCTGGCCGCCGACGAGGTCCAGGTACGGCTCGTTATACAGCTGTACGAGGTCTGGTCCCCAGAGCACCATATTGGGAAACGCGGACCAGAGTATGTGCAGAAGGCTCGATCGCAGCGCTGGCGACCACGTGCTCTCGTTCCCGATGGAAGTCTCGCTCCAATCGAGAGACCGAAACGCGGTGCGAATCCTGTCGTCGCCGGAAAACAATTCACGCGTGCTGGTCGGAACCGGCTTCGTCGCAGCGGTTTCGCGGACGATGGCTGGTGCATCTGCCTGCATTGCTTCTCCGGGGGGCAAAAGCGTCGCATCGGTGACCATCCGGCCGTGCTCGGCCGATGCGCCCTCGACTCATGCGCACGCACGCAGCATACATGCGAACCTTCCCGCACGCCATCGCACGCTGGTGGAAAAACACCAATCAGTTCTGTAACGCTTCGCCCCGCGACTCTCTCCCTGGCGAACTGGAGCGGTCTAGTACGCGCGACGGCCGTCACGCTGGCGGCTGGCGTCGAACAGCGAGCCGTAGCTGATCACGACGTAGGGCTTCGACGGAAGGACAGCACTGCGGAAAACCGGAAAGCCGACATCGAGGCGTATGCTTCCGACGGTACCATTAGCCGACAGTATTCGCAGCCGCGTACCGAGGACTCCCGCTGCCAGTTGCTTCACCTTGGGATCGCTCACGTCCCGACGATACGACGTGGCGAAGAAGCCACCGGCGTTCAGCACGGACGCGGCGCCGACCTGCATGATCCGCACGTCGCGATCGATGGAGCCGGCAATCGACTTCCCACCGCGCGTGGCGAGATGGCCGAGCAGCGGAGACGTGTAGTCGGCGAGTGGCATCAGGGACAGTCCACGCCGGTCGGGGTCGAGTTCAACGAGCTGTTCCCCCGTGAGTCGAAATCCCCACATGCCTCGCGTCGCTTCCGAACGGTACATGAGCGAAGCGCGAGTGATCTGGTTCCGGTCGACGCCGTTTCCCAGGTAGGCGGACGCCCATCCATCGAGCATCACGATCTTGCCGCGGCCCGGCATCCACACGTGCCCCGTCCACAGGTCGTATTTGAAGGCCGCTACATGGGCGGCGCGCTCATGACCCGCGGAAATGACTGCCTCTCCCTCCCAGCCCATGGGCACGTCGAGAAATCCTCGTCCGGGAACGATCCAGCTCGCGCTGTCGAACTGCGCGGTGCGACGCTGAAGTCCGAGATCGAATCCGAGAAAGCTGCGAACATGCGGCACTCCGCTGGCAATCCCGCGGTGCGCGGTCGCGGAGATGCTGGCCGCGCTATCGAATTCAACCCCGACGAGCGCCTGGGTCACGCTGTTTTCGGTTGCGGCAATCTGCCGACCCACCATCGTCAGGCTGTTGATGGTGTGCAGCGCCTTCTCCTTGACGATCGTGTCGCCATACGACAGCCGCGCGAGGCCAGCTTCCACGTGCCAGCGATCAAAAATGCTGTACTCGTGTTTGCGAAGGCCGACGCGGAAGGTGTGCGCGCCGGCGAGGTTCGCAAGCCGCACCGACGCCACCGTGCTCGTGCCGAGGAAGAAGGGGTCCGTATAAGTTGCCGCGGCGCCGTTACCGCGGAGCGCCATCTCGCGCGTGATCGATACCGTCCGTCCACTCCCCAGGAAGTTCTTGTCCTCGATGCCGATGGAGAGGCGGTTGCCCGAGCGGAGGCGTGCGGTTGGGCGGAGCGTCCACGTGTCGCGCGTGCGCACGAGGAGGCCCACTCCGCCCGACTCATCGCAACGGCGCGCGAGGATGACCGCGTCCGAAAAGAGACGCTGCGCGCGAAGGCGCCGCATGGTTTCGCCGACCAGTAGTGTATCCACGCTGTCGCCTGGCGCGAACAGGAGCTGCCGCCGGATCACCCCTTCCTGCGAAACGGGGTGCAGCGCGTTGAGGAAGTGCACGGGGCCGGGCAGCGTCGGCGACTCGCTGACGATCTCGACGGAAGTGATGTGCACACCTGTGAGCGCGGCGAGCGTAGATCGTGACTCGATCACCGCGCAATCCTCTGCGCGCGCCGGAATCGCGAAAACGCACGCGCTCATCGTCGAGCACGCGATCAAACGGACGGCGAAACGCAGCGCGGTCGGCGGTGGGGCCGGCGAAGCGGCAGTTGATTCAGGAACGGCGGTCGGTGAGGACCAGCCTCGACGTCACGAAGACTGTGGTCACACGTGGCAGGAAACAAGGGTATCTTCGTGGAATGCGCACGGCGCCCCTCCTCGCACTGATCCTGGCTTCGCTCGCCTGCAGGGACGCGCGGTCGCCACTCCTGTCTGCGGATACATTGGCAGTCGGGGCCGCTTCTTCGTCGTCGGCCCCGCCGCGCATCCCCGATGGTCCGCTCGGCGCATCGGTGCAACGGGGGTTGGCGCTCGTCGAGCATACGGCCGATTCCCTTCCGGGTTATGTCAGTGCGAACCTCCGGTGCACGAGTTGCCACCTCGATCGGGGTCTGAGGGACAAGGCCATTCCACTCACGGGCGCGTACGATCGCTACCCGCGGTTCGTGGAGCGAACCGGCGCCGTCGTGCTGATCGAGGACCGCGTGAACTACTGCTTTACGCGCAGCCTCGCTGGTCGCGCCCTTCCCCCGCGCAGCCGCGAGATGGTGGACATCGTCGCGTACCTGGCATTCGTCTCCCACGCCGCGACAGGCAGCGTGGAGCCGAACCTCGCCCCACTCGGCGCCGACAGCGCTCGCGGTGCCGTCGTATATGCGTCCAGTTGCGGTCGTTGTCATGGCGCCGACGGGGCTGGCTTGCAGGCGACGCCTGCCGTATGGGGAGCGCGCTCGTACAGCATCGGCGCATCGATGGCGCGTGTGGGACGTGCCGCGGCATTCATCCGGCGGAACATGCCCTTCGACCTGCCCGGCACTCTCTCAGACCAGCAGGCGTACGACGTGGCGGCGTACATCAATTCGCACGCACGGCCAGATCTCCCGGGCAAGTCCCTCGATTGGCCGGGCGGCAAGGCACCGGCCGATGTGCCGTACGCAACGCGCGGGCATACACCGCTGCACGCGCCGCCGGTGATTCCGCGCGTCAATGCGGAAGGCGCGCTCGTACCACCGCCGGTGTCAGCACAGCGCAAGGACTGATCTGAACTGGAAGGCGTACCTTGATACTGCGTACCTGGTACCAGGAATGGCATAATGACCACGGGGAGCAGTGGAAAGCTCCGCCAGTGTCCACTGTTCCCCGGAGGTCGTATGCCAGTCAAGGTTCCAGGTACGACGTGCAGGGTACGCTCTTCCGCGTTTATGGATCGATGAGGGAAATCTCCCTCGTCGTCGTGACAGCAGTGCCGTCGAGTGGCGTCAGCGTGAGTGTCACCCGGTACCGCCCGGCGTCGAGGTTGCCGAGGTCGAGGGATACCGCGTGTGCGGCTGCGTCGCCTGTGGACGGGCGCGCATCCGACCAGAGGATGCGAAGCGGTGTGTCGACCGGCGTGAGCTTGAGCCGCTGGCGCGCACTGCGGATCCACCCGTGGTCGACGCGCTCCACGCTGAGCGCGAGATCCAGGGTTTCGCCCTCCGTCGCAATGCCGTAGGTCTCCCAGAATAATCCCATCGCGCGGTCACGCGTAATGGTGTCACCCGGTACCGCACGAGCGAGCGCGGAGTCGAGACTCGACGCGGGTAGGTCTCCGGCACGATAGACGAGCAGGTCCGACAGCCGAAGCCGGCTGCTGTCGGTCGCTGTCGTCAGCGTAAGGCGCGAACGAGCGAGCGTTTGCGTCGTGGTGTCGCTGATGTCGACGCCGATGAGAAACGGCGCATCCTTCACGACGACGCGCGACCGACCGACGCGTCCTGAATCGCTCGTCCCCACCGTGATGGTTCCGTTCGCGGCCGCGACGCCAAGGGTCCCCGTAGGAGTCGCGAGCGAGTCGTCGGTTGCCGCGTATGCAGCGACCACCAGTGTGCTGTCGCCGCGACGAAAGCGCGCCACCTGCATGGTCGCGCCCGCGACCCGCCGTACCAGCGGCGGCGCGTATCGCGCTTCGGCCTGATGCGAGACCATGTCCCACGCATCGCTCGAGAGGGGCTGGAGCGAATCGACGAGCCATCGCCCGGGCGCAAACGCGAAGCTCGGCGAGGGATCATGACCGATGATGCTCGGATCGGTGCCTGGTTGGTACGAGGTGATCACGCGGCTCCATGCCGTCGGCCACCCGTAGCGGAGGACGAGCTCGGCCGCGTCATCCGCCCACCGGAGCACGTGAGGCGTCGCGGCGCGCTCGCCGAGCCACACGAGCACGCGGCGCATGTTGAACTCGTTCTTCCATTCATTGTACGACGTCGAGAGCTGCGGTCGACTCAGCAGCCAGTACCGTTGCTCCAGCGCCACGCGTTCGTCGCAGCTGCGATGTTCGTATACCTCACGGTCGTCAGGGGAAAGGAGCGTCGCGATGTTCCGCCAACCGCACGCGACATCCGTCGGCATCAGTGCGAGGGCCGTAGCGAACGCGGAGTCGGCTGCTGCCTCGCTGGCGCCCGCGTGCGCTGCATACCCGACGAGCGCCGCGCACCACCAACCGACCGCCTGGCAAGCGCGTGCGACGCTGTCCGCGCCCGCGGCATCACGTCCGTCCACCCGATAGTGCACACGCATGGCGGTGAGCCAGTCGCTGCCGGGATATCGTGCGCCGAGCGCGTCCAGCTCGGTGAGCAACGCGGCGCGTCGCTTCGTGAGAGTGCCGGACTCCGGTGGAAATACCGGCTGATGGTCGTCGTACCACCAGCAGTAGCGGCCCAGATGCACGTCGCAGCGGCTGCCGCCGCTGGAACCGAGTGGAAGGAGCGACCGTCGGCTGCGCTCGAACGACGCCTGCGCACTGCGTGCTCGTCCCTGATCGCGCGCCGAGTCCTTCGCCACCGCGGGGTCGTATCGCGGTGGCTCACCTGCCGTTGCCGCACGGAGCTGTGCGGCCAGAAGGATCAGGACCAGCATCACTCTCCTCCGCTAGCGGAAGAAGTAGATCAGCACTCCGAGCTCGACGGTCGCCGCGATGATGCCGAAAATGATCGCCGCGCGAATATCACGCCGGGTCCGGGTGGTGTCTTCTTTCATTGTGCGTCAATGATTCCGGATGGGGCGGGTGGGCGCCAGATCCCAGGAGGTTTCGAAGTAGATAGGGCGGTGCGGACGTCGGGCCACGCGCGCAACACGCAATCGCCGTGCTGCGCAGATCGTGCAGTCGTGCCGACACTATTAACTTCCGCGTTCGCGCCCCGAATCGCCTTCATCCGCTCAATCCTGTGATGCACTGGCTGGTCAACGCCGCGGTTCGTGCAGGGCTTCCAGGGGCCAAGACGGCCAATATCCCGCCGAGCGCGCCGCTTTCCGTGGCGTGGGAGCAACTCGCGCGCGAGCTCCGCATCCCCGAGGCCTCGTTGGCGGCCGCCGTAGCTCCGACCCTTCGGGTGGGTCTGGCCGATTTCGAGCGAGCCGAGGCCAAAGCATCGCGGCTCGTACCCGAAAAGGTCGCGCGCAAGCACGGCGTGTTTGCCCTGCGCGAGAGTGACCGCGAGCTCACGGTCGCCTCGAGCGATCCGCAAGACTACGAAGCGGAGCGCGACCTCGGCTTCGCGAGCGGCCGGAGAATCGTATTCGAGCTCGCGGCGCCGAGCATGATCACCAACCAGCTCACCGGGAGCTATTCGGCCGACCGCATTGTCGAGAACCTCCTCGCCTCCGCCGACTCCACGCTCGCCGATGCGGTCCGCGTCGTCGAGGATATGGAGCCGGAAGTCGTCGCACAGGGCGACGTCGAGTCCGCACCGCTGGTCAAGCTCGCGAACCTCGTGTTGAGCGAAGCCGTGGTGCAGCGGGCGAGCGACATCCACATCGAGCCGGGCGGCACGAAAGGCGGCGTCATCCGCTTCCGCATCGACGGCGTCATGCGCCAGCACATGGTGCTCCCGTCCGCGGCCGTGAACCGCATCGTCTCCCGCATCAAGGTGCTCGGCAAGCTCGACATCGCCGATCGCATGCGCCCGCAGGACGGTCGCGCGAGAATCCAGGTGCTGAACAAGTCGTACGATCTGCGCATCTCGACCGTCCCGACGCGAGACGCGGAGAAGGCGGTGATCCGCATCCTTCGCCCGGACATGGCGAAGACGCTGAACGATGTCGGGCTGCAGGACTACGAGCTCCAGCGAATCCGCCAGCTCATCGGACAGCGCGACGGCATCGTGGTCGTCACCGGGCCGACGGGATCGGGCAAGACGACGACGCTTTACGCCGCACTCTCCGACGTGGCAACGAGCGAAGTCAATGTCATGACGGTGGAAGACCCGATCGAGTACGAGCTGGCCGGCGTCACGCAGATTCAGGTCGAGCCGAAGCGCAACGTGACGTTCGCCTCGGCGCTGCGGTCGATCCTCCGCCAGGATCCCGACGTCATTTTCGTTGGTGAAATACGCGACACCGAAACGGCGGAGGTTGCAGCGCAGGCCGCGGCCACCGGCCACCTCGTGCTGGCGACGCTGCATACGAACGATGCGATGAGCGCTGTCTCGCGACTTGCGGATCTGGGCCTCGACCGCGCGACGATCGCCTCGGTGCTGCGTGGTGCCGTTGCGCAGCGCCTGATTCGCCGGCTGTGCGCCGACTGCGCAGAGCGAATCACCGGGCCGTTGAAGGAGCTGGAGGAGCGTCTCGCGGCGCAGCTCGGCGTGCGGCCAGCGTACCGGGCTGTGGGGTGTGCCAGGTGCAACCAGACTGGCTATCGCGGGCGCATTCCGGTCGTCGAGGTCGCGCTCGTGAGCTCCTCGATGATGGATCAGATCGTTGCCGGTGCTACCGCACCCGCTCTCGAGCGCATGGCCGTCACGCAGGGAATGCGTCCACTCCGCGAGGTGGTGCTCGACCACGTTCGGAAAGGGGAAACCACGCTCGAGGAAGTGGAGCGCGTGCTCGGAGAGGTGGCCGACGACGCTCCTGCCGGCGCGCCGGCCGCGCCATGCATCCTCTTTGCCGACGACGATCCTGTGTTGCGACACCTGGCCACGGCGATCCTCGAGTCCGGTGGGTACCGCGTAAAGCAGGCTCGTGACGGCGTGGAGGCGCTGGCGTTGCTCGATAGCGGAGAGGATTTTGCGCTACTGATCACAGACCTCCGGATGCCCGGCATGTCGGGCGACATCCTCGTTCGCGAGCTGCGCGGCAAGGTGCAGACCTCCATGCTGCCGGTCATCGTCCTCACCGGCGCCGATGAGCACGATACCGAAGTGGAGTTAATGGATGCTGGTGCCGATGATTACATTCGCAAGCCGATCGACCCACCACGCTTCATCGCGCGCGTGAAGGCGGCGCTTCGCCGAGCCGGAGTATCATGACTGAACCGACAGGGATCGTGGGAGAGGGAGATGAACTATCGTCGACGGATGACGCGTCGCTCGAGCGCCTCAAGCGCTTCGGTGGCGGAAAGCTGTTGAGCGAGATGATTTCCCTGTTCATCGCCGCGGCGCCCGAGCGCATTGGCGCCGCGCGTGCCGGGCTCGAAGCCGGCGACGCAAACGCCGCCGAGATGGCGCTCCATTCGCTCAAGTCGAGTTCCGCGCAACTCGGAGCCATGAAAATGCAACGACTGAGCGAGGCAGGTGAGCGACTTGCTCACACCGGCTCGTTGGACGGCGTCGAATCGATCGTGAAGGACCTCGAGAGCGAGTTTCCTCGCATCCAGCAGTGGCTCGAGCGCAGCCGGACCGCGGAGAACCCCCAATGAACACCGTTGCCGTAGTGGAAGACAATGCCGACAATCGGCTCCTGCTCCAGGCCATTCTCGACGGGCTCTACGACGTCGTGGAGTACGAGAACGGCGTCGATGCGCTTGCGGGGCTGGCAGCGCACCTCCCCGACCTCGTGCTGCTCGACATCTCGCTTCCTGGGATGGACGGCAACGAAATCCTGGTACGCATCCGGGCCGACGAGAAGCTCAGGCGCTTGCCGGTCATTGCGCTCACGGCCCACGCGATGGCGGGCGATCGCGAGAAGTACCTCGCCGCGGGTTTCAACGACTATATCACGAAGCCAATCGTGGACGAAACACTGCTGCTCGGCGCCATGGAGAAGTGGATTGCGGCTGGCCGAGCGGGGACGATCTAGCGCGGTCGACGCAGGGACGTGGCGGCTGCTACGCTTCGCGTAACGCCGCCATCGGCGTTTCGCGGAACACCTCGCGCCCGGTCAGCAGCCCGATCGACACCGCCACCACGATCATCAGCAGTGCCACCAGGAACGCGGGGAGTAGTGCGGGGACGAATGGAAGTTTGAACATGAAGTGCATCAATCCCCACGCGCCGCCCACGCTGAGCACGACGCCGGCGAGGCTGCCGAGCGATCCGAGGAGCATGTACTCCGCCAGCATTACGCGCCCCACCTGGCGACGTGTCGCTCCCAGCACCTTCAGCAATACGCCTTCCCGCAGCCGCTCTCGCCGTGTGGCACTGACGGCGCTGAACAACACCGGGATGCCCAGCGCAAGGCTCAGTCCCGCCATGAAGCGGATGGCGGTTGTCACCTTGTCGAGCACGCGGGCGATGGTCTGCTGCACGAGCGTGAGGTCGAGGCTGGCGACGTTCGGGAATTTCGTAATGACGTCGCGCTGCAGTCGCGCGACGGCACCCGCGCCACGCACGTCAGCGAGGATCACGTACTGTTTCGGCGCCTTGATCAGCGCGCGAGACTCGAATACGGCATAGAAGTTCGGCTCGAAGCGGGTCCAGTTGACCTCTCGAAGACTGGTCACTCGCGTCTTTACACGCACGCCCTGCACGTCCCACGTGATGGTGTCGTGAATGCCGACGTTCAGCGACTTCGCGACGTCCGCATCCAGCGAGACGACCGGAAGCTGATCGGCCGGTGTGCCGCCCTTCACGAACGTCCCGGATGTCACCTTTTCGGACGGCATGAGCGAATCGCGGAAGGTTGAGCGGAACTCACGCCGCAGCACCCAACGCTCGCGCCCCTGCCGTTGTCCGCCACCCTCATTCCGGACCCGGGCGCGACCACCGCCGCTCGCCGTGTCGGTTGTCGCGGGCGTACCCCCCTTGAGAAGCTGCTCGCCGACGAGCGAGTTGATCGCCACGATCTTCATCGGTACGAGCGGCGCGCGCTGCGCAATCGTGTAGCCCTGGGCGCGGATCATCGAATCGAGGGGCGCGCCCTGATCATCCTGCACGTCGAAGAAGATGACGTTCGACTTCGACGCATCGACCTTCACCGATACGGTGCGCAGGAGGTTGTCCTGCACCTGATAGACGGTGCTCATCAGGAACACCCCGAAGCCGAGCGCCAGGACCACGGAGCGCGTCTGGTTGCCCGGGCGATAGAGGCTGGCCACGCCCTGACGCAGGACGAACGGCCAGGAGGGTCGCACGACCTTGCGCGCACTCGCGCTCAGCAGTGCTGCGGCACCGTACAGCAGGGCCACCGCCCCGGCGATCGCACCCGAGAAGGCCAATCCCTGCTGTGGCGTCTCGGCGCGGGCGACTCCGAGCGCCGCGACGCTGACCACGATCACCACGGCGACGAACACACGCCACGGATCGAAGGTCGCGCCCCGCAGCGCCGCGGAATCCGACTCACGCCGCAGCGTCTGAAGCGGACTGACGTTGCGTAAGGAGATCAGCGGCTTCAGCGCGAACACGAGCGCCACCCAGACGCCAACGAGCATCCCGGTGAGCAACGCGATCGGCTCGATCGTGACCTTCACGTCGACTGGAAGAAAGTCGGCCAGCACGAGAGGCAGGCCCAGCTGAAGACCAATGCCGAGCAGTGCGCCGAACGCGGCGCCGAGGAAACCCATCGCGACCGCCTGCAGCAAGTAGATCGCGAGCACCTGCCGGCTCGTTGCGCCGAGACAGCGGAGGATGGCGACCGTGTCGATCTTTCGCATGACGAAGGCGTTCACGCCGCTCGCCACGCCGATGCCGCCGAGCAGGAGGGCGACGAGCCCGATCACGCTGAGGAAGTCGCGCAGCTGGTCGATGGCCTGTGTGAGATTGAACTCCGTCTCGGCGGCGGTGCGCGGGCGCACGAGCGCGTTGTCCAGCCGCGACTTGAGACGGAAGAGCAGGCGCTGCGGCGGCAGGTTCGGCGGCAGCTTGATGAACGTCTCGTGCTCGGAGCGGCTGCCGAAGAGCAGCAGCGACGTCTCGTCGATGTAGCGCGCCGGGATGTACACGCGTGGCCCGATGGCCGACGCGACGCCGACGTCGCCCGGCACGCTGGTGAGCGTGCCCCGGATGATGAATCGCGCGAAGCCGAGGGAGAGCGTGTCGCCGATCCTGGCGTCGAGGGCGATGAGCAGCGAGGGATCGACGAGCGCGCTCCGGTCGTCCTGCAGGCGCGCCCACTCGTTGGCCGGACTCGTGAGGATGGTGCCGTAGAAGGGGTAGCCGGGCGTGACGGCGCGGATCTGGGCGAGGCGCGTGCCGCCGGTGCGCTGTACGAGCGCCATCGAGGCGAACGTCGTGACCTCGGCGATCCCCACGCCTTC
>JBKJUW010000059.1:0-31524 GCA_046589725.1 Gemmatimonadaceae bacterium
ATCGAGAACGAGCGCGGCAATTACCTCGCCATCCCCACCGCGTTTGCCTCCTGGACCGGCGAGGCGCTCGACCACAAGATCCCCCTCCTGCGCTCCATCGAGGTGCTCAGCAAGGCGGCGGCGCGCGTGCTGAAGCTCTTCGGCACGATGGAGTTCACCCGCGTCGTCACCACGGTGGGCTGCGAGCAGGAATACTTTCTCGTGGACGAGACCGACTTCCACGCCCGCCCCGACCTGATGCTCACCGGGCGGACGCTCTTCGGGGCCAAGCCGCCGCGCGGGCAGGAGTTGGAAGACCACTACTTCGGCTCCATCCCGGAGCGCGTCCTCGCCTACATGCTGGACGTCGAGAAGGAGCTTTACCGGCTCGGCGTGCCCGTCAAGACGCGCCACAACGAGGTGGCCCCGCGGCAGTACGAGATCGCGCCCATCTACGAGGCATCCAACGTGGCGGCAGACCACCAGCAGCTTCTGATGATGACGCTCAAGCGGCTCGCGCCCTCGTTCGGGTTTGTGTGCCTGCTGCACGAGAAGCCGTTTGCGGGCATCAACGGCTCGGGAAAGCATTGCAACTGGTCGCTGTCAATCGCGGCGGACGGCGAGCTTGATGGCACCAACTTGTTGAAGCCGGGCAAGACGCCGCACCAGAACCTGCGGTTCCTGGTGTTCCTCGCGGCGATCCTCAAGGCGGTCCACAAGCACTCCGGCCTGCTGCGCGCCGGCATCGCATCGAGCGGGAACGAGCATCGTCTCGGCGCCAACGAGGCGCCGCCGGCGATCATCTCGGTGTTCATGGGCTCCATGCTCACGAAAGTCATCGAGTCGATTGCCGCGGGGAAGAGCTCGGCCAACGCCGCACAGGCGATGATCAAGCTCGGCGTGGATCGCCTGCCGGAGATCGAGAAGGACAATACGGATCGCAACCGTACGTCGCCGTTCGCGTTCACGGGCAACAAGTTCGAGTTTCGCGCAGTGGGCTCGTCGGCGTCGATCGCGTTCCCGATCGTGCTGCTGAATGCCGCGGTGGCCGAGGCGCTCGGCGAGTTGACGGAGCAGATCGCGTCGAGCAGCAAGCGCGGCAAGTCGCAGGATGACGTGGTGCTCGCGGTGGTGCAGCACGCGTTCAAGGAGAGCGCGTCCATTCGCTTCGAGGGCAACAACTATTCGGAGGACTGGGTGAAGGAGGCCGCGAAGCGCGGGCTGCCGAACCTCCGTCGTTCGCCGGAGGCGCTCGAGCAGCTTCTGTCGAAGGAGTCGCGGGTTCTGCTGATCAAGCTCGGCGTGTTCACGAAGGCGGAGCTGGAGTCGCGCTACCATGTGCGCCTGGAGCGCTACATCAAGGACATGCTGATCGAGGCCCACACGCTCAAGGAGATCATCGACACGATCGTGCTGCCCGCGGCGTTCTCGTATTCGGGGTCGTTGGCGACGGCGGCGTCGCACGCAGTGTCGGCGGGCGTGAAGAGCGTGCCGCAGGTTGCGGCGGCGAATGAGATCGGTGAGATGATCACGACGCTGCGTGGGCGGCGCGATACGCTCGAGAGCCTGCTCGGCAAGGCGGAGCACCTCCACGATGATGCGCCGAAGCAGGCGAAGCTGCTCACGGGTGCGGTGGCCGATGCAATGGCCGCAGCGCGCGAGACGTGCGATGCGCTCGAATTGAAGGTTGCTGACGAACTGTGGCCGCTGCCGAAGTATCGCGAGATGCTGTTCCCGGTGTGACGTCGGACAGTGTGACCTAAAAAGTAGCTGGAGAGCAGGACAGCATGACCGAGCGACCGGCGAAAGCCGGTCGCTCTTGTTTAGAGCGATCTGCCGTTTCGTGAATTGCCACCTTGGCGTGTGACGCGCACCAGTAGTTGTCGTCCACCAAGGCGCAGATGCAGACCGTCGCGATGCAGCGATCCCACCGTCATTTCGCAAGTCCTGCCACCGAATCCATCATGAAATCCTCGACGAATCCCACATATAGTCGCACTGCGATCGCCCGCCTTTCCGCGGCACAGGTGAGCGATGGCACGGTGCTCACGCTTCCTGGTGTTGCGAAGAAGTCGCTCGTGCTCCTCGCGCTGGTGCTTGCGAGTGCGGCGTACACGTGGCGCACGGCGGCGCTGCAGGGCCCCGATGCGGTGCTGGGTGCGGCGGCGATCGGCGTGATCGGCGGCTTGATTGTCGCGATCATCACGATCTTCCGGCCCACGGCGGCGCCGATCACGGCGCCGATCTATGCGGTGCTCGAGGGTCTCGGTATCGGCGCGATCTCGTACATGACCAACCAGCGGTATCATGGCGCGCCGTTGCACGCCGCGGCGGCGACGCTCGCGGTAACCGCGGTGTGCTTCGGACTGTTTGCCATGGACCGGATCGAGGTCAGCGAAACGTTCGCCGAGAAGGTCGCGATCGGGATGATGGGTTTGATGGCGCTCTATCTACTCGAGATGGTGCTGCGGATGATGGGTGTGCCGTTTGGCACCATCATGGACCAGGGTGTATTCGGCCTGGTGGTGAATGTCATCGCGATCGGTCTGGCGATCTCGTGTCTCTTCATCGATTTCGCGGAGATCGAGAGTGCGCGCCATGCGCGGCTGAGTGCGAAGACCGAGTGGTACTTCGCGTTCTCGATTCTCGTGACGTTGATCTGGCTGTACCTCGAACTGCTGCGGATGATTCGGCGGTTTCGGCGGTAGGCGCGGTTCTTTGTACCGTGTCGCGCTGGGGGGATGATCTGGCTCGATCGGTCACCGTGTCGCTTGGTGACGTCAGGCGGCAGTGGTTGCCGCAACCGCGGAACTGCAGCACCGCGACGACAGTTGGCGGAACCCACAGAAAGCACTGATTTCGGACCCTTTCGCGAATTGCGCTGGGCGAATCCGGAATCCTGATGTTCGTTTCGGCTTCGTCACTTCTAGGGGCCGGTTGCTCCGCGCAATCTGCGTTCTCCTCACGAAGCCATCGACGAGCCCTCCATCGTCAGTCGAGAGCGGCCCGCTGTAACGCGGGCCACCTCGAAGTGGTCGTCGCCCTTGTACCTAGCTGGACTCTGACTGCGACTCCAGGCAACGCCGGACGGTCTCCAGCAACACCAGGGGACCGGACGGCTTCTGGATGAAGTTGCGGCCCTCCTCGAGCGAGAGCTCCTTGCCGGCAATGTCGGCGCTGTATCCGCTGGTGAACACCACGGCGAGATCCGGCCGTTCGGCGAGCAGCCGCGCCGCGAGTTCACGTCCGCCAAGACCGCCCGGCATCACCATATCCGTGAGCATCAGGTCGACTCGCTCCCGTTCCTCCGCCCAAACGCGCAGCGCAGCGTGACCGTCCTCCGCCTCGAGGACCGTGTAGCCAGCACGTTCGAGCACCATCCGTGTCAGCGTCCGCACCGATGGTTCGTCCTCCACGACGAGAATCGTTTCCGATCCACCACGCGGCTTGCTCCTGTCCGCCGGTGCTTCTGGCGCGGCGGCCTCTGTCGTGGTGGGGCGGAAGAGCACTTCGAAGGTCGCACCCTCGCCGGGATCGCTCTCCACCCAGATGGCACCTCCGTGCTGTCGGACGATCCCGAATACGGTAGCGAGCCCGAGCCCGGTGCCCTTGCCCGGTTCCTTCGTCGTGAAGAACGGCTCGAAGATGCGCGGCAGATGTTCGGCGGGAATGCCCTCGCCGGTGTCACGGACGCGAAGGCTCACGTAGCGGCCGGCCACGACGTCCGTGACCGACGACGCCTCGCTCGCCGATAGCGTTCGCTCCGACGTCTCGACGAAGAGCCGACCACCGTTCCGCATCGCGTCGCGCGAGTTGATGGCGAGGTTCATCAGCACCTGGTCCAGCATGACGGGATCGGCCCGCGTCATGAGCGGCGACGGATGCAGGTTCAGCTGGAGGTGCACGTCTTCACCGAGGATGCGCTGCAGCATCTTCGCGAGGTCGGTGACGACTTCGTTCAGATCCACATCGCGCGGCTGCATCACCTGCCGTCGGCTGAACGCGAGCAGCTGGCGCGTGAGGTCGGCGGCACGCTGCGTGGCCGACTTGATGTCCTGGAGCAGCTCACGCGTCTCCTGCGGCAGATCGGTGGTCGCGGATGCAAGGTCGGCCTGCATCATGATCGCGGCCAGGATGTTGTTGAAGTCATGGGCGACACCCCCGGCCAGCTGCCCGATGGCTTCCATCTTCTGCGATTGCCGGAACTGTTCCTCGAGTTGCCGTGCGTCGGTGATGTCCTCCGCGGTGCCGACGACGCGCACCACCGTTCCATCGGCCGCGCGGACCGGGAATGCCCGGTCGCGAATCCAGCGCACCACTCCGTCCGGCCGCACGACGCGATACGTCTCGTCGAAGTCGCCGCGTTGGTGCTTCGTCTGGGCCGCGTTCACGATGCGCTCGCGATCATCGGGATGGAGAGCATCCTTCCACGCACGCGGAGACGCGTAGAGATCGTCGGCCAATCGACCCCAGATCGTCTCGTACGCAGGACTGACGTAGAGTATCCGCCCCGTGGCGACGTCCGTGATCCAGAACGCCTCCTGGATGTTCTCGGCAAGCTGGCGGAATCGGTCTTCGCTGTCCTTGAGCGCACGCTCGAAGCGCTCACGCTCGGCATCCCGGGCCTGCACCTCGAGCGCGAATCCGACGTCGGCCGCGAGCTCGTCGAGCAAGCGCAGCTCCTCCGCGTCGAAGTAGTCGCTCTCGCCGGAGTAGAGGTTGAAGGTTCCAACCACTTCGCCCGCGGAGTGGATCGGCAGGCTCACCATCGACCGGTAGTCGAGGGCAACAGCATCAGCCCGCCAGTTCACGGTGGGTGGCTGCGCCGCGATGTCGTTGCACACCGCGTGCTTTCCCGTGGTCAGTGCGGCATGGGTGTAAATACAGTCGATTGGTGCATGATCGCCTCCCAGGAGCTCGCGCAGCCGCGTAATCGTGGGGGCGCTGGCACCTGCGTGTGCGGCGATGTCCAACTGACCGTCGGAAGGACGGTTCAGCCCGATCCACGACATGCGAAACTGCCCGAGGTCCACGGCGATCTCGCACGCGGAGTTGAGCATCACGCCGGGATCCTTCACCCGGACGATCGTCTGGTTGATCGCGCTGAGCACGGCGTGAACGCGGTTCAGACGCCGGATATGACGCTCGGATTGCTTCCGGTCCGTGATATCGTGGAAGTAGATCGACATGCCGTCTGGCGACGGATAGATGCGACTCTCCAACCAGCGATCGATCGGCGCGTAGTACTCCTCGAAATTCGCGGGCTTCTGCCCGTCCATCGCCTGTTCGCAGACGCGCTGAAGCTCGATGCCGAGGCTCTCAGGGAATTCGGTCCAGACGTGCTGACCGATGAGGTCTTCGGCGCGCCGTGCGAGCAGCTGCGCCGCGCGAGCGTTGACGAATGTGAACCGCCAGTCGCGGTCGAGCGCGACGAAGGCATCCGTGATACGCTCGAGGATATGGATGCGGTCTTCGGCGGCCCGCTTGCGCTCGGTGACGTCCACGCGCACACCGAGGAGGCGGCTTGGCCGGCCATGTTCGTCGTGAGTCAGTGCGCGCCCGGTCACTTCGATCCAGCGGTACGCGCCGTCCGCATGCCGCATGCGAGCCTCGTAGTGGTACGAGTCCACCTTTCCACCGATGACCGCCTGAATCTTCCCGCTCACCATGGCGCGATCGTCGGGATGGAGGCGATTCAACCAGAGGTCGCGGTCGGCACTGCGCTCGTCCGGCTCGTAGCCGAGCATCGTGGAGTAGGTGGGTGATGCGTACCACTCGTCCGACTGAAGGTCCCAGTCCCACACGCCGATCGAGGCTGCGTCGGTGGCGAGCGTGAGGCGCAGCGCGAGCCGCGCCGCGTCGGATTCCGCGCGCTTTCGTGCGGTGACGTCCTGCATGGCGCCGATCATCCGCACCGGCGCGTGGTCCGCGTCGCGGATGATGTATCCACGATCGAGGATGTTCGCGATGGTGCCATCGCTGCGCAGGAACCGGTACTCGTCCGACCAGGTATTTTCGTCCCGCCGAATCGCACCGTGAATGCCGTCGATGACGCGCGCGCGGTCATCGGGGTGGATGTGCTCTATCCACGTTTCGATCGTGGACGCCTCCTCCGAGCGGGAGTATCCGAACAGCGCCTCGAATCCCTCGTTCCACCAGAGCGCATTCGAGCCGAGGTTCCAGTCCCATACGGCGTCATTGGTGGCCCGCGTCACCAGTTGAAAGCGCTCATGGCTCAGCCGCAGCTTTGCCTCAACCTCCTTCCGGTCTGTGATCTCCACGATGGTGCCTCGCATGCGAACCGGGGCGCCGTCGTCGTCAAAAAGGAACTCGCCGCGCGAACAGATCCAGTGAACGCTGCCGTCGGGCCATATGACACGGAACTCGTTGAAGACCGGTTCCCGCATCTCGACGCATCGTGCAATCCGAGCGCGTACGTCAACGAGGTCATCCGGATGCATGCGTTCGCCCAGTGAGGCATTCGTTCCGTCGAACTCGCCAGGAGCATGTCCCCAGAGCATTTCGTGCAGGGGGGAACAGCGGATTTGGTCCCGCACCATGTCCCAGTCGTACGTCCCCGCTCGGGCCGCCTCGAGCGCCTGCTGGAGGCGTTCGTCGCCGGCGTGCATCTCTGCGGTCCGCCGTCGCAGCTCGAGCTGTGTCATGACCTGCCGGCCTATCGCTCGCAATGCATCCAGCTGGGCTGGGCTCAGCTCGCGTGGGACGATGTCGATCACGCAGAGCGCTCCGAGTGCGTGACCGGTTGCGCCCATCAACGGCACCCCGGCGTAAAAGCGGATGTGGGGATTTCCGGTAACGAGCGGGTTGTCGGCAAAGCGCTCGTCGGTGACCGCATCATTCACCACCAGGACTTCGGGGCCGAGCAGCGCATGCTTACTGAAGGAGACATCAAGCGACGTTTCCCTCAAATCCCCCACGCCGACCGAGGCCTTGAACCACTGGCGACTCTCGTCAATGAGCGAGATCCCCGCGATTGGTGCAGTGCAGATGTGCGCGGCGAGCGAGACGAGATCGTCGAGGGCCGCCTCGGGCGGCGTGTCGAGGATACCGTAGCGGCGCAGGGCGTCGAGTCGGTCGGGTTCGTCTGCAGTGGAGTCCGTTTTCATCACGTCCTCTCGACTTTCGCCGAAGGGGGTACGGCGGTTCGGAGCGTTCCAGGAGGGAGACGCCGCAAGGTGTCAGTATCGGATCGTCCGGCGAAGGGCTGAAGTCCTGCGCGGCCATCCAACGCGTGCTAACGCAAGCTTTTGCCCATTTCAATCGCGGCACGGCCGCGACCGCCAAGCTGCTTGCGCAGACGCGGGAACGCGGCAAGTTCCACCGGCATACAACACCCGAGGCTCCGATGGGCGACCAAACTGACCGGCCCGACGCGATTTCACGTCGCATATTCATCCAGAAAAGCGCGGCAACCGCCGCCTTCATCTCCGCTCCGCTGATCATTCCCGCGCGACTCCTCGGCAAGAACGCGCCGAGCAACCGGGTTCGCGTTGGACACATCGGTGCAGGGCGCATTGCGCAGGGCCACGACATGACCGGGGTCGCCAGTGCCGACCTCGCCGACGTGCTCGCCGTGGCCGACCTCGATTCGCGGCGTGCCCTGAGCGGAAAGTTGCGCGTGCAGCAGCTCATCGCGGGTCGCAGCGCGCCCGCGCCAACGATTTCGGTGTTCACCGATTATCGCGAGCTGCTTGCGCGTGACGACATCGATGCCGTCACCATCAGCCTGCCCGATCATCAGCACGCCGAGGTGGCGCTGCGGGCGCTGTATGCGGGCAAGGACGTCTATCTCCAGAAGCCATTCACGATGACGCATGCCGAGGGCGTCGTGCTGCGCGATGCCGTCGCGAGGACTGGGCGCATTCTCCAAGTGGGCAGCCAGCAGCGCTCGTGGGGTCCGGGCGAGCAGTTCCGGAAGGCCGTGGAGCTCGTGCGCAGTGGGCGCGTGGGAAACCTGCGTCGCGTGGAGATCGGCTTACCGACCGATCCGACGGCGCCCGACAATCCACCCGAACCGGTGCCGTCGAACCTCAACTACGATCTCTGGCTCGGTCCGACACCCGAGGTCTACTACACCGAGCAGCGGGTGCATTCGCAGAAAAGCGATGCGAAGGGACCCGACGTCAACTCCCGTCCCGGCTGGCTGCGCAACGAGAACTACTCGCTCGGCATGATCACCGGCTGGGGAGCGCACCACTTCGATACGGCGCACTGGGGCATGAACGTCGAGCTTACGGGTCCGTCGAGGATCGAGGGGAGGGGCGAGTTCCCGACGAACAAGATCTGGAACGTGCACGGCGCGTACGACGTGACACTGACGTATCCCGGCAACGTCATCCTGAATGTGTCCGACAAGCATCCCAACGGCATCAAGTTCATCGGCGACGAGGGCTGGATCTTCGTATCGCGCGATGCGCAGGCGGCGACGGCGAGTGATCCGACGTCGGCACCCACAGCTCTCAAGCCGCTCGACGCGAGCAATCCGAAGCTGCTCGATCCGAACGGCGTGACGGTGCAGCTGCCGCACAGCCTGTCGCACCACAGGAACTGGCTGGAGTGCGTAAAGTCGCGCGCGACGCCGCTCGCACCAGCACCAATTGCGCACCGCAGCAACACCGCGTGCATCCTGAGCTGGATTGCCATGAAGCTCGAGCGCCCGCTCACTTGGGATCCAACGACAGAGCGGTTCGTGAACGACGCGGAGGCGAACGCGATGCTCACGCGGCCAGAGCGTGGTCAGTACGGCGCGCTGAAGCTGGCCGCCCGGCTTGCGCAGGCGCCGGCGAGGCACGGCTGACGGTACGACCAGATAACGCGGCGACATCAATGGCGCAGTGCCTCAGTACCCCGCCGCGTACCCGTCCTTTCTGGGATCCGATCCCGCCGAGTAGCCGCGCGGGAGCTTGATGATGGCCTGGGCGCCGCCGAACTGTGTGCGGAGCCCATCCGTCACCACGTGTCCCATCGCGGTGAGCGCGGCGCGGACACTGTCGGTAATCGGCGCCTCGACCTCGACGCGCAATCCATCGATGTGACGGAAGCGTGCGGCGTCAATTGACTGCTGCACGTCCATGCCGAACACCAGCAGGTTGATGAGGAACTGCGCATGCCCCTGCGCCTGCATGCCACCGCCCATGAGCCCGAAGCTCATCCATGGCGTGTCGGTGCTTCCGTCGGCAGCTGGGTTCGCGCCGGCCTTCGTCACGAAGCCGGGAATGAGCGTGTGAAACGGCCGCTTGCCGGGCGCGATGGTGTTCGGCAGGCCGGGATCCATGGTGAACGCCGCGCCGCGGTTGTGCAACACGAAGCCCGTGCCAGGGACCGTGATGCCCGAGCCGAAGTGATCGAAGAGGCTATTGATGAATGACACCATATTGCCCGCGCTGTCCGCCGTGGTGAGGTAGACAGTCTCGCTCGCGGTGCGGGCCGGTCCGGGCTCGACCTGCGTCTGCGCCCTGGTCGCATCGAGATGGCTGCGCCGCTCGGCGATGAAGTCGTCAGACAACAGGCGCGACACGGGAACCGACAGATGATCCGCATCCCCCACATACCGTGCGAGATCCGCATACGCGAGCTTCTTCGCCTCGATGAGGTGATGCAGGTAGGCGGGCGAGTTCAGTCCCATCGACTTCAGGTCGTACGGCTCGAGGATGCGCAGCATCTCCAGCACGCCGATGCCCTGGTTGTTCGGGGGCATCTCCCAGACGCGATAGCCCTTGAACATCGTCGAGATGGGGGTCACCCAATCGGGCTTGTTGGCCTTGAAATCCTCGATGGTGAGGAATCCACCGAGCTCCTGCGAGCGCTTCACGATGCGCTGGCCGAGCGGACCGCCGTACATGACGCCGATGCCGCCCTTCGCGATTTCGCGCAACGTCGCCGCATAGTCCGGATTGCGGAACCACTCACCTCGCTCGAGAGGGTGACCGTTCGGCATGTATGTGGCCTTCGTTGCGGCGTCGCGCCCCAGCAGAGCCTCCTCACTCTTCCACTCATCCGAGATCACCGGCGTGACAGGAAAGCCCACCTCGGCATAGTGGATCGCGGGTGCCAGTGCCTGCGCAAGTGAGTAGGTGCCGTACTTTTTCAGCAGCGCGTCCCAACCGGCCAGTCCTCCCGGAACGGTCACGGCCTCGATCCCGCGTGCGGGCATGCGCGTGCGACCTCGCCGGAGGAGCTCTTCGCGCGTCGCGAGTGAGCCCGCGCGCCCACTCGCATTGAGCGCGACGAGCCGGTGCTCCTTCGCGATCCAGACCATCGCGAACATATCGCCACCGAGGCTCGTCATCATCGGCTCGGCGAGGGTGAGGACGGCAGCCGCCGTTACGGCAGCGTCGATCGCATTGCCGCCATGCTGGAGCACCGAAAGTCCCGCCGCGCTCGCGAGCGGCTGGCTCGTGGACACGATGCCGCGTGGCGCATACACGACGGAACGACCGGCGAGCGATAGCGGTCGCTGCGCGACGCTCACACCCGCACACGCAAGCGAGAGTGTGGAAAAGAAGATCTGAATACGCATGATGTGCGGTTGAACATGGATTACGGCTTTCGCGGGAATGACGAACAAATGTTCTGTAAAGACGCTTTCCCAGGGCTGGATTACTGCGACGCGATACGGAAGATGTCGTCGCGACGCTGCGGAGTGCGCGTGGCCAGATCCCGCATTCCGAACGCCTTGTAGTACGCCACCCGGCCATCGCGGACGATCATGACGACCGCTCCTGGAATCTTCCTGTCGTTGACCTGCTGCTGCACCCACGCGTCGATGCGCGCGAGACGCGCGGGGATCATCGCCCCCTGCGCGGCGGCATCCGTTGCCACGGTGCCTTGGGCGCCAGCGAACGACGAACACAAGAGCGCGGTGGCGACAAGCTGGGGAAGCAGACGCATCTGGGATGTTTCGTTGAGGGATAGGCTCTCGATCGAGCGCCGGGAGCGTTGGCGCCGAGGATCGCAGCTCATGTACATTCTCGCCATCTGTTCGTCTGGGCGCGAGTGTTCGTAACACCGCGCCTCCCACACTCGCAATGGTCTCCTCATGCGCCGATCGGGTCACTACTTCTTTGTCGCACTGATCACGGCACACGCCGTTGTGGCACATGGTCAGGTCACCGTTATTCGAGCCGGCCGACTGCTCGACGGCCGCGGCGGCTCCACGTCGGGTGCCGCGATCACCGTGAATGGCGATCGCATTGCGTCGATCGGCAAGGCGACACAGCGCACGACGTACGACCTCTCGCGCTACACCGTGCTCCCCGGCCTCATCGACACCCACGACCACATCGGGTGGCACTTCAATCGCGCGGGCCGATTTCACACCTCGGGCGACGGTGAAACGCCGGTCGACGAAGCTTTCGCGGCTGCCGGGAATGCGTGGACGACGCTCATGGCCGGAGTCACCACGATCGCCAGCCCTGGCTCCGCGAGCGACCTCCCCCTTCGCGACGCGATCGCGCGCGGCGTCATTGTCGGCCCGCGACTGCTGACCTCCTCCGAGCCGCTTTCCAACGCGCGCCTCACGCCGGATTCCATTCGCGCGATCATCAGAAGCCGAAAGGCCGAGGGGGCGGACTTCATCAAGATCTTCGCGTCGGCGAGTATCCGCGACGGGGGCAAGCAGACATGGAGCGACGAACAACTCGGCGCCGCGTGCGGTGAGGCAAAGGCGGTCGGGCTGCGCACGATGATCCACGCCCACAGCGCGGAGGCCATGAAGGCAGCGACGCTGGCGGGATGCACACAGCTGGAGCATGGCGTGTTCGCGACGCAGGAGGTACTCGACCTCATGGCGCAGCGCGGGACGTATTTCGATCCACAGTGTGGGCTGGTCTTTCACAACTACCTCGATAACCGCGCGAAGTACGACGGCATCGGCAACTACAATGCGGCGGGCTTCGCGTCGATGGAGCAAGCACTCCCAATGGCGGCCAACGTCGTGCGCATGGCCTCGCGCACGCCGCGGCTGAAGCTCGTGTTCGGCACCGATGCCGTGGCTGGCGCGCATGGGCGAAACGCCGAGGAACTCACCTGTCGCGTGCATGAGGGAGGGCAGGGCACGATGAACGCGATCACCTCCGCCACCTCACTGAGCGCCGAGGCGCTCGGCATCTCGAACGTTGTTGGCGCCATCGCGCCGGGTCTCCAGGCGGATATCATCGCGGTTGACGGTGATCCCACGAAGGACATCACGGCGCTGGGCCGCGTGGTATTCGTGATGAAGGGTGGCAAGGTCTACAAGGCACCACGATGAGAAGGGATTCACACGTGACGCTGATGCGCGTCGTGACATCGAGCGTCTTCGCGTGCCTCGTGGCTGTTACGACGGCAAGCGCCCAGGTCCTCACCAGCGGCATCGACACCGCCGGCTTCGACCGCACCATCCGTCCTCAGGACGACTTTTACGGCTATGTGAATGGTGGTTGGCTCAGGAAGGCCGTCATTCGAGGCGACGCGACGTCGAATGGCGCCTTCAATGAGCTCGCGGACAGCAGTCGGAAAGGCATGCACGAGCTGTTCGAAGAGGCTGCGAAACCCGCGCGGCCCATGACCGACAAGCGCGTTGCGGTTCCCCTTCGCTCGGTGGCCGGCCCAAGCGAACAGGAGCGCCGGAAGATCGGCGATCTCTACGCGAGCTACATGGACACCGCGCGCGTCGATAGGCTCGGGCTCAAACCTCTCGCCGGGGAGTTGAGGACGATTGCCGCGCTGAAGTCAAACGCGCAACTTGCGACCACGTTTGCGCATTTCGCCAAGGTTGGCGTCGGGAGCCCGATGAGCGTCGGCGTGGGACAGGATGCGAAGGCATCGTCGGTGAACATCGTGCAGATCGGCCAGTCCGGGCTCGGACTTCCCGATCGCGACTACTACCTGAAGACCGACGCGAAGTCGGTCGCGATCAGGACGGCGTACGTCGATTATCTCACGAAAATGTTCACGTTGGCGAGGCAGCTCGATCCTGCCGGCGCGGCGCAGCGGATTCTCGCGTTGGAAACGTCGCTCGCGTTGAAGCAGTGGGATCGCGTGCGGAGCCGCGACCGGAATGCGATCTACAACAGGATGACGGTGGCGGAGCTCGCACAGTTGACGCCGTCATACGACTGGAACGCGTACCTCGAGGCGTCTAAGCTCGGGAAGGCGACGGACGTGATCGTGAGGCAGCCCGACTACCTCCGTGCGGTCGACACCATCATGAAGGCGACGCCGGCGTCCACGTGGCGGGAATACCTGACGGCAAAGCTGCTCGACTCCAACGCCGATGAGCTTCCGTCGGCGTTTGGACAGACGCGCTTTGAGTTCCGCGGGAAGACGCTCACCGGGCAGCGGGAGCAGGCGCCGCGCTGGCGTCGTGCGGTCGCCGGCACCGAAGGCATCCTGGACGATGCCACGGGCAAGCTGTACGTCGAGCACTTCTTCCGCCCCGAAGCCAAGGAGCGGATGGATGCACTGGTCAAGAACATCCTCAATGCCTACTCCGTCGGCATTGACAGCCTCGAGTGGATGAGCCCCGCGACCAAGGCCGCGGCAAAGGAGAAGCTCGCGCATTTCACCGTCAAGATTGGCTATCCCGACAAGCCGCGCGATTTCTCGAAGCTCGTCATCAAGCGCGACGATCTCCTTGGCAACCGGATGCGCGCGCGCGCCTTCGACTACGACGACGTCATCGCGCGACTCGGCAAGCCCGTTGACCGTACGCGTTGGGGTATGACGGCCCAGACCGTGAATGCGTATTACAACTCGGCGAACAACGAAATCGTGTTTCCCGCCGCGATTCTCCAGCCGCCGTTCTTCGACGTGAACGCGGATGATGCCGTGAACTACGGCGGCATCGGCGCCGTTATCGGTCACGAGATCGGGCACGGTTTCGACGATCAGGGTCGCAAGTCCGATGGGGCAGGCAACCTTCGCGACTGGTGGAGCGCGGGTGATGCGACGGCGTTCGAGGCACGCACCACGAAGCTTGGTGCTCAATACGACGCGGTGAATCCGATCGACGACCTCCATGTGAACGGCAAGCTCACGATGGGTGAGAACATTGGGGACCTGAGCGGACTCGCTCAGGCGTATCGCGCCTATCGCATCTCGCTGAATGGCAGGGCGGCGCCCGTGATCGACGGACTTACGGGCGACCAGCGCTTCTTCATGGGCTATGCGCAGATATGGCGGTCGAAGATGCGCGACGAGGCGCTGCGCCAGCGCATCCTGACGGATCCGCATTCCCCGGGTCCGACACGTGCGTTCGTGCCGCTGGTGAACAACGATGTGTTCGCGAAGACGTTCAATCTCCAGCCGGGCGACAAGATGTATGTCGCACCCAGGGATCGCGTGAAGATCTGGTAGGGAGGCGCAGGTCGGGCGATTGAGTAGTCAGTCAGGGACGCTCATTCCAAATTTGGAATGAGCGTCCTTTTGGTCGGCGGCGTTCCCGCGCGCTAGAGGACCGTCAACCTCTCCGCGCCTGCACCGCGGCAATGGCTGCGACGACAACCAGCACCACCCACGATGCGAGCGGTACGAGGATGAACGTGGACGCCGGCTGGGATTTCAGTGGGCGCACCACGGCGGAGACGTACATCGCCAGGGCGCCGAGTGAGATGAGGAGCGTTCCACCCTGAAGCGTGCTGCGCGTGGACGCTCGCCATTTCCGCGACCGTGCGTTCAGCAGTGCGAGCGCGACGAACGGCGCAAGCACCCACCCGGTAAACAGGACGATCAGCAGGATGGAACGCTGATGACGGCCGACGATGAACATGGCCGTCACGCCGACCACGGCGGCAGCGACCATCAACAGCCTGGTAAGTGTCTTGACGCCAGAGCCTCGTGAATCGATCTCCATCGTCACGCATCCGGCTCCGTGAGGAACAGGAGAAATGCGACTGAGACGGCGCCAGCGCCAGTCAGCATCGTGACCAGCCACCCGCCTCGGATCAGGGTCATCGGCGCGACCGACGACCCTATCGCGCCACCGATGAAGACCGTCGTCATGAAGATCGACGTGATGCGACCACGTGCCTCGGGAGCGATTGCGTAAACGACACGCTGGCTCACGACCTGGTTGCCACACGCGACCGCGAAGACCGCGATCAGCGCTGGACTCATGCGGCGCCCGCTATTTCGTGGTCGCCGCGGCCTTGAAGCGAGCGCGGATCTGCAGTAGCTCCTCGCTCGTGTCGTGGTTCTTCTTGATGATGTCCTCGAGCAGCTTGAGGATCGCGTGGTTGTCCTCGACGACCGCCGGCGTGCCACTCAGGCGCGTGTTGAACCCGAAATGCTCGCCCGGCACGAGCACGAGCTCGTTCGGGAGGACGACGTCGCTCACGTCATCTGCAACGCGTACCGCGACGAACTTCTTGCCGGCCTTTTCCATGAAGCTCACGCGCACACCGTCCGTATGGTCCGGCCAGGACGGATACTCGTGTGACTGTCCGTCGCCGCCCTCGAAGGACGTGGAGGCGGGCGTCAGGCTGCGGCGGTTGCGTTCGAATCCACCAACGTACATGAGGGCGTGTTGCACGGGGTCCGTGGAAGCATGGTAAGGGCGTGATGACGGCGGGCGGTCAGCGGGTCGGGGAAAGGTGCACCCGAATCGCGCGCGCCTCAAGCACACCGCTTCACATGCTCGCTCGGTGCCCGCATATTCCACGAGATCGCCACCCACTTTTCCCTCGAGGTGCCTATGTGTACCGCCGTCTCCTCCGCTGCCGTCCTGACCGCAAAGCGCGCGTCCTGACACCGGGGTAGAACACCTGCTGTTCGCCCTCTCCGGCAGCCGCCAGGCCGGAGCACGCCTGTTGTGCCAGGACTCCCGCCTCGCGGCCAGGGGATGATTGCGCGCGCCGGTCCATCACGGACCGTCGCCTCCATCACCTGTCGCGCAGCGCGCGACTGCCTCGGAGCCAGCACACCAATGCATGAATCACAACTCGGCGCGCCGCAGGCGCTGCCGCTGTCGCTGTCGCTGATCCAACTGGGATTCAACGACGAATTCGCCTCGGCGTTCGCGCAGGTCGGGCTCGCGTCCGAACGACCCGCACGCGTGGTCGCCGTGCACCGCAACCGCGTCATCGTCGCCTCCGCGGACGGCGAGTACAGCGTTCCGCTCGACCGCGCGCTGCTGCGCACCGATTCCATCAACCGGCCGTCGACCGGCGACTGGACCGTGGTCCGCGTGGATGCGTCCGGACACCCGGTCGAAGTGCGGGCCGTCGTGCCGCGGCGGACCGTTTTCATCCGCGGGGCGGCCGGCGCGAAGGCCGCGCCACAGGTCGTCGCCGCCAACATCGACCACGTCCTCATCGTTTCGGCGCTCCCCGACGACCTCAACGAGCGCCGCCTCGAACGCTATGTCGCGCTTGCGTGGGAGAGTGGCGCGATGCCGGCCGTGGTGCTCACGAAATGCGACCTCGTCGATGACGTTGGCGGATATGTCGCCATGGTTCGTGGGGTCGCGCCGGGTGTCGACGTCATCGCTGTCTCCGCCGCGAACGAGGATGGAATCGTCGAGCTCCGCGCGCGCCTTGCGCCGTACACCACCATCGCCTTGCTCGGATCCTCGGGCGTCGGCAAGTCCACGCTGGTGAACCGGCTCGCGGGTGCGACCGTCATGCGCACCGCCGACGTGGATGGCGATGGGCGCGGACGCCACACCACGACACATCGCGAGCTGGTTCGCTTGCCTGGTGGACTACTCGTGATCGACACACCGGGAATGCGCGAGCTCCAACTATGGTCAGCCGACGCGGGCCTCGAGCAGGTGTTCGACGACATCATGCAGCTGAGTCAGTGCTGTCGGTTCGCCGATTGTGGTCATGACGTGGAGCCCGGGTGTGCGGTGACCGGTGCGGTGGCGAACGGCCAGCTCTCGCGGGAGCGACTCGCGAGTTGGCGCAAGCTGATGCGCGAAGCTGCGCGAGCACGCATGCGTGGCGACGCGCTGGTCGCCACCACCGCGCGCGCGAAGCTGCGGGCGATGATGCGCGGGATACGGGTGCAGGCGAAGTTGCGGGGCGATTGACGCTTGCGTAGAAACTGCGTCGTGTCACAGACGTAAGGCGAGGAGGAACGCACGTTTGACAGTCACCAAGGAGGAATGACATGGGGCGGAAGCAACGACGGAATCATCGGAGGATGTTGACACAGCCGGTACTTCGGACGCGAACCAGCGTGAAGTTGCGCGAAGCCGTGCTCAGCGTGCTCCCTGTACTGGCGATCTTTCTCGGCACTCGAGTGGCTCTGGCGGAGGCGTATCGGATTCCCAGCGGCAGCATGGAACCGACGCTGCAGGTGGGTGACTGGCTCTTCGTGAACAAGAGCAGGTACGGGCCGCACATTCCGTTCACGCGCACTGCCTTGCCCGGATATGCGTCACCGCGCCGCAGTGACGTGGTGGTGTTCGTGTCCCCGTCCCAGGACCCCGCAATACGGATCTCGCCAGAGGATTCGACGCCGACGCTGGTCAAGCGGATTGCGGGCGTGGGTGGAGATACGCTGCTGATGCGGCGCGGCCAACTCTTCGTGAACGGCGTGGTGTCGCCGCGCCGCAACGAGGCATTCCTTCTGCCGGACAGCATCGCCGACCAGCCACAGCCGCTCTTCCAGTGGCAGCACACGCTCGAGGTGGCCGACTCACGGTTCGGTGCGCCGGTGACAGCGCCTTCCACGCACGAGTGGGGACCGATCGTGGTGCCGCAAGGCACGTACTTCATGATCGGCGACAACCGCGACAATTCGGTGGACAGCCGCTACTACGGCCCGGTTGCACGAGACCGCATTCGCGGTACGCCGATGTTCGTGTACTACTCGTACGACCCCGACGAGGGCACCGATTTCATCCGCGCCGTCACCAGTATTCGGTGGCGGCGCCTCGGCACCTGGATCCGGTGAACTAGCGGGGGCGCAGCGCGAGAAGCTGGAGTTGCTGAATGCTCCAGGGCGGTGCGGGGTCTGCGGTTGCGGTCTGGGTGATGCGCACGTACTTCGTCTTGACAGGAGTGAATGCGATCACGCTTCCGGCGCCGGTGCCCTGCACCTCCGCCACCGGCGCACTCCAGGTGCTGCCGTCCATCGACACCTGGACGCGGAACGCACGTGGAATCACGACCGGCGGCGACCCTGGTGCCGGTGCCGCTGTTCCCTGTGCCCGACCCCAGCCAGGCGCGCCACCGAACTGGAACTGCAGCTGCGCGAGCGTGACTGGCTCGGGTAGCTCGAACTGGAACCACATGCCGGGCTGCTGTGGCACTCCACTCGACCATCCCGACGTGGTGAATGCGCGATAGGCATTGTCGGAGTTGTGGCTTGCCGTCGCCTTCCACGAGGACTGGACGAACATCAGGACCGGAACCGTCGCCGCGAGCTCGGGATATGTCCACGCCGAGCTTCGGGCCGCATACTTCGCGCGAATGGCCGCTACCTGTTCCGGCGAGACGAACGACGCCTGGTTCGTCATCGTGTTGCGAATGTATGACGCGATCGTGGCGATCCATTCGTCCGACTGTTGCGCCTGCGACACCATGATCTGGCCCGCATAGTTCCTTCCCTCAACGGGGCCGGTGAGTCCGTGCAGCAGTGTGCGGATCACATAGTCGGGATGCCCGGTCACATGCGCCGAGCCGGCGAGCGCCGGGGCGATCTGCTGTCCGTTGCCCACCATCTTGCCGAGTCCCGTTTCGCCATGGCATTGCGAGCAGGTCTCGTTGAAAGTCGCCGCGCCGCGCTCGATCATCATGCGCTGCTCGGGCGTGAAGTTCCGTCCCGCGAGACCGCGCACGCCGAGTTCGGCGGGTGCCTTGAGGATCTGTTCGCCGATCAGCTTTACGCCGCGCGTCGGGTGCGATGCCGCGACGGCTCTGATCGTGGCGACCGCGTCGGGCACGCGAAGGGTGTTCATCGTCATCATTGCCTGAATCGCGACATCCGGATCGGCGTCCTTCGCGAGCCGGCGATACGCGACTGCGAGCGCTGTGTCGCCGCGCTTGAAGAGCGTCTCGCTTGCTCGCAGTGCCTGAACGCGCATGCGTGGCTGCGCATCGGCCAATTGTGATTCGATAAATGGCACGTCGAGTACGCCGAGTCCCTCGAGTGTCCACAGCGCGTGAAAACGCGCGACGAGCATGGTGTCGCGCTGGGTCATACGCCGGAGGGCGGGCACGACCGACTTGTCCTGCTTCAGTACGAGCAGCTGTTGCGCCATGTCGCGCCACCAGCCATTCGGATTGTCGAGGTGCCGCACGAGCTGCGCGGGTCGTTCCGAAAGCATGTGCGGATGCGGTGCCACACCCGGTGCGCCGTCGTGCGTAAGGCGCCAGATCCTGCCGAGCCCCACGGCCTTGTCGAGTTGGAATTGCTCGATTTTAGCGCGGAGGTAAGAGCCCTTCGGTGTCCATTGGCTCTCCTGGATCACGCCATGGTACATGTCCGCGATGTACATGGAGCCGTCGGGCGCGCTCTTGATCTCCACGGGACGAAAGAGCGGATCGGTGGTGCGGATGAATTCCGACCGGTCGTTCTGGTAGACGTTGCGCACCTGCGTGAGGCCTTCGGTCTTCACCGGATGCACGCGTCGCACGACGCGGCCGACGACTTCGCCGTAGAAGTAGTCGCCGACGAGCTCCCGGGGCAGTCGTCCACCACGATAGACGTTGGAGCCGGAGCCCGCCGTCGCGCGATTCAATGAGCCGTCCGGCATCCGGACGAACGCCATGCCGCCCTGCACGTCGGCGGTGCCCATGGGCGCGCCCCAGATGTCGTCGAAGCCGGGCGCATACTGATCGGGGACCGTGAAGTTTCCGTAGGCGATCGGCAACTGGAAGTACGACGGCACGCCCGACGCGCCGCCCTGGAACCATGGCTTGCCGTCGTCGTCCTGCGATGCGCCCCACTGCGCGCCGTTGAATCCGGTCTGCTCGCGCACGACGCCGTTCGCCGTCTGCCGAATACGGAACGCGTTGACCGTGCTGTAGAGCCAGTTGTCCATCGCCCAGAACAGGGACGACTGGAGGTGCTCCACATTCGCGAGTCGGCCGAAGTTGCCCGCGAAGATCTCGCGCTTGTCGGCGCGTCCGTCGCCGTTGGTGTCGATGTACTTGTAGACGTCGTTGCTGTTGGACTCCATCGTGAGGATCGCGTTTGCGCCGTAGGGCGTGACGAAGCGCGGGAACACGAGGCTGTCGACAAACACGGTGTGCGTCTCGTAGACGCCGTCGTGGTTGCGATCTTCCCATCGAGAGATGCGACTCACGGGTGCAAGCTGGTTCTTCGCATCGGCGTCGAGCATGTAGGAGCGAAGCTCGAGGACGAACATGCGTCCGTCGCCGTCAAACGCGATCGACGCAGGCTGCTGGATCGCGGGTTCCGTGAGCACCGGCGTCATATGATAGCCGGCCGGCAGGATGAACTTCGCCTGCTCCTCACTCGGCGATCCGGGAACGACCGGCGCTTTCGGCGTAAGGTCGGCGCCTGCAAATGGATCGCGAGGAGGAGGCGCCGCAGTGGCCGCAGCGGTTGCTTCAGGGCGCGGCTGCGAGATGTCTGAATCCAGCACCATTGGAGCCATTGGCTGCGTGGCGATAACGCCGGGAGGCGCCTGAACAGGAGCTGGCGCGGACCCGGTGGCGGCGGGCGTGCAGCTCAGGACGGCCAGCAGGAGGAGACTACCGACCGCGTTGGTGTGTGATGCCCGAGCTTGCATTTGTCCTGGTATCGTGGAAGGAAAAAGGACCGCGGCAACGGGGACACTGTGGCTCCGTTGCCGCGGGCCGGCTTACGCCAGTTGCTTTCTCAGGTTCGTTGCACTGAGGCGCATCGCATCGAGAGAGCCCGTATCAGGCGCCGTGTCCTGCTCGATGAAGTAGTGCTCCAATCCCGTCTCGGCGGCATGCTCGAAGATCGGCCGGTAGTCGATGTCGCCAAGGCCGACCGGGACGATTTTCGCCGCGCGCTGCCGTTCGTTTTGCGTCGCAAGACCGGCCAACGACGCGAGGTCCGCCATGTCCTTCACATGCCAGAGCGGAAAGCGCTGTGGATGCTTCGCGAACAGCGCGAGAGGATCCTGGCCGGCAACGCGCGCCCATCCGATGTCGAGCTCGAAGACGACCACGGACGGATCGGTGTTCGCAAACAACAGCTCGTACGGCGTGGATCCATCAGCGAAGGGCTGGAACTCACCCGTATGATTGTGAATCAGCACCTTCACGCCATACGGCTTTGCGGCAGTCCCGACGGCGTTCAGCATGTCGGCCTGTCGCTTGAAACTGTCCATGGTCGGCGGTGGCGGCGCAGCGCGACCGCCAGCCGGCGGTCCGCCGGGCGCTGCGCCTGGAGGTGGTCCACCTGGTCCGGCTGCGCGACCCCCTGGTCCTGCACCGGCAGGGCGAGGCCCTGAGGCCGCCGAGAAGCGGTGACCCATCTCCTGGTAGCCGGCGAGTTGCCGCTCGAGATCCGGTCCCTGCACGAGCGCCACGTGCGTGCTCGGCGCCGTAAGACCGACGCGATTGAGGATGGCGCGAACCTCGGTGGGCGTCTTTCCCGCGTAAGTCGTCGTCTCGACTTCGCGGTAGCCCGCGGCGGCCACCTGTGCGAGGGTGCCTTCGTAGTCCTTCACGATCACATCACGCACCGTGTAGAGCTCAAGGCCCATCCGGTCGCGCCACGTGGAGAGCGACATTGACGACATCGCACCGCCCGATGCCGCGGCGCCGCCCGACGTGCCCATGCATCCGCCCATGGCGAAGGCGCCCGCCATGCCCACCGCGCTCTTCACGAATGTGCGGCGACTAACTCCATTGCTGTCGAACGGCTGGGTCATGTTCAGCTCTTGGATGTGAGGATGTGACGACGTCGCGTGCTCACTGCTTCGACTGGTATGCCTTGAGCTGGTCTGGGTAATTCGCTTCCAGCTTCATGATCGTGATCGCCCGCACGAGATTCGGTGCGACGGCCGGATCGCTCCAGCCGTTGTCGATTGCCGTGGCGACCTTGGCGAGCGGAGCGGCAAACTGCGTCGCGAGCGCGCTGTTCCGACCCCGCGCAGCGCGCTGCAGCTGAGCCAGCACGGAGAAAGCGAGCACCCGCTGTTCAGGATCGCTGCTCTTCGCAAGGGCAAGAAAATCGTCGACCTGGCCGATGCGCGTCCGGTCGCCGACGTAGCGGCGCCACGCCTGCTCCACGGCGGGATCAGTGCCAGGTGCGGGATTCACGCGAGAGAAAGTCTCCGTGGCCGTGCTGAACGCCGCCGGACCGGTGAGTCGCGCGATGGCGGTCAGTGCGCTTCCACGAGCAGCGCCCGACACGGATGGATCGAGCGCGGCACGCTTCAACATGGGGAGCGCATTGTCCGGGAGCGTAGTCTGCGCGCTGACCAGCTCCGCCACCGCGCCGTGCACGGCACCAGTGCGCTTCTCGAGATTCTCCAGCACCGGCGTGAACGAATCATCGAGTTGCTGACGTCCGATGAGTGAAACGATCACCGTGTCCCGCTCTGGATCGTTCCCGGTATTCAGTGCGGCGAGTAGCGGGCCTGCACCGGTTGGCAGCACGCCATTCAGCGCGAGGTCTCCGGCGAGTGCCGTGAAGTCTGCACCCTTCGTCTGGCGCAGCGCTTCCACGAGCAGCGGCCGGATTCGCGGACTCTCGGTCCACCCCTGCGGCGCGAAGTACGGTCCGGTGGTTGGCGGATGCGTTGTCCACCAGTCGCCGGTCCAGGTGGCTTCCACATTGTAGAGGCGAGCGAGTGCGGCGAGGATCGGGCGTCGTGCGGCTGGAGATTTCGCGGCGGCCGCGCGCGTGATCAGGGCATCGACCGTCTGCGGGCTGTGCATGCGCTCGAGTACCTGAAGCGCGCCGGTTTTCACGGCGGGCGTGCCCGTGTCGAGCGCGCGGAGTGCGACGTCGCGTGCGTCGAGCGACACAAGCGCCTGACGTGCGAGATGCGCGATCGCTGGGTCAGCGTCGCCCATGAGTGGTACGAGGGCAGACGCCGAGCCCGTAGCGCCGAGGCGGACGAGGCTCGTGATGGCCTGGACGCGCACGTCGGGGTTGGCGTCCTTCAGGTCGGCGACGAACGGCGCGGCGGTGAGTCCGGCCAACTGGTCGCGCCGATCCGTCAGCGCCCGGATCGCCGAGGCACGCAGCACGGCGAGTTTTTCGGCGCGCCAGAGTGTGGAGTGGGCACGAATGCCGTCGAGCTGTGCAAGTGTGAAGAGCGCGGCAACGCGAGTGTCCGCCGCGCGCTTGTCGTCGAAGATGACCCGCTCGAGCGAGGCCGTCGTCGATGCGGAGGGGCCGGTGCGGAGCAGTTCGCGCTGCGCCGCGAGGCGGACGTCATTCGATGGCGACGAGAGCGCCGCAATCAGGTCGCCGGCGGTGGCGCCGGCAATCCTCGGTGGGACACCCGCCGGTTTCGCGGTGTTGGTGATCCGCACGATGTAGCCGACGGAATCGCCGATGTAGCGGAACTGCCCGCCGGACAGGCTCGACACGTACATGTGCGAGCTGCCGTCCATGGCCATGTCGGTGGGGCGCGTGATGCTGAGGAAGGTTTCCTGCTTCGGCACGAACGACGCGCCCTTCCGTTCCATCGTATGGCGATAGATCGAGTTCAGCGTCCAGTCGCCGGAGTAGAACTGGTTGTTCATCTCCGACGGGAAGCCGGGATCCTGCACCCAGAGGCCGCCGGTGCCCGCGCCCGGCCCGTAGTCGAAGATCGAGGGCATGTGTTCCGACGCAAAGTTCCGGAAGAGCGACGGATAGCCCATCTCGGCGCCCATGGGCAGGTAGTGCATGCGGGTGTCCCAGCCGCCGCCGTCGTTCGTGTTGTCGCGCGCGAACACGTGCATGAACGGATCGATGCCGACGTCGTACACGTTGCGGGTGCCGGTGGCGTACATCTCGAGGCCGGTGCCGTCGGTGCGCACGCGGACGATTCCGCCGCCGTGGTGCCCGAGCTGCATGCCGTCCGTGCCGATGGCCTTCACGAATCCGTAGTCGCCCACAGCGATGTAGATCCAGCCATCGATGCCGAGCGTGATGCCGTTGGTGCTGTGGTCGGCGCTGCGGAAGTCGAGGTTCGCGGCGCTGATGCCCTTCACCAGGTCCACCGACCGATCGGAGATGCCGTCGCCGTTGTCGTCGTAGTAGGCGGTGAGGTTGGGCGGATGGAGGACGTAGAGCGCCTTGCCGTCCCAGACCATGCCGCGCGGGCTGTCCACGTCGGCAAAGACGGTGTAGCGATCGGCGCGGCCATCATGATCATCGTCCACGAGCCGAACGACGCGTCCGCGTCCTTTCACGAAGTCCTGCGCGAGGTTGGGATCCGTGCCGACGAACACAACGCCGTCGAGCGATGACGTCACGCAGACGGGATATTCGGCGAACGGCGGTTCGGCGAAGAGTGTCACCGCGAATCCGGCGGGCGCCTTGACTTCGGTGCGGACTTTCTCCTCGTACGCGGGGTTACGCGTAAGCGGACCGGATGGCGCCAGCTTCGCGGGCATCGCAGGCGTCTCGCCTGGGCGCGGGGACTGGGCGTTCAATCGCCCGAATGTGGTGAGTCCAAGCAGGCACGCGAGAAGGAGGCGGGCGGAGAGGCGTCGCGGCAATGTCATCTGGATTGCAAGGCGGGTGTACGAAGGTGTTGACACTATTACGGCAATTTGTTGCTGCCCGTGCAAATTCCCTGCGGTCTGCGCAAAGTCAATATGCCCACACCGCGGAGCATATTGACGGCGTGGTGGACGCTTGGGACCGACCGCCGGAGTATGACGACCGGAGTCTGAAAGTCTGACCCTTCAATGTCGAGACCGCTGGTCAGTGGCACTCCCGTTGCCGGTGAGTGTAGAGCGGGTGTGGCTGGAGCGTCACTCCCGCCCACCGAAGCACAGCTTGTTTCCCTCGAGGCCCTCATGATCCCACGTCACTCCGCCCTGCGCCGCGCGCGACTGCTTGTTGTCGCTTCCGTCTCCCTCGTGGCCGCCTGCGCACGCAATCAGCCTCTCGAGGAAACAAGTTACGCGCCTGCGGCCGTTGTGTTCTCGAATGAGAGCCTCTCGCAGGCCGACCTGTTCGCGGTCATTTCCGGCGGCGGCGAGGCTCGGCGCCTCGGCACCGTGATGGCGGGTCGCACGGAGACACTGCGATTGGGCTCCGACCTCGCCATTCGCGGGAACGTCTCGCTGGTTGCTCGCATTCTGAACGGCGGCACACGGTCCACCGGCGTGGTGCCGATCCATCCCGGAGACACCGTGCACGTTCAGTTGCCGCTGAATCAGAGCATGCTGGTCTTCCTGCCCTAGCTGCTATGGCGTCAGCACCGGGATGGGTGAAAGTTTCTCGACGACAGCTCGGCCTTGACGGATATCGCGATCGCAACCAGGCCACGGGGACGTTCATCGCGAGGCGACAGTAAGTTTCCGCGTCAACCCCACCCCACCCCAGTCGCCCTTCTGCGTAAGGGTGAGCGTTGGCGTACCGGTGCCTGCACTCGTCTCGACCGTGAGCAGCCATTTTCCGGTCACGTCCGCCGTACTCGGCGCTTGTGCAGCGGCCGACGATGACGCGCCCATGAACGCGCACGCGAGCACGACGAGCGTGGTGAGTTGTCGCGGGATTCGCATCTTCGCCTCTCTGGGTGGGGTCCATGCTGGAGCCGGCGAGGAGGTTGCCTCGCGGGGTTGGTAGAGTCTACTGAAGTCCCTGTCTCCGTCCAGACGCGGGGTCGACCTTGGGCACTGACGAAGAGCATCGGCATACTCCTTTCGTGAGTGTTCGGCGTCATCTTTACTGATGTCTCCTGCCGCACCCATGAACTCTGTACTTGCCGACCATCGACGACTAACAGCGCTGCGACGAACGGGACTGCTCGACGCGCCGCCATCCGCCACATTCGACCGATTGACCGCGCTGGCCACCCGACTGCTCGGTGTACCGGTTGCGCTCGTCTCGCTCGTGGATGCCGATCGCCAGTTCTTCCTGAGTTGCCCGGGGCTCGACGATCCCTGGGCGAAGGAGCGCGAAACGCCGCACTCGCACTCCTTCTGCCAGTACGTCGTCGCCACGGGTGAGCCGCTGATCGTGGAGGACGCACGCGAAGTCGACTTCCTCAAGTCCAACCTCGCGATTCGTGACCTCGGAGTCATCGCCTATGCGGGGGTACCCCTGCGACTCTCCACCGGCGAAGTGCTCGGCAGCTTCTGCGCGATTGAAAGTGAGCCGCGCGTGTGGACCGGCGCAGATCTGGAGTGCCTCCAGACGCTGGCCGACGCCGCAATGGCGGAGCTGGACCTGCGCGAGACGTCCAGACTTCTCGCGGAGCGCGAAGGGCAGCTGCGTATGCTCCTCGACAACAGCGAGGAGCTGGTGTGCTCGTTTGGTACTTCCGGTGAAATCGTCTACGTGAACCGCGCGTGGTGCGAGACCACGGGCTACACGCCGGAAGAAGCTGCGGCCCTCGAGATCCTCAACCTCATCGCGCCCTCGTACAGGGAGTCCTTCCTGCAGGTGGTCGCGCAATTGCGCAGCGGACGTTCGGTCGAGTCGTACGAGGCGGAGCTGATTACCATCGACGGTCGCCATGTCGCCTGCCGCGGACGCGCCCTCCCCACGGTGGAGAAGGGAATCGTTACACGCATCGATGTGCTGTTCTTTGACGTGACCGCGGCGCGCGAAGCGGAGCGTGCACGCCAGGCCGCTGACCGCATGAAGGACGAGCTCATCGGCATCGTGAGCCATGAGTTGCGCAGTCCACTCACCGCCATTCGCGGGGCAATCCGACTCCTGGACAAGCAGGTGGCGCCCGACGACCATCGCACCAAACAACTGACGGGGATGGCCACCCGAGGTGCTGATCGCCTCCTCCGGATTGTGGACGACCTCCTGGACATCGAGCGCACCGAGGGCGGCGTCGCAACACTCGACCGGCGCATGGTGAGCGCGGACACGCTGCTCCACGACGTTCGGGACGCCGTGACGAGCGCGGCGGAGGAGGCCCAGGTCGAGGTCATCGTCTCTCCAACGACCGTTGTCGTGGACGCGGATGCCGATCGCCTCGTGCAGGTACTCGTCAACCTCGTCGGCAACGCCATCAAGTTCACGAAGGCGGGCGGCACGGTAACGTTGAGCGCCGATCGCACCGGCTCCACCACGACCACTCACGTGCGAGACACCGGGCGCGGCATTCCGGCGGACAAGCTCGAGACGATCTTCGCGCGCTTTCAGCAGGTGATGCCCGAGGATGCCAGCGTGAAGCATGGCGCTGGACTGGGACTCGCCATCAGCAGGGCGATCGTCAGTCGCCACGACGGTTCGGTCTGGGCCGAAAACAACGACGGTCCCGGGTCCACCTTTCATGTCGCGATCCCGGATCGCGCGTGACGCATCGAACGATTCTCATCGTCGATGACGAGCAGGACATTCGCAGCCTGGTGTCGATGTCGCTCGAACTCGGCGCCGGCTGGACAGTCCTCGAAGAAAAAAATGGCGACGAGGCAGTCGAGCGCGCGGCGGTAGCACTGCCGGATGCGATCCTCCTCGACGTGAACCTCGGCCAACGCGACGGCCCGTCGGTGCTCGCCGATCTGAGGAAGGATGTTCGCACGGCCGCCATTCCCGTGATTTTCCTCACGGGCAACGTGCGCCCGGCAGAGACCTCTGCGCTTCGCGCGCTCGGGGCCGGCGTCCTTCCCAAGCCGTTCGATCCGCTGGAGCTTGCCGGGTTGATCAGGGGTGAAGTGGGCTGGACGGAGTGATGGGCGGTGATGCCATGCAGGCGCGGCTCGACGCCATCTGGGAGCAATCGCGGGATGCCATTGCCGCGCGGGTCCATGCGATCGAGGACGCGGCGATGGCACTGCTCGAAGGGGATCTGGACTCCACTACGCGCGCGCACGCACGCGGCGAGGCGCACAAGCTTGCGGGCGTGGCGGGCACGTTCGGGTTCGCGCAGGCAACCGAGCGCGCGCGCGAAGCCGAGGAGTTGTTCAGGGAGGACCATGAGCTCTCGAGCGCGGACGTCATGCGCCTCTCCGCCATTGCGGTCGCGCTCAGACACGACCTGATCGACGCGGATCGAAGGCCTGCGACACTGTCGCCGCCGACGCCCGAGGCGCCAGAGCGATCCGCGATACGCGTCGGGATGATCGACGACGATCCCGCCATGCTTGCCCTGGTCGGCGCGCTACTCGGTGCAGAGGGCATCCGGGTCGATGGTACATCCCACCCGGATCAGCTGTGGAAGATGCTGGAGACCGCTCCCCCCGACGTGCTCATGCTCGACGTCGACATGCCGGAGATCTCCGGCATTGAGCTGTGCCGAAGCATCCGCGCCAACGCACGTTGGGACTCGCTCCCTATCGTTTTTCTCACGGCGCGAACGGACGCTTCGGTCGAGCTCTTTGGGGCGGGCGCGGACAACTACCTCACCAAGCCGGTTGCCGGGCCCGAATTGCTCGCGGTGATCGAGCGCGCGGCGCGTCGACGGCGTGCCGCCACCGCCCCTCCTCCGCCTGTGAACGAAAGCGCGGCTGCTCCATCGCGTTCTCCGGACGTCGACGTCGTCATCGTCGACGACGACAGCGTGCTCACGGACCTGCTGAGCCACTCACTCGGCGCGCGCGGCTACTCCACGCGGATCATCCCAGACGGCTCCAGCGCGCTCGCGACGCTCACGGGCGAGGCACCGCAGCTGCACGCGCGCGTGATCATACTCGACGTCGGGTTGCCGGAACATGATGGCATCACGGTACTGCGCGCACTCGCCCGCGATGGCATTACGCGGCGCACGCGCGTCATCATGCTGACGGCGCGATCGCTCGAGAGCGAAGTCATGCAGGCGCTCGACCTTGGTGCCTACGACCACGTCGGCAAGCCGTTCAGCGTCGCGGTACTCATGCACCGCATTGGCAGGGCTCTCGCGGGTTCCGTGGCCACCGAGTGAACACGACCGCCGTCGTCATTTTGCTGTTGTGGGTCGAAGGCGTGGTGCTGCTGATCGTGCTGGCATGCATCCTTGGCTACGCGTTCACGAGCCGCCGTCAGGCGCGTGTCCGCGAAGATCGCTTGAGGCCCGCACGCGCGATCCTCGCGCGACATCTCGAGGACCACACCCTGAGTGGTGAAGAGATCGCCGCGTTGCGGAACCTGCCCGCGCCTGACGTGATCCGCCTCTTCTTCGTCGTGGCGCCCACGGTGGGGCTCGTCGAACGAGAATGGTTGCGTGGCGTGGCAGGCACGCTTGGACTGGTCGCCAATGCGCGTGCGCGAACCGAGGCCGACGAATGGTGGACTCGCCTGAGTGGCGCGCGCTTCCTGACGCTCGTCGGTGCCGAGCCTGGGTTGATGGAGCGCCTGTCGCGCGATGACCATGAGGACGTGCGTGCCTCATCCGCGATCTTCCTCGCGCAATATCCGACGCCCACCGCGGTCGACACGCTCATCGCCATGCTTGATGATCGGTCGGCTGTTGCGCGGTTTGCGGCGAAGGATGCGCTCATGCGGCTTAGGGCGGTCGCAACACCCGTGATCACCGCACGCTTGCCCGATGCGGACGAGCAGCACGCGAAAGTGTTGCTGGAGATCGCGTGCGCTGCCCCGAGTCACGAGTACATCCCTTCAGCGATGATTCGCCTTCGGGACGGGAGCCCCGCAGTGCGGCATCTCGTGGCCCGGCTGCTTCGCGGGATGGGCGGCGCATTCGCGTCGGACCAGTTGACGGAGATACTCAAAGACGCCGATGCGACCGTACGTGAGGCTGCGGTGGAGGCGCTGGGATTCCTCAACCACTGGCCGTCGGCACCCGCCGTGGCGGCGCGTCTCGAGGATCCTTCGTCGCGGGTGCGTCTTGCCGCCGCCCTCGCGCTCGATCGGTTCGGTGCGCCGGGGGAGCTCTTCCTGCGGCGTGCGCTCACGCGCGGTAGCGACGTTGCCATCGCCGCCGCATCGCGCATTCTCGCGGATCCATCGCGCAGCGTTGCAAGCCCGCCCGCCGTGGCGCGCCGCGAATGACACTCGTCCATTTCGCCGACATCGTGCTCGTGGACCTGGAGTGGGCGGTGCTCGCCTACTTCCTCGTCGTGAATGGCTTCTATGCCATTCTGCTGGGGGCGGCCTCGCGCGAGATGCTTCGGCACGTACGCAGCGTTCGCGGCGAGTTGAGAGCCAGGCTGCTCGGGTCCTCGGCGGTTCCGCGCATCAGCATCCTCGCTCCGGCCTTCAACGAGGAGGCGACGATCGAGGACAGCGTGCGATCGCTGCTCGCGCTGTACTACCCCAATCTCGAGATCGTGGTCGTCAACGATGGCTCACGTGACGACACCGTTGCCGTGCTCACCGAACGGTTCGAGCTCGTGGCCATGCCGTCGGTCCTCGAGGCCCGCGTCTCCACCAAGCCCGTCCGCCAACTCTATCGATCGCGTTCGCACCCCAATCTCGTCGTTGCGGACAAGGAGAATGGCGGCAAGGCCGACGCCTTGAATGTCGGACTCAATCTCGCGTCGGGCGAGCTCGTCTGCGCCATTGACGCGGACACGCTCATCGAACCGGACGCATTGCAACGCATGGTGCGTCCCTTCCTCGCCTCCGATACCGTGATCGCCGCGGGCGGAACCATCCGCGTCGCGAATGGGTCCGTCATTCGGCGCGGCCGCATCCTCGAGATCAACGCACCAAGACACGCACTGGCCGGCTTTCAGGTGATCGAATACCTGCGTGCGTTCCTGTTCGGCCGGCTCGGCTGGAATCGCATGGGCGGCAACCTCATCATCTCCGGGGCATTCGGGTTGTTCGACCGGAGTGCCGTGCTCGACATCGGTGGCTACGCACACGACACCGTCGGCGAGGACATGGAGCTCGTGATTCGCCTGCGCCGGCGCGGCTACGAGACGGACGGTCGTTCCGATGTCGACTTCGTGCCCGATCCGGTCGCCTGGACGGAAGTCCCTGAGTCACTGCGCATCCTCGGCCGACAACGCGATCGATGGCACCGCGGCCTGTGCGACGTGCTCTGGCGTCATCGCGACGTGCTGTTCAACCGCAAGTACGGGTCGATGGGGCTGGTCGCCTTTCCGTATTTCGTGTTCGTCGAGTTGCTCGCGCCCGTCGTGGAGGCAGTGGGACTCATCGCCGGTGCCCTTGGCCTGCTGCTTGGATTGGTCAACGTCCATTTCGCGATCCTCTATTTTCTCGTCGCGTATGGCTTTGGAATGCTTCTCAGCCTTCTGACGCTGCTGCTGGAAGAGCTGAGCTTCCAGCGCTACCGCGGCCTCCGCGACCGCCTTGCGCTCATTGCGTGGGTCGTGCTGGAAAACATCGGCTATCGTCAACTCACGGTCGTCTGGCGGCTGCGCGGAATATGGAAGTATCTCCGCGGACGGACGGACTGGGGCGCCATGGAGCGTCGCGGGCTGAACCGGGCGGCCACGACGCATACGTCGTAATCGAAATCCGCGCCGTTCGTCACCTGCGAACGCTTCTGTTCGTCATTCCCGCGAACACGGGAATCCATGTTCGCAATTCAGTGCCGTCAATTAGAGCGAGCGA
>JBKJUW010000053.1:0-57999 GCA_046589725.1 Gemmatimonadaceae bacterium
CACGGTCGACATTTCACGGCCGATATTTTCCATGATGTCGATCTCGCCGCTGCGCGGCCATCCGACCTGATTGACGTCGGCGCCGAGCATCCAGAACGCAGGCCAGAGACCTTGCCCACGAGGAATGCGGATGCGCGCCTCGAAGCGGCCATACGCCTGGGCGAAAAGGCCCGTCGTCTTCAGCCGCGACGACGTATAAAGACACTGCCCGTACCAGCATTGAACGGCCGCCGCCGGCGACTCGGCACGTGCGGTGATGACGAGGTGCCCATTCCCGTCCAGCGCGACGTTCTCCGGTCGCGTCGTGTAGTACTGGCGCTCCTGGTTTCCGAAGCCCATCCCTCCGACATCGGCCGTCCAACGGGAGCGATCGAACGATGTGCCCGAGGGACCGTCGAATTCATCACTCCAGACAGGGCTGGCCGCGGGCGGCGGCAGGATCGGCACGGACGGCAGCGTGTCCCTGACAATCCTGGCCGTCACGGGAGCAGCGCCACCACACGCCGTGAGAGCCAAGGCGGCGACCAACACGACGGAGGCGGAATTCATATGCGCCCAAGGTGGCGCCGCGACGCTGGGCGAATCAATGGCCAACGGCATTCAGGACATCCCAGTCGACGCCGTCTGCCGTAAACCCGCTGCTGAACTTCTCGTAGAAGCCTTCGAGCGTCTGCGAGTTGACCCACGAATCTTCCGGATGAATTCAGCGATATTCAGCCAGGCGACGATGCCCCTGTGGTAAGGAATAAGCCCGTTCAAACTATATACTAATATCTATTCATATGTTATCGATCGTAGTCGCATGCCCCACCTGAGCGGGTGGGAATGGACGATCGCGATATTGGGCGCCGTCTGCGCGGGGCTGAGCAAATCGGGCTTCAGTGGGCTTGGGCTGATCGCCGTCATCCTGTTTGCCACCATCTTCGGTGCGCGCGACTCCACCGGAATCGTGTTGCCACTCCTCATCGTCGCGGACATCGGAGCCGTGAGCATCTTCCGGCAGCATGCCCGATGGGATCACATCCGGCGCACCCTTCCCCTCGCCGCGGCGGGTGTCGTGCTCGGCACGCTCATCATGCTGCGGCTCGACAATGCGTCGTTCCGACCGCTGCTGGGCGGCGTCATCCTGATGCTCACCGCGCTGCAGCTGGTACGATTGCGATGGCCGGACCTCTACGGGGCCGTGCCCCACTCCCGGCCCGTCGCGTGGGCACTCGGACTGGTCGCGGGAATCACGTCAATGGTGGCGAATGCCGCGGGTCCCTTCGTGGCCTTGTACTACGTGGCCGTGGGCCTGCCGAAGATGGAGGTTGTCGGCACCCTCGCGTGGTTCTTCTTCATCATCAACATGTTCAAGGTCCCCTTCAGCGCATGGCTCGGCGTGATTCACGGCGGGAGCCTCGCCCTCGACGCGGTCCTCGTACCCGCGGTCATCGCGGGGCTGCTCTGTGGCCGATGGTTGATCAAGCGGATTTCGCAGCGCGTATTCGACAGCGTGCTGCTGCTCTTCGCGGCGACCGCGGCCTTACGGTTGATTCTCTAGACCAGCATCGGAGTACACGAGCATGTCGATCGGAAGAGTCGCCGCGCTGCTGGCGACGGGGCTCCTCGCGAGTTGTATGCGGAGCGGCACTAGGACAGGCGACGAGGCAACCGCCGCGCGGTGCCGCTTCACGAATCCCATCGTCGCTGGGGCAGACCCCTGGGTCATCCGGCACGAGGACGCGTACTACTACATCAGGTCGAGCAACAATCGTATCTCGATCTCGACGTCTGCGACGCTCACGGGTGCCCTCACGGCCACCGCCGTTCCCGTCTGGACTGCGCCTGACACGGGGTGGAATCGGGGCAACGTGTGGGCGCCTGAACTCCACTTCATCGACGGTCGTTGGTACATCTACTACGCCGCAGGAAAGCCCGGTGCGCCATTCACGTCACAACACGCCGGTGTGCTGCAGTCGGCCGGGCCGAGTGCCGTAGGCGCGTACGTCGACCGCGGCATGCTATACACGGGAGACAGTGCCGGAACCGCTACGGGTAACCGGTGGGCCATCGACCTCACTGTCGGCGAGATCGGAGCGCGGCGGTATGCGGTGTGGTCGGGCTGGGCGCATGATGCAACGACTGACAAGACGCCCCAGCAGCTCTACATCGCCCCGATGGCGAATCCGTGGACCATCACGGCGAATCGCGTGATGCTGTCGGCGCCAGTCGAGAGCTGGGAGCGTGGACCCGAACTCGATCTCGAGGAGGGGCCCGAGTTCCTCCAGCATGACGGCAACGTCTTCGTCATCTACTCGACGCGCGATTCGTGGCTGAAGGAGTATGCGCTTGGGCAGCTCCGACTTCGTCCCCCGCCCGCCGACCCGATGCATGCCACAAGCTGGGAGAAGTCCGGGCCCGTGTTTCAGGGCCGCGAGGGTGTCTACGGAGTGGGCCACGCGAGTTTCACGACATCCCGCGACGGATCGCAGGATTGGATTGTATACCACTCCAAGAGATCCGCCGCACCGGGCTGGCTGCGGGACGTACGGGCGCAGAGATTCAGCTGGTCGACGACGGGTGCGCCGGTGTTCGGTGTTCCAGCAGCTACAAACGAGATGCTTCCGCTCCCAGGTGGGGAATGCAATCAGATCTCACCCAAAATCTGATTCATCGCAACTAATAGCGCCATCATCGAATCATAGATAAAACATAAACGCGGACGCAGACAAACGCTGCAACAGACTTCCCGCGGAGAACGCAGCTACTGCGGCTGTACGTTTGGTACCTTCTGCGCTCTCATTCCGCTTAACGGGGTAGAGCGAACGCGACGTACGTGTCGCTCGACTTCGTGCCCAGCTTGCCCCCACCGGCGGCGATAACCACGTATTGACGACCGCCCACCATGTACGTGCTCGGCGTCGCATAGCCGGCGGCCGGCAACGGTGCCTCCCAGAGAATGGCACCGGTACGCTTGTCGATGGCGCGCATCTTCTCATCCTGCGTGGCGCCAATGAACACCACGCCACCCGCGGTGACGATCGGACCTCCGTACGCCTCGGCGCCAGTGCCCGTGATGCCCTTGGCCTTCAACTCGGGGAGATCGCCAAGGGGAATGGTCCAGAGATAGCCGCCCGTGTTGAGATCAATGGCATTCAGGGTTCCCCAGGGTGGCTTCACGTTCGGAAGACCGCTTGAATCTCTCCATCGCTCGTAGCCGAGGAAGCGAAAGGGACTCTGGCTGCCTGAGGTCCTGGTGGTAACGGCTGTGGATCTGGTTGCGAGGGCGGCACTCGACGTCGGGTCGAGGACATATGCCGAGACAGCCTCGCGCTGGGCGGTCGAGAAGGAAGCGAATGAGGGCATGAACCCGCGGCCGTGGTCGACGATGTCGCGGACCTGCGCGGCAGTCAGCCTTGCACCGACGGTCACGAGCGAAGGCGACCGAACGCCATCGCCCTGGCGATTGGCGCCATGGCACGCTGCGCAGGTCGTCTGATAGATGGCCGCCCCGGAAGTCTCGGTCGGGGCAACGACCGCTGCGAGCGCCGCGATGTTGGGTATCTGGTTGCCGTTGACGTACATCACCCCGGTTTCCCGATCGACGGCGGCACCGCTCCATTCTCCACCGCCATCGAAGCCAGGGAACACGATCGACCCGCGCAGACTTGGTGGTGTGTACGGGCCGTCGTTGCGCAGCGTCTGGAAGCGTGCGAGCGCCGCGGCGTGAGACCCTGGCGAGTAAGTCGGCAGGTCGGAAAGCGCGATGGCCTGACGCGTGAATGGTGCGGGCAGCGTCGGGAAGGGCTGCGTGGGCCAGGTCTGCTCGCCCGGAATGTCCGACTGCGGCACCGGGCGCTCCTCGATGGGAAAGAGTGGCGTGCCGGTGGCTCGGTCAAAGAGAAATACGTAGCCGGCCTTCGTGATCTGGGCAACGGCATCGACGCTTCGGCCATCGCGGGTGACGGTGAGCAGGTTCGGCGCCGCCGGGAGGTCGCGATCGAGCACATCGTGATGGACGACCTGATAGTGCCAGATGCGCTTGCCGGTCGCTGCGTCGAGCGCGAGCAGCGAGTTGGCGAAGAGATTCGCACCGAGCCGATTGCCACCGAAGAAGTCGGGCGAGGCGGATCCCGTGGGAACGAAGACGATGCCACGCGCGACGTCGATGGACATACCGGCCCAGGAATTGGCGCCACCCGCGGTGCGCCACGCGTCGGCCGGCCACGTGTCGTAGCCGAACTCTCCCGGCTGGGGAATCGTGTGAAACATCCAGCGCAGGGCGCCGGTGCGTACGTCGAATGCGCGCACATGACCTGGTGCGGATCCATCTCCTTCGCCGACGCGGGAGCCCTGGATGAGCAAATCCTTGTAGAGGACGCCAGGGCTCGTGGCAACGACCGACTCGCGGAGACTATCGCGTCCCAACCCCTTTCCGAGGTCGATGGAACCACCCGTGCCGAACGATGTGATCAGGGCGCCGGTCGAAGCGTCGAGCGCAAAGAGATGCGCTCCGGCAACATAGAAGATTCGCCGATCGGCACCGTCTTCCCAGTACACCACTCCGCGGTTTGCACTGCCGGCGTTTCCACCGGGGGGGTCGAACCTCCAGACTTCCACCCCTGATTCCGCGCGCAGCGCGAATGCGCGTCCGGCGCCGGAAGTGGAATAGAGGATCCCATGCGCCACAATGGGGATCGCCTGGATCTGGAGTGGATTGGCACCGCCGTCACCCGTGTGATAGACCCACGCGACCGTGAGCTTGTCGACGTTCTCACGATTGATCGAGGTGAGGGGCGAGTAACGCGAGTTGCCGGCGTCTCCCCCGGTGACTGGCCAGTCGCGATCCTCTGGCGCACGCGGCGAGAACCCTGCGACGCAGCCTATGGCGAGCGCGAGAGTCGCGAGGACGACACTCGTAGTCCGCATTCGGAAGGATGTCATGGGAGGGTGACGCTAATACCGTAGCGCGATGCCCGCCCGGACCGTCCGCGCCGTCATCCGATAGTACTGCGCATCGCCGAACTCACTCTCGGCCACCGGATCACGTCGATCGCTGAGGTTGCGGCCGTCGAGGCGAAGCTCCATCTCGCCGAGTCGATAGCCGAGCCCGGCGTCGACCGTTGCGAATGCAGAGGCGAGGGCAGTGTTGCGCTTGTTGAGATAGCGGTCACCAGAGTAGTTCACGCTTCCGTACACGATCACGCCGAGTTCCGGCGCGAACGTCAATCCAGCCGACGCGAGGTGCCGCGCCGACATCTCAAAGCGCTTTCCGCCGAGTTGCGTGGGAACGTCGCCGAAATCCTGCACGAAGTTCACGAACTTGCCATCGTGAAAGCTGTAGGTGCCCCTGGCCGTCAACGCGCGTGAGAGTCGCACGTCGGAGGCAACCTCGACACCCTGAAAGCGCGTGGTGCCGGCGTTAATGAGCGCGGGCTGATTGTTCACGATCGTGGCCGTAACGAGATTCTCGAAGTTCATCCGGAACACACTGGCTTCGAGATCCATCACGCCGTCGAGAGCCCGCAGCTTGATGCCGCTCTCGTAGCTCCGCGACGTTTCGGGCTCGAGGATACCCTCGTTCTCGGCCAGACCGAAGTCGAATGCTGCAGGCTTGAACGTGTCGCGATAGTTGGCGAACACGCGTACATGATTCGCGCCCTGCTCCCACAGGCCGAACAATGCCCCAAGACTCCCACTGGGCCTGCTGTGCGTACTTTCGGGGCCCGCGCCCCGCTTCTCGGAGGTCGCATTCATGCGCACACCCGCACTCAGTGTCAGACGCGCGACCGGGGTCCACTCAGCAGATCCGTAGGCGCCGAGAAATCGGCGTTCGTCCTCGGAATCCTTGTCGAGTACCGAAGGTTGAGGCACCAGCGGCGCCGTGGTACCGGCAAGTGGCGCCGAGTATGTGAAGGTTGCTCCGTTGGCCTCACCGGCGGCGAACAACACGTCTGCGCCCGCCATGAAGCGCACACGCGATACCTCTGCAAAGAGCAGGTGCGTGTCGGCGTAGAGGTCGTTGATGTCGATGTTCTCGCGAAAGCCCGCGGCATTGTTCGCAGTATTCGAAAGATTGGTGAGAAAGCCGCGAAAGATCTTGTTCGCGGAGTGCGTGAATGAAGCCGTCGTGGCCCACAGCGCGCTGCCGAACACCGGACGCTGAAGACCGCCCGATACCGCGATGCGATTCTCGTTGATGAACGCACCGGCGGGGTTGTAGTTCGCGTCGAGGGGGACCGTCGTTGAGAGCGACGCGCCCGCGCGCGGATGGGGGCTGGCAGGATCCTGACGCAGCACGTTCAGGTCTGCGGACAGCCACGTCTTTCGCTGGCCGTCGAGATTGGCGGTACGAAGGAGGGCGTGTCCCCGCGTGAACTCGGTGCGGTCGTCCTTGAAGCCCTGCCGCTCGAGATCCACGCTCGCGCGCGACTTCCAATTACCGTCGGGATAGATGCCAAAGTCCGCGGACAGGCTGCCGGTGCCGAAGGATCCACCGCTCGCGGAGAGGTACTTCAGGCGTTCGGAAGCGGCCGTGTGGACGATGTGGATGACGCCGACAAATGACGTTGCGCCATAGGTGACGGGCGCGGGCCCGCGAAGGATCTCGATGCGCTCCACGTCACGCAGACTGGCGGTGGCGACCGCGGGGTTCAGTGCGCCCCCCCACGGGACATCGTCAACAACGAGGAGGAAGGCATCGAATTCGCGCAGCCCCCAGAACTCGGGGATCGCGCTCGCCGGCCCGTTGTCGCCTCCCGATGCCACGGCGACACCGGCGGCAAGTGCCAGCGCATCGCGCAGCGACGTCACCCCCCGGGCACGCAACTGGGCACCGGTGATGACCTCGATGGAGGCGGGGACGTCGTGAGGCGCTTCCGGAAAGCGCGTGGCGACGACCTCGACTTGCGGGATGACGATTGGCTTGTCACTCGTGCCGGTCTGCGCGCGAGCTGGCAATGCGACGAACGCACCGAGACCCGCGATGCCGAGGGTGACCAAAGACGTGTGAAGCTTCATGAACGGCGGGTTGCAGAAAGACGATACGGCAGGGAAGGGGCACCTCGCTCACGCGCCCTTTGACTCTGCAAGAAAGAGCCTGTCCGCAGGCGACGCCAGCGTCTGACCGTTCCCGGCTGGTGATCCCCCCCGACAAGGACGAAAGCCCTCCGCTCGTGCGGAGGGCTTTGGTGCGCCGAGGATGCGCCGCCGTCGCAGCCTGACGCGGCCGTGGGCGGTGACGCAGACCACGAGGGCGTCGCGACGTTCCTACGGCAGGTTCTTGGGGACGGTCGGGAGCAGCGGCACGTTGAAGGCGCCGTTGATGACAACCCACGCACTGGTGGTGCCTGCCGATGAAAAGCACATGCCGGATCCCGAAAAGCTTCCGGTGGCGTTCGTGCTCGAAATCGATGCGAGCGTGACGGAGCCGGACTCCAGCGAACAGATGTTGCTGAATGTCGCGCCGCTCGAGCTCTGGCCGAGGAGCAGGTTTACGGAATTGCAGGCAACCGTGCCCGATGTGACGCAATTGACGTTGATGGTTCCCGTCGTCGCGGTCTGGCCCTTGATCGTGATGACGACGACGTCCGACGTCGTGCTCGTCCGGGGGATGTTCGACGCGATGTTCGTGCTGTTGTCCGTCGCATCCTTGTAGCCCGTCGCCCAGGTGGTCGTGTACGGGGTTGACGCGAGGGTCGCAGACGAGATCCCGCCGGTGGCGTTGTATGAGCCGCCGCCGCCGCCGGTGTAGTTGAAGGACAAGCTGCCTGACGTGACGGCGTTGATGGGGTTCGTGACGCTGTCGCTTCCGCACGCCATCAGGGCAGCAAGGGACACGAGTACTGCAAGACGTTTGTAGCTCACGGAGACCTCGTGGATGAAAGTAGGAGGATAGGAGGATACGAGGATAGCGCTTCCTATCGTCCTATCGTCCTATCCTTGGTCAGGGCGCCATACGGGGTTTCACCTTCGGTACACTGACGACGACGGAATCCGAGGACGAGCTCACCCCATCCTGGCCGACGGCGACGATGGTATATGTCGCGGTTGCACCGCGCTCGGGAGCAGGATCGGAAAAGCCAGGGGCCGTGAGTCCGGTGGCAATGACATGCCCCTTCGGCTCCGCCGTCGTCATTCGCAGCACGCGATAATAGCTGGCGGCCGGTGCGACGTTCCAGGTGAGGAGCGCATGGCCGTTCGCGATTTCTGCCTTCGCGTTGGTAGGGGCAGGCGGGGCCTCGGCGCCGTTCGACGGCAGCAACCCGTAAACGCAGAACTGACCTGTGCCGATGTTTTCCGACCCGAAACTGGCGAGGTAGACCTTCCCATTCGCGATCGTGGGCGGCGCCATCTTGGAGTACTCGCCGCAGTCGTCACGCGCCGGCATCTCGAGCGAATTCCACAACTCGTGGCGGATGTCATCGGCATCGTAGGCGTGCAGGATGCCGGGCCGGGATTCGTGCCAGGAGTCGCCCGTCGCATGAATGGCAGCCCAGAGAATTCCATTGCGATTTCCGTCGGCAGAGAGCGACAGCATGGCGCCGGGATGTCCGGCGTTCGCGACGTCTCGCGTCATCAGCGGCGTCTCGAGGACCTTCTCCCCTTCGATCCTGTAGACGCGCGCCTTGTCACGCTGTCCCCACACATAGAGCAGCGGGCCGTTCTTCGCGCTCGCCCAGTACACGAGACTGTGCATGTGCGATCCGGTCGCCTTGAAGTGCTGGAAGGCATGCTCGTCCCCCAGATGTCCAAAGTTGCGCGTGTCGAGCGAGTAGAGGATTCCCTCTTTCCCGCCGCCGAGCACGAGGTGGGTGCCCGGGATGAGGGATGGGCCGGAGGAGTTGAGGTCTGCGTCCTTCTCGTCGAGCGCGAAGTGGTTCGTTGGCGTGAACCAGTCGATGAGCCGCAACGTGGGAGAGAGCTTCAGGAAGGTCTCGCTGAAATCGCGCATCCCGTCCCAACTGCCATTGCCGGTGACGACGTAGACGTTGCCCTCGTCGTCGGCAGCGGGCCCCTGCCCCGACTGCCAAATACTGGCCCTGCTACCACCGGGCGACGTATTGAAGACGCTCACCTGCGCGAGCGTGCGGGCGTCGTACGCGATGATGAATCCGTGATACGGATCCTTGTCACAGTGCGACGCATAGGCGACGTACACCATGTTGTTCGCGAGCAGCAGCGCCGGGCGCTGGTTCTGGAGCAGTGCATCGAACTGCGGTGCCCTGATGACGACGGAACTCTCGGGGAGATCCGCGCCGGTCGCGAGGTCGAGCGCATGTAGTCGCTGTATGAAACCGGCGCCGGCCCGCGTGAGCGCCACTACATAGAGGGCACCGCGCGCCTTGTCGATCACGGGTGTTCCGATGATCCCCATCTGCCCGTTGATGTCGAGGCACCCAAAACCCGTGCTGTACAGGTTCGCGGGCGTCCCAAAGTTCACATGCCAGAGCGGCTGCGTCGCGTCGGGATCGTTCGCGTCGAAGGCGTAAACGCTGTTATTGACCGTCGTGACGTAGACGACGTCATGCGTCCCGCCACCGATCGCCACGTTGGTCGCAATCAGCGGCTGCGTGTAGAGCTGATCGTCAAGGACGCGCTTGAAGAGCATGCCGAACTGCGCCTGGTTCACGTTTCCCGGTGTGAGCGCGCGCTCCTTCAGGTTTGCACCCGTCCTGAAGTTGTCATTGTGGTTGGTGAGCACGTCGACCTGCGCGCGGGCAGGCGAGGCACTGGATGCAATGAGCGCTGCGCCAACGATAGCGCGAGTCAGGATGGATGTACGGCGACGAATCATTCAGGTCAGTTGGTTCTGAGTGAGGTAGCGATGGAGCGCGCGCTCAATGCTGCGAATCGCCGGGCCTTTCAGGGATACCCGGATCATCGAGGATCTGCACCGCGGTGGCGGGACCGAAGTTCGCCCAGTCACGAAGTACCCAGACGACTCTCTTGTCGGGCGTGACCTCCACGAGCTGCGGCCCTTTCCCATCGCCGCCGCGAGAGCAGATGATCGTGTTGCCGTTTGCCAATCGCGTTGCGCTCTGGGTGTTGATGTAGCGGTACTCCGCGGGCAGGTCGTCGGGCTTGAGCTCCCAGACGGTTTCCTTCTGGGGATTCACCTCGCGGGTGACGAGGTCCTTCTCGTTGGTGATGAGCGTGTTGCCGTTGCGCAGTCGTACCGCGGCCCAGGGACTCTTCACCTCGTACTTCCAGATCTCGTGGAAATCCTTGTCGTACTCGATGACCTGATTCATCGTGAGGAAAGACACCAGGTAGGTACCCTGCGCGGTGTATCGCGCCCGACGGAACTGGCCGTGCACGGACTTCGGATCCGTCGCGCTCGGCGCGGGAAGCTCGTGCTCGACCTCCACCTTGTGCGTCTTGATGTTCACCACCATCAGCTTCGGGGGGAGTCCGTTGAGTACGAACATCACCTTGTCGAGGCCGATCGGCTGGGCGGTGTGAATTTCGGTGCCCGCCGGCGCATCGTACCGCCACACGATCTGCTTGTCCGGCGTCACCTCGGCGACATACTGCATGCGCGTGAACAGCACGTTGCCGTTGGAGAGCATCCAGACGTCGTCGTACTCCCATCCAGTGCCCGTCGAGTAGGTCCATACGATCTTGCCCTTGTTCACGAGCAGGATCTTGTTGTACCCCTCGCCGATATAGAGCATGGGGTGCTCCGCCATGCCCTTGCCGGGCAGCCCGGGAGGTACGGGCTGGTCCCATTGTCTTGGAACGACGTCAGTTTCCTCGGGGCCCAGCTTGGGAACAGTGCGCGCGGTGAAGCGGGGCAGCTGCGCCATGAGGGGCTTTGACACGGCGCCTCCCCTGTCCTGCGCGAGTGCTCCCGAGGAGAGCACGAGGAGCGACACCAGTGCAACGACCGGACGCAGGATACATGTGCCGTGATGCATGCGCATTTCCTTGGAGAACGGTGACCGTCGGTAAACGAGGGCTGGTGGCGTGATGACGTTCGCCTGGTAACGTACGATACACCGTCGGATTTTCCGGCGCGCATTTACGAAACCTGAGGAGTGATCGCTCAATGTCCATACGCCGTACCGCCCTGATCCCACTCTTCGCAGCCCTGTGTGGACTCTCGGCCGGGGCGTTCGCACAAGGGACCAGACTCTCGTCGCGCTCCGCAGCGACGCCGAAGACGCTCGACATCTACATCTCGGATACCGAAGGAGGTAAGGGAACACTCTTCGTATCGCCGTCCGGCGAAAGCGTGCTGGTCGACACCGGCAACCCCGGTGACCGCGACGTGGGCCGCATCATGGAAATGATCGGCTTGGCGGGCGTCACGACGATCGACTATCTCATCAGCACCCACTATCACACCGATCACATCGGCGGACTGACCGAGATCGTGAAGCACATCCCGGTGGCGCATTTCCTGGATCACGGCGCCAACGTGGAGATGCCGGAGGCCATAACCGGTTTTCAGGCGGCGTACACGGCGATCCATGCGGCGGCAATGCACACGGTACTGAAGCCGGGCGACCGGGTGCCTGTAGCGGGCCTGGACTGGCGGATCGTGACCTCAGCCGGTCATGCAATCCAGACCCCACTCACCGGTGCTGGGAAACCGAACGCGCAAAGGTGCGCGGACTTCCAGCGAAAGCCCGATCCCGCCACTCCCGACGACAACGCACAGTCCGTTGGCAGTGTCATCACGTTCGGTCAGTTTCGCATCCTCGATCTCGGTGACCTCCTGTGGAATAACGAGTTCGACCTGATTTGCCCGAGGAACCTGATCGGCACCATCGATCTCTATCTCGTCACGCATCATGGGCTGGACCGTTCGGGCTCACCCACCCTCGTGCGTTCGGTGCTGCCGCGCGTGGCGGTGATGCAGAACGGTCCGCGCAAAGGGGGCGCGCCCACGACCTTCCAGACGCTCCGGCAGTCCCCGGGCCTCGAGGACATCTGGACGAGCCATTGGTCATACGCCGCGGGCATAGAGCACAACAGCCCTGGGGTCTTCATCGCCAACGTGGACGACGTGGCGACCATCGCCAGCGTCATCAATCCACCGACTCCGGGTGCGGGCGGGACAGCAGGCGGCTCGCGAGGCAACCCCGCGCACACTCCATCCTATCCCATCAAAATCTCGGCGCAGCGTAACGGCACGTTCACGGTGACGAACTTCCGAAACGGCTTCAGCAAGACGTACGTGAAGCGCTGAGCGGCAACTCGCGATGATGAACGAGGCCATACGGGTGCCTGAACGCAACTGGCACTGACGCCGAGATCAATTACCCGCTGTAACGCCACGATACAGCTCCCGAACGGAACGATACGAAAAACGTTCGTGTGATGCCCATCACGCATACCACAAGCTATTTCGCAACAATGGCTTACGGTGAATTTGCCGAAGTGGAAACGGTGGCTTCCGTCCTGCCTTGTTATGGGCCGGAAGCAACACCACATCCACCAAGGAGCACTTCATCATGCGAACCAACTACCTCGTCTCCGCCGGCGCCCTCGCGATCACCGTGGCTCTTTCGGCCTGCTCTTCCGACTCGACGAACCCCGGAGGGCGGGGCACTGTCTCTCTTTCGTTCGCAACGACGGGGACGACGACGACATCGGCTTCAGTGTCGCCGAGTGCCCCGGGTGTCCTTGCGATGACGGCGGTCACCGATTCCCTGGTGATCACGAAAGCCCAGGTGGTACTGGCCCGGCTCGAGCTCCAACGCTCCGGCGGGACGTGCAGTAGTTCAGAGGTAGCCGGCGACGACGACAACAACGACGACGGCTCATGCGCGGAACTCGAGCTGGCGCCCTCGATTGTCAGCCTCGCGGTGAATGGCGCGGTGACGCAGGCGCTCAATAGCTCCATTCCTGCGGGCACCTACACCGCGTTCGAGGCGAAGATTCGTGTGGTCGAAGCAAAGAAGGCTGCCTCGACGGCTTTCCTCGCCGCGCACCCGGAAGTGAAGGGTGCGAGCGTTCGCGTCGAAGGAACGTTCAACGGCAAGGCGTTTACCTACACTGGCGCACCGAAGGCGGAGCTCGAAGGGCTGTTCAATCCGCCGCTCGTTGCGGACTCGACCGGCGCGAACATCACGATCAAGGTCGACCTGGCGAACTGGTTCCGCACGTCGACTGGTACATTGGTTGATCCGGCGACGGCGAACGCGGGTGGTGTCAACGCCGAGCTCGTCCGCGGCAACATCGCGAGGTCGTTCAAGGCCTTCCGCGATGACGATAGGGACGGTCGCGATGATCGCGGCACCAAACCCTAACTTCACCCACTCGACCGCCCGCGCCATCGCGGGCGGTCGACGCACCGCTCTTCAGTGGCCGAACTTCGCGTCCTCGCGCTCACGGATTCCTTCTCTACCGAATGGCCCGCGCTCGCACAGGCGAATGGCCTCGAGTTCGTGTCATCGGATGATGCTGGCGCGATGGAGCACAGGGCCGGAACGATCACGATTATTGCCGCAGGGGGCGACGAACGAATGCTGGAATCTGCCCTTCGCCAGTTGCCCGCCGGGAATCGCCTCGTGGCCGCCGTGGGCGCCAATCCAGACCATCGTCTCGTCGCTGCAATCGTGCTCTCGGGGGCCGACGACTACTTCGCGCTCCCTCAGGACATGGCCTTGCTCAGGTCCTGGATCGAGTCCGCCGCGACACGACTCCAGTCAGAGCGCGATGCTGCGGCATTTGCCGCAGAGGAGCGAGGGGCAGTCCAGTTTGACGGGATCATGGGAACGAGCGACGCGCTGCGTGCGGCACTCGACCGGGCGGTCCGCGTGATTCAGCGACCGAACGTCACCGTTCTCCTCACCGGCGAGACAGGAACGGGCAAGGAGCTGCTTGCGCGCGCCATTCACTACAACGGACCTCGTCGCGAGGGTCCGTTCGTCGACGTGAACTGCGCGGCGATTCCCGAGAACCTCCTCGAGAGCGAGTTGTTCGGTCACGAGAAGGGCGCCTTCACCGGTGCGACGGGCGCAAAGCCCGGCCTGATGCAGCTCGCGGACGGCGGGACGCTCTTCCTCGACGAAATCGGCCACCTTCCGCTCGGGTTGCAAGGCAAGATCCTGCGCGCGCTCGAGGAACGCAGCATCCGTCGCGTTGGCGGCTCGCGCAGCATTCCCTTCGATGTCCGCGTCATTGCGGCGACACACGTGAACCTTGCGGACGCCGTGCGGCGCGGCGAATTCCGCGAGGACCTGTATTACCGCATCAACGTCATGCCGATCGAGCTGCCGGCGCTACGCGATCGCGCCGCCGACATCCTGCTGCTCGCGAATCATTTCCTCGCGCGCTTCAAGCGCGAGTACGATGTCCCCTCGCTGGACGTCACGCCGGCCGCGTCGCGAGCGCTGCGCGAGCGCGCGTGGCCCGGCAACGTGCGCGAGCTGCGGAACACGATCGAACGCGCCGTGCTCCTTGCTGACGGCGCAATGCTCGACACCCAGGATTTCGCTGTCGAGAGCTCGCGAGACCGGTCAACTGAACGGTCCAACGAGCTGCCCTTTCCCGCAACGATCGCCGAGCTGACGCAGGCCGCCGCGCATCGAATGCTCACGCTGTCGGACGGAAACAAGAGTGTGGCCGCTCGGCGGCTTGGCATTTCTCGTCCCCGCCTGCATCGGCTGCTCGATGCATCACTCGCGCAACTCGAGAGCGAAGCCGACGATGTCTGACGCACACAAATACTCACCCACTGGTGGAACGATGCCGTTCAACTCACGCTGCGTGGCGCTCGCCTTCGCAGCCGCGCTTTCGATACCGGGATGCAACAACTCCGACATTACGGGGACGGAGCAGCGGCCGGTCGACGGATTGAAATTCCTCACGGTATTGGCCGGTGCACCTCCGCTTGCTACCACCGTGACGAGCTTCTACGCCGTGCGCGGCAGAAATACCGGTGTCGATATCTGGTACCGCGCCAAGCCCGGCAGCAGGGACTCCTCCAAGTTCCTCGAATTCCGGCTCGAGAACACGTCGCTTGATCGCAGGCCCAACGGCACTCCTTTCGCCGACGGAGACTCCGTGCGCATCACGCTCACCGTGACCGACGCCTCGCATCTTGTTGTCGACTTCCAACCATCCGGGCTTCGGTTCAGCGCCAAGAATCCGGCGCGACTGAAGATGTTCTTCTCGGAAGTCGGCGACGATCTCGATGGGGACGGCAAGGTCGACGGCGGCGATGACGCGATCGAGCAGCAGCTGAGCATCTGGCGTCAGGAGACGGTGGGTGCTCCGTGGTTCAAGGTCTCGAGCGCGGTGGTGAAGAGCAACAAGGAGGTCGAAGCGAACATCGGTGGCTTCACCGGCTACGCCGCGGCGTACTGATCGTGCCAACCCACCAACGCTGCGCGCGATGACGGACCGGTCGGCGGGGTTGCCAGATGACGTCCTCGAACGTGCCCGCGAGCTGTCGCGCGCGGGTGCGTGGAGTGACGTCGTCGGTATGCTCGAGCCGATGGTGCCGTTTGCCGCCGCCGCGGGAGACATACGCGTGCTGTATGCCGAAGCCCTGATGCGCGTGGGGCGCGAGCGCGCGGCGTGCGAGTGGCTGCGGCTGATTGTTCCGTCGCTGAGCACCGCAGGCGATCGCGTGAACCATCGGCGCGCACTGAACCTGCTCGGTGTCGGCAGCTTTTTCCTCGGCGATCTCGACGAGGCCAGTGGCGCGCTGAATGCGGCGGTCGATCTCGCGTCGCAGGAAGATGATCTCCTGCTCTTTGCTCGCGCGACGAACAACCTCGGCATGATCGCGAACCTCCGTGGCGAGCACGAGGCGGCGCTGGGTCACTATCGGCTTGCCGTGCCCGCGTACCAGCGGCTGGGACAGCGGCGTGGTCTCGCCGAGAGCTATCACAATATCGCGATCACGTATCGGGATCTTGGATCGCTCGACGATGCCGACGAATACGAGCGTCGCGCGATGGACTATGCGGCGGCGGGCGTGGCGCCGCGCGTTGCGGCCATGGGCTTGATCGGCCGCGCGGAAGTTGCGCTGCGGCGGGGAGACCCGCAGTTCGCGCGGGGAACGGCGCAGCGAGCGGCCGTGGAGCTGCGGGAGCTGGAAGATCCGATGAACGAGGCCGATGCGCATCGGCTGGTCGGCACGGCGGCGACGGCGATGGGGCGATTCGCCGATGCGGAGGGCGCGTTCGAAAGGGCACTGGTGATCGCGCGCGAGCGGGGACATGCGCTCATCGAGGCGGAGACGCTGCGTGACCGGGCGTGGGGGTTGCACGCGCGGGGCGCGCATCGTGAGGCACGGCGCGACGCGGCGGCGGCGATCGCCCTGTTCGAGCGGCTGGGCGCCACGTCGGAGGTCGAGGGATTGCACCCACTGGTGAAGGGTTGAGCTGATCCGGTTTTCCGATGTTCAGGTCTGATGCCCGATTTTTCGGCTGGTCTGCCAACTGTCGTCGCAGTTCACGCTTTGAACGAACGGCGGCACCGCGACGACAGTTGGCGGAAAAAACAGAAAGAACGGATGTCGGACCAGGATATCGGATATCGGACATTGTGGAGGTGCGCGTGTCTCCGTATTCACGCACATTACAGCATGCCTACTCGCGGATTCATCGGTCGACGTCCCCCGGAGGAAGTCGCTGACCGGCTGCCTCCCGGCCAGCACCGCACGGACGATTTCCCAGTGCTCTCGCTGGGCCCGACTCCGATCGTGAATCTCGACACGTGGAAGTTCGAGATTACCAATGGTCCGCGTCCTCTCAGGAGCTGGACGTGGAGCGAGTTCGATGCACTCCCCCGGACCGCGCTCCGAAAGGACATCCACTGCGTCACGAAGTGGTCGAAGTTCGATACGGACTGGGAGGGCGTGATGATCGACGACCTCCTGGCGATCGCCGGCATCACGCCACCGACGGCGTACCTCCTCGCCAAGTCCTACGACGGCTACGACACGAACATTCCTGTTGCTGACGTCGTCGGAGGCAAGGCGATGATCGCGACCCGCTATGCTGGCGAGCCACTGGCGGCGGAGCATGGCGGGCCGGCTCGACTCCTCGTTCCGCACCTCTATTTCTGGAAGAGCGCCAAGTGGGTGCGGGCGCTGCGCTTTACCACGCGCGACGAAGCGGGCTTCTGGGAACTGCGGGGGTACCACATGTACGGCGATCCCTGGCGCGAACAGCGATACACCGGCGATCCGTGACTGCCGCGCCAGCGCTCGCATGGCACGACGCGGTGATCGAGCGCATCGAGCAGCGCACCCCGCGCGTGAAGAGCTTCTACCTGCGCGCGCCGATCGCACGACATGAGGCGGGACAGCACGTCGACGTTCGCCTCACCGCGCCGGATGGGTACGCCGCGCAGCGCAGCTACTCCATCGCGTCCGCACCTGGCGACGACACGATGGAGCTCGCGTTGGAGCGCCTCGAGGCTGGTGAGGTTTCGACCTTCCTGCACGACGTTGCCATCCCCGGCGACTCGATCGAGCTGCGCGGACCCATTGGCGGCCACTTCATCTGGAGTGTCGAACTGGGTGGTCCCCTGATGCTCGTCGCTGGAGGATCAGGCATCGCGCCACTCATGTCGATCCTGCGTGCGCGCGCCGCGTCCTCCGCTGGGACCGAGGTGCTCCTCGCTTACTCGGCGCGTACGTGGGACGACCTGATCTTTCGGGACGAGCTACTCGCGATGGAGCGTGCCGATCCGCGCGTGACGGTGGTCGTCGCCACCACACGCGAGCTTCCCCGGCGAGCACAGGACCTCGGAGCGCGCCTCGACAGCGAGAGCCTTCGTTCCATCCTGTCAGCGTGGGGCAAACCACCGGGACACGTGTACGTCTGTGGGGCGACGGCCTTCGTGGAGGTCGTGACCCGCGCCTTGATCACGGATGGCCTACCGGCCGGCCGGGTGCGAACGGAGCGCTACGGAGGGACGGGGATAGGAGGATAGGAGGATAGGAGAATAGGAGAATAGGAGGATAGGAGGATAGGAGGGATATGTCCTATCCTCCTATCTTCCTATCTTCCTGTTGTTCGTGCCCAGGGTATCATCTCGAGGCGTTCAAAGGGAATGTCACGCCCCGTCGCCTCGCATCGCCCGAAGGACTCCGGATGCGAGTAAAGGCGCTCGAGCGCGGCGTTGATCTCGGCCAGCTCGATCGAAACGCGCGTCGCGTTCGAAGCCGTGATCTCTTCGTCGATCGTGTCCGTTCCGAGGTCCGCAGGGTGGGAGGGCATCCGGGAGGTGCTGCCGCTCTGGTCCTGCTCGGTACCTTCTGCGAGATCGGCGGCGTCACGGTTGATCAACTCGAGCGCGAGTGCACGCTCCTCCTTCAGCCTGGTTTCGAGGTGCGAGCGCTGTGCTTTCGTGAATGGCACGATATCCTCGGTGGAGTGGTGGTGGGTGCGTCTCGGCACAATTCCGGCCACCCCTGGGGCGGATTGCGCACGGCGAATCGCCGCTGGTCACAAAATCGCACCTGACGGCAGCAGGAGTTTCTGCTACACTATGCCGAGGCTGCTGCACACCGGACCAGGTTGAGCCTGGGGGTCTGCGGCGGCACCCCAATCATCGAGAGGAATCGTGATGCGCAGCGTCCGTCGTGGAGAAGCCGCCTACCTTGAACTGATGCGCGAGGCCAAGGCGCAGTTCGACGCAGAGATCGCGAAGAACAAGGAAAAGGGGAAAGCCGGGCGGCCACGAAAGGAAGTCGCTCCGGTGGTCGTGGAGGACGACGACATCGAGATCGACTTCAGCGATGTGGTGTCGCCGGAGGAAGCTGCCGTCGTGAGCGAGCCGGTGGTCGCAAAAACCAGCGAGAAGAAGGAGCCGAAGAAGCCCGCTCCCGTCAAGGCGAAGAGCGCTCCGCCGGCGAAGAAGGCACCAGCGAAGAAGGCGCCAGCGAAGAAAGCCGTACCGGCGAAGGCTGCGGGGAAGAAAGCTCCCGCGCCAGCGAAAAAGGCCGTCAAGAATGCCGCGCCCGCGAAGAAACCCGCCGCAAGGAAGAAGTAGGCCCGTGCTGTCGAGTCGCGCACGCCAACATGAATCCACGAGGATGGTCATGACTTACAACGCTCGCATTCGGGCGACGACAATCATTGCGATGGCAGCCGTGATTGGTGGTTGTTCGAGCACGCCGGCCGCGGAGATGCAGTCCATGCCGATGTCCACAATGGGCGCCGCAAACTCACTCACGCCGTCGGAACGGAGCGCGGGCTGGCGACTCTTGTTCGACGGTACGCACATGGACTCGTGGCGTGGCTACAAGGCGGCGGATATTCCGTCGGGCTGGCATGTGGCGAACGGTGAGCTCACGAAGGACCGCCCGGTCGCGGACATCGTGTCGAAGGACGAGTTCGGCGACTTCGAGCTCCAGATCGACTGGAAGATCAGCGACGCAGGCAACAGCGGGATCTTCTATCGCGGGTCCGAGGAGTTCGAGAAGATCTACTGGACCGGCCCCGAGTACCAGCTGCTCGACGACATCAAGGCGGCCGACAACAAGACGCGATTGACCTGCGCTGGCGCCGCGTACGGTCTCTACCCGTCTCCGGCGGGGCACCTGAATCCGATAGGGCAGTGGAACTCGACCCGCATTGTCGCGAAGGGTCCGCACGTCGAGCACTGGCTGAACGGCTACAAGCTGCTCGAGTACGAGATGTGGAGTCCGGACTGGGAAGCGAAGGTGAAGGCGAGCAAGTTCGCGGCGTGGCCAAAGTATGGGCGGTTGCGGTCGGGCCACCTGGCGATGCAGGGCGATCACGCGGGGTCGCTGTCGTTCCGGAACATCAAGATTCGGGCGCTCTGAGCGGTAAAACAAAAAGCGGAACTGCGATTTATCACAGAGGTCGCAGAGGACGCGGAGGACTACTCCGACAACTTGCGGTCGCAGCTTGCGGACAGTATGCAATGCTGCGACCGCTATGCGCGGTGCGTGGACTCTCAACAGACTAGCGCTATTGCAGTCCTCTGCGTCCTCAGTGTCCTCCGTGGTAAAATGCTTTTCACGCCTTTCATGCTCTCATAGCCGTCAATCATCAGCCATGGCGTGCTGCGTCTCTGGCATCGTGCTGTAAACCACGAGTGACACGGCCACGCACGCGGCGACATACCAGAAATACCACGCCTCGTGCCCGGCATTCTTCGCCCAAAGTGCGATATACTCGGCCGTTCCGCCGAAGATCGCCACCGTCACCGCGTAAGGCAGCGCGACGCCGAGTGCCCGGATCTCCGTGGGAAAGAGCTCGGCCTTCACGACCGCGTTGATCGCCGTGTATCCACTCACGGCAATCAGTGCGGCCATCAGCAGCAAGAAGGCAGTCGTCTCGTTACGCGTGGCAGCGAGCGCCGTCATCAACGGCACGGTTCCCAGAGTCCCGAGGATGCCGAACGTGATGAGCACCGGCTTGCGGCCAACCTGGTCGGAAATGAAACCGACCAGCGGTTGAATCAGCATGAACACGAGGAGCGTCAGCGCCGAAATGCGCGAGGCGTCGGGCTTGCTCCATCCGCCGGTGTTGACGAGAAACTTCTGCGCGTACGTCGTGAAGGTATAGAACGCCACCGTTCCGCCGGCAGTCAGCCCGACCACCGTCGCGATCTGCCGCTTGAACTGGAGTAGCTGACGAATGCGTGCGCGTGCCGCTGCTGGCACCCGGCCAGCGACCGAAGTCCGAAACGAGGGCGTTTCCTCGATACCGCGCCTGATCCAGAGCGCCGCAACGGCGAGCACCGCCCCAATCGCGAACGGAATGCGCCAGCCCCAGCTCTCGAGCGTCGCGCTGCCAAGTTGACGCTGGAGGATCAACAGCACCACTAAAGCGATGAGCTGTCCGCTCACGAGCGTCACGTACTGGAAGCTCGAGTAGAATCCGCGTAGCCGCTGGCCGGCCATTTCGCTGAGATACGTGGCACTCGCGCCGTACTCACCGCCCACGCTGACGCCCTGGAGCAGCCGCGCGAGCACGAGCAGCGTGGGCGCGAATACGCCGATGCTCGCGTAGCCGGGCGTTACCGCAATCATCAACGAACCGAAGCACATCAACAGCACCGAGATGCTCAGTGCCGCGCGGCGACCGTGTTGATCGGCATAGCGCCCCATGAGCCAACCGCCAACGGGCCGCATGAGGAAGCCGACCGCAAACACGGCGGCGGCATTGAGGAGTTGCGCCGTCTGGCTCGCCGGCGGAAAGAACACCTTCGCGAAATACAGGGAGAAGGCGGAGTAGGCGTACCAGTCGTACCACTCCACGAGATTGCCGACGGAGCCGCCGAGGATCGACTTGAGGCGATGGCTCATGGGTGGCGGCTCTGGCGATTGGCGCGCTTCACGAAGTCGCGGATGAGGGAGGCGAAGGCGGTCGGGTCGTCGTAGGGCAGGGCGTGGGCGGCGGTCGGTACGACGGATAACGTCGCGCCTGCGGAACCGCTGGACGAGATACCGACGAGCCGAGCGGCGTCTGCGGCCCAGGCGACGGTCACGACCGGGTCGCGCGCGCCGCAGACGATGAGCGTCGGCGCGCCGATGTTCGGCAGCTTTTCCTCGATGTGATCAGCCAGCGCGGAGCGCAGCGTGGCGAAGAACCGCACGGGTCCCACCCGCAGGTAGTCGCGCACCACGATCAACGCGAGTCGCCACGGCTCATGGGGGATGTCGGCGAGAAACCGGAGAAAGATCCCGAACAGCGTACGGTGCGCCGGATCCATCGTCGGCGCATTGAGCACCAGCCCGACGACGCGCATGGGATCGCGCGATGCCAGTTCGACGATGACCTGGCACCCAAAGGAGTTGCCAATGAAGATCGCCGGACCGATCCCGCGGACGTCGAGCCAAGCCATCAGGGACTCGGCAAGCGCATGCGTGTCGAGCACCGTGGACGGTGTACCGCTCTGCCCGAATCCCGGAAGGTCGACACCGACGAGTGGATGCGCGTCGGCGAGCGCAAGCATCGTTGGCTCGAGATAGCGAACCGACGCGCCCAATCCATGCACGAACACGAGCCGCGTGCGTCCCTCGGCAAACGTGCGTGTCGAGATGCGGGCGTGCATGGAGACGCCGTTCACGACATCGTGCACGGAGACAAGCGGCTCTGCAGGTGCAACAGCGGTGGTCATCGCAGCACTATATCGCGAATCAAGGCGCGCTGCATCCGTCGGGCACCTATCGACGGTCGTATGCCGCCGGTATTCTAGGCGCGTGACCATTCCAGAGCACAGCGACCCCACGCTGACGCGGCGGGAACTCCTGCATTCCGCCGGCATCGCGGCAGGAATAGCCATTGCCGCGCCGATGACGGGCCTCCTGGCGCAGGCCGTAGCGCCGACCGCCGCGACGCGAACGCCCGCGGTGGCGTCGTCCATCCCGCCCGATGCCACGAAGGTCCCTGGACTTCCTTCCGGCCCACTCGGCGAGCGATCCCCATTCGAGAAGCCGGTACTCGCGCCACTCGGCATAACGACTGGTGCGACCAACACCCCGCATCAGGCGCTCCGCGGGACGATCACGCCGGCCGACCTGCATTTTCAGCGACACCACAACGGCATCGCGCTGATCGATCCGGCACGGTATCAGCTGATGGTTCACGGGCTGGTCGACCGGCCGCTGGCCTTCACGCTCGATGACCTGAAGCGATTTCCGTCCGTCACGCATACGTACTTCATCGAGTGCGCAGGTAATGGGCGAACGGCGTATCGCGCGCCAAAGCCCGAGATGACACCGCAGGATGTCGACGGACTCACGAGTAATTCCGAGTGGACCGGTGTGCTGGTGTCGACGCTGCTTCGCGAAGTTGGTGTGAGGGCACCCGCGCACTGGGTGCTCGCCGAAGGCGGTGACGCTGCGGTGCTTTCGCGCAGTGTGCCGCTCGAAAAGATGCTTGGCGACGCGATGATCGCGTATGCGCAAAACGGCGAGGCGGTGCGCGCGGCAAATGGCTATCCCGCACGCCTCCTGCTGCCGGGCTACGAAGGCAACATGAACATCAAGTGGCTGCGGCGTCTCAAGCTCATCGACCGGCCGAACATGTCGCGCGACGAGACGGTGAAATACACGGACCCGCTTCCGAACGGCACGTCCCGCCAGTTCAGCTTCGTGATGGATGCGAAGTCACTCATCACGTCACCGGCTGCGCCCGAGCGACTGAGGGGACGGGGATGGCATCCCATCACCGGCATCGCGTGGACGGGTCGTGGCCGGATTGCGGGAGTGGACGTCAGCGTCGACGGAGGCTCCACGTGGGCCGCCGCGGAGCTGGTGGGCGCCGTGCTGCCGTATGCGCATACCCGCTTTCAGCACATGTGGCAGTGGAATGGCAAGCCGGCAACGCTGATGAGCCGGGCGCGCGACGAGACCGGTTACCGGCAGCCCACGGTCGCCGAGTATCGGCGTGTTCGCGGTCCGGGCACCGACTATCACTTCAATGCGATCCGCTCGTGGCGGGTGGGTGCAGATGGCGTGGTGACGTTCAATGGATAGCCCACTTCCGTTTAGTAACATCATGATATTTAATAAGCGCACAATTAGTAGCATACTGTTTATAACGCTGGTCGGCTGCGCCCAAGCCGACGGCGCGCCAGCCATGCAGCGTGCTCCAGACTATGGCCTCGGCCATGCGCCCAGCGCGGCAGAAATCGCGGAACTGAACATCGACGTCAATCCAGCGGGCGTCGGGCTGCCGGCGGGCGCGGGGACGTCCGCAACGGGAGCGACGACGTACGCATTGAAATGCGCCGCGTGTCACGGGATGAACGGCGAGGGGATTGCCCCGAACCCGCGGCTGGTCGGCATTGAGCCTCCTGCGGGCTTTGCCTTCGCCTCTGACGCAAAGGCGCCGAAGACGATCGGCAACTATTGGCCATACGCGACCACACTCTACGATTACCTGCAGCGTGCGATGCCGCTGACGGCACCGGGATCGCTGTCGCCGGACGAGATGTACGGGTTGGTCGCATTCCTGCTGAACAGGAATGGCGTCACACCCGCCACGATGGTCGTCGACGCGAAATCGCTGCCCGGCATCGCGATGCCTGCGCGGCGATACTTCGTCCGCGACAACCGAACGGGCGGGCGAACTTTCAGGTAGCCACGACTTCGCGATGAGCGTCATGGCAAGCAAATGCTGATGTGCGACTGATTCGCCATATGCCACCGCCCGAAACCGTGGCCGCTGTGCTCGCCTCCGGGATCTTTCCCGAAACGGAGATGGGGCGGCTCTGCCGTACCATGGACTGGGCGACAACACCGCTCGGGCCGGTTCCCAGCTGGCCCCTGAGCCTGCGTACCGCGAGTGCAATGGTGCTGCGGCAGGGGCTACCACAAGCGCTTTGCTGGGGGCCGTCGTTGCACCAGATATACAATGACGGTTATCGCCTCATCCTGGGCGACAAGCATCCGGGGGCGTTCGGTGCGCCCGTCCTCGAAACGTGGGCCGAGATCGCAGAGGACATCGCCCCGCTCTTCGCAAGCGTTTCCCGGGGGGAGACGGTCTACTTCGAGGACCTTCATCTCCGCGTGAAGCGTCATGAGCAGACCGAGGACGCCTGGTTCACCTTCTCCTATTCGCCCGTGATCGTCGAGTCGGGCGAGATCGGTGCGGTGCTGGTCAACTGCATCGAGACCACGGCCCAGGTGCAGGGACGACTTGCGCAAAGCGAGCGCGTCGCGCTCCTGGAGCAACTCACGGTGGAGCGCGCGCGTCTCGAGGCCACATTCCGTCAGTCGCCGTCGTTTTTCGCCATCCTGCGCGGTCCGGAGAACGTGTTCGAGCTCGTCAACGACGCGTACGAGCAGACCATCGGCGCGGGGCGCGGCCTTCTCGGCAAGCCGCTCTTCGAAGCACTGCCGGAAACGCGCGGCCAAGGCTTCGACGCGTACATCCAGCAGGTGCGCGAGACCGGTGAGTCTCTCGTGTTTCGAGACCTCCCCGTGATGCTCGCGCGGTCGCCCGGCGCGCCACTCGAACAGCGGTACGTGGACGTCACGTACCTCCCGCTGCAGGAGGCAGACGGCACCCATTCCGCCGTCATTGCGCATGGCACCGACGTGACCGACGCGGTGCGGGTGCGAAAGGCGCTGGAAGAAAGCAATGCGCTACTTCAACAGCAGGCCGTCGAGCTGGAGCTCCGCGCTGGTGAGCTTCGTGACGCGACGCGCGCGCTCGAGGTACGGACCAGGCAGGCCGAGCAAGCACGGGTGTCTGCGGAACAGGCGCGGGGCGATGCCGAAGATGCGCGCGAGGCCGCGGAGCACGCCAATCGGGCCAAGAGCGAATTTCTCGCGGTCATGAGCCACGAGCTACGTACGCCCTTGAATGCGATTGGCGGTTACACTGAGCTCGTTGAGCTGGGTATACACGGCCCGGTTACGCAGGCACAGGCGAAGGCGCTTGCTCGCGTGCAGCAAAGTCAACGTCACCTGCTCGGGCTCATCAACGGCGTCCTGAACTACTCGCGTGTCGAGGCGGGTGACGTGCAGTACGTGGCCGAACGCGTCTCAATGGACGAGGTGCTCACGACCTGTGAGGCGTTGCTCGCTCCGCAGGCGCAAGCGAAAGGGATCCGTCTGTCGGGCACCCGCTGCGACGCCTCCGCGACATCGATAGCAGATCGGGACAAAGTATCGCAGGTCGTGCTCAATCTCCTGACCAATGCCGTGAAGTTCACGGACCGCGGGGGGTCCGTGCAGCTCACGTGTACGGTGCGGGACGGCTACGTGCGTACGGAAGTGACCGATACGGGGCGGGGCATTCCAGCGGATCAACTCGAGCGCGTGTTTCAACCGTTCGTGCAGGTCGACGCAACGCTGACGCGCACCAGCGACGGCGCAGGTCTGGGTCTCGCGATCAGCCGCCAGCTTGCACGGGGCATGGGGGGCGATCTTACGGTGTCGAGCACAATTGCCGTCGGCAGCACATTCACGCTGTTACTGCCTCAGCACGCCGCGTAATGCGCGCGGCGGAATGAGCCCCTGGCGGCACCCATCCAGTTCAAGGCTGCGGGTTGATCATCATCTGGACGAAAGACCTCCGCAAACGCGCCCGCGTTCCGGAGTAAAGCGCTAACGCTGCAGCAACAGCAGCGCGGACCGGCCCTCCTGCTCCACCTGCTCGATGGTGCATTGGCGCGGCTCCTTGTCCGGGCGCCAACGGAGCAATGATGTACCATGGCGAAACCGACCGCCGGAGAAGTGATCGTACTTCACCTCCACGACGAGCGTCGTGGCGAGCGGCTCCCACTCGCCCGTTCGCTCCGTACTCCAACGACTTGGCCCGCCAGGAGCTCGTCCAGTGAAGCCGGGCTCGTTGATGAGTTTCTCGAGCTTCGCTGTTACCGCGGCCTTCTCGGGAGTCGGGACGTTGGAGGTAAAGCCGACGTGGTGCAGCAACCCGTCTTCGTCGTAAAGCCCGAGCAGCAATGAACCGACGACTTTCCCCTTCGATGCATACCGAAATCCACCAACGACACAATCGGCGGTACGCATCGACTTCATCTTCTTCATCCCGTGCCGCGTGCCGGTCTGATACGGAAGGTCGCGCTGCTTGGCGATGACGCCATCCAGTCCACCGCCAACGGAGCGGAACCACTGAGTCACGGTCTGCATGTTGGAAGTGGCCGGTGACAGGTGCACCGCAATCGCCCTCGGAACAAACGCCTCGACGAACGCCTCCAACGCCTCTCGTCGCGCGGCGAGCGGAAGGTCCACCAACGTATCGCCCTTTGCATCCACGAGGATATCGAAGACGATCAGCGTGGATGGATGCTCGGCTGCGAGCTTCTTCACCCGGCTCGCCGCCGGGTGAATGCGCATCAGCAATTCGTCGAACGACAACGCGCCTTCGTGCGGAATGACGATCTCTCCGTCGATCACGAAGCGGGTTGCCGAGATGCCGCGTATCGTCTCGACCAGCTCGGGGAAGTAGCGCGAGAGCGGCTTCCCCGCTTTCGACATGAGCTCGATCGAATCGCCCTCGCGATGCACGAGACAACGGAAGCCATCCCACTTCGGCTCGTACTGCCATTCCTCGCCGGTCGGCAGTGCGGCAACCAGCAGCGCCTCCATGGGCGCATAGCTCGTCGGGATAGGGAGTGTCACATCACACTCTCCAGGTTGAAGCGACCGCGCGCCGCGAGCAGCGGCTTCCAGAGATCACCGAGCTGCTTCAGGCGCGCGGGAACGTTCGCGATCGTGAAATCAGACATCTCTACTCCCTTCTCGACCTCGCCCCAGGAGAGCGGTGTCGAAACGGTCGCCCTTGGCTTCGGCCTGACGGAGTAGATCGACGCGAGCGTCTGTCCCCAGGCATTCTGGTTGTAGTCCACGAGCACGCGACCCTCGGGCCGCTTGGCAATGCGATACTCGGCCGTGAGAAGCTCCGGATTCTGCGCCGCGAGCGTTCGCGCGAGCGCCTTCGCGAAGGTCCACACCTTCTTCTGAAGTATCCCCCGTACAATCGGCACGTAGATGTGCACGCCCGAAGACCCGGTCGTCTTCACGAGTGGCACCATGCCGAGCGACGTCAGCGCTTCACGCACCACGAGTGCGGCCTCGAGCACCGTCTCGAATGTCGCACCAGGGACCGGGTCGAGATCGAAGTGGACGTAGTCCGGACGATCGACGTCATCACAGCGCCCGTACCACTGATTGAGGTCGATGCAGCCGAGGTTCACGACCCAGAGCAGTGACGCGAGGTCCTGGATCATGGGAAAATCGATGACGTTGCCGGACCTATGGGTGATGGCGCACGTCTCCAGCCACTCCGGGTGTGGCTCAGGGACCCGCTTCATGAAGAAGCACTTGCCGTACGCGCCATTCGGGTACCGCTTCATCACCATCGCTCGGTCTGCCAGGTGCGGCAGCAGATATGGCGAGACGTCCGCGTAGTATTGGAGCAGGTCACGCTTCGTGATCTGCTCGTCCTCCCAGAACACCTTGGAGAGGTTCGTGAGCTTTACCCGGTGTTGGCCGAGCGTGAGCTGTACTTCAGTATCGTCAGGGATGATCGTGCGAGCGGGCATGGGGGGCACGAGGGCAAAACCCGTGCAAAGCGGTCAGGTCGTTTCGCGCTGTACCCACCGTGGGAGCGGCGGAGGTTCCATCGCTTCCATGCGGGCAATCAACGCCGCGGGATCGGTATCGACGACGAGCAACGCCCGATATTCCGGACGAACGAACTGCTCCACCACCGCGTGATCGAGGAACGCGATTAGCGGAGTGAAGTACCCGTTGACGTTCAGGACGCCGTACGGCTTGCGATGCAGGCCGAGCTGTCCCCAGGTCCAGATCTCGAAGAGCTCCTCGAGCGTGCCCAATCCACCTGGCATTGCCAGAAAGCCATCGGAGAGCTCGGCCAGCATCGCCTTCCGCTCGTGCATCGACGCGACCACGCGGAGCTCCGAGAGTCCGGTATGCGCGACCTCGTGGTCGACGAGATGCTTCGGCATGATGCCGATGACCTCCCCTCCGGCGGCGAGCGCACCTTCGGCGAGTGCGCCCATGAGTCCAGTCCGCCCGCCGCCGTACACCAATCGTCGTCTACTCTCGGCGAGGAAGCGTCCCATCTGTCGGGCATGCTCCACGTACATGGTGTTGCGACCATCGCCCGCCGCGCAGAAGACGCACACCGTCTGGAGAATCACGCGTCGGTGCGCTCGAGGATGAGCTCGTCCATCACCACCGTGCGAACGATCATCGCCCACGCCATGGCGCGTCCCTGCTTCATCTCGCTCACGATCTTCAGCCCCTTTTCGCCGGCGAGGCCCGACGCGTAGGGATCCCTGAAGATCGCGCCGGGCCGGGCGGTCTCCATGGCCCGGTAAGCAGCGACCCGCAGCGCAGTATCCGAGACGTTTTCGATGCTCGTCATGGGTGCAGAGTGGTTGAGGAAAGCTCGGCGTACCCGATCACTTGCAAAGAAGTCAGATAGAACGACAGGCTAGTTGTAGTTGACCACGAGGTCGTTCACAAGCCGTAGAAGAATGTGACGTCCAACGCGGTTGCAGTGCCCGTCTGCGTTGCGAAGCCGGATGACGATCAGGGATTGAACCACCACGACGCCTTCAAGAGGATCGTGTTCTCAGGCCGCGCGGCGAAGAGGTCGCCCACGTCGCGCGTCGCCTCGAAAGTCCCGGGATTGCGATCGTTCTGCTGGCGGCCCTGCTGCCAGACGAGAAACAGGGTACTCGCTGGACGATATTCCCAGCGAAGCACCGCGTTGGAGTTGAACTGCTTCACATTGAACCCCGCTGGCGTGGTCGTGCGGAACGCACGGAAGCGCGCGTCGTACGAACCCGCGCGCGGCGACGCGAGCTCGCGCCAGTCTGCATACGCGCCCGTGGACACAAAGGGCTGGCCATATACCTGGAGCGACAGCGTCGGCGTCGCGGTCCAGTTCGCGCGCATCGTGATGGAGAGGATGTCCTGATCGAGGCGCGCAAAGGTGTAGTGCGTCGTGTCGCTCAACAGCGCGCCAAAGTTGCCCACCCACTGCTGGTCGTTGACGACGCGATCGTACCCCGCGACGACTGACGCCGAGAAACGGCTGGTGAGGCGGCCGTCCACGCCGGCGTCCGCGCCGCGGAACCAGGAACGTCCATCGTCGCTCCGACCCACGCGAAACGCCGCGCGCGGAACGACCGGTGGACGCGGATCGCCCAGGAAGTCGACGCGCGCGCTCTGCTTGAGCGACTGCTTGAGTGCAGGGCCGCCGCGCGCGCAACTCACGCAGTGCGTTCCGCCAATATCGGCGAGCGACGCCGTGAGCGCACCGCCCCAGCTGTTGTGCAGTGTTGCGCTCGAGTGAAGCAAGAACGACTGCGCGGCGAGTAGTCCGCCGGTGGTCCAGTGCGACTCGAACGACGTCGTGGAAAAGTGCGAACGAAACAGCGCGCCCGGCGCGATGGAGCGGAAATCGAGCGTCTGACGGAACGACGCATCGTTCACGAGCGTCACAAAGCCGAGATCATTGAGCTCGAGACCGGCGCTCGCATAGCGAGCATTATTCTCGTAGCGCAAACGTCCGCCAATCTGCTTCAATCCCGCCGAGGTGACCCACCCGCCCATAGCCGTGCGCGTGGAGTCGTAGGTGCGCTCGTGATCGGGGCGTTGCCAGTAGTGCACGCTGCTGCGCTGCGTGAGGGCGATCGCGCGCGCGCTTCCGTCCACGCGATTCGCGCCGGCGTAACCCGTGAGCTCAAACCGGTCGCTCGCGAACCGGGTATATCCCTGCACGACACCTGTCGTCGCCGAGCGGCGGAGCAGGGGCGCCGTAGCGTCATCGAGGCTGCGTCGCACGTCAGCAAGCTGTGCGCCGAACTGCGAGCGTCCTTCGCGAAGCTCGCGTACGCCGCGCAGCACGAGGTAGTTGGTGAGCGGTTCGATGGTCGTGCCAGCGGCGCCCGTCACGCGCTCGGTCACCGCGTTCACCACGCCGAGCGACAGACCATTGGCGAAGCGTCCGGTGAGCTTGGCGGCGCCGAGGATCCTCGTGAACGCGGGATCGGCGGCGGAGGAGCGAAGCTGCGGAGAGCGGCCGATGCGTCGGGTGTAGAACACGCCCTCGCATGGCCCGCCGCAGCGGTAGAGCCCCGCGCCCTCCTGGAAGAATGGTCGGCGCTCGTCGAAGCGGATCTCGAACGCCGAGAGGTTGAGCACCGCGGGATCGGCTTCCACTTGCCCGAAGTCGGGATTGACGGTCGCGTCGACGGTGAGGTTCGGGCCGACGCCCGCCTTCAGATCGAGCCCGCCCGTGACCTGCGACGTGTTCGCGCGCCTCGTGAGCGAGGTGCTCGGGACGCTTTTGGCAACCGCATACGGCAACAGCTCGATGCGCCTGGGCGACGCGATGTGCTCGATGCCGGTGATGGTGCCGAGCTGCGACATGAGCGTTCGCGATGACGGACGGAATGCAGGCCATGCGTCGCGCTGGTTGAGACGGGTGATGTCGCGCCATACGCCGAAGCCGAATTCGTGGACATCCTTGTCGTTGAACCGCAGCTGGCTGAACGGAACGGCGAACTCGGCGACCCAGCCGAGGCTGTCGATGCCCGCGGCAGCGTTCCAGACGCCGTCCCATGTTCCGTCCTCGATGAAGTCGGAGTAGATGGAGTAGTCGCGCTTCACGCCCGCGGGGTTTATCGCCATCTCGACACCGGTGCGGCGGTCCTTGTACGCGTCGATGATGATCTTGATCTGGTCGCTAGCGGTCTTCACGTCGCGGCGGCTCAGCAGCTTGTCGAGGCTGTCCGGATGCGGATCGAAGGCGCGGACGAGGACGTAGAGGAAGTGGTCATCGTAGACGACGCGCGCTTCGGTACGATAGGTGGTGGGTAGGTTCTCGCCGGGCTCGAACTGCCGAAACTCCGTCATCGGCGGCGCAGCGGCCCAGGCCGGATCGTCTGCGCGACCGTCGATCACCGGTGCACGATCGGCGCGCACGGCGCGGCCCGTGGTGAGGCGATCGGCGTTCTGGGCAAGCGCAGGGGCGGCCGCGAGCAGCGCGGCGCAGAGGCAGTGTCGAAGCGGCATCGGTGAGGAGATCAGCGGGAGCGGTGGGTCAGGAAGAATACTCACTGACCAAGGCGTCGAGCGGCACGCGCGGCGTTACGAATCTCTCGAGATCTCCTCTTCGAGCGCCTCGAGCTCGGCGATGACCTCGAGATCCTTTGGCCTTCCCGCCGCGCGCTTGACCCTAGTCAGCCACGGCAGGTCGAGCAACCGCACCTCAGAGCCGAACAGCGAGATGGTCAGCGAGTACGGCAACAAGTCTTCGAACGTCCCGCCGCCGACAATCTCGCCAAGCAGGTCAATGGCGCCATTCGTGGTGGAAAGCGTGAAGTTCAAACCTGCGCGCAGCATCTCCGCCGACCACTCGAACGGCAGCCCGGGTGCGATGAGCGGGTGTCATTCGGCAAACACGCGGGCACCCCACACGGACGGCAACCGCGATGGCTCCGCAACCCTCGCGCTTGCCGGCTGCAGCGCAACGTTAGGGCGCAGGTGGCGAGCCGAGCTGGCGCAGCTCGCGCCGCGCGGCCAGTCGGACGCTGATGGCGCCACCAGCCATCAGCCCGACGGCACCGATGAAACCAAGTTTCACGAGGGCGACGTTCAGGAGCCACGGCGCGCCGGCAACGCCGAGATGCGCGAAAACCGCGAAGGCGACAGCAGCGCCAACCGCGGTGCCGAGCGCCATTAACAGTTGTCCGAATCGGCGCATGGGATCTCCCTGGTGACTCTGACGCTCGAATGCTGCGCCAACAGGCGGAGCGTTGCGTCGTCGCGCGCGCCGCCGAAATACTTGGAGATCAAGCGTTCGAAGACCGAGCCAGGGGACAGCACGCTCTTGATCGAGAAGCGCTTCGAGGTCGCGCTGAACGTCAATCCGTCGAGCTGTGGGAAAACGTACCACACCCAGTGCAAGCGCGCCGGTCCGATCAACGTCTCGTGAACCGATCACACACGCACCCGCTTGCACCGCGGGCTACAATGGTGCAGCGTGGCTCGGCTGCCATCTCACGATCACACCACAATCACGATGAACGCGTACCGCTCCGGACAAACACTCATCATCGCGATCCTCGTTGCCGCCGCCTCCTGCACGCGCGTAACGACGAACGGTGCGAGTCTGCCCAGCCCGCCCACGGTGGGGCCCGCGAATGGAACGGTGATGGTGGTCGGCGGAGGGATGGTCGGACCTGAAATCGTCGCCCGCTTCATCGCCGCCGCCGGTGGGCCCGACGCGCTCATCATCGACGTCCCCACCGCGGGTGGTGACTCCACCTATCCCGCCACGTGGCGCGGAGCGGACTTCCTCAGGGCCGGCGGCGCTCGAAACATCCTCGTTCTGCATTCGACCGACAATAAAGTAGCGGATAGCGACCAATTTGCCGCTCCGCTCGCCCGGGCCGGCGGCGTCTGGTTCGAAGGCGGTCGCCAGTGGCACCTCGTCGACAGCTACGCCGACACAAAAACAGCGCAGGGCTTTCACAGCGTGCTGGCGCGCGGCGGTGTCGTCGGCGGATCGTCGGCGGGGGCATCGATTTTGTCGAGCTACATGCTGCGTGGCGCGCGCTCCGGGAACGAGATCATCATGGCGCCCGGATACGAAGCAGGATTCGGATTCCTGCGCGGCGTGGCGATCGACCAGCATGTCGTCGCCCGCGAACGCCTGCGTGACCTCGCCGACTCCCTCTTGCCCAAGCATCCGGAACTCCTCGGCCTCTCGGAAGACGAGGGCACCGCGTGGGTCGTGAAGGGCGACATCGCCGATATCATCGGGCGCAACAAGGCGTTCGTCTACGGCGGACGGGATCCAACCGACGCGCGCAAGCCATTCCTTACGCTCTATCCCGGCGACCGCTACGATCTCGGCGCCCGCCGATTGGTGCATCGTGCAAGCGAGGAGTCGCCGGTGACCGTGGCCTTCCTCGATTCCATCTTCGGGAACACAGGCGGAATGGCCACGGTTCTCATCGCGCGCGACGGACGGGTTCTGGCGGATCGCAGCTACGGTGTGCCCGACCACGCGCGATACATGCCTGGCACAACCGTGCCGAACTTCGAGCTCGGTGGTCTCTCTGACCCGATCAACGCGCTCGTGGCGCAGCTCGCCGCCGCCGACGGCAAGCTGGTGCTCGAGACTGGTACGGTTCCTCCGCCATCCATCGTCGCGAAAAGTGTCGGCACCACGTACGCGCAATACGTTACGCGGCGCGTGTTCACCCCTATCGGCGCCCACAAGACCGTCGTCGACACCGCTGGTGCCTTCCTGTCGAATGTCGACGAGTTGTATCGGCTCGAGCTTGGCCTCGAGAACCCCCACGCGTTCGACGCACCGCGTGCCGTCGCCTCATCGCGCGACAAGACACTGGGGTGGATCGGGGACAACTATCGCGGTGCTCCGCGCCTGAGTGCCTTTGGCACGCCTTCAGGTGCGCGCAATGCCTTCGTCCGGATTCCGTCGCAGGCAATCACGGTCATCGTCCTCAGCGATCGCGATGACCTGAACGCACGTGGTGCGGCCGAACGAATCACGGACCGCATGACGCAGCCGAGGTAGTTGGCATCGCCGACTGATCCGGGACGCATGATGGCCGTTGCTACGAAACGAGCCAGGCTCGGCGATCACTACCGAGCCATGACGGACGAGAATATCCCATTGAAGAGGAACTTGAACGTCCCGTGTGGCTGCGCGCGCTGGAGAATTTCCGGACCGAAGAGCAGCACCTTACCCTTTCCAACCTTCGCTTCGGCCGCCACGACACCGTTCTCGAGGTAGGACTGCCCCCATGCCCAGCCACTCCGCAGCGGCATCCTGCTGTCGAACCACGCAATCGTCCGCACGCCATTCGCGGCAGCACCAGCGCCGAGCTTGAACACCGGACTGTCATCGAAGAACACGTCAGTATGCGCAGCCATACCGCTGGCGATCACACTCGAGGTGTCGAGTCGCGCAGAAAGCACCGAGCCGGGGATGTACAGCTTCGTCCGCGGCAGAGGCGCACCGTTCTCGACGAGCTGACTCTCGATCGGCAAACCTAAGTAAGTCGAGAGGTTCGTCGCGGAAGAGCCGATCGCGATCACCGTTCCGCCCTGCTCGATGAACTCGCGGACACTCGGCAACGTTTTTCCCACAGTCACCCGCCCGACCTGATCGGCGTACTCGGCAGGCAGGTACGGGATCAGGCTGTCCGACGTAGCGGCCGAACCTCCGCCGCGACGTCCACCACTTGCGCCCGGTATGGCGCCATCGACGAACACGAGCACGTCGTACTTCGCATTCAGGTCGCCCTTCTCGAGCGCCTGAGCGAAGACGCGCTCATACGGGAACTCGAACTGCTCGAGAATCCAGCGCGTCCAGCCGGATGGAATGGATCCACCGTACGAGTCCCACAATCCAATCCGGGGAGCCCGCAGCTTGACGGCGTCGCTGGGAGGAGCAGCCGTCGTGCCGGCGAAGCTCACTCCAAGCTGCGCGGCGCTGGCCTGGATGCTCGAGAGCGCAACTGGTGTCGCCGCGACATAGAACGAGCCGGCGGGATATATCGATCCACCGATAGCCAAAGGCGATGCGAGGCGAGAGACCGGCTGCCCGGCCTTGAGCAGGCGATTGAGGGCGATGTATGAATCGTTCAAACGATTGCTCGTGACGTACCCGACGGCGCCGCTCGTCGCGAGTACGCGACCAATGGGCGGGGCGATGTTCCAGGCCGGCAGCACCTCGAATGGACCAGAGAAGCCGTCAAGGATGCGATCGAACTGCACACCCATCTGGAACGCGAGCGTCCAGCCTGCGTTGTCATACGGCGGCGTCGGCGGCGCGCCCGGGTACGGAAACACGTCGGGATGCACCTGCGGCTCGAACATGTCGAGAATATGCGGACGAAATGCCTGCGCCGTATGTACCACGTATGAGCCCGATGGATACTGCTTACCGCGTGCACTGAAGGCGCGCGTCGCCCGCTCGACGGCGATGCCGGTTTCACGGAGCGCGTTGACGAACTTCGTCGCAGTCGGAAAGTCAGGCTGGTCGCTCGGGATGATGTAGCCCCGTGCATCGCGCAGCGCCGGCGCCTTCATCGCCGCCCACTTCACGGAGTCATCGGTCGATGCGACCGCATTCGCGACGGCCGCATCGCGCCGCGGATTCGCCGTCCACGTATCTCGGCTGCCGCGCTCAATCGAGCTCCTTCCCATCTTGTAGATGTTAAATAACAGGCCCTCGCGCATTCGCGAGGCATAATCCAACACAGCACGGTCGAGCGAAATCGAGTAGTCGATCGACTGCCGAAAATGCCACTCCTGTGGCGCGATGGGCAGCGCGAGATCGCCCGACGGAATTTGTCGCGCGAGAATGAGAGGAATCCGCATCGGCGTCGGGCTGCCGATGATCTCGGTGAGCATCGCAATAGTGTTGTGGAACGTGGCCGTATTGCGAATGCCTCCGTTCCACCAGCCGTCATACGGTCCGCCAGACCGCATCGTCGCGCCGCCCTTGCCCTCGATCGCCAGGCGCGTGTGCATGGCGGCGCCGAGCGACTGAAGTCCAAGAACCAAAACAGGATCGAGGTTGTAATTGTACGGATCGCGCAGCGGAGGCGAGTACACAACCGTGCCAAGGGGCCCGCTCTGGTGATGATTATAGAGGACCTGTGGAAACCACTCGTGATACAGCACGCGGTTCTCGTTCTCTGTCTCCGCCTGCGTCGACATGAAGAAGTCGCGATTATCATCGTGGCCGATGTACTTCTGGTAAAGGCGCGGCAACTGCGCCAGCGACCGCTGCTTCGGGTCCGGATTCCTCATGTACCAGTTGGCCACGAGCTCGTTGCCATCGGGATTCGCATGGACGAACAGGATGATCACGTCGTCGAGGATGCGCCGCGTCTCGCTGTCGTTGCCGCTCACCATGTCGTAGACCATCTGGCCGAGCTGCTGCGCGCCGACGGTCTCCGTTGCATGGAGTCCTCCATCGATCCACACGACCGCCTTGCCTTCCTTCGCCAACCGTCTGGCCTGCTCGTCCGAGAGCCCCTCGGCACGTGCAAGCCGCGCGGAGATATCCCGATAGTGCGCAAGGCGCTTCTGGTTCTCCGGCGACGTCACGATCGCCATGAGATGCGGACGCCCTTCGGCGGTCTTGCCGATCTCCTTCAGGACGATGCGATTCGATTCACGCGCCAGCGTGTGCCAATACGTCGACAGCTGCGTATAGCTGGCGAGGAAGTAGTCGTCGCCGAAGTTCGCGCCGAGTGCCTCCTTCGGGGTGGTGATGTGGCGCTGTGCGCGGACGTTCGTGACTGCGCAAGTGAGCAGTGCCGCGGCGAGAAGAAATGGTGAGCAGATGCGGCGCATGTCGGATTGTCCTGGGGTTGTGTCGAGGCGCAGTGCAGGGAGCCGTCTACATGACGAGCTCGGCGGCGAGTTGCAAGCCGAGCGTGGCAAGGTCTACCCCACGCAGCCGACACGCACGAGCTTTGACCGCGTACAACAACCCCGACAAATGCCCCTCGTCTTTCCGTTCGACCCGAATATCGAGCGCGCCGCGACCATCCCGGCGCGCCTCTACAACGATCCCGTGTATCTCGAGTTGGAGCGCGAGCGGATCTTCGCGCACACATGGCAGCTCGTCGGAAGGGTCGAGCAGCTCGCCACGCATGGTGATTTCATCACGGCGCAGGTCGGCAACGATGCCATTGTGATTCTCCGCGACGTAAATCAACTCCGCGGCTTCTACAACGTCTGCCTGCATCGTGCTGGACCTGTCGCATCAGGCTGCGGACGGCGCAAGACGCTGCAATGCCGCTATCACGGCTGGACGTACGGCCTCGACGGCACTCTGCTGCACGCGCCGGAAATGGAGGGTGTCCAGGGCTTCGCTCCGGCGGAGATGCACCTCGTCCCCATCCAGATTGCCACGTGGGGTCCGCTGGTCTTCGCGAACCTCGACGGCAAGGCGCCTCCGCTGCTCGAGGTGCTCGAGGACATTCCGACGCGCGTTGCTCCATTCCACTGCGAAACGATGCGCTACGTGATGCGCAAGGAATGGGACATCGCGTGCAACTGGAAGATCTACGTCGACAACTATCTCGAGGGCTATCACGTCCCCGTGATTCACCCGGGGCTGCACAAGGAGCTCGACTACGACAACTACAAGGTCGAGCCACATCGCTATTTCTCGATCCAGCATGCGCCGCTTCGTGAGATGCACGGGGGCAACGCCGCGGAACGTCGCTATGACCCGACGAAGACGGATGTGCCCGAGGCGCTCTACGTGTGGCTGTTTCCGAACATGATGCTCAACGTCTACATGGGGCAGATGCAGACGAACATCGTCATCCCCACCGCACACGACCGCTGCAAGGTCGTCTTCGAGTGGTATTCGGCGGATCCACCAGCCGATCCGGCGACCGACCTGCAGTGGACAAAGCTCCTCGCGTTCAGCGATGAGATCCAGGACGAGGACATCGAGATCTGCGAGATTGTCCAGCGCAACCTCCGCTCGCGCATCTACGACCGCGGGCGCTACTCGGCGCTACGGGAGAATGGCGTGCATCACTTTCACTCGTTGCTGCATGAATTTCTGACGTGAGCGAATGCGTTCCCGGCGAATACGCTGTCGTAGAACAATCAACAATTCAACAGCAATTTACCACAGAGGTCGCAGAGAACGCAGAGGACTGCGCTGTTCGCCTTCCTTCGCGTCCTCTGCGACCTCTGCGGTAAAATTGCTTCTGGTTTCCAATGTTGCTTCTGTTGGCTTTAACGGAAAGCAGCCAGGCAGGCCTGTGCCCCGTTATTGAAGCCGGCCTTGAAGTTCGCAAGGCGCTGATCCCTTGTGCCGTGGCCCATGATCTGTGCGCGCCGGGCGATGCGCGCGTCGACCTGATCGTAGCCCGTGAATTGCGGCGAGGGATCGCCGGCTGCGGCGAGGCCGAAGAACGCCTCCTCGAGGTCACCCTTCTCGAGACTTCCGTCGCGGGAGGCCTTTTGCGTGAATGCGCCGGCCAGGCAATCGGCCATCGCTTCATTCTCGTACGGAATGCGCGAGACCTCGCCGAGCTGCATGGCGACCGCGTGCCCCATCTCATGCGCGATGATGCCGACTGCAGCCATGTCGCCATCCGTGCCGAGCACGGTCGCCGCGGCCCTGGCCTGTCGGGCGACGAAGACTTCGTCGAAGAAGATGGCGTTCAGTTGTGGGCAGTACTGTGCGTTGCTTGCCTGCATGATGCCGCACTGTGTACGGACGTTCCCGCGATAGCGCGCGATACTCGGCGCGACGAACTGCGCACCAAGTTGCTTGAAGTCGTTGCTCCACATGGCGACGAGTGCGCCATACGCCTCGCCGACCTTCCTGTTCGATGCGGAGACGTCCGTCTCGGTGATATCGGCGGTGCGGCGCACCGGGTTCGAGTGGGCCGGCCGCGCCGCCATCGAGAGGGCAGCGGACGCGATGAAGAGAGCTGAGAGCCCGACCCTGCGGGCCGACGAACCGATCTTTGGGCGCATGTTGTACCTCCGCAAATGGTACCCACACCGGGAGCGTTAGTTCGCGGCCGCCGCTCCGGGTTCAACGAGCCCGTATTCCGTGGGATTGCTTCCCACGCGTGCCGCCGCAATCAGCTTGGGCACGTAGTCCTGCGTCTCCCGTGGCAGGGACGAGAGAATCCGGAAGAAGTCGGCGTCCGTGCCCTGCGTCTTGCCGGTCACCTTCCTGAGCGCCTTCGACACCGTGCCCGCGCCCGAGTTGTAGGCCGCCGCGGCGAGATACCAGGAGCCGAAACGGTCGTGCAGGTCGCTGAGGTAGGTCAGGGCGGCATCGGTCGCCTCGGCGGGATTCTTTCGTTCGTCCGTCTTCCCCTTGACCCTGAGGCCCAACTGTCGCGCGGTGGCGCTCATGAACTGCCACATGCCGACAGCGCCCACCTTCGACCTGGCGTTCGGGTTGAAGTTGGACTCGATCATCGCGAGGTAGATCAGTTCGCGGGGCATCTGCTTCGCGTCGAGCTTGGCGTTGATCATGGTGGCGTACTTGTCCATCCGCGTGAGGGAGACGCTGAAATCGCCGCGCAGGGATGTGGTCAAGCGCCCAACCCACTGATCGATCTTTGCGTGGTTGTAGGTGATGTCGAGGCCCGGTCCCACGGCGCTGTCGTTTGCGGTAGAGTCTGCTACGACTGCGTGCAACGCAGCCTTGGTACCGGTCGCGTTGACGAGGTAGGAACTATGCTGGAGTCCAGCAAACACGGTGGACAGCACCATGGCGGTCGCGAGCGCCGGGTAAGCGGCGCGCTGTGCGGTCCGTCTGATGATACCGGTTGAATTTGGCATGGTGAACTACTCCTATCATGATGACTTTTATAACGTTAGCAGCGATACATATGAATTTGCAGCTTGATATTTCGCTGAGCGGTATTGTGAGGATTCCGAGGCAGGTCACGCGCATTCCCATGTAGAACTACTATCTACATAGTTGACAAAACGGGAAAGACCATTTATTCTACTATGCACATAGTACACGGAGACGATCACGATGGATCCGGCATCCCTCGGCAAGCGCGAGCTCGACGTCATGACCCTCCTGTGGCAGAACGGCTCGGGAACGGTCACGGAAGTCCAGCAGGCCCTCAGCACCACTCTCGCCTATACCACCGTGCTCACGATCCTGCGGAACCTCGAAGCGAAAGGCTTCGTCCATCGGGAAGAGGAGGGACGAGCGCATCGCTACTTCCCGAAGGTGAAGCAGAAGGCGGCGCAACAGCGTGCGGTCCGGCGCCTGATCGACACGCTCTTTCGTGGATCCCCCGAAGCGCTGCTCTCGCAGCTGGTCGACGACCACGACCTCTCGCCTGCTGATCTGCGGCGCATTGCGCAGAAACTGAGTGAAGCGCCTGATGGCGGAGACGCCTCATGATCGCCGCATGGATGCTCTCCGCCATTCTCTTCACCGCACTCCTTGGCGGCGCAGCGCATTTTGCGGAGTCCGCGCTCCGCAGTGCACGCCGTCAAGCGCGCTGGCCGTGGCTCTTCGCATTGAGCGCCGGTGTCATATGGCCGATGCTCGCGCCCGTGCTTCGGAGCTACCTGCAGGAATCGCCCAAGATGCTCGCCGTCGCCGTTGCGGTGCCGAGCGTGCGGGTGGTGCCTGATTCGCTACCGGGTCTGCCGATTGCGCGCTGGTTCGACGTCGGCCTCATGTCGCTCTGGGCGCTGGCCAGCGTAGTCGTCATGACGCGCCTGACGTACGCCCTCGTGGTGAGCAGGCGGATTCGTCGTGCGGGCGAGCCGCGAATCGTGGACGAAGTGCCGGTGTTGATCACAGACGCGATCGGCCCGGCTGTGATCGGCGTGATGCAGCCGCGCGTGCTGCTGCCGCCGTCTGTCCTCGAGCTCGATCGTCCGCTTCGACGCTTGGTGCTGCGCCACGAGCTGGAGCATTGCCGAACGCACGATCAACTCGCTCTCGTCGGAACCGCTTGTGCGCTCGCGCTCGTTCCGTGGAACCTGCCACTCTGGTGGATCGTGCGGAGGAGCCGACTTGCGATCGAAGTGGACTGCGACGCACGAGTGCTCGCCAGTGAGCCCAATGCAAGGCAATACGGACAACTCCTGATGCTCATTTCCCAGCGACGGCGCGTGCCGATGTTCGCCGCCATGCTGGTTTCATCCAACTCACACCTGGAACGGAGAGTCGCCGCCATGCTGCCTGTCTCCTCGAATCGCCGCCGAACACGGATTGCGCTTGCCCTCGCTGGCGCCGTAGTCGCCACGATGGCCGCGTGCTCCTCCCGCATCTCGGACGTCGTCACGGGTCCGAAGCCGGAGGTGGCTACACGCGCTACCACACCGGTCAACGCCGACCAGCCGTGGTTCGAGTTTCAGGTCAACAAGCCGGCGCAGCAGATCCCGGGAACGGGAAGACTCAGGTATCCCGATGAGCTTCGTGCCGCCAACATCGAAGGTGAGGTACTGGCGCAATTCGTTGTGACGGCTGATGGCGACGTCGAACCTGGCACCTTCAAGGAACTGCGATCGAGCAACCCGCTCTTTACCGCGGCGGTCAGGGCAAATCTCGCCAGCATGAAGTTCTCGCCCGCCGAAGTGAAGGGACAACGGGTGAAGCAGCTCGTCCAGCAGCCATTCACTTTCTCCCTCTCGAAGCAGTAGCAGAGCAGAGAGTTCAGAAGGCGTTCAATGTCTCCAGCGCTTCCCACCGCTCGGTCAGGCGCCTGATCTCCACGTCGAGCGCACTCACGCGCGCATTCGCCTGCGCGACGGCACCACCGTCGCGCAGCACCGCCGGATCCGACAACGACATATACGCCTTCTCCCGCTCGCGCTCGGCCGCATCGATTCGATCGGGCAGCTCGGCGAGCTCGGTCTGCTCCTTGAACGAGAGACGCTTCTTCTTCTTGTCGGCCTGGCCGCCCTTGGCGCCCTTCGCCGACGGCGAAGTTGGGGACTTCTTCGCGATCACCGGCGCCTGACTCGACACCGCGAGCTGCCGCTGCCGCACCCAGTCCTGGTACCCGCCGACATACTCGCCAATCCGACCGCCACCCTCGAACACCAGCGTGCTCGTCACGACATTGTCGAGAAACGCACGATCGTGACTGACGACGAGCAATGTCCCCGAAAATTCGAGCAACAGCTCCTCGAGCAGGTCGAGTGTCTCGATGTCGAGGTCGTTCGTGGGCTCGTCCAGCACGAGCAGGTTGAAGGTGCGCGTGAACAACCGCGCCAGCAGCAGCCGATTGCGCTCACCGCCCGACAGCGCACGCACCGGCGTCCTTGCGCGATCGGGCGAGAAAAGAAAGTCCTGGAGATAGCTGAGGACGTGTTTCTGTCCACCTGATGCGACGTCGATCCAGTCGGCACCATCCGCGATGCTGTCGAACACGCTGCGCTCGGGATCGAGCTGCTCGCGGAGCTGGTCGAAGTACGCGATCTCGAGATTCGTCCCGACGCGGATCGTTCCGGTATCGGGCTCCAGCTCGCCGAGCAGCAGGCGGAGCAGCGTGGTCTTGCCGGATCCATTGGGTCCGATCAAACCAACGCGATCACCGCGCGTGATGGTCGTCGTGAAGTCCTTCACGATTGCGCGCTCGCCGCGCGAGAACGTCACGCCCCTTGCCTCGACCACCAGCTTGCCCGAGCGCTCACCCTCCTGGGCGCTGAGCTTCACTGTTCCCGTGCGCTCACGGCGGTCACCGCGCTCCACGCGCAACGCCTCGAGTGACCGCACACGCCCCTCGTTGCGCGTGCGCCGCGCCTGGATCCCCGTCCGAATCCAAACCTCCTCCTTCGCAAGCTTCCGGTCGAACTCGGCCCATTCCTTCGCTTCGACGTCGAGCGCTGAGGATTTTCGCTCGAGGTAGGTGTCGTAGTCGCCGCCCCAGTCGACCAACCGACCGCGATCGAGCTCCACGATGCGCGTCGCCACACGCCGCAGGAATGCACGATCGTGCGTTACGAACACCATCGTCGTGCCGCGGTCGATGAGAAACTGCTCCATCCACTCGACGGCGCCCACGTCGAGATGATTCGTCGGCTCGTCGAGCAGCAGCACATCGGGCTGACGCACGAGCGCGCGCGCAAGGAGTGCCTGACGCTTGCGGCCGCCCGACGCGAGCGCAAACGGCGCATCCGCCTCGAGGCCGAGATGCTCAAGTACGGTGTCGACACGCGACTGCATCTCCCACGCATTGGCGGCATCGAGCGCATGATGCAGCCGGTCGAGCTCGCGCAATGCGGCGTCCGTCGCATTCACCCCGACGTCATGACTCGCCTGGTGATAGCGTGCCAGCAGCAGCCCCGCCTCACCGAGCCCCTCAGCGACGACGTCGAATGTGGTGCCCTCCACATCCTCGGGCACCTCCTGCTCGAGCCGGGTGACTGTGACGCCCGTCTGCCGAACGATCTCGCCGCCGTTCGGCGACATGGTCCCGTCGAGCAGCTTCATGATGGTGCTCTTGCCCGCGCCATTCCGGCCGAGCAGGCACACACGCTCGCCGCGCTCGAGCGCAAAGCGCGCGCGGTCGAGTACCGGCGGACCACCAAACGCGATGCTGACGTCCTGCATGCCCAACAGAGCCATCGAATTTATCCCGGAGCGAGTGCGTGTCTCGCTGGGATATTAACCGCGGCGGGCACCGGAGTTCGCCATTACGGCAACATCGACTTCCGTTTCACGCTCCAGAGCACGGCAGCGCGATCGGCAAGCAGCTGCGGTATCTCACTCCACGGCAGCGATCGGCCGAACGAGCGCACCGGATGCGCCAGGCGTTGAGCGACTCGCGTTTCATGCACGAAGATTCCGCCCGGCCGTAGCACGCGTGCAATCTCGCGAAGCGCTGCGAGCGAACCATCCGTCGCTCCACTCACGTGATAGCAGGTACCGAAGTCGATCACCATGTCGAAGCTCCCGGTGGGAATTGGCAGTGAACGAACGTCTGCCTCCACGACTCGTACGCGCAATCCGCGTTCGCGAACGCGACGCTGGGCAACCTCCACCAGCACCGGGTCGACGTCCACTCCCACCAGCGCGCTCGGCGCAAGACGGTCGGCGAGTACTGGCAGCGCGACTCCACGGCCGCAACCCACCTCGAGAATGCGGCATCCGCGCGGGAGGCGAAGAGCGCGGATCATGAGTGGAATCTCCAGACGCTCCTGCAAACCATTCCGCGACTCGAGGTTGCCAAAGGGCGCGTAGTCATCGACGGCGGGCTTCGTATGCCGCCATACCAGCGCGGGTTCGGGTCTGGTGGGCGGCTCTTCGAGGAGTGCCGGCATCGCGTGCTCCGGGGTAGGGGTTACAGGAACGCGGGAAACCCCGACTTTTCGGCTCAGCTTCACTGGCGGACGCAGCATACCCGCCCCATTCCTTACTGCATGGCACCGCAGAACCCAGACGACCGCGCGCCGGACATCACCCCACTCCTGCTGGCGTGGGGCAACGGAGACGCATCCGCGGGCGAACAACTGCTACCGGTCATCTACGCCGAGCTGCATCGCCAGGCGTCGCGCGCCATGCGCCGTGAATCGGACGATCACACCCTTCAGGCCACAGCCCTTGTCCACGAGGCATACCTGCGACTCGTCGACCAGCGGCGCACAGCGTGGCAGAACCGTGCGCAGTTCTTCGGTGTGGCAGCGCAGGCGATGCGGCGCATACTCGTCGACCACGCACGCGCGCAGCATGCCGAAAAGCGCGGAGGCGGTGTGCAGCAGGTCACACTCAACGAAGCAAATCAAGGTGTTTCATCCGAGAGCGACCACAGCATGGATGTGCTGGCCCTGCACGACGCGCTCGATAAGCTTGCCGTGCTCGACCCGGATCAAGCGCGCCTCGTGGAGCTTCGCTATTTCGGCGGACTGAATATCGAAGAGACGGCCGAATCACTCGGCGTCTCACCCGCGACGGTGAAGCGGGAGTGGGCGGTTGCCCGCGCATGGCTCCGGCGGGAAATGTCCGCGTCGTGACGCCCGAGCGCTGGCAACAGATCAAGGGTATCGTCACGCAAGCGCTGGAGAGTCCGGCGGCGGAACGCGCCGCGTACGTCGATCGAGCGTGCAGCGGAGACCGTGAGTTGCGCGGGGAGGTCGAATCCTTGCTCGAGGCGGCCGAGGGCACGGACAGTTTTCCGGTCGTCCGCCAGGCCATTGCCGCAACCGCCGAGCAATCGATGCTCGACACGGCACTCGGCACGCAGTACGAGATCGTTCGGCAACTCGGCCGTGGAGGAATGGGTGCCGTGTACCTCGCCCGCGAGCGTTCGCTCGAACGCTTCGTCGCCATCAAGGTGCTACGACCAGACCTCGCTGACGCCGCCGAAGCGCGCGAACGATTTCGCCGTGAGGCCCGGATCGCCGCGCGACTGTCGCATCCGGGCATCCTGCCGCTCCACACCTACGGTGAGGTCGGCGGTCTCTGGTACTTCGTGATGGGCTACGTCCGTGGCGTCACGCTTGCCGAGCGACTGCGAACCGAGGGACGGCTTCCGACGGCCGAAGCGCATCGCATTCTCTCCGAGCTCGCGGACGCGCTCGAGTGCGCGCATCGCAACGGCATCATCCATCGCGACATCAAGCCATCGAACATCCTGCTCGAGGAGCAATCGGGACGCGCAATTCTCGCGGACTTCGGTGTGTCGAAGGTGCAGGACGGAAATGATCCGCTCACGAATACCGGCGTGTTGGTAGGCACGCCGAGCTTCATGTCGCCGGAGCAGGCACTCGGCGCAGCCAACGTTGACGAGCGCAGCGACATCTACTCACTCGGTGCCGTGGGCTATACGATGCTTGCGGGGCGGGAGCCGTTTGCCGACGTGCACGCGAACGACACAGCCCAGTGGCGTGTCGTGCATGATCCCAAGCCGCTGTCGTCGCTGTTGCCGACGGTGCCGGCCGCGACCGAGGCGGTGATTGCCCGGAGCATGGCCCGGGCGCGTGAATCCCGATACCCCGACGCACGCAGTTTCAAGGATGCGCTTGCCCGTGCCGGCGAAGCGGGGGCGACGCACCTGCCCGAGTCGCTGCGCGACCTGCCGGCGTTCGGCCCGTATGCAATGCTCTGGGCGCTGGCGTGGACGCTGCTCGCGTTTCGAAAGTTCAGCTCCGCCGGGGAGCGCACGCTGCTGCTGCTCATCGCGCTCCTCGTGCCGATCGGATTCGCATTGCACATCCGCAACACGGGTCGACACGGGCTGCGCGCGCGGGAGCTTGCGACCGTCGCGTTCTGGCCGCCGGAATGGTGGGGGATGTGGTGGCCGAGGGCGCTGCGTCGTCCGAATGACTTGTGGCGACTGCTGCCCTGGCCGGCTCGCGCCGTGCGCAGGGTGATGAGCGTGTTCTTCGTGGCGCTGCCGTTCATGATCCTGATGCGGCAGCGCTTCGCCGCGGAGCTCGCGCAGGCCACCGGGAGTGGCGAACCAGTGTGGTTCGTCACGATGGAATGGACGCTGGTTCTGGGAGCCGGGGCCGTGATGTTCGGTACGATCGTCTGGGCGATGCGTCGTCCACTCACGTGGGGCGAGTCGATGCGGGTGCTCTTTGGCGCGACGACCAGGTCGCCGGGCTGGAGCGAACCGCACATCGCGCAGCTGCTCGATCCCACGGACGGCGTTCGACAGCCCAATCGCGATTCGGTGCGAGATCATTTGCGCGCCATCGAGGAACTCGTGGCGTCTATCGCAGAGGCACACGGGGCAATCGCGAACGCGGCTCGCAATACTGCGCGTTCGCTCGTGCACGCAATCGAAAAAGACGACGCGAACATCGCGTCGCTCACCGCGCTGGCGAGCGACGCAGAAATCGACCGGTTGACGGCGCAGTTGGCGGAACTGCGCGGAAATTCGGGCGGCAAGGGAGAGGCAGGAAAAAATGAGCTGGCCGCACTCGTGGATCGGCAGCTGGAGCTGATCCTCCAGATGAGGGATCGCCGCGAGGTCGTGTCGCAGCAACGCGCTCGCTACCTCAACGTCCTTCGCGGCGTGTGGTCCCATCTCACGAATCTGCGGGAGACGGGCGAGGCGCGGGGACTGAGGGAACTGCTGGGCGCCGCGGAACGGGAGCTGTCGCAAGCGGAGTGAGATGATCCCGCACCGCTCACCGGCGTAATTTGTTCCCGTGCCTCCGCAACCAGATTCCGCTGCTGATGGAACCGTCAGCCTGCCACGAGCGCTCTCGAAGCTTGGAGCCTGCTCCCGCGCCGAGGGCGTGCGGCTGGTCGAGTCCGGCCGGGTAAAGGTGAATGGGAAGGTGGCGCGCGCCGTCGCCGTGCGCGTCTCGCCGGAACGCGATGTCATCGAGATCGACGATGCCGCCGTGGTGCGTGCGGAGCGCGTCTACATCGCGCTCAACAAGCCGCGCGGCCTCGTGACCACGCGCGATGATCCCCAGGGCCGACCCACCATCTACCAGTGTCTCGAGGGATCAACGCTGCCGTTCGTTGCGCCAGTAGGTCGACTGGACAAGGCGAGTGAGGGGCTGCTGCTTCTCACCAACGATTCGCGATGGTCCTCGCGGCTGCTCGATCCCACGTCGCATGTGGAGAAGGTGTACCACGTGCAGGTGAAAGGCCTGATCGATGCGGCCTCCATCTCACGCATTGCTGCCGGCGTAACCGAAGCGAGCAGCAGCGAACGTCTCGACGTCGTTCGTGCCTCGCTGATCCGCGTGGGGTCGCGCAGCAGTGCCTGGGTAGAGGTCGTGCTGGACGAAGGAAGGAACCGGCATATCCGTCGACTATTGTCCGAGCTCGACATCGAGGTACTTCGACTCATTCGCATCTCCATCGGCCCGCTCACGCTCGGCCCGCTGCCCAAGGGCGAATGGCGCATGCTCTCCGGCAGCGAAGTCCGGTCGCTGGCATGAGCGACTCGGCGTACCGCACCTGGCGCACCTACTCGGCGAAAATCGGTGGCCGCTCGTATGAGGTCGCCACGAAAGCCGGCGTGTTTGCACACGGCCGTCTCGACCCCGCTGCGTTGCTGCTCGCGGAGCACGCGAAAGTGGCGACCAGTGATGTCGTGGTGCACCTGCATTGCGGGAATGGGCTTGCCGCGGCGGTTACGGCGGTATCCGCACCCCATGGTCGTGTGTACCTCGCCGATCGCAATATCGTGTCGGTGGAAGCGGCGCGACGCACGCTCGATGCGAATGGCATCAGGAACGGCGAAGTGTTTGCCGGGCACGGCATGCAGGCGCTGCCGGCTGATCTTGTCGCAGACGCGGTGGTCATTCGCATCCCTCAGGAGCGACTCGCGCTGCTACAACTCCTGGTCGACGCATTCTCGACCCTGAAACCAGGGGGTCGCTGCTACATCGCGGGCGCCAACAACGAAGGAATCAAGAGCGCAACGGGAACGATCGAGACGTTGTTCGGCAATGCGCGCGTCCTCGGGCGCGACAGCAGCCACCGCGTCATCAGCGCGGTGAAGCGCACCTTGGCGTGCACGCTTCCCGATGGGGTGGACGTCGCCATGCTAGACAGCAACAACTACAGGGATGTCGACGCGACACTGCGGGGCCGAACATACCGGCTGTGCACGAGACCCGGTGTCTTCTCGTGGGAGCACGTCGACGAAGCCACGTCCATACTCGCTGACGTCATGGAGATTCACGACGGCGACTCCGTACTCGATCTCGGCTGTGGCGCAGGCGCACTCGGCATGGCGGCGTCGTCACTTTCGGGTAGTGGCCGCATCACGATGGTGGACGCCGACATCGAGGCCGTGCGCTCTGCCGCTCGGACGGCCGAGGTAAATGGCATCGTGGGTTGGCGCGCGCTGGCGAGTGACGTTGCTGGTGCCGTACTCGAAGAGCGCTTCGACGTCGTCGTCACCAATCCCCCTTTTCACGTCGGCAAGGCGACTGACCTCGACGTCCCCAACCAGTTCATCAGCGACGCGCATGACGTGCTGGCCCAGGGCGGTCGCATGTTCCTCGTGGCGAATCGCACGCTGCCGTACGAACAGGCAATCAAGCATCGCTTCGGGAACGTCGCGAACCTGCATGACGGACCGCGGTTCAAGGTGCTCACCGCAACGCGCGTGGCCGGCTGAGATGAAGATCATCAAATACCTGTCCAACCTCGGCTACGGCACGCGTCGCGACGTCACGTTGCTCGTCAAGCAACAGGCTGTCACGCGAACCGATGGCAGCATCGTCCGCGACGGCGACGCCTTCGTGCACGACGAGCTTCTCCTCGCGGGCAAGCCGCTCGATGCACCGCCCGGCTCGGTGATCATGCTCCACAAGCCAGTGGGCTACGTGTGTTCCACGAAGGACGCGAGCAAGCTGATCTACGACCTGCTTCCACCGCGTTTCCTGCTACGGTCTCCCGTCATGGCGCCAGTCGGCCGACTTGATCGCGACACGTCAGGGCTGCTGCTCGTGACGGACGACGGCGGCATCAATCACCGGCTCACGTCGCCGCGCACGCACACGCCCAAGGTCTACGACGCCGAGCTCGCCACCGACCTTCGCGGCGACGAGGTGGCGCTGTTCGTCAGCGGAACGCTCATGCTTGATAACGAGACGACTCCATTGCGCGCAGCGACGATCGACGTGCTGGGGCCGCGACGCGCGCGTGTCACCGTTACCGAGGGTCGATACCATCAGGTGCGGCGCATGTTCGCAGCAGCAGGCAATCGCGTGGAACACCTGCATCGCCGATCGATGGGCGGCCTGGAACTCGGCACTCTGGCGCCCGGCGCGTGGCGGCTGTTGAGCCTCGCCGAGGTGGCCGAGCTGCTGGGCTAGTGTGCTTCGTGACGGCCTGCCTACAGTAGCTCGTAGCGTACACCGCCGCCGGGCTTGTCCAGCATCAGTACCGTCTTCTTCTCACCGCTGGCCAGCGGGATCACGATCTTGACCGGCGCCGTCGCCCACCCTGACGCGCCAACTGGTGTCTGCCAGATCCGGATCTCCCACGTCCCGACCGTGCTCTGATAGAACGGCGCGCTGAGCGAGTTCGGCTGCGCCTGATACGTGAACGGAAACTGCCACGACACCGGCGTCTGATAGTCCGGCTGCGTGCGATACACCTGCAGTTCCCCGGCATTCGGCGCCATGTGAAGCACGCGGACCTTCGTGAAGCCCGCAGGGGCGACGCTGCCCGTATCATCGAGCACCGCGGTGGAGATGGTGCCGTTCTGCGTCCTGACCACTGCGATGGTGCTCAATACTCCCGAGGACGTGATGATCGTCTGCGAGGTAGACGTCGTCGTACCCGCCGGACGAATCATCAACGTATGTGCCCCGTTCCGAGCGTACACGTTGCTGATGGCGCCCGCGGCGAGTGAGGCCGAAGCGGTTGCACCATCGATCAGGACATCGACGGGTCCGGTGAAGGCATTCACTACCCGGACCGCGGGATCGTAGCCGCTGAAGCCGGTCGGTCCATTCCCGCAGGCAGCGAGGAGCGGGAGCACGAGAGCTATAAACGCGCGGAACGTGATTCGCATGGCGCCTCTGGTGCCGAGGAAACAAAGCACTTGCTTCAAATCTAGACGGAGCGAATCGCGGTGCACCGACGTATGCTAGGTGAATCGCCCGTTCGTGAGCGCAGCCTTCGCCCCTATTCGCGCGTGAAGAACAGAACCGTATTGAACCTGGTCGCGGTTGCCGGCCTGCTCGCCACCACGGCGATCGCCGTGCCGCGCAATGACAATCCATTCGCAGACTTCGTCGAGCCGGGTTTCCCGTTCATTGTCTCCACCGTCGATGCGGGCAAGCTTGGCGCCGGATTCCCCGAGCGAAACCTCGCCGTCCGCTGCGTCGTGCTCATACTCGGCAACGAGAGCTACGCGTGCTTCGATACCGACCTGCTGCGCATCTCCGCCGCATGGCGCGGCGCGTTCGTCTCGCTGACGACGATGGCCCAGATTTCCTATCAGGAGCCGGGCAACAAGAACAACGCGATTTCCCGAATCCTCGGCAAGCCCATCATTGCCACCGGGGTGTACCCGGGGTGGACGAGCGGAGATCCTGACTTCCGCGATCCCCGTCCCGCAGGCCCCGATCCGACCGCCGTCGGACGCGGACCGCTCGCCGCCGAGCAGGCGCGATGGAACGGGGTGCGCGTCGTTGGCAAGGAGGCGGTGCTTTCATACACCGTGGGCGGTACCGACGTCCACGAACAGGTGGGCAGCATCGCCTCGGCCGGACAGGTCGGCATCACGCGAACCTTCAGGACCACCGTCACGAAGACGGCGCTGACACTCGTCGTGGCCGAGGTCCCCGCGGGAGGAACGGTCGACGTACGCGACAACGTCGCCATCGTCACCTCGGCATCGGATACGACGACCGCCATCGGCGTGACCAATGCCCCTGTTGGTGCGAAGCTCGCAGTCGTGGACAATCGATATGTGACGCTGCGCATTCCGGCCAATACCCCGGCGTTGCTGTTCCGCGTCATCGCCTGGCGCGGCCGCTCGAGCGATAAGGAAGCACTCACCGCGATGATGGCCACGCCCATGCGCATGGCCGACTACGAGCGAGGTGGCACCCCACACTGGGCTGGCACGGTGACAACAGTCGGCAAGACGTCCGCAGATACCGCAGACTACGTGCTCGACCGGCTGACGCTGCCACTCTCGAATCCATGGCGACGGAACGTGCGCGTCGCCGATCTCGATTTCTTTCGCGATGGCCGAGCGGCGGTTGTCACGTTCGAGGGCGACGTGTGGATCGTGTCGGGAATGGATCGCTCGCTCGCAAAAATCGAATGGAAGCGATTCGCATCGGGACTCTATGAGCCCCTCAGCATCGCCGTGGTGCACGACACGATCTATGTGTACGACCGCCAGGGCCTCGTGCGGCTCAGCGATACAAACGGCGATGGCGAAGCTGACGACTACGAGAACTTCAGCAACCTGAACGAGCAGTCCGGCGAATCGCGCGAGTTTCCGCTCGGCATGTCGGCCAAGCCTGGCGGCGGATTCTATCTCGCGATCGGCGGCGCACTCGACAACGGACCGAAAACTTCAGCCGTCATCATGCCGGGCTTTCGCGCCGGCTCGCGCCAGAGCGGCACGGTCCAGGAGGTTTCCGCCGACGGTCGCTCGATTCACACCTTCGCCACAGGACTCCGCGAGCCGATCATCGGGGTGGATCCTCGAACAGGAGCCATCGCTTCCTCGGATCAGCAGGGGAATTTCGTTCCAGCAACGCCGGTCTTCCTCCTGAAGGAGGGCGGCTATTACGGAGTCATTCCGACGGCGCACCGGCCAGCTCCCCTGCTGACACCCGAACTTCCGCTCCTCTGGATTCCGCATGAGGTCGACCAGTCCGGTGCTGGTGAAGTGTTCGCGGGCTCACGCATGGGATTCGGTGGCGATGCACTCGTCCACCTCTCCTACGGCAGGCCCGGGCCGTTTCGCGTTTACGTCGACAGCACCCGCGGCGCAGTGCAGGGCGCGATCATCGCACTGCCAGGGATATACAGCGCGCCAACGCTCAAGGGTCGCGTTGGCCCGGGCGACGGCCAGCTCTATCTCGCCGGGTTCAGCGTGTGGGGCTCCAACGCAAAGGAAGTGTCGAGCCTCGTCCGCCTGCGCTACACGGGGCGTGAAAGTCGGCTGCCGCTGGCGGTGCACTCGGGACTGCAGGGCATCCTCGTCCGCTTCGCGACGCCACTGGATGCGAAGACAGCGACCGATGCAGCGCGCTATCACCTCGAGCGCTGGAACTACGTCCGCAGTTCGGCATACGGCTCCGGCCATTACAAGCTCGACGGCGCACCGGGGCAGGACCAGTTGACCCTGCGTCCGCACCTCTCGGCCGACGGACGCACGCTGCTGGTTGTCGTCCCGGAAATGAAGCCGGCGATGCAGATGCAGCTTTCCTACGACGTGAAGAGCCGTGCCGGCACCGTTCTGCGCGACACGCTCTACCTGACGGTTCACGCGATCGATTCGCTCGATCTTACCCGTGCCGGATTCGGATCACTGAACTGGCGCGCTGATGCGATCGCGGCAGCACGGGCGCCGAGTGGCACCCCTGCGAATGCCTCGGTCTCGTCAGTAGCGCTCGGCGCAACACTGTACAAGGAGAAGGGATGCGTCGGATGTCATTCGATTGACGGCACGCTCGCTGGCAAGACGGGTCCGACATTCAAGGGACTGTACGGCGCTGCCGTAACCCTGACATCCGGCGCCACCCGCAAGGCCGACGACGCATACCTCCGCCGCTCCATCCTCGATCCGGCGAGCGAGATCGTGAGGGGCTTCGAACCCGGAATGCCGACGTATCGCGGCGTATTGAGCGACGTGCAGGTCGAGTCGCTCATCCGATACATCCGCACGCTCGGCGCCCGATCGCGGTAGGGCACGCACGACAATCTTGCCAGTCCCGTCGCAAGTCAGCAACGTTGCACGACCAATTCAAATCGCCTTCAACGAGTCCACGATGCTCTCGCTTCGTCATCTGATCGTCCTTGCGATTCCCGCGGCGGCTGCCGCGACAATCGTTTCCTCGAGCTCTGACTCACTCGCCGCGCCGGGACCACAGGTCGTACCCGCGGCGGCGCTCGATTCAACGCTCCTCGCCTCGTACAAGTGGCGCAACATCGGACCAGATCGCGGAGGCCGTTCCATCGCGGTCTCCGGCGTGAAGGGGCGTCCGAAGGAGGCCTACTTTGGCGCCGTGGGCGGCGGGCTGTGGAAGACCACCGACGCCGGCGACAACTGGGCGCCTGTCACGGACGGCCAGATCAAGAGCGCGAGTGTCGGAGCCGTCGCGGTGAGCGAGAGCAATCCCGACGTCGTCTTCATCGGCATGGGGGAATCCTGCATTCGCGGCAACATCATGCCGGGCGACGGCGTCTACAAATCGAGCGATGCCGGCAAGACATGGACGCATGTGGGCTTCGGCCAGTCCGACGCCATCTCCAAGATTCGCATCCATCCCACCAACCCGGACATCATCTTCGTCGCCAGCTTCGGGAAGTACTCCGTCCCGAGCTCCGAGCGTGGCGTCTTCAAGAGCACCGACGGCGGCAAGACGTGGCGCAAGGTGCTCTACCGTGATGACAAGACGGGTGCCATCGACATCAGCATCGACCGCACGAACCCGAACGTCATGTACGCGTCGTTGTGGCAAGCCTTCCGCAACGAGTACACGATGTCGAGCGGCGGCACGGGCAGCGGATTGTTCAAGAGCACCGATGGCGGGGAGTCGTGGACAGAGATCACGCGCAACAACGGACTGCCACAGCTCGGCCTCGACGGACGCATCGGTGTCGCGGTCTCGGGCGCCAACTCCAATCGCATCTACGCACTGGTCGAGAACGACAGCGGTGGCCTCTTCAAGAGCGACGACGCTGGCGCAACCTGGGCGCTCGTGAACGGCAGCCGCGATATCCGTCAGCGGGCTTTCTACTACACGCATGTGCACGCCGATCCACGCAACCAGGACGTCGTCTACATGCAGAACACGTCCATGTTCCGCTCCACGGACGGCGGCAAGACGCTCGTGAACATCAGCAGCGGCACGCATGGCGACTTGCACGACCTCTGGATCGATCCCGACGACACGACCCACCTTGTCGTGGGCAATGACGGCGGTGGCGCGGTGTCGACGAACACGGGCGGCAAGTGGACGACCGAGGACTTCCCGACCGAGCAGTTCTACCATATCGCCTCGACGAATCACATTCCGTTTCACGTCTGCGGCTCACAGCAGGACAACTCCACGCTGTGCACACCGTTCAACTGGAACCAGGCAGCCTTCGAGGCCGCGCAGGGCCGAGCCGGCGGCGCCGCTGGCGGACGTGGTGGTCGGGGTGGAGGCCGCGGCCCTGGTGCCACAGCAGGCGACGACAGCGCCACCACCCGCGCACTCGGCGCCAACGACATCACGCTCGGCGGCATGGCAGAGTCGTATCAGGCCGGCGGCGGCGAGCCGGGATACATCGCGCCCGATCCGCTCGAGCCGGACCTGTTCTACTCGGGCACCAACAACGGCGGCTATCTCGACAAGTACAACCGGCGCACCGATATCCACCGCGAGGTGAATCCGTATCCCTGGTTCTACTCCGGCGAGCCGAGCAAGGATATCAGGGAGCGGTGGCAGTGGACGTATCCGATCATTTTCTCGACTGTTGATCCGAAGACGCTCTATGTCTCGTCACAGCGCCTGTGGCGTTCGACGAACGGTGGCCGTAGCTGGACGCTCCTCAGCGGCGATCTTACGCGCCACGATCCTAAGACGCAGGGACACTCCGGCGGTCCGATTACCGGCGACATGAATGGGCCCGAGGTGTACGGCGTGATTTTCTCGGTGGGTCCGAGCAAGGTGACGACGAACACCATCTGGACCGGGTCCGATGACGGTCTCGTGCACGTCACGCGCGATGGCGGCAAGCACTGGACGAACGTGACGCCGCCGGGCATGCCCGAGTTTGGGCGCGTCAGCCAGATCGACGCCTCGAAGTTCAACGACGGGGCAGCGTACGTGTCGGTGCGCAAGCCACTGCTGAACGATGTCGCGCCGTACATCTTCAGGACGACCGACTACGGCAAGACGTGGACGAAGATCGTCGCGGGCATCCGTCCCGATGCATACGTCCACGCAGTGCGGGAGGACCCCGCCCGAAAGGGGCAGCTCTTCGCGGCGACACAGCATGGTGTGTACATGTCCCAGGACGATGGCGCATCCTGGAGCTCGCTCGCCCTCAACATGCCCGACGTGCCGGTGTCCGACCTGATCGTGGAGGGCAACGAGATCGCGATTGCGACACACGGCCGCGGCTTCTGGGTACTCGACAACGTTGGGCCGCTCCGTCAGGCGACGCCGGCCATTCTCGCTTCGAGCGCGCACGTGTACGTGCCGCCCGTCGCGGTGCGCTCGGGCGCCGGCATGCCGATCGCGTATTCATTCAAGACCGCACCAACCGCCGCAAAGCTCGAGATCCTCGACTCGACGGGCACCGTGCTGCGCACATTCGAGCCGGATACAACGCACCCGGATTCCGCGTCGCGCGCGGCCGCCGCGGCGGCGGCGGGCGGAGGGCGTCGCGGCGGTACGGGACCGATGCTGCCAAAGGCAGCGGGGCTCAATCACCTCACGTGGGACCTTCGCACCCAGGGCATCGCGTCGTTTCCGGGAATGATCCTCTGGGGCGCGGGCACCAACGGCCCAGTCGTCCCACCGGGCAGGTACACCGTTCGCCTTACCGCGGACGGTCAGTCGCTGACCACGCCAGCCATTGTCGCCCGCAACCCGCGCCTCGCCGACGTCAGCAATGCCGACATGCGGGCACAGTACGCCTTCTCGAAGAGGGTCCGCGACAAGGCGAACGAGGCAAACGAATCCGTGATCGGTATCCGTCGCGTGAAGGCGCAGCTTGCCGACCGCTACACCAAATCGTCCGACGCCACCCTCAAGTCCACCGGCGACACGCTGAAGACGCACGTGTCCGCCGTCGAGGAAAACATCTATCAGGTGCGTAACCAGAGTGGCCAGGACCCGCTCAACTTTCCCATCAAGGTCAACAACCGCCTCGCCAACCTGATGTCGATGGCCGAGCGTGGCGATGGCGCGCCGGTCAACACGATGCCGGAAATCTTCGGCATTCTCACCACGGAGCTGAAGGGCTACACCGACGCGTTGGCGAAGGTCTACACGACCGATCTCGTTGCGGTCAACAGGGAGCTGCTGCGACTTCACCTCGTGCCGATCGATCCGCAGTGTGAAAAAGCTGCGGGGTGCGCAGCTATACCGTGAGCTGACCCGGGTACTGCGGAACCGCGACGACAGTTGGCGGAAACAACAGAAAAATGCGATGTCCGTTCTTTCCGACACTCCGCCAACTGTCGTCGCGGTTCAAGCAAGAGCGTTACATCTCGTCCGCCGATGGTCCGTACGTGCCGGGTATGGCGACTCCAAGCAGGCGAAGGTAAACGCCAAGTTGTGCGCGATGGTGCGCGAGATGGTTGATCGCGAATGACCGTACAAGATTCGACTTCTGGTCGTCGACATACACTGCCTCGCCCATGCGCAGCTGCCAGCGCTGCGAGAGGTCGGCCCAGGTGGCTCCCCCGACCGCGGACGTGAACTCCGCCGCGTTCCGGTCGAACTCATCCAGACGCTCGGCCGTCGTGTTGAACGCCTTGGGCGCAAAGGGCGTTGCGGCAAAGTCGAGCATCTCCGTCGTCAGCAGCACCTTGCCGAACGACGGAAGCTCCGCGATGTGTGTTGTGAGTGGCCCGAGCTTCATCGACTTGTCGTGCGGACGGTACTCGTCGTTTCCGTCTGGAACGAGCGCGATCATCTTGCGCGTCGATGCAAGTTCCGAGTCGAGATCCGGGTAGAGTAGCTGGGCGGGGGAGAGGCCCTCGGGGAAAGCCATCGGTGTCGTGGTCGAGGTGGACGTTTCGGGTTTTATACGGTAGCCGCAACGAGGCCAATCCGCCAGCCGGACTGGAAATACGGAACCGCGACGACGGTTGGCGGAAACACCGGAAAAGGCGGACATCGGACCCGGATGTCGGAACGAGCGCGAAGCAGATCCACCAACTGCCGTCGCGGTCCAGCAGCAGTAGAATCAGTACGCCGCGCTCAGAATGTCAGCGAGAGAATGGAGTGCTCGCCGCGCAGGCCCATCTTCGCGAACATCATCGATTCCGGTGAGAACCGGACACTCACCCCGCTCGCGCGGCCTGACTCCCGCGCTCTCGAGCCAGTCCCACCGAGACCGGCATTCGCCTCGGGCGGCTTGATGAACTGCTCGGTGAGAATTGCGCCCAGGATACCGCCCGCCGTCGCGGCGCCGAAGATCACGTGGCTGTTGCCGGTCTGAACGAGTACTGGAGCGATGAGCCCGACGAGCGCGCCGGCGAACGACCCATACTGGAGCAGCCTCGCGTCGGATTCCGTGTGATCGAACGGCCGCACCAGGAGCCGGTCGCCGGCGATGGCACCGAGCATGAAACCAGTTCCCACCAGGCCCCATCCGAGATTGTCGCCCGTATTGTCGCTGAGCAGCGTCGCCGCCACACCCATGCCGAGAAACTCGGTGGTGACCAGCGTGCCGACGTCACCTGCTGTGACGCGATAGGGCG
>JBKJUW010000009.1:0-81944 GCA_046589725.1 Gemmatimonadaceae bacterium
TTGTGCCGTGACCTTGTTGGGAGGCGGAGTCCCGAGCGCCGTTACCGTTAGCCCTCCTATCGTCCTATACTATCATCCTATCATCCTATTCATCCTATCCAGGCGGCCTCCCCCCAAAGTCGTGCTTCATGTCCTCGAAGACCTTCAGCACCTCGAGGATTGGCCGTGGTAGATAGTCCGACTTGAGGTAGACCCACGCCTGCTCGCGTTGCAGCCGCTGCCCACGCACGCGTGCCCACGCGAAGCGCTTCGAGCGCATGTCACCGGCAATGGCGACGTAAGGGACGATGCCGATCCCGAGTCCACTCGCGACCATCGCCTTGATGATCTCCACGCTCTCCGTCTCCATCGCGACGTTCATGGGGATGTGCTGGTCGGCGAAGAACTGATCCACGAGGATCCGGGTGTTCGATCCCGGCTCGAACAGGACGAGCGGGTGCTCCGACAACGTCCGCGCGTCGATCGTGCGATGCTTCGTGAGCGGATGCTTCGGCGCCGTGACGATCACGAGCTCCTCGCGCAGCGCAGGCTTCACCTCGAGATCCGTGCCCGTAACGGGAAGCGTCAGCAGCGCCAGGTCGAGCTGGTGATTGCGGAGTAACTGGAGCACGGCCTGGGTACTCCCCGTCTTCACGAGAAGGTCGACGTCGCGGAACTGTGCCCGGAAGCGCTTGAGGAGCGAGGGCAGGACGTAGAGACACACGCTGCTTCCGCCCGCAATGCGCAGCTGGCCGCGCTTGAGCTTCTTCGTCTCGGAGATCTCCCACACCGCTTCCCGCAGGTCGCGATGGATGCGATTCGCGGTCCGGAGCAGCAGCTGTCCTTCCGCCGTCAGGGTTACCCCCTTCACGGAGCGATGCAGCAGCGGTCCGCCGAGCTCCGCCTCCAGGAGCTGGAGCTGCCGACTCACGGCGGACTGGGAGACGTGCAGCCGCAGGGCCGCTTTCGTGAATGAGCCTTCCTCCACGACGGCGCGGAACATCTCGAGTTGGCGTACGTCCACTATAACCTCACTGTGCGCGCGAACACTGGCGGCAGAAAAAGGCAAGGCTGACAGTCGGCTCAGCTTTCTGCGACAGAAACCAGGGTAGAGCTATCGATCTGGTCAGCTGTCTGGGTCAGTCAGGAGTGACGCCGTTTGGAGGGATACTCGGCCACCATGCAGCCGTTCCGCCCTCTCTCCCTACTGCTGCAGACTGCTGACGGACTGTCAGCTCTGCCTTGGTTGACCTGCATCAATGTATGCGTTTAGCGCATGACCAGCATGAGTTAATTGTGTTGGACGCATGGATCCGAACCCGTCATCATCCCTGTGTACCGGAATGGAGGGGTCTGTGCGGGACGAGGCGTTCGACGGGACAGTGGGATTCGACGAGCAGGTCAAGGACGCATGCGGTGTCGGCTTTCTCGCCGACATCCAGGGTCGCGCCAGCCACGCGCTGCTGACGAACGCCCTCGAGGCACTTGGCCGCATGGCGCACCGCGGTGCGGTCGACGCCGACGGTCGTACCGGCGACGGCGCAGGCCTCATGACCCAGATCCCGTTCACCCTGCTCAGGCCGGAGGTCGAGGCGCTCGGCATCGAGTGCAGCGACGGCAACCTCGCGGTCGGGCTCCTCTTCCTTCCGCTCGATCCCACCGCCGCGGAAATCGCGCGCGGCCTGGTCGAGAAAGTGCTCGCCGACCACGAGTTGCCCTCGTGCCAGTGGCGCACGGTGCCAGTCGACGTCGACGCACTCGGTGAGAAGGCGCGCCACTCACGGCCATCGCTCTTCCATGCGCTCGTGCCGCGTCCCGCGGACATGCCCGCGGACCGCTTCGAGGCACTGCTCGTCGCCTCGCGTCGCGCCGTCGAGCTCCGGACAGGCTACGCCGGCCTCGAGGACCTCTACGTCGCGTCCCTGAGCCATCGCACGCTCGTGTACAAGGCGCTCGTGCGTGCGACGGATCTCGCCGCCTATTTCACGGATCTCCGGAACGACGCGTACGAGACGGCCTTTGCGATCTTCCATCAGCGCTTCAGCACGAACACCGCGCCGTCGTGGAAGATGACGCAGCCATTCCGGCTCGTCGCGCACAACGGCGAGATCAACACGATCGTCGGCAACCGGCGCTGGATGCACGCGCGCGGCCAGCAGCTCGTCTCCTTCGATCCCGCCCGCGGCAAGCGACTGGCCGAGGTGCGCATCGCGCCAGGCACCAGCGATTCGGCCAGCCTCGACGACGCGCTCGTCTCCGTCACCGCCTCCGGACGCGAGCTCCCGCATGGCATGACGCTCCTGATGCCGCCCGCGTGGGAGCACGACGAGGAGATGTCCGACGACGTACGCGCCTTCTTCGATTATCAGGCGTCGCTGATGGAGCCATGGGACGGACCCGCGCTCGTCGTGTTCAGCGACGGTCGCGTCGTGGGCGCGGCACTCGACCGCAACGGCCTCCGCCCCGCGCGCTATCTCGTGACCACCGACGATCTCGTCCTCGTCTCGTCCGAAGTCGGCGTGCTCGATCTCGACGAGTCACGCGTCGTTCGCCGCGGACGCCTCGGACCCGGCGGCATGCTCGTCGTCGACCTGGAGCGCCGCCTGTTGCGCGAGGAGGCGGAGATTCATGGCGAGCTTGCCGAGCGTCTCCCGTATGCGGACTGGCTCGCCGATCGTCGCATTTCGTTGGACGACGTGCGTTGCGCCTCTGCCCTTGATGCGGAACCTGCGCAGGTCGACGTGCGCGCGCTCCGCGCCATGGGCTGCACGCGCGAAGAACTCCTGCTCGTGCTCGGCCCCATGTACAACGAAGGCATCGAGCCACTCGGCTCGATGGGCGACGACGCGCCGCTCTCGGTGCTGTCGCCGATGCCGCGGCTCCTCTTCGCGTACTTCCGTCAGCGCTTCGCGCAGGTCACCAACCCGCCCATCGACTCGTTGCGCGAAGGCCTCGCGATGTCACTCGACGTCAGGCTCGGCGTGTCCGGCCCGCTGCTCGCCGACGGACCGCTGCCCGGCGCGCACGTGTATCTCGATCATCCAGTGCTCGCGAGCGGCGATGTCGATGCGCTGCTCGCATTCCAGGGCGACGGGTGGCGCGCCCATCGTCTCAGCCTGTTGTTCGACCCCTCCGAGGACGCGAAGGGTTTCGCGAGCGCACTCGACACGCTCGTTGCCGCTGGCGACAAGGCGGTGCGCGAAGGCGCGGCCTGCCTCATCCTCAGTGACGCCGGCGTCGATGCATCCCATGCCGCCCTCCCGACGCTTCTCGCGTCGGCCGCGATGCACCAGCATCTCGTGCGCGCAGGACTGCGCCTTGGGACGAGCATTGTCGTCGACGCCGGTGACGCTCGCGACGACCACGCCCTGGCGGCGCTGCTCGGCTATGGCGCCGACGCGGTGTGCCCGCGCATTGGCTATTCGGCGATTGCCTTCGCGGTCGCGCAGACGAAGGACACGGACGGATCAGATATCGATTCGCTGTTCGCGAACTATCGGTCGGCGCTCACGAAAGGACTGCGGAAGATCCTCGCCAAGATGGGCGTCTCGACGCTGCGCTCTTACCGCGGCGCCGGCCTGTTCGAGGCGATCGGCATCGCGAATCACGTCATCGCGCGCCATTTCACGGGCACGCCGTCGAGTGTGAGCGGCATCGGCATCGCGGGTATCGCCGGGGAGACGCTTGCCCGCTACCGCGCGGCGTTCGCGGACGAAGCGGCGCTCGAAGACGGGGGATGGCATCGCTATCGCAAGGACGGCGAGGCGCATGCCTTCGAGCCGAAGGTCGTGAAGGCGCTGCATGCCGCCATCAAGAAAGGTGGTCGTCTCGAGTACCAGGCGTTCGCCGACCTGGTGCATGCCCGTGCGCCGCTGGCGTTGCGCGACCTCGTCGAATTCAAGGCGGGCGAGTCCATCGCGCTGGATGATGTCGAGCCTGTCGAGGATATCCTGCCGCGCTTCATGAGCGCCGCGATGTCACTCGGCTCACTGTCTCCCGAAGCGCAGCAGACGATCGCCATCGCGATGAACCGCATTGGTGCGCGCAGCAACAGCGGCGAGGGAGGCGAGTCACCGGAGCTGCACTGGGGTGCGTCGCCCACCGGCGATCGCGCCAGCGCGCGGATCAAGCAGGTGGCGTCGGGCCGCTTCGGCGTCACGGCGGCGTACCTCATGTCCGCCGACGAAATCCAGATCAAGATGGCGCAGGGCTCCAAGCCCGGCGAGGGTGGGCAGATCCCCGGCGCGAAGGTCACGGAGCACATCGCGAAGGTGCGGCACGCGGTTGCCGGCACGACGCTCATCTCACCACCTCCGCACCACGACATCTACAGCATCGAGGACCTGGCGCAGCTCATCTACGACGTGAAGAGCGTCAATCCGGATGCGACCGTGAGCGTGAAGCTGGTGTCCTCGACCGGCATCGGCACCATCGCCGTCGGCGTCGCGAAGGCATTCGCCGACTCGATCCAGATCAGCGGGCATGACGGCGGCACGGGCGCGTCGCCGCGTGGGTCGATCAAGAATGCCGGCACGCCATGGGAGCTCGGACTCAGCGAGGCGCATCAGGCACTCGTGCGCGGCGGACTGCGTGGTCGTGTTCGACTTCAGGTCGACGGCGGCTTCAAGACGGGTCGCGACGTCGTCATCGCCGCGATGCTCGGGGCGGAGGAATTCGGGTTCGGTACGGCGGCGCTCGTTGCCGCTGGCTGCCTGATGGCGCGCCAGTGTCATCTCAATACCTGTCCGGTCGGCATTGCGACGCAGCGTGAAGACCTGCGAAAGAAGTTCGCGGGCACGCCCGAGGACGTCATCAGGTTCTTCGTCGCGGTCGCGGAAGAGGTGCGCGAGATTCTCGCACTCGTCGGAGTTCGCCGCCTCATGGATCTCGTGGGGCGTGCCGAGCTGCTCGAGCAGCGGCGGCCGGAAGATGGCAAGGCGAGCAGGGTGCGCCTCGATCGCATTCTTCTCGCCACGCCCGTTGATTCTGTTCGTCGTTCGAGCCAGCCACGCAATGATCCCCCGCGCACGGGCGCGGGCATCGACGAGCGGGTGCTGCGCGAGCTCCATGCGGATGATGGACGGATCGTCCCGCTGGAGATGTTGCTTCCCATCACCAACGCCGACCGCGCCGTTGGCGCACGCATCGCGGGGAAGATCGTGGCGCTGACCCACAACGGCCACGTCGCGCCCCGCACGGTGCAGCTGCGCTTCCGGGGATCGGCCGGCCAGAGCTTCGGTGCGTTCTGCGTCGAGGGCATGCGGCTCGTCGTCGACGGAGAGGCGAATGACTACGTCGGCAAGGGAATGTCCGGCGGGGAGATCGTCGTGCGTCCACCATCGTCGGCGCGCTTCCATCCTGTCGGCGACGTCATCGCGGGAAACACCTTGCTCTATGGCGCAACCGGCGGCACTGCGTTCCTCGGCGGCAGCGTGGGTGAGCGCTTCGCCGTGCGCAACAGCGGCGCGGTCGCTGTCGTCGAAGGCACCGGCGACCACGCGGCGGAATACATGACTGCGGGTGCCGTCGTCATTCTTGGCCCTACCGGCCGCAATCTCGGCGCCGGTATGACTGGCGGCGTGGTCTTCGCCCTCGACAGCGATGACACGCTCGCGCGTCGCGTGCACTCCGAGTGGGTTGCCGTGGAGACCGGACTTTCACCCTCGGAGGAGTTGTGGGTGCGCGAGCTCCTCTCGCGCCACGTGCAGGCAACGGGCAGCCGACTGGCCGAGCAACTGCACCGCGAATGGGGCTCGACACGCCTGCGCTTGCACCGCGTATCTCCCGTGAGCGCGACACGCGATGCGAGTCAGCGCCCGTTGCCGCTACTCGGCCGTCAGGAACCGGTCGCGCGTGGCGGTGTGCGGCAGGCTACGGCGATGTCCGCGCGTGGCGCACCGTCCTGACGCGCTTGAGGAAGATCGCCACGACGAATGCCGTGGCGATGGTCCAGGCACCGACGTAGATCGATTTCGTGCGGTCCGCCGCGTGAACGACCACCAGGAACCAGGTGGCAATCGCGACCGCGTCGAGCGCGAGCACCGCAAACACGAGCTCGAGCGTTGCGCGCCGCATCTCGGCGCGCTTCGCCTTTCGAGCGACGCTCATCCCGTCACTGGCGCGCATCGCGATCAGTCGTCGCCCATCGCGGGCACAGCGCCCCGGGGAATCGGATGCTCCGCTGTCATCGGCGGCCTGAAGCCGAAACGGCGCGACAGCCAATGGCGTCCCTCGTCCATGACTTCATAGAACGTCGGGATCACGAGCAGCGTCAGCAACGTGCTCGTGAGCACGCCGCCGATGATCGCGACGCCGAGCGGCGCACGGAACTGCGCACCCTCCCCGTTGCCGAGCGCCACGGGAATCATGCCGGCGATCAGCGCGAACGTCGTCATGAGGATCGGTCGCAGTCGAATCGCACCCGCCGAGATCAGGGCCTCGCGGAGTGGCTTGCCGTCTTTCTCACGGGCCCACTTTGCGAAGTCGATGAGGAGGATGGCGTTCTTCGCCACGATGCCCATCAACAGGATGACGCCGATGAGCGACATCAGGTTGATCGTGTATCCCGAGATCGACAGCGCCATCAGCACTCCGATGAGCGACAGCGGCAGCGACATCAGGATAGCGAGCGGATCCAGGAACGACCCGAACTGCACCACGAGGATGAAGTACATGAGCATCACCGCGACGCCGAGCGCGAAGAAGATCTGCCCGAAGACCTCTTTCTGCTGTTGCGCGTCGCCGGCCAGCGAGAACCGAACGCCGGGTGGTAGCGTGATCTTGGCCACCTTCGCCTGCACATCCTTCGTGATGTCACCGGTCGCGCGGCCAGACGCATTCGCTTCCACGGAGACGACGAGGTCGCGGTCGTAGTGATCGATGATGGCCGGTCCCATGCCCTGCTTCACCGTGGCCACCTGGCCGAGCGGCAGTGTGCTGGGCGCGCCGTTCTGACCCATGACGACGAGCGGCAGTTGGCGGAGATCCTCGGCATTGCGGCGACTCTCGGGAACGAGGCGCACTTGCACGTTGCGCATCTCGCCCGCGGGGTCCTGCCAGTCGCCGGCATCGATGCCGGCGAACGCGGGACGCAGCGCTTGCGCCACCTGGCCCACCGTCACGCCGAGCGATCCGGCCACACCGCGATTCAGGTCGACGTCGAGTTCCGGCTTCTGACCCTTCGTGGACAGTCCTACGTCCACCGCGCCGGGCGTGCTCTTCACGATCGCCATGACCTGCTCGGCCGCGATGTTCATCGCTGCGAGGCTGTTGCCGCGCAGCTGGTATTGCAGCGTCTTGCGCCCGCCACCGAAGTCATTGGTGAACACGGACAGCGTGACACCGGCGATGTTCTTCATCTCGCCACGCAGCACCTGCGCGAACTGCTCGGCGCTGGCGCTCCGGTCGCCCTTCGGGACAAGCCGCACGTAGATGGCGCCTTCGTCCACCGTGCCGGACGCACCACCGCCGAGCGTCGTGTACGTGTAGAGCACTTCCTTGTGGCTGCGGGCAATGCGCGCCGCCTCCTGCGCCTTCAACCGAGTGTAGGACAGGTTCGACCCAGGTGGTGTTTCAATGGCAACCGTGAACTCCGCCTTGTCGTCTTCAGGGAAGAACCCGACACCGACCGTACGAACGGCGAGTCCCGACTTGGTGACGATACCGGGGAGCATGACAAACATCGCCACGCCAACGATCCCGATGACGACTTTTACTGGCCTCGGGAGTCGCTTGTTGACGAGTGAGAACACCACGACGCCGACGCTGAAGAGCGCTGCCATCAAGCCGATCAGGCCGGCCGTGAAGAGCGTGAACGATGCGAAGAAGGTGCCGACCGCCAGCGCGAGCATGGCCGAGCGATGGTCCAGCGCCCATGCGATGACCTTCTTGTAGTTCTCGGCCTGGTTGTTGAACCAGTGATTGAAGACGTCGAGCTTCTTCGTGATCCACCACTTCTGGTCCTCGGTCTGGTGCGGATCAGCCCAGTAGGCGGAGAGCATCGGATCAAGCGAGAAGGACACGAACAGCGAGACGAACACCGAGCACGCGATGGTGAGTGCAAATGGCTTGAACCACTGGCCGCCCACGCCGGGCATGAAGCCGATCGGGAAGAACACTGCGAGAATCGAGAACGTGGTAGCCGCGACGGCGAGCCCGATTTCATCGGTGCCCTCCTGTGCCGCGAGATAGTGGTCTTTCCCCATCTCGACATGACGCACGATGTTCTCTCGCACCACGATCGCGTCGTCGATCAGGATTCCGATCGCGAGCGAAAGGCCGAGAAGCGACATCGTCTCGAGCTTGAAACCCATGACCCAGACGGCGATGAAGCTGGCCAGCACGGACACGGGCAGCGCCAGGCCGGTGATGATGGTCGATCGCCAGGAATTGAGGAAGACGAACACCACGAGCACGGTGAGCAGTGCGCCCTCGACCAGCGCTTCCTCGACGTTCCTCACTGCGTGGTCCACGCGCACGCCGGAGTCCTTCACGAGCTCGAGCTTCGTGCCCTTGCCGAGCGTCGGCTGCAGCTGCTCGACGCGGGCGCGCACCTTGTCGCTCACGTCGGTGGTGCTGTACCCCTTGGCCTTCTTGACGTCGATGCCGACGGCCTGGCCATCATTGAAGAGGGCCATGGTGCGCGGCTCCTCCGTGCCATCGCGGATGTTCGCAACGTCTGCGAGACGCGTGATAATGCCGTTTCGGTCTGCGACGACGAGCGCGCCGAACTCCTGCACATTTTCCAGCCGACCTTTCAGGCGGATGGAGCGCTCGTCCATCTCACCTGTCACGCGGCCAACCGGCGCCGCGAGGTTCTGCGCCTGCAGCGCCTGCACCACCTGGCCCACACTCACTTTCGTAGCCTGCATCCGCGTAGGGTCGAGCTCCACGGTCAACTCGCGCTCCACCTTACCCGACACGGTTACCTCGGCGACCCCCGAGATCGACCGCAGCTCGCGCGTGATCGTCGGATCGGCCAATCGCGTGAGTTCGGCTTGCGAAAGCGTCGCGCTCGTGAGCGCCAGGGACACGATGGGCCGATCGGTGTCGTTGAATTTCTTGATGATCGGCTCCTTCATCTCCGTCGGAAGGTCGGCGCGCTTGGCCGAGATCGCGTCGCGGAGTTCCTGAGTCGCCTCAGCAAGATTCTTCGAGAACTCGAACTCGACGACGACCTGCCCGAATCCGTCGTACGCCTTGCCGCTGATATGCTTCACGCCGCTGATCGAGGCGATCTGCTCCTCGATGGGGTCGAGGATTTCCTTCTCAACGCCCTCGGGCGATGCACCGGGATAGGCAACGCCGACGACGACCACCGGCGGCGCGACGTCCGGGAACTCGTCTGTCTTGAGCTTGAGCAGTGCGAACAGACCGAACACAGCCAGCGCCACCATCGAAACGACGGTGATGAGCGGTTTCCTGATCGCAAAATCCGAGATGAACATGAGATGACCCTTCAGGTTTTAGGTGCAGCCGATTGTCAGATCACTGCTTCCGTGCATCGGACGGCGCGGACACACGCACCGGCGTCCCGGACGAGATGCCGCGGGCCGCGCCGAGCAATACCGTGTCTCCCGCCGCGAGGCCGGCGGTGATCTCCACCGTTTCCGCCGCGGCGTCGCGAATACCGATCTGCACTTCCACCTTTTCAATCTTTCCGTTCTTCAGTCGTATGACCGACGGACGCAGGCCGCGCTCGTCCACGGCGGCGAGCGGAAGCATCGGCGCGGTGCGCGATTCGCTGTTCACGCGTCCCTCGGCAAACAGGCCGCCGACGAGCGTGTTGCCCGCATTGGGAATCGCGGCGACGATCTTCACCTGGCGCGTGGTCGGATCGGCCGTGGGATTCACCCGCGTGATGCGTCCCGTGAACGCCCGATTCGGATAGCCGTTCACGGTGAAGTCGATCGGCATGCCGACACGTACCTGGCCGAGCTGCTCGGCCGGCACACTGGCCTCCAGCTGCATGCTGCCCGGATCGACGACCGTGAACAACGCGGTGCCGGGCGACACGACGTCGCCGGCGCTTACCTGGCGCTGAGACACGACGCCAGCGAACGGCGCTTGCACACTGGCCTTGTCGATCATCTTCTGGACGTTCGCCAGCCCCGCGCGCGCGTTGGCCAGCAGCGCCTGCGCGCTGAGTACCTGATTGCGGCTCGTTTCGACCTGACGCTCCGCGATGGCGCCCGCCTTCTCGAGTGTCTCATTGCGCTGCAGATCGCGGCGAGCGATTTCGTAGCTGCTTGCCGCGGTCGTGACGGCAGACTTCGCCGAGAGCGCTTGATCGCGCAGAACGGCCGCGTCAATCTGTGCCAGCGGCTGGCCGGCACGCACCGCCTGCCCCGCCTCCGCCATCGTCTGGATGACGGCGCCGGACATCTCCGCGCGGATCGTGGCGCTCTTCAGCGGCGCGAGTGCGCCGGAGAGCGCCGGTCCCGTCTTGATCTGTTCCACCTTGACGACAGTGACGTTCTCGGGTCCGACGAGCATCGTCTCGACCTTTGCCGGTGCGGCGCTGGCGCTGTCCGCCTTCTTGCAGGCCGTCGCCGAGAGCGCGACGACAGTGAGGGCCAGCAGTGCCGCGGTGCGCGGCGCATTCATGCGGTGTTCGCTCATGGCGTGGGGCTCCCGATTGGTCCCGCGCCAGCGGCTCCGGCGGCGGTGGATTGTGTGCGTGTCTGCTGCGACTGCTGCGTCTGTTGCTGCTGCTGCTGTTGCTGGGCGCTGGCGCGCTGCGCGCTGGCACCAAGCGCCGCGGTGTTGATGGGGAGGTCTCGGATCAGCGCGAGCCTCGCGCGCGCCACAGCCAGGTCGCGCGCCGACTGCGCCTGGTTCGCGACGGCCTGCTCGAGCAGCAAGCGCGATTGCGTGAGGTCCGTCTGCGTCGAGATGCCCTCGCGGAAACGGAGCTGGTCGATGCTGTAGGCTTTCTGCGCCTGTCCCGCGGTGCCCCGGCTTGCCTCGAACGCCGATTGTGCCGACGCGAGCTGGTTCAGCGCAATCCGTGTATCGAGTGCGGCGAGCTCGCGCGACTGCTGAAGGCGCGCGCGCGATTCGTCCAGATTCGCCTGCGCGACCTGGATCTGCCCGCCCACGCGCCCGCCGCTGAACAGCGAGTAGCTGATGGATCCGCCGACCGTCCAGTTCTCGCTGAACTGGTTGATCGACGGCAGGAAGGTGTTCGGGAAGAACAACCGCTGATAGTTGGAGGTGAGTGACAGCGACGGTAGCAGGTCGGCGCGTGCCGACTTGAGCTGGCCTTCCGATGCGCGCACTGTCTGCTCGCTCTCGCGAACCGGTGCGCGCCGTTCGGTCGTGGTGTCGCTCGCCGCGCCACCCGCCCCGGCGCCCGACGAGACACTGCCCGCGATGATCGACGTGATCGCCGCCGGTTCGTCGATGGGCGTGGTGAGGCGAAGCGGCGCATCGAGCGGAATATTCAGGAGCTGCTTGAGGCGCAGGTACGCAACGTCGCGGTCACCTTGCCGGGTGATGCGCACCGGGCGCTGGTTGTCGCGCGACACCGTGGCGCGAAGCAGGTCGAACTCACTCTGGTTCCCGACGCGACGGGCGACCGTGGTCTGGCGGAGCAGCTCCTCCGTCTGCGCCAGTGACGTGTCCGCGATGATCACGAGGCGATCGGCGAGCACGGCGTCGAAGTAGGCCTGCGTGACGTCGAGCGCGAGCTGTGCGCGCTGCGACCCGAGGTCGATTTCGGCGGAGCGTTGCTGTGCCTCCGATGCGGCGGTCAACGCCCCGACGCGGCCGCCTGAGTAGATCGTCTGTGCGACCGAGAGCCCGAGCGTGTACTGATTGCGTGCGCCGAACCCGACCTTGCTGAAGTCGATGCCCTGCACCGCCGCGCACGTCGACGCCTGATTGAGCGCCGCCTGACGCTCGGCCGCCGTCGCGTTGGCCGGAATCTGTGGGGCACAGACCGACTGCGGCTTCGGTGCGGCCGAGCTGTCCGGCTTCGAGCCGCCTGCGAGTGCCGAGAACTGCGACTTGAGCGTGCGGTTGTAGGCGAGGCTGGTGTTCACCTGCGGGTAGTACGAGCTGCGCGCCTGCTTCACCTGTCCCGATGCGCGGCTGACGCCAGCGCGCGCAATCTGGAGCGCCTCGCTCTCGCGCGTGGCGAGACGGATCGCGTCATCGAGCGTGAGGGAAGTGAGCTGCGGCGCTGACGTCGTCGGCTGCTGTGCGCCGGCGACGAGCGGAAAGATGACCGCGAGCAGCAGTGCGAGCGCATGGAAGCGGCGTCTGCGTGTCCGGGTCCGAGCGACGTTCATTGCAGTGGGGGGCGCTGGAGTGTATTGAGTCATGCGATTCGGGCCTGCGACTTCTGCCGTACGGATGTCGCGGCGTTTTTTTTCACGCCGATCATCTTGAGGAAGCACTGCGTGTAGCGACGCGCCGCCTCGTCGAGCGGCGGATACACTTCCGGGACGAAGCTGCGGGCGATGGCATCGCTCATCACGGTGCCGGTGATGATGACCGCGGCAGCGTCCACATCGGAATCGGGACTGGAGAGACCACGTTCCTGAAGGCGCGTGAGGTAGCGCGTGATGGTCTCGTGGAAGATGGTCCGGCCCCGACAGGCGAATTCCGCGGCCTCGGGCCGCTCGTCGATCTCGCCCATGGAGTGCACGAGCAATGGCCGCATCTCGCGCACTCGGTCGAGGCTCACCTGCACGAACTCCGTGAGTTCTGCTTCCGGATTGTTGGGCTCCTCCGGCAGAGACGGTGGCGTGCCGGTGTGAGCGGCAAGGACCGACTCGAGCAGTGCGCTCTTGGAGCCGAAGGTCCGAAAGAGCGTGACCTCGTTGACCCCGGCCTCGATGGCGATGAGGCGCGTGGTGGCGCCACGAAATCCGTGCTTGGCATAGACACGGGCGGCAGCTTCAAGAATTCGTTCGCGGGAGATCATGGAGGGGCAACATAGTGTAAACGGATGCGTATGCAAGTACCTACTTGCATACAATAATCCCGAATGAATGCCGAACCGCCAATATTCTGCGTCCGGTCTCGCCGCGCAATAGCGCATGGCGAAGCGCGAGCTTTCGGCACTGCAACCGCGGAGCCTTCGGTCAACGGCTTTCAGCCGTCAGTGTCCAGCGGGTCGTACAGAATTGCGTTGCGCGTGCGGTCACTGCCCACTGACGCTGAGAGCCGAGAACTGACCGCTCTGCGGTTGCAGTGCCGAAACTCGGGCTCCTGCTCAAGCCCTACTCCCCAGTCATATCTTGTCAGCGATCGCAAAGTCACGAGTCCACCTCGCGTAAACAGGGATCTCGCTGAATGCTGAAGAGCCAGCTACCGCCCACCAAGCGGAACCGATATCCCGGCGAGTCGCTGCTCGAGATCACGCGCCGGCCGTTGTCATTCTTTCCTTCGCTGAAAGAGGCGCACGGCGACATCGCGCTCGTCTACGTCGGGCGGCAACCCATCGTGCTGGTCAGTCATCCCGATCACATCCGCGACGTCCTCGTCACGAATGCCCGCAACTTCCACAAGGGTCGCGGCCTCGAGCGCGCGAAGATTCTTCTCGGCGACGGGCTACTCACGAGCGAGGAGGAATTCCACCTCCGTCAGCGGCGTCTCGCTCAGCCGGCGTTTCATCGCGCCCGCATCACTGCCTATGGAGAGGTCATGGCGACGTATGCCGAACGGCGCGCGGACCATTGGCGCGACGGCGACGTGCTCGAACTGAACCACGAGATGGCGGCGTACACGCTCGCCGTCGTCGGCAAGACGCTCTTCGACGCCGACATCGAAGGGGAAGCGCACGAGATCGGCGAAGCGCTCGCGGCCGCCATTGCGGCCTTCAACTTCACGGTCCTTCCGATGGCGCCGCTGCTGCTGCGGTTTCCCATCCCCATGGCGCGACGCTACAAGCGCGGGCGCCAGCGGCTCGACGCCACGATCTACCGGATGATCGCCGAGCGCCGCGCGTCGCGGGAGGACAAGGGTGACCTTCTCTCGATGCTGCTCATGGCGCACGATACCGAAGGGAACGGCGGCGGCATGAGCGATCTTCAGCTCCGCGACGAAGCGATGACGCTGCTGCTCGCCGGCCATGAGACCACCGCCAATCTCCTGATGTGGGCGTTCTACCTGCTATCCCAGAACCCCGAGGCCGAGGCCCACCTGCACGCTGAGGTCGATGCGGTAGGTGCTGGACTCCTCGGCGCTGCCGACGTCGCGCGATTGCCGTACACCCGAGCCGTGATCGCCGAGACGATGCGACTGTTTCCGCCGGCGTGGGTCATCGGGCGGCGGGCGATGTCGGAGTATCAGATCGGAAAGTTCACCATTCCTGCGCGCGCGATCGTGCTCATGAGCCAGTGGATCGTCCATCGCGATCCACGGTGGTGGCCCGACGCCGAACTATTCTCTCCCGAGCGGTGGCTCCCCGACGGCTCGGCGAACGATCTGGCGCGGCCGAAGTTCTCCTACTTCCCGTTTGGCGCCGGAACGCGAGTCTGCATCGGCGAGCAGTTCGCGTGGATGGAAGGCATACTCGGCCTGGCCACATTTGCGCGGCGGTACGCCATGCGGCTGGTGACCGGTCATCCCGTCGTGCCGAAGCCGATCATTACGCTGCGGGCGCAGCACGGGATGCGCATGGTGGCGCATTCGCGCTCATAAGACAGCGGCCCAACAGCGCCAAGTGCTCGGCACGCATTGCTGTCGATGAGGGTGCCGTTGACGTCGAGAAGCACAGCGGCCAGCGCCGATCCCCGGGGATTAGCGGAATCGTCATGCTGACATGTAAAGACAGGTGCCGCCGCGGCGTGCACCTCAAGTAACTTTTCGCCCCATGACTGGAATCAAATCGTCCTCGTCGGTGTCGCCGCCCAGGCGCGGTCTCGAGCTGTTTGTGGCGGCGCTCTGGGCCATCGCCGTGATCGCGGCCACGTTCCAGCAGGCCGTCCAGCACCAGAACAACAATTTCCTGATCTTCCGCGCGGCCTCGCTGCACCTGCTGCATGGCCAGGATCTCTACGCGGGGTATCCGGCGCTGCACGTCGACTTCTACAAGTACAGCCCCACATTCGCCCTGCTCTTCCTGCCGTTTGCCGTGTTGCCCTTTGCGTTCTCCATGCTGGTGTGGAATGCGCTGAACGCCGGCGTGCTCTGGGTGGCGATCGGGATGGTGCTTCCGCGGCGAGGCGCCCTCGTCGCTCGAAGCATCGTCTTCCTCGACATGCTGGGTTCGCTGCAGAACGTGCAGAGCAATGCGCTCGTTGCGGGACTCATCGTCCTCACCTTTGCCGCGTACGAACGCCGGCACACGGCGCTTGGCACGTTCGCCGCCGGGGTTGGAGCATCGATCAAGGTGTTCCCGCTCGCGGGACTGAGCTTCGCGGTGTTTCACCCTGGAAAGATTCGCGTTGCGGTGGCAACGGTCGTGGTGACGCTCGCGCTCGTGCTATCACCGTTGCTCGTGACCCCGGTGCACACGCTGCTCGCACAGTACGCATCGTGGCGTGCGATCGAATCGCACGATGCACTCGATCGAGGTTTCACGGTCATGCAGATGGTCCATCTACTGGCCCGCCAGGACTGGCCCAACTGGCCGCAGCAGCTCGCGGGGGTAGCGGTGCTCGTCGCGCCGGTGCTCGTGCGTCGCGATCAATGGTCGAACTGGTCGTTCCGGCGCCTGTACCTCTGCTCCGTGCTGCTGTTCTGCGTGATCTTCAACCACCAGTCCGAGAGTCCCACGTTCGTCATTGCGGTAGCAGGGGCTGCGATCTGGTTTGCGGCACTCCCGCGGCCGACGCGTGGCGAGTGGGGATTCTTCGGCTTCTTCGTCGTGTGCACCATACTGGCGTCGTCGGACGCGATGCCTCACGCAATACAACGTGCGGTGTTCGATCGATATCACTTCAAGACGGTGCCGTGCATCGTCTTGTGGGTGGTGATGCAGGTGCGATTGTGGAGGTCGGGTCGGGTCAACTGAAGGTTGAACTGAAGTTGGTCGTCGGGATCGCGAGTCTACGCGAATCTTTTCGAATCACTCCTCAGGCGGTCGATTGGCGGTTCGCCTGCCTCCTGTAAATGGAGGTTGTCGTTCTGCGTTGCGCGTTGGCAGCGCGGATGCCCACGGAATGGGCGGATCTGCGCGGATCACTCCGCAGCCGTGCCGACAGTCGGTGTGGCGGGTGCGGTGCAAGAGCTTCCCACTTTAATCTGCATTGATGGTCGGTTGCGCAGGGGCGTACGAACTACCGCGTCAAATCAGTTTAGAGTTGGCCCTCGGTGATGCCGACGAGTAAAGGATGGATGATCGAGTGCCGTATTGAGCCTGGCGGGGCGCTGGGAGGGTGACGGCCACACGGAGTGATTCGCTGGATGTTGGGGCAGTTGATCAGTTGTGGTCTTCACTCGAGACCTCCAAATATCAAACCAGCTGATCGAAACGAACCAAACGCAGATCGCCGCGTTGCAGCCGCTCGCATAACGCGAACGAGCAGAGCGCCAGGACCTCGCGCTCGCGCTCGGATCGATACGGATCCTGCGCGGCCAGGACGGCGTCGTCGTAGCCGGGATGCATCATGATCTCCGTATCGCCGGCAGGGAGGCGGTCAAGCAGCTCCAGAAGGCGGCGTTCCACGTCGGGTACTCCCTGCAGCGCGATCCCGCGAAAGTTCGGCGAGCGCGCGAGGAGTGCTGCATCCTCCGGCGCCACGCCCCGAAGCGCCGCCGTCCACGACGCACGAAGCATCATCACCTTGGCGGTCACCAGCGGTTCACTCGGCACCGCTGTGTCGAGCGGCCTGCGCACGACGCGCACACCCGCGGCGCGGGCGGCGGCGAGCACCGCGGGCAACACGCCGGGCAGCGCATGGGTGTGGCGATGGCTGTCGAGATGCGTGACGCCAATTCCCTCGGCCCGCAGCGCGGCCAGCTGGGCATCGCACTCGCGGCGGACGTCGCCCGCGCTCACGCGTCCGGACAGGGCGCGCCTCGTGAGCTTGCTGAGCGGGAAGAAGGTGCCGGTGCGCGGATCGCAGAGGGTCGGCGCGAGCGACAGCGGGGAGCCCGTGAGGAGATTGAGATGCAGCCCGACGCCGAGCTGCGGAGTGCGCGCGCGGACGAGGGCGGCCGCGTCGTGGAAGGCCGGGGTGTTCACCATCATCGACGCCGAGGAGAGCGTGCCCGCCTCGAATGCCTCGACGATGCCGCGGTTCACACCGGGTGCAAAGCCGAGGTCGTCTGCGTTGATGACGACCCGGCGGTGCAATGCCACTTACTGCGGAACGAGCTCCGTGAGCCCGATCGGCAGGCCGTGTGGCGGCGTGTGCACCCCGGCGCCCCACTGGTCTTCCGGCGGGAAGACGAACCGGTTCGTGGCGACCGAGTACTGCCCGCGCCACGCGTTGGTGCGAACGCGCCAGATGTCCAGCAGCATGCGGCGGCTATCGCTGGCGAAGCGCATGGTCGTCGGCTCGTCGTCGTAGCGGAAGCTCACCGCGGTCTGCTTGATGTTCAACCCATGTTGCTGGGCGATGTAGAGGCACTCGATGTCGAAGCCGAACCCCGGGATGGTGTTCCGGGAGAAGCACAGCGCGGCGGCCTGGGCGGTGAATCCCTTGAGGCCTGCCTGGGTGTCGAGGATCTCGGGGAGCAGGAACGTCCGCACCACCTTGTTGAAGCCCCGGCTCATGAGGTGCCGGGTGTAGAGGTAGTGAAAGAAGGTCGGGCTCATGAGATACCGCGACTCCGGCAGCACACGACACGCGATGGCGATATCCGCGCCGGCATCGAGGTCGGCCACGATCTTGTGCACCTCGTCGAGCGGGTACGCGAGGTCAACGTCGGTGAAGACGCGAATCGCACCGCGCGCGGCCATCATCCCACGACTGACGGAGAAGCCCTTCCCGCGATTCGTGGCATTGCGCAGCATGCGGGCGTAGGCATGCCGCCGCGTGAAGTCCTCGAGTATGAGCTGGGTCTCGAGCTCGCTGGAATGGTCGTCGACGAACAGAACCTCGACCGAGCCCGGATAGCGCGTTGCGAACGTATCCACGGCGCTGAGCGTCGCGGGTAGCTGCTCGGCGGCGTTGTAGACCGGGATCACGAGGGAGAGTGCCGGTACGTGCGTCGTCGCGTCGACCATGTGAACCCTCGTGATGAAATGCACAGACGAGCCTGCAACAACAGGCAGACATCACCCAGGTAGACCGGCGACCCCGGGAACCCCAGCATGAAAGCCGCGGCGTAGGGTAGAACGAGCGCCGCGTGTCGAGGGTGATTAGATGCTCCGACACCTTTTGAAAAGCGTGTCGGGGGTTTGTTGTGTTCGACAGCTTGCAGCACGGACGAAATGTAACGCGGCAGGCGGGACCTGGGAAATACCCACCAAATGAGTCGTTGTGCCCGCCCCCGGCGCGCCCGTCGTTGTGCCCGTAGGGCCCGCTTGGGTGGGTCTACGGAGTCGCGGAGAGCTTGCCCTGAATTTCCCTCGCCTTGTCGAGGTGCTTCTGCACCGTGGGCGCCGCCTTCTGGATCATCGCCTTGATGTCGGCATTCTGCGTTGTGTTCGCTGCGTCCTGGGCGAAGTGCAGCACCTTCGTGTGCCCTTCGACCGCGTGATCGATAAACGCCTTGTCCCAAGCGGCACCCTTGGTCGCGGCGGTCAGGCTGTCACCCACCGCTTTCTCGGCGGTTGCGGCCGCATCGTTGGGCGCCTCAGGAGTAATTGCCGCCCTTTTCGCCATGGCCATTCCCTCGACGCGCATGGCGTGATGGTCCCTCATCATCGTGCGGCCCAACTCCTTCACGCTTGCATTCATGCCCTTGGCAACCGCCATCGAACCGGTGGTGCTGTCATTCACGTTGTCGGCGTCGAGCTTCCCGAGGATGACAGCGTCCGTGGGCGCCGGCGCCCGCGCGGGCAACGCGGCGGTCGATGCGGATGCCGCCGCTGCAGTCGAGTCGGCGACTTTCGTACTGTCGGCGGTAGCGTCTTTCTTCGCGCATCCGGCAATCAATGCCGCGATGCACAGGCCACGAATGTACCAATGAGGAGGAACTTGGGGTGACATTTTAACTTCAAACGAGAGGTGACGAGGGATGCGGGGACTCCGCTCGGGCGCAAGAAGCGCACGCTGGCACAAAGAAACGGAGGGGAATCGCTGTTCCCGTGTTGTCGAACTGCGGAACCGCGACGACAGTTGGCGGAAAGAACGGGAAACACGGACGGCGGACCGGATTCGGAACGACATTGAGGTCGACGTCCTCGTCCGAGATCCGTTCTTCCGAAAGTCCGCCAACTGTCGTCGCTGTTCAGTTGTTGCCGAACGTTCTTTACCTCGCCCTGCGCTCGCAAGTTGAACGGCCCGTATCTCGCACTCCGGACCGGTGTACAACGGGCTGCAAAACGGAGTGGGTGGAATGCATAAGCGACGGCTGATCCTCGGAACACTGGCACTCTGCGTGCTCGCGGCATGTGGCGACGGGCGTTCCGCGCGCGACCGGATCGCTGACGCCTCCGCGGAAGTTGCTGAGTTCGCTGCAGCCGCCACTGGCCAGAAAGCGTCGCTGGCGGATGCCAAGAACGCGGGTCACCTCGGTTTCGATACGGGCACGTATCCGGGCGACAAGGCCATGCTCGCCTGGCGCACCGGCGGCGCACCGTACGAATGGACCGGCTACTACCTCCCCAGTCCCTGCCATCCCGACGAGGGCTGGTCCGGCAAGCGCGATACCCTCACGCGAATGGGGTACGGCCTCGCGGTGGTGTATGTGGGGCAGCAGACGTGGGGACGCATGCCGGGCGCACCACACCTCGTGCCAGTGCAGGTCAGCCGGCGTGTGAAGAAGACGACCGGGCGCGGCAAGAAGCGGAAGACGCTGTGGCACACGCTCACGCGGACCGTCCTCCGACAGGCTCCGGCGCCTGCGCCGGACGCCACCTGCAACGCGGACTTCGTGAGCGCCGCGCGTGGCGCGACCGATGGTGCGGATGCCGTTGCCCGCACTGCAGCCGATGGCTTCGAGAAGGGGACGACGATCTTCCTGGATCTCGAACGCATGGATGCCCTGCCGGCCGTGATGCGCGAGTACTACAAGGCGTGGGTCGCCGCCGTGCTCGCGGACGGACGCTTCGTGCCGGGCATCTACGTGCACACCTACAACGCGAATACCGTCTATTCCGACGTCAAGGGCGTATACCGCGCGGCCAACATGACGCACGAGCCGCCGTTCTGGGTGGCCAAGTCAAAAGGCTTCGACATCACCAAGCTCCCGAGCGAAGTAGGTCATGCATTTGCGGCCGTGTGGCAGGGCGTGCTCGACGTCGAGCAGACGTGGAACGGCCACAAGATTCCTATCGACGTGAACGTCTCGTCGTCGAAGTCGCCATCGGCGGACTCGCGCCCACCCGCCACGCGGGTGGGCAACTAGGCCGTTACGCCGCGGCGATCTTCTTCAGTTGCTCCAGCGCCGACTTGGCGGCAGGACTCTCGAGCGCCGCCGAGGCGGCCGCCTTCACCAGCTTGTCGTCGCGGTGATAGAGGTCATTGCCGAAGAACAGCTGGCCGTCCCGAATGAATGCCGTGCCGTAGGTGATATAGACGGGAATCTTCTTCGGCAGCTTTACCGTCGTGTTGTCCTTCCCGTTGTCCATCGCCTCCTGGACCTTCGACGCGTCCCATCCGAGCACCCACTGCGCGAACTCGGCGGGCTTCTCCACGCGGATGCACCCGTGACTGAACGCACGGACGTCCTTGTCGAATAGCGTGTGATTCGGGGTGTCGTGCAGGTAGATATTGAAGTCGTTCGGAAAGAGAAACTTCACGAAGCCGAGCGCGTTCTTGGGACCGGGCTTCTGGCGAATGCGTGTGGCGCCGCCGTCCTTGTAGTACTCGAGATTCTCGGCGTCCATGTAGCCGGGATTCGCGGCGATCTTCGGCGCGATTTCCTTCGCCTGAATGTCGGGCGTGATGTTCCAGTACGGACGAAAAACGACGAATTCCATGGAGTCACTGAACACGGGCGTCGCCTTGTCCTCGAACGACTGCCCGACGATGACCTTCATTTCGAGCGACTTCTCGCCGCTGTCGTATGCCGTCAGCTGGAACGCCGGCACGTTCACCAACACGTAGCGCTCACCGAGCGTACGCGGCATCCAGCGGTAGCGCTCCAGGTTGGCGGCGATCTGGCCGAGCCGGTAGGCGGCGGGCACATTGAGGGCGTTGACCGTTTCCGGACTCAGCGTCTTGTCGACGGTGATGGCATGACGCGACTGGAACTGTCCAACGGCGGCCGCAAGTTCCGCGTCGTATACCGAACCGCCAGCGGAAGCGCGCGCCGGTGCTGCCTTCGGTGACGCGGTGTCGGTGGTCGCCGGTGTGGCGGTCGATACGACGTCGGTGAGGTTCTCTGCCGCGAGTCGCGCGCGAAGTGCCGCGATGCGCGCTGGGGTATCAGATTGCCCCTGATGCAGCGTCCTGCCCGCGGGAACGTGGGGGAAGTCGCCCTTGCCCACAATCTCGCGGTAGCGCGCGAGCTCCTTCTGGAGCGCGGCATACGCGGGCTCAGGCGGTCGCATTTCGGCGATGCCGCGCGCGAGGGTGTCGCCGAGTGAGTGGACGAGCGCGCTGTCGACGTCGTCGTCGTTCGGGTCGATGTGCCACGCCTGGCCTACGTCCTTCGGGTTGATCTGCCCGACCAGCATGTCTTCACCCAGAGCCGCGTACATGCTCGAGAGCAGCACATCCGCATTCGCGAGTTGCTCGGCCGTGGGTTTCGCGACCTTCACTGCGCCGAGCGCATTCGCCAGTTCGACGACGGGAAACGCGTCAGTGCGCAACGCATCACCGCTGACACTGAGGACCGCGTCGGTGAGGTCCTTCGCGCGATCCTTTGCGACGCCGTCGCTGGTGAGCCACAGGGGCGTTTCGCCGAGGCTCTTGTAGAGTGCCTGCGTGTGGTGCCACGCCTCCTTGTCGACCCCATTGGGCGCGGGGCTGGCGAGTCGCTTCGAGAGCGCCGCCTTCAGGTCGGCGATGGGCACGCCCTGGACCGCGGTGAGTGTTGCTGGCGCCCAGATTGCGGGGTGGCGAAAGCGCTTGCCGCCGGCGATCCGCTTCACCGCAGATGCCTGCTTCGAGCATGCGGCCGCAAGCGAGCAGGCTGCGAACAGAAGGACGGAGCGGCGCGCGAGCGCCATCGTCGCATGTGATATCATGTTTTTGTCCCGGGGTAGCTGGAATCTCGATAGCGCGGTAGCGCTTGCTCTCATGGCGAGACTCGGGCCAATGCCATGTCGAGTATGCTTGGGCGCTGGCAAGGTGAGGGCTTCGAGCGCATTTTATCTTCTTCCACCACCGAGCAATACACGACACAGTGAACTCCTCTTCGAGCGTCTGGCGGCCCTGGGTGCGTTGGTCGCTGGCGCGTCAGCTTCCATTGATCACGGCTGCCGTCGTTGTAGTCGTCATGGTGCTTTCCCTCACGCTGACGTATCAGGCGCTGGTGAACGCGCGTGCGGAGTCGCTTCGATCTCGCATTCAGGGCCTGCTCGGAGTCTTGATCCAGGCGGGCGAGACCAGCGTGAGAACGCGCGCGGCGCTCCTGCACCAACTGGGCAGGGACACGGTGCTCGTACGCGCCGCGACGACCGCCGCCAGTGCCGCACGATCAGCGAAGGACGACTCGGCTGTTGTGAGGGTGCTGGAGAAGGTCGCGGTCCCAGCGGACTCCGGACTACCCGTCGAGCTCTGGACTTCGGACGGACGCCGCGTGGCCCACATCGGCGTTGACGTGCGGGGCGATTCGATCGCTGCCTTGCCCCCAGAACTGCGCTCACGGCGCGGCACCCGGGTGAGTGAGGTGCCGGCAGCAGGCGGCAGTGATACCACGGTGCAGGTCGGGGCGCTCTACCCCTCGCAGAATCGCGTTTTCTACTGGACCGTCGCCCCGGTGACGCGCGACGGTCGCCGCGTCGGATCGATTGTGCAGCAGCGGCGCATCGTGTCAAATCCGCAGGTGAAGCAGATGATCCGCGATCTTTCGGGGGAGGAGTTCACGGTCTACCTGCGCAACGCCACGGACAACTTCTGGGCTTCGATTGACGGACATCCGGTGGCGCCACCGGCGCGGCGAGACACGACGGAATACGGATACGTCGCCACGCGGCCCACGGGCGAACCGCAACTCGGTGCCGAACGCCGCGTGCGCGCGACGCCGTACGTCTACGTGCTGGAGGCGCCGAAGAGCGCTCTCGTCAGGGGGCCGCGTCACACGATTCGGCAGCTGGCGCTCGTGAGCGTGCTGCTCCTGATTGGCGGTGTGGCAGCGTCGTGGGCGCTCGCGCGGCAGATCACGCGGCCGCTGGTGGAGCTCGCCGCCGCCACGGAGGAGATGGCCCAGGGCCTCTATACGCGGCGGATGACGACCGACCATTCCGCGTCTGACGAGGTGCAACGCCTCGGCGCGAGCTTCAATCGCATGGCGACGGAGGTCCAGGCGTCGCAGCACGAGCTCGCAGCGCAGGTGGAAGAAGCGCTCAGTACGTCGGAGCAGCTGGAGAATGCGAACGAACAACTCCAGGAGGCGTCGTCCGTGGCGGCCGAGGCGCGCGACGCGGCGCTCGATGCAAATCGGGCGAAGAGTGATTTCCTCGCGGTCATGAGTCATGAACTCCGGACGCCGTTGAACGCGATCGGCGGCTATACGGAGATTCTCCAGCTCGGACTCTACGGCGACCTCAACGCGCAACAGCGTGACGCACTCCAGCGCATCGAGCGCAGCCAGCATACGTTGCTCTCGCTCATCAACGATGTGCTGAACTTCGCGAAACTCGAGTCGGGCGAGGTGCGCTATGCGATCATGGACGTGCCGCTTGGGGCGACGCTGAGCACCATCGACGATTTCGTGGCGCCGCAACTGCGCGATCGGCGGCTCCACTATTCGGTGGCGCCTTGCGACAACAAGGTCATGGTGCGCGCCGACCCGGAGAAGCTTCAGCAGGTCCTGATCAACCTGCTCTCCAATGCGGTGAAGTACACGCCGGAGGAGGGCCGGATAGACGTGCGGTGCGAGGTAGCGGACGACGCGGTGCGCGTCCGCGTGCGCGACACGGGCATCGGTATCGCGGCCGATCGGCTCGACCGGATCTTCGATCCGTTCATCCAGGTGGGCCGGGCGTTGAATCGTCCGGACGAGGGCATTGGCCTCGGGCTGTCGATCAGCCGTGACCTGGCGACGGGGATGGGTGGGTCGCTCTCGGTGGAGAGCAAGGTTGGCGAGGGCAGCACGTTCACGCTCACGTTGCAGCGGGGCGAGCGGGAACCGGCCTGAACGCGTGCCAGGAGTGGCGCGCCTCGTGCTATTATCGAGGTCGTGCTCAACCACAGAAAATTGCCGCGCGCACTGGCGTGGCTGTTTGCATCCGGACTGGCCGTTCGCGCTGACGCGCAACGGCCGGGTTCAGCGTTCGTCTGCTCCGGCGAGCTGGTGAGTCGCGTCGAGATCCAGCCCTCGCCACCGCCCTTCGCCGGCGTCGCGAAGAAGTGGCAGGCAGTGGCGCGTGCGGCAGGAATGCACCACGCGACCACGAGGCCGCGGGTGATCGCCGCGTTCCTGTCGATCGGGCCCGGGAAGGCGTGCACCGAGCGCCGCCGCGCGGAGTCCGAGCGTGTGCTGCGTGTGCAGCCCTTCCTCTCGGACGCCACCGTGCGCGTTGCGCCGGACACCGGCGGGATGGTGGCGGTTATCGTTTCCACCACCGACGAAGTCCCGGTGCTCGTGAGCGCGCGCTTCCGCGGGATCGTACCCGAATCATTCTCGCTCGGGAACGAGAATATCATGGGTGAGGGGCTGAGGGTGACCGGCCGGATCGAGCGCGGCCGAGCGTACCAGACGGCATTCGGTATCGGCGTCGAGCAGGATGCACTCTTCGGCCATCCCTTTCGACTCGTCCTGAATGCGGATCGCTACCGCATCGGCGAACGGTTCGGGGCGGAAGTGGAGCATCCGTTCTACACGGATCTCCAGCGCGTGTCATGGCATGCGGGCTATTACACGGGCAACGGTGTCCGTGGCTTCGAGCGGCCGAGTCGCGATCCGCTAGCCCTTCAGATCGACGACCGGGCGTGGGACATCAGCTCGCTGATGCGACTGTTCGGAACGCAGACGGTTGGGCTCCTTGGTGGCGCCGTGAGCGGACGTCGCGTCGATCCCGCCGCGAAGGGATTCGTCGTGACAGACACGGGCTTGCGCGCTGATACGGGGACCGCGCTGAACGGGCGCTACTCATCGTTTCGCGCGGTGCGCGTGGGTGTGCTGGGTGGTGTGCGACGCGTGAGCTTCACGCCGGTGCGTGGATTCGAGACGCTCGTCGGTTCGCAGGATGTGATGCGTGGGGCGGCCGTCGGCGTCTACGCCGCGCGCGGCCTTCCGCGCTCCGGCGCGGATGACTACCTGCTCTCGAGTGCGTTCTACGCCGGCACGGCGACGAACAATCTGCTCCTGGCGACGCTGGCGCTCGTCGAGGGTACGCGCGAGGTGTCTGGCGGCGCCTGGAACAGCATCGTCGGGAGCAACCACAGCACGCTGTTCTGGGGGAGGGCGCCGGGCGCAGTCCTGGTGCTGTCGAATGAGTACTCGGGCGGTTACAAGTCGCGCCTGCCGCTGCAGGTGTCGTTCGCGGACCGCGAGGGAGGGCTCATCGGCTACCACTACTCCGGGCTGGCCGGTGCACGGCGCAACGTGGCGCACGGCGAGGTGCGGTGGAGTGGCGAGTCGCTGGTACGTCGCGCCGACGTTGGATTGGCCGCCTTCACGGAGGTGGGAACGCTCTGGGCCGGCGACGCTCCCTACGGCGTCAACACCACACGAGCGAGCGTCGGTGTCAGCCTGCTCGCGGCGTATCCGTCGCACGCGAAGCGACTCTATCGCGCGGACATCGCATTCCCACTCACGCGCGCTGGTGAAGGGAGGGGGCGCATCGAGGTGCGGTTCAGCAGCCTCGATCGGACGCAGTCATTTGGGACTGAACCGCCGGATGTCGCCATGAGTCGCACTGGCGCCGAGCCGTCACGGCTGTTTGCGTGGCCATCCAGGTAAGAACAAATAACAGCTGGAACCGCGACGACAGTTGGCGGAACCAACGGCAAGAACGGACATCGGCACTCGACGTCGGATGCTCCATGCTCTTCCGACATCCAGATCCGAAATCCGTTCTTTTCGGTTAGTCCGCCAACTGTCGTCGCACTGATCGCGGTTTGACCTGGCGGCTACTCGGACCGCTCCGGCAATTCCACGTCGAGTCCAGCGCCACGCCACGCCCCGAAACCGCCTACCAGATTCGCTACGTCCTCAAAGCCGTTTGCCGTCAGGATGCTCGCCGCAATCGATGACCGGCCGCCGCCCTGGCAGTGCACGAGCACCGGACGATCGGGGGACAGCTCGCCGAGGTGATCGGCCAGCGTGACCAACGGGATGTTCCGCACGCCCGGTATGTGGCCCGCGTCCCATTCCGATGCGCCTCGCACGTCCACCACCTGCACGGCATGCTCGCGGTCCGTCGATGCGAGTTCCGCTATCGTCATCTGCCGGATGCTTCCCGCCGCGCCACCCGCGGATGTATACGCGTCGAGCGTCTCCGCACCGAAGTAACCTACGAGCCTGTCCAGGCCGATCATCGCGAGGTCGCGTCGCGCCTCGTGGAGTCGGCGCGCATCGGTGTCATCGATGATGAGGTAGAACTCGCGATCGAACGGGATGAGCGAGCCCGCCCAGTTCGTGAAGCTTCGGTCGAGCGGAATGTTGATCGTCCCCGGAGCGAAGCGTGTTGCAAAGTCATCCGCGAGCCGCGTGTCGACCACGGGTGCGCCTGAAGCCAGCACGCGCGCGAGCGCGGTCGCGTCTTCGCGAGGTGGCGCGACGAAACCGCCGAGCGGTGATGGGCCTTCGCGATTGATGCGCTTCATGTCGGCGAAGTACTTCGGCGGCTCGGGCTGTCCTTCGAGGACGTGCGCCACGAACTCCCGCTCGCCCTGCGGTGCCAGCGCCCAGTTCGCGATCCTCTCATAGCCGAGTGTCGTGGAGGGGACGGCGCCGAGTGCCTTACCACAGGCGGAGCCGGCGCCGTGTCCGGGCCAGAGCTGGAGGTAGTCGGGCAGGGCGCTGAAGCGCTGGAGGCTCTCGAAAAGCGAGCGCGCACTCGTTTCCATGGTACCGGCGACGTTCGCGGCGCGCTCGAGCAGGTCGGGTCGGCCAACGTCGCCAACGAAGATGAAATCGCCCGTGACGGCGCCCATCGGCTTGTCGGTTGCGGCGCCATCCGTGACGAGAAAGGTGATGTGCTCCGGGGTGTGGCCCGGCGTGTGGAGGACGTCGAGCCTGATGTTGCCGACGCGGATGACGTCGCCGTCACGGAGCAGGCGCGCGTTGTCGGACGCGGCAAACGCATAACGCCAGTCAGCGCCGCCTTCGTCGGACAGGAGGAGCTCGGCGCCCGCGGTCGCAGCCAGCTCACGCGCGCCGGAGACGAAATCGGCGTGGATGTGCGTCTCGGTCACCAAGCGGATGCGCACACCTTCCTGCTCGGCTGCACGGACGTACTGGGCGAGGTCGCGATTGGGGTCGATGACGATCGCGTCGCCGGTGGCCTGACATGCGATGAGGTAGCTCGCCTGCGCGAGCTTGTCTTCGTAGAATCTTTTCAGGAGCATGACACAATAACGCGTACGTCATGCTGGCGTCGCAAGCCGCTACCTGGTTGGAAGTGCGGAACCAGGGCAGAGACCACCGATGTCAGATATCCGCGTCAGTCTCGGAGCGCGACCACCCTCGTCAGGCGAGGGGCTTCAGCCGATCGCCCTTCGTAAACAGCAGGCTGCGACGCGCGCCACCGATCGAGCCCTGCACGACGTTCACCTGATCCTCGAAGAGATCGCACAGCATCGCGTTGCGGACCTGTACCGCGGCCAGGCCCAAAGGCGAAGACGCCTCAACGCAAATCCAGAGCACATCTGCGGTCCGTGTTACGCCGCACGACCGCAGGGGCAACGCCGCACCGGACTTCCCGGCAATCGTGAAGACCGTCGAGACGTAGCCGAAGGCCGCCGCATTCCACTGCGCCGACATCGGTGCTCCCGCGGTGCGCGCAAAGTGGCTGAGTGATGTGCCGAAATCGTCAGCGAAGACGCGGATGGTCGCGTGCACGACTCCGCGCGCTCGGTCCTCAGTCATCTGCGTGAGGGTCGTGTGCAGTGGATGCGCGTACGCGCGCTGGCCTGGCGCGATCGAGGCGAGCACGATCGCGAGCATCGCCACACGACGTCGTCGGGAGAGCACCCAGCTCACCACGGCGCCCGCTGGACGGCCCAGGCGCTTCCGACCACGACCACGAGCGCTGACACTGCCACGACACGGGCGCGCAGGGGCTGCCAGCCCGCCTCGGCGGAGCGGACGCGCGTAATTGCCTGATCGATGCAGAGGAAGGCGCCAGCGATCACCCCAAGCACCACGACCTGCCCGAGCTCGATGCCCACATTGAACCCGAAGAGCGGCACCGCGAGCCGGTCGACGAACAGTGCCTTGAGGTAGTTCGCGAAACCGGCGCCATGCACGAGTCCGAAGACCCCGGCGAACACAGGACGATACCGCCCGCCCCACGCGGCGTGATCGCGGTCGCGCACCAGGAGGTTCTCAAGGCCCGTGGCGACGATGGTGACCGGAATCAGGAACTCGATGAGGCTCGACGGCAGCGTCAGCAGGCCCGTGACAGCGAGGGCGAGCGTGACCGAATGTCCAATCGTGAACGCGGTGATGACCCAGAACACCTTCTTCAGGTCGCGAAAGCGATAGATCGCCGCGAGCGCCACGAGGAAGAGGATGTGGTCCATCGCCTCGATGTCGACGATATGCCGGAAGCCAAGCTGGGCAAACGCGAGGAACTCGCTCATGTCATCGCACCGAAGTTGTTGCTGTTGCTTCCGCGGCGTGCTCCGGCCGCGTCAGCGATGCCAGTGTCGCCCGCGCTTCCGCAACCTGCGTTGGATGGAAGAAGGGGTTCACGGCCAGCGCCTGGGCCAGCTGCTTACGCGCCGACTCCTCGTGCCCCAGGGCATGCTGAATCATGCCCGCGTGATAGAAGAGCTGCGCGTCGCGCGTTCCCTCCTTCAGCGCCATCGTCATGGCTCGCTCCGCCTCGGCATTGCGTCCGGACTTGTGGAGCGACCACGCCAGCAGGTCGTACGCGTAGATGTCCTTGCGCGTGCGAACCTCCTCCCGAACCTTGCGCGACACGGTCGCGAGGTGCCTGCCGTGATCGAGCAGGAACAGGCTCCACGCGCGGTGATACGCGCCCGGCTGCTTCAGCACCACGACATCGAGCACGCGGGCATATTCGGCGCTCTTGGCCGTGTCGCCAGTGGCCGCATATGCATCACTCAGGGTGCCAAGCGTTGCGGGGTCGAGTGTGACCGCGATGGCGCGCTCGCCGTACGCGATGGCGCGCCGCCACTTCTGTTGCAGCAACGCGCTGTGCGCAAGCGCCGAGAGGACCCTGTAGTCCTCGGCGTGGATGACGAGGCCGGTCCGGTAGGCCGAGTCGGCCGCGAGCGGATGTCCGGTACGTAGTTCGACGTCCCCAATGCGGAGCCAGTACCAGGCGAGCTGCTCCCGCGGCACTTCCGGCAATTTCTCGACGGTGATGAGCGCCGCATGCAAGAGACGACGCGCTTTCTCCGGCTGCCCTTCGATCTCCGCCCAGCGGGCCAGCCTGGGGGCCACGGAGGGGTCACCGAGGGCGACTTGCAGGCCGGTGAACGAGACACGCGCCGAATCGTAGAGCCCCATCTCCATCTGGATGTCGCCGAGTGCCGCGCGGAGCGCCGGGTTCTCCGGGTCGGCATCGCGTGCGGCGACGGCGAGCGGGAGCGCTTCGTTGAACCGATGCTGCGCGAGGAGGCTCGTCTCGAGCACCTGCGCTGCGGCGCCGTTGCGTTCCTTTCGGTTCCGAAGCGAGGTCCGTGCGGCTTCTTCGGCAAGGAGCGCGTCGCGCGGGTCGCCGGTTTCGCGGCCGCGTGCGAGGTAGAGCGCGCTCAGGTGCGCGAGATCGAGCGCGCCTGAGGGATCACGCTTGGCGCGTTCCGCGAAGTATTGAATGTCGAGCTCGCGGATCTCCGACTCGGACTTGAGCGGAGCCGCGGGTGGTGCCGCCACCGCGGTGCTGGACGCCGAAGGTGCACGTCCGCACGCGGAGGCGAGTACCACAGCGCCGGTCATCACGATGGTGCGTGCGATGCGAGCCAGCGTACCTCGCGACGACGGGTGCTGTGGCATTCTCGTCATGGCCTTACTTGGCCGATGCGAGGTACGGGAACGACGTGGTGAAGCCACCGTGCGACGGAACGTTGTCCGTGCAGAGCGGCAACGTGAACGGCTTGCAGACGAACTGCGTCGGATCGAGCAGGTCGCTGAAGACGGCCGTCAGGGAGATGTCAACGACGTCGTCGGTGAGCTTGCGACCGCCGTACTGTGGCTTGCCGTTGATCACGTAGTTGAGATATCCGGCAGTGGACTGCGCCTGGTCGGTCTGCACCTGGAGCATGTCGGGCAGCAGCGTCGCTGCGAGTGCCGTCTGGAGGCCGGTGGCCGCGGGGCGGAACTGTGCAACGAAGGCCTTGACGGGTGTCGTGAAGTTCGCGACGTCGTCGGACGGATTGGAGCTGCCGTGGAACCCGTGGTCGCGCTTCAGCAGCAGCACTTCGCTGACGAGCGGGTTACCGAGGCGCTGGACCTGGTTGTAGGTCTTGGGCGCATCCGGTGTGACGGGGGTGACGCCGGTCGCGTCGTCGCCGCCGCAGGCGGCAGCGAATGCCAGTGCGGCCACGCCGATCACGGCGAAAGTGCCGAGACGCGCCTGGCGCAGGAGATAATCTTTCAACATTGAAGTCATTCCTCGAATCAGTGAGTGATGTTGGGTGACGTGGCCGTTAACGGCTCGTCGTGCCCCAAAGGCCAAGCTTCGCAACGCCGCCCGCGGTGAGCTGCGTCGTCGGCAGCTCGATCACGATGGAGAGCACGTTCGATCCCTTGAGGGCGTCGACCGCGGCCGCTGTGCTGCGGAAGCTCGATGCCGTCGGCGAATCGGGGATCTGCGAAAGGGGCCCCGTGTTCGGCTTGCGATCCGGGAGGATGCGCAGGAACTGCTCGAGGTCGAGGAAGAACGGATCTTCACGCGCTCCGGCATAGACCTGCATGCCGGCGCTGGTGCCGGCCACCTGGTTGATCGTGCCCGTCATGGTGGGCGCCGAGGTGGACACGGTGTTCATCATGCCGCCGACCACCGGAGGCGCCATGGGGCCGCGAACCTCGAACGTCTGCGTCGCGCCGGTGCCCTTGAAGGTGATCTGAATGACCTTGTCTTCCTTCGCGTCGCCGGTGTTGTCGATCTTGAACTGGTACAGAATGTTCGGGTCGAACGAAGCGCCTGGCGTCGCGGCTGGCGTCAGCAGCGGACGCGTATCCATGGCGAGGACGATGCGATCGGCGGCGGCGCCGGGGAACGCATAGAAGTCGGACATGTCCATTGCCGGGTTGAGCTCGACGAGCGGATTGTCCTGGTGGTCGGACGCGCGCGCAGCGCGAATGCCGACCGCTCCGACCAGCCCGAGGGCTGCGAGCACGGCGAAGCCACGAAGGCCTCGTGTAGTGCGGAACTGCATGTTTCCTCTCTTCAATTTGGTGTTCTGGCGGTGTCAGCGGTTTCGCTGACCCACGTCGTCGCTCAGCGAGTCGGCGTGTTGGAACTGATACGCCGCGCGGAAACGATCGGATTGGTGGGATGTGACGCGCGTCGAGGTGCCGCCGTTCGCTCATCCGTGATCGCTAGCGTAGATGGGCAAGTATGGGCCCGTTGCCAGACTCCCCGCGTTTCGCGGCTGGCTCCAGCGCGCGCGATTGTATTCCTCAGCGTCGCGGGACGATCGCGATCGTGCAGCGCGAGATGCACACGAGCTTGCCACTCTCGTCGCGAATCTCGATCGCCCACACGTGGGAGGCACGCCCCACGTGGATGGGCACCGCGGTCGCCGTCACGATGCCTTCTTCCTTGGCCCGGAGGTGATTCGCATTGATCTCCTGCCCCACGGCCGTGAATGCACTGCGGTCGATGCGGCCGTTCGCCCCCATCGACGCGACCGTCTCCGCGAGTGCCACCGACGCGCCGCCGTGAAGGATGCCGTACGGCTGTCGGGTGCGCGCATCCACGGGCATGGTCGCAACCACGCGATCGTCCGTCAGCTCCAGGATCTCGATGCCGAGTGTCGCCTGAAGCCCGCGATCAACGAGGGCGTGCCACCACGCATCGTCCGTCACGGTACGATTCGCGGCGGACGCGTGCGCATCAGCGCCTCGATCTCGGCCATCTCGCGCGGCGCAGTGCTGATCCGCTCCAGCCCATTGGCCGTGATGATGTAGTCGTCCTCGATGCGCACGCCGGTGTTCTCGTACTTCAGCACCGCCGCCTTCACATTCGCGATGAAGCGTCGGTTCCTCGGTGTATCGGGAAGTGCGTCGAGCGCCGACGTGCTGATATAGATGCCGGGTTCGATGGTGAACGCGTCGCCCTCCTTGAACCTGCGATCGCCCGTGTAGAACTGCGCCGGATCGTGCACCTCGAGTCCGATGCCGTGCGAGATGCCGTGAATCATCCAGAGCATCGACTGCCGGCACGAGCGCGGGCTCTGCGCGCAGTTCGTCGTCCACGGCATGTCGATCTGCGCGTCGACGCTCTCGATCAAGCCGAGTCGCGCAAGACCGCGCGCGCGGATGTCGATCGAGGAGTCCGTGGCCGTGGCGGCCGGCATGCCAGGCTTCGAGTTGCGTTCCGCCGCGAGTTGCGCGTCGAGGACGAGCTGATAGATGTCGCGCTGCGCTGCGGTGTAGGTCCCGCTCACGGGGATCGTGCGCGTGACGTCGGCGGCGTAGCCTTCGTACTCCGTGGCGGCATCCATCACGACGACGTCGCCGGGCTGCACGTCGCCGCGATCGCGCATGTAGTGCAATTGCGTGCCGTGCACCCCACCACCCACGATCGACCCGTAGGACGGACGGGCCCCACCCAGCCGCATGAACGCATACTCGAGCGCAGCCTGGATCTCGTACTCCTTGGTTGGCTGCGCCATCGTCATGGCGGCGCGATGCCCCTCGGAGCTGATCTCCGCCGCCTTCTTCAGCAGCGCGATCTCGGCGACGCTCTTGCGGGCGCGCAGCTCGTCGACGATCGGGGTGGCGTCGCGCCTGGTGAGCGACGGGTGGCGTGCGGCGACGGAGCGCATGAACTGTCCGCCGCGCGTCAGCGAATCTTCCGCGACGAAATCCGAGCCCTCGTGATCGCCCAGGGCATAGAGTGGCAGTCCGGTTGCGGCGAGGGAATCGACCACGCCACCGAGGGCGGAGAACGGACGCGCATTCACGCCCATCGTGCGCACAACAGTCGCCGAGTCGGGACGTCGGCCGTTGTAGAACGCGGAGCGCGGTTCGATCGGAGTCAGGAATACCGTCGTCGCGGCGCGACCACCGCGAACGACCATCACCATCGCGGCGTCGGGCTCGTCGAAGTTGGTGAGGTAGTGAAAGGCGGGGAGCTGATGGAACGCGCTGAAGTCGCTGACGGGAGTCCGGCCACCGAATCCAACGACGACGCCATCCCGAATGCGCGCTGCGAGCGAATCGCGGCGCGCCGCGAATTCGGTGGACGGTATCTGGGCGGCCGCGAGCGATGGCAGTGCGATCGTGCCCGCAACCACCGCGACGTTCCATGCACGCGACATCATGGTATCACGCTCGGCTGAGTCGGTGGCTTGATCTCGAACTCCCTGGGTGGCTCGGCGCCGAGGAGGTTCTTCACGAAGTAGTCCCAGCGGCGACGCATCATGTAGGGCGACATGCTGCCATAACCGTGCGCCTGGTTGGGGAGCATGAGGAGATCGAAATCCTTGTTCGCCTTGATGAGCGCCTCGACAACGAGCGTCGTGTTGTTCGACGGCACGTTGTCGTCGAGCGTGCCGTGCGCCAGCAGCAGCTTGCCCTTGAGGTTCTTCGCATACGTCTGGTTCGCCTCGGCGGCGTAGTTGTCCGTCGCTCCATCGCGCTCGAGCAGGCCCTGGTACCGCTCGCCCCAGTCATCCTCATAGACACGATTATCGTGATTCCCCGACTCGGCGATGCCGACCTTGAAGAAGTCGGGATACTTGAACATCGCGTCGGCCGTTGCGAAGCCGCCGCCGGAATGTCCCCAGATGCCGATCTTGTCCATGTCGATGAACTGGTAGCGCGAGGCGAGTTCCTTCATTCCGGCCACCTGATCGGGCAGCGTATTGTCCCCCATCTTTGCATAGTAGGCGTCGTGAAATGACTTGGAGCGCCACGGCGTGCCCATGCCGTCGATCTGGACGACGATGAAGCCGAGCTCCGCGAGTGCCTGATTATCGCCACGCGCGGAGCTGAAGCTGCGGCTGCCGACGCTTCCTGTCTGCGGTCCCGGATAGATGTAGTTGACGATCGGGTATTTCTTCGTCGAATCCATTGTTGTCGGGGTGTACATCAGCCCGTAAAGATCCGTCACTCCATCGCGTGCCTTCACGACGATCGGCTTCGGCGGCTTCCAGCCGCTCGCGAGAAGACGCGAGACGTCGGCGCGCTCCAGCGTGGTGATGAGTGTGCCGGACGCATCGCGGAGCACCGTGATCGGCGCCACGTTGGGCTGTGAGTATGCGTCGACGAAATAGTTGCCGGACGGTGAAAAGGAAATGTCGTGATCGCCGACCTCGGGGGTCAGGACCGCAAACAGTTTTCCGTCCATTCCAATACGGCAGAGCGAGCGAAAATACGGGTCGACACCCGACACCTTGCCGACGCACACGAACCAGAGCGTGCGGGTCTTCTCGTCCACGCGCAGCAACTGCGACACGTTGCCCGGGCTCGATGTGACACGACTCTTCAGCTTTCCCGTCGCGAGATCATAGAGGTAGAGGTTGCCCCAGTCGTCGCGCTCGGAGAACCAGATGAACTCGTTCGACGCGGGCAGCACGCGCCAGTTCACGGTGCCGATGCCGGATTCGTACTGCGTCGGCACCGTTTCGCTGAAGACGTCGCGTATACCGCCGGTGGCGACGTCGGCGACGCGGAGGGTAGCGACCTTGTGATCGCGTGACGACGATACGAAGGCGATGTGCGATGCGTCGGGATACCACTCGACGTCCGTGAATTCGCCGGGATTGCAGGAGATGTCGTCGCAGAGGGTCGAGCGATGCTGGTCGGCCGGCATCCTGAAGCGCGTGACCTTCGCGGCGTCGACGTCGATGACCACGCGCTGGATGGTCGTGATGATGCTGTCGCCCGGCAGTGGATAGGCCCACGACGAGAGCACCGGGTGCGTCGTGTTCGTCGTCACCATGTGCATCATGCCGACGCCACGCTCGTCCTGCTGGAACGTGGCGATCTTTTTCGAGTCGGGCGACCAGGCAACGATTGGGCGATCGGAGTGCGTCCAGCCGGCGTTGTCCGTCGCGTAGCCGAAGCTCTTCACGCCATCCGTGGTGAGCTGCTTCTCCTGACCGGTCGCGACGTCCTTCACCCAGAGATTGTAGTCCTTGATGTAGGCGGAGCGCTTTCCGTCAGGCGACCGCACCTCGGGCAGGCCGCCGGCCCGCCGACGGCTGGCACTCGCCGCCGCTGCGGCCTCGCGATCGTCCATCGCAGCGCCGCAGCGGCCGGTCTCGGTGTTGCAGTCGAACGCACGCGCGCCGACGCGAACGCGCAGGGAGCCGTTCGGCAGGTACTCGATCTGGTTGAAGGGCAGCGCGTTGCCATTATAGGTCGCACCGGCCGCTGCCGAGAGCCCGGACGCGAGCTTCGCCTGATCGAATGCGATGGTGCGCGTGCGCCTGGCTGGATCGACGAGGATGAATTGCGATCCGCCCGGCGTGGTGGTGCGATACCAGAACCGGTCATTCGCCAGCCACACGGGCCGCACCGCGGCGCCGAATACCAGCGGCGATGTCCACGGCGCGAGCGCGTGTTCCGACCGTGTATAGTCTGCCGCCGTGAGGACGCGCTGCTGCGCCGCCGCGGAGGATGACAGGACGGCTGCCGCGACCGCGGCAGCCATGATGGCCGAAGGTGTTGAACGGGACATGCGAGCTCTCTATCTCGAAGGGTGGAGCCGAGGTTCCCGCTGATACGGCGCGGTCGTTCGGATTGTTCCTACCAGATGCGTGGACGCAGGGCGTCCGCGCGCACCATGGCATCGCCCGGCTTGCACCCCCACGCCGCGCGGAACTCCGGCATGTTGCTCAAGGGGCCGTTCACGCGCCATTCACCGGGCGCATGCGGGTTGGAGTTGATCTGTTGTCGCATCGACTCCGGACGCGAGACCTCGCGCCATACCTGCGCCCATCCGAGAAAGAAGCGCTGTTCGGGCGTGAAACCATCGATCTTCGTACGCGACCGGTTGCCCAAGGCGCGCTCCATGGCGGCGTACGCGATGGTCAGGCCGCCGAAGTCGCCGAGGTTCTCGCCGAGCGTGAGCTTGCCGTTCACGTGGGTGCTGCTGTCGATCACCGTGTAGGCATCGAACTGCTTCTCAATCTTCGTGGCCTCGGTGACGAACCGGTCTGCGTCCTCCCTGGCCCACCAGTCGCGGAGATTGCCGTCCTTGTCGTACTGGCGGCCCTCGTCGTCGAATTCGTGCGACATCTCGTGCCCGATGACCGCGCCCATCGCGCCATAGTTCACCCCGTCATCGGCGGCGGGATCGTAGAATGGAGGCTGAAGGATGCCCGCCGGGAACACGATCTCGTTCAGCAGGGGATTGGTGTACGCATTCACCGTGGGTGGCGTCATGCCCCACTCGGTGCGGTTCGTCGGCTTGCCGATTTTCGCCCAGTCTCGCTTCGACGACCAGACGTTCGCCGCGCGGAGATTCGAGAAATAGTTGTCCGCCGTGACGGTGACCTTCGAGTAGTCGCGCCACGTGTCCGGATACCCGATCTTCCGCGTGAACGCATCGAGCTTCACCAGGGCTTCCCGCTTCGTCGGCGCGCTCATCCAGTCCGCCCGATCGATGCGGACGCGGAATTCCTTCACGAGGTTGTCGACTATCGTGACGGCGCGCGCCTTGGCTTCCGGCGGAAACGTGCGCTTCACGAATTCCTGGCCGAGCAACTCGCCAAGTTTTTCGTCGGTGTTGGTGACACAGCGCTTCCAGCGGGGCAGCAATTCCGTGGCGCCCGAGAAGATCTGCGCGAACTTGAAATTCTCCTGCACGAAGGGCGTCGAGAGCGAGCGCGCCGCATCGTGTGCCGCGCGCCAGCGCAGGAAGGTCTTCCAGTCCTCCACGGGCAAGGTCGTAAGCAGGGTGTCGAACGACTGAAAGAAATCGGGCTGTCCCACATCGATCCGCGCCACGTTCCGAACGCCGAGTGCCGAGTAGAAATGACCCCAGTTGAAGTGCGGCGTAAGCGAGTTGACCTGGGCGAGTGTCATCGGGTGGTAATTCGCCACCGGATCACGGAGAGCGACCGGTCCCTTCGACGCGCGGGCGAGCTTCGACTCGACGTCGAGCACCGTGCGCGCTTCTGCCGCGGCGCGCGCCGGAGAATCGCCGAGTAGCTCGAACATGTGCGTGAGGTGCGCCGAAAACTTGCCACGGATTGCAATCGACGAGGAGTCCGTGTTGGTGTAATAGTCCTTCGTGGGCAGCGAGAGGCCACCCTGGTACAGTCCGGCAATGGTGTTCGCCGCGTCCTTCGAGTCCTGGACGGCGCCGTCACCCCATGGCGCGAGACCACTGCGCGCCTCGAGCGCACCCATCGCGCGGACCAGGTCGTCTCGCGTCCTGATGGCGGCGATCATGTCCAGCTCCGGTGTCAGCGGCGTGGCGCCGCGACGGTCGATGGCGACCGTGTCCATGCAGCTCCCGTAAAACGCACCCACCTTCCAGGCCGCACTGCCCTTCGGCAGCTTGCCTGCGCGCACCGCCGCGGCGTCCGTTTCTGCGATGTCGTGCAGCACGTCGACATTGCGGTCGTGCAGCTCGTAGAACGCGCCGTACGAGGGATACGCCGCCGGAATCTTCGTGCGGGTGAGCCAACCGCCATTCGCAAACCGGAAGAAGTCGGTGCAGGCGCCGCACGTCGTATCCATGTTCGCGGGGTCGATCGCCTTCGATGGAATGACCGCCTGAGCCGCCGCGGTCGAAGCGAACGCGGCAACAAGCAGGCACTGCGCAGCGGTTCGGCGCATGGCAAAGAGCACACTCATCATCAGGACTCCAAGGCTCACAGTAGACGTTGATATTATGACTGCTCCCTCGGCACGGTAAGTCACGGTGCTGGCGGTCGCGCAGTTGGCGCTCCCCCTGGAAAGCGGGAGCCACTTCTTTGCGCGGGGCAACATTGGTTTCCGCTTTCGTCGCACGACCAACAAGGAAAGATCGACTTCGAGAAAAACGGCGGCCGCAGAATGTCGCAGGCTGCCCATTCGCAGAAGACGCTGCAAAAGCATTTAGCACGAATCTTCCGTCCGCTGTTTCTGCGCCTTCCTGGGTTGGCGAAGCCTGCGCATTTCTGCGTCCGCCGTTCTGCTGTTGAAAACACTGAAATGGATCATGGTAGCGTGAGGAGTTCCGCTTCCCCGGGAATAGGCAACTGGTGTAGAATCCCGATCATATGCCCGAACTGCCCGACGTCACCGTCTATGTCGAAGCACTCCAGGAGCGAATCTCCGGGGAGGCGCTCTCTGGCTATTCGATCCTGAATCCCTTCGTGCTGCGCACCGTGGAGCCGCCGCTCGATGCGCTCGTGGGCACACACGTGGAGGACATCCAGCGACTCGGGAAGCGGATCGTGATCGCATTCGAACATGAACGCTTCCTCGTGATTCACCTGATGATCGCTGGCCGCTTCCGATGGTTCGCGGCCGGAGCACGCACGAAGGTGCCGGGACGCATTGCACTCGCCGAGCTCCAGTTTCCGACCGGCGTGCTTCTCCTTACGGAAGCAGGGACGAAGCGAAGGGCATCGCTGCACGTGGTTCAGGGCCGAGGTGCGTTGGCGGAGTTCGATCGCGGCGGGCTCGAGGTACTCACGGCATCACTCGATGAATTCGCGGAGCGGTTATCGCGCGAGAATCACACGCTCAAGCGCTCCCTGACGGACCCTCGACTATTCAGCGGCATCGGCAACGCGTATTCGGACGAGATTCTCCATCGCGCACGGCTGTCGCCACTGAAGCTGACGCGCAAGCTGCTGCCCGACGAAACCGCGCGACTGTTCGAGTCGACCAATGGCACGTTACTCGACTGGACGCAGCGGATGCGCGACGAGCGCGGCGCGGGATTCCCGGAAAAGGTCACGGCGTTTCGTGAGGGCATGGCAGTGCACGGCCGCTACCGCGAGCCCTGCCCCGTCTGCGGTACGCCGGTGCAGCGCATTCGCTATCGCGACAACGAGACGAACTACTGTGCAACCTGCCAGACAGAGGGACGACTGCTCGCCGACCGCGCGCTGTCGCGACTGCTCAAGCAGGATTGGCCGAAGACCGTGGAGGAACTCGAGGGCTGACGGATCTGGACTTTGTCGTCGCATGGCTCGAACTTGCCACATCAGTCACGCTGGGAAACCCGGATGCATACATCGACACGCCGTCAATTCCTCGGCGCTTGCGGTGCGCTGGCGATCGCACTGCTCGTGCCAGCGCGGGCTTTCGCCTCAATGGCAATCTCCCGCGCACGTGACCCGCATCCCGAACCGCGCCCAGGTATCACGGGAGCGAAAGTGGCCACGCACGAGCAACTGGCCGGCAAACCCAGGTTGATCGAGCTGTTCGATTCGGTGCGCGAAACGCCCCAGGTGATCGATGGCATTCGCTGCAACTGCGGCTGCGCGCATGGCGAAGGCTTCTACTCGCTGTTGTCGTGCTACGAAGGCAAGGATGCCATGGCGAAGGACTGCGTCATCTGCCAGGGCCAGGGCCGTCTCGCCGTTCGACTTTACAGGGCGGGCAAGTCGCTGGCGGAGATCCGGTCGGCGGTGGACGCGAAGTTCGGTTGATTCAGGTCACCTCTCACCGGCGCGCAATGTCCAGCCTTTTCACCCGACTACTCTGTGTCGCCACGCTCGCCGGCGGCGCACTCGCGTCGCCCGCTCTTGCGCAGGTCCGCGCGAGTGGGATCGGCATGATGTCGCAGACCATCGACGGCACCCACATCACGATGGTGTACTCGCGTCCGCGCGCGCGCGGTCGTGATCCGATATTCGGTACCAGCGCCGCGCACTGGAACGAGGTGTGGACGCCGGGTGCCAACTGGGCTACCACGTTCGAGGTCGACCGGAACATCACGCTCGACGGTCATCCCGTGCCGAAGGGTAAATACTCGGTCTGGTTCGTCATCCGGCAGTCGGGCGACTGGTCGTTCGTACTTGACCCGCGCGCTCACCGGTACCACATGGAGCCGCCGGATTCCACGGCCGCGCAGATCCGCTTCATCGTGCATCCGCGCGAGGCGCCATTCGCCGACGTCCTCACGTGGTCCATGCCTGAGCTTCGCATGGAAGGCGGCACCCTCGCGATGAACTGGGGGAAGACGGTGATCAGCACGAACGTCGAGGTCGCGCCTTCGCTCACGACCACCCTCGCCGAGTCAGACGCACGACCGTTCGTTGGCACGTACGACTACGCGGAGCTGGACTCCTCCGGCAAGGTGACGAAGACGTCGACCTTCGTCGTCGACTATGAGGACGGGACGCTCAAGGGCGCGTGGATTCCGCGGGACGGCTACTTCAAGCACTTCGCGCTGGTGCGCATCGCGCCCGACTGGTTTGCCCCAGGCGTGTACGACCGGGGCGTGATCTACGAGGTGCTCCGGCCGGAGATGACCTTCGAGTTCACCCGCGTAAACGGCCGCCCGATGTCCATCGTGCTGCGCGGCGATGACGACAAGGTGTCCGCGAAGGCGACGCGACGGCCCTGAGCCTCAGTGTGACAACCCGTACACCACGTAGTTCGTGGCGAGCTTGTACGCGTCGTTCGAGAGGTTCACCGCGTACCACCCCTGCCCCGACCACTCCATGTAGTCGCCAATGTCATTGTTGTAGTTGATGATGACGAGCAGGCGCCGCTTCGGATCATTGTTCTCGTAGATCCCCAGATACTCGGCCTTCGCATTCTTGTTGTCGGGATGCGTCATCCCGTCGAGCGTCCTGATGTGGAAGAACGAGTTGAAGATCGGATGCGAGACGTCGAGCTCCACGATGCGCCCTTCGGGCAGCACCTGGCGCATGGATCCCTCGAAATTGTTCCACTGCTGCGCGAAGTAGAAATCATCGACAATGAGGAAGCCGCCCTTGTTGATCCAGGTGCGGAGCCCCGCCGATTCGCTCTCGCTGGGGTGCCACCATCCCGGCTCGCTCAGGTACGCGATCGGATAGTGCGAGAGCTGCGGATCGTCCATCGCGTTGATGTTGCTCTCGCGAAAGTGCGCGCGCACTGTGGACAGGTCCTTCAGGATCGTCATGAAGTTCCGTTCCATGGTGGGGTAGTCGAACTCCCAGCCGCTGTGGCCGTACACGTGATAGCTCAGCCGGACGAAGGTGAAGCGTCCGTCGTAGGGCACGTTCGGCTCGATGTGGACGCGGGGGCCGCGCTGTGCATAGACCGTCGTCGCGGGAGCAACGAGCGCAGTCGCGAATGCCAGGACCGTGGCGAGGCGTTTCATCTCGAGAGTGCCTGTGTTCGTGGCGGCGGAACCTCTTCCTGTAGAGACTCTACGAGTGCGGATGCAAACGCGTTGGCGAAGTCCGCTCAGGGCGTGACCGAGCCCGTCTCCCCATTGGCCGGCAACGTGACGTCCTCCTGCCAGATGTACTTCGAAAACCACTGCCAGTTGTGCCAGGTGGCAGCGAGCTGCTCCTTGGGCTTCGTGATGCCGTGGCCGAATCCCTTGTACACGACGAGCTTCGCCGGCACGCCCACGTCCTGAAGCCCCTGGTAGAGCTCGTACGCATTCGAGATCGGAACTCGGCGATCCAGCTCGCCATGCTGGATGAGGGTCGGCGTCGTCGCCTGCTTGATGTACGTGATCGGTGACGTCTTCGCGTAGATCTCCGGATCGCTCCACGGCGTCGACTTGAGGTACTGGCGCGTGAAGGGATGGATATCGGTGCTCACGTAGTACGTCATCCAGTCGGAGATGCCCGCTCCAACGGAGATCGCCTTGAATCGCTGGCTCGTCGTCGTCAGGAAAGCCGAGATGTAGCCGCCCTGGCTCCAGCCCATGCTGGCCATGCGGGTCGAGTCGGCGATGCCGCGCGCGATCATCGCATCCACTCCCGAGAGAACGTCCCACGCATCGCCGACCCCAAGGTTCCGAACGTTCAGCGAGCGGAATTTTTCGCCGTAACCGGCCGAGCCACGATAGTTCGGCATCAGCACGACGGCGCCTTTCGCCAGGAACTGCGTGACTGGGTAGACCGACCCGTAGGCGAGCGTTGGACGCGATGTGCCCGTGGGACCACCGTGAATGGCCACGAGCAGCGGGTATCGCTTCGTTGCGACGTACCCATCGGGCTTGTACAGCACACCTTCGATCCGCGCACCGTCCTTGCTCGTCCACGACACCACCTCGCGGCTTCCGAGCGACCACTTGGCCACCTGCGCGGTCATGCTCGTGAGACGTTCCGGTGCGCCCGCGGACGCCGACGTGCGATAGAGCTCCGGCAGCGTCGTCGCGTTCTCACCGACGAGCGCCATCATCGACCCATCCTTCGAGTAGCTGACCGACCGGATGACATCGGGCGTCGCGAGGAGCAGGCGCGTTGCTCCGGTAGCTGGATCCAGCTCGAACAGCCTTTGCGCCGTCCCTTGCGCAGCGAGAAACCGAATGCCGCTCGGCAGCCAGACCGCGCTGCCGGGGTTCTCGTCGAACGTCCGGGCGAGGACGGTCACGGCACCACCGCTCGCCGCAACCACAGCGAGGTGGGAATTGACAAAGAAGTTCGACGCCGTGTCGCCTGCCGCTGTCGAGAAGAGAATGCGCGTGCCATCGGGCGACCAGACGGGATCACTGTCTCCACCAGGATCGGTCACGAGCGGCTGCACGCGCCCTGCCGCGACGTCGAACACCGAGATGTCCGAGAGGCTCCCCGAGCTGAGCAGCGGATTCGGCGTGTGGGCGAACGCGATCCGCTTGCTATCCGGTGACCACGCAAATGAGCCGATGTTGCGTTCGCCGAGGGGAAGAGCCCGAGCGGCCGGCGGAGTTCCCATGGTGTCGACGTCCACAATCCACAGCTTCACCAGCCGGAAGTCCGCATTCTCGATGCTGAAATCACCGTAGGCCTTTCGGCGCGACACCACGTCGTCGCCCTCGGGGCCGACGGAGGAGAACGCGATACGTCCCCCGTCCGGCGACCAGCCGAAGTCGTTCACGCCTCCCTTGAGGCTCGTGAGCCGGCGCGCTTCTCCGCCGGCGGCGCGAATGAGGTAGACCTGGCGTCCGTCGGCGCGATCGGCGATGAAGGCCAGCCATTTTCCGTCGGGCGACCAGCGCGGCGTGGTGCTGCTCTCCTTCTCGGTGAAGGTGAGCTGGATCGGCTCGGACGCGCCACGCGCAATGAAGATCTCGGTGTCGTATCGGTTGTTCTCCCAATCGGCCGACGTCACCGTGTAGGCGATGCTTCCGCCATCGGGCGAGATGGCCGACGCGCCGATTGCACGGAGGCTGAGCCACTGCTTCATCGTCGGCACGGTCTGCGCGTGGGACGGAACGGTGGCAACGAGGAGCGCTGCGACGACGCTGAGTCTTTGCATGAGCAAGGGCCGCGAAATGGGAGTGGTTGGGATGGAAGGGAGTTACGGCGTCGAGCCTCGCGCCGCCACCTATCACGGCCAGCCGGTGCTTACCTGTTCGATTCGGAGCGCTCCGGGACCTGATCCTGCCATTGGGGGATATATATGAAGATGCTCCCCGCTCCAAGGTCCCATCGGCCGCGACCGGCTCGACCGCTCGCGATCGTGTCGCGCCTCGCGCTCTACCTCCTCACCGCGTGGGGCACGCTGGCTGTCCTGGCGAGCGGCCTCGTCCCGTGGGCCGGTGGAATCGTTGCCGCAGCGGCGATCTACACGACGCTGCCACTCATCGCCTTCATGCGCTGGCGTGGTTGGCCCTTCTATCCCGGCAAGGCGTTCCGCCTCCTGGTGATCCGTCCATTCTGGTACGCGCAACTCATGCTGCCGCTCGTCTCCGCTGGGAGTCTGCTCGGGCTCCTCGCCGGGTCACCGTTCGGCCATGGGATCACGACGGGACGCAGTGCCGCCGCAGTCGTTTTTACCCTCGTCGGGGCAACTCTCCTGCTCGGTTATTTCGGCGCGGGTCACCTCGTGGTGCGCCGCGTCGACGTCGAGGTTCCAGGCCTCGCGATGGAGTTCGACGGACTGCGCATCGCGCAGCTCTCCGACCTGCACATCGGACCGCATACCTCGCGTCGCTTCCTGCACCGCATCGTGGAAGCAACGGGCAAGCTCTCGGCGGACCTCATTGCGGTGACGGGCGACCTCATCGACGACCGCTCCGAGGACGTCGCCTCCTATGCGAAGGCACTGGGCTCGCTGACCGCGCCGCTCGGCGTCTACATGATTCCCGGCAACCATGACGTCTACGCCGGTTGGGACGAAGTCGAGCGCGCATTGCGCGACGCACGACTCGGCACCGTGCTGGTGAACGATGCCCGCGTACTGCGCCGAGGCGACGCGATGATCGCGGTGGTGGGAACTGGCGATCCGGCGGGCGGCCAACGCGGCACGTCGCGTTCGGCTCCTGATGTCGAGCGTGCGCTCTCGCGCGTGCCCGAAGGCGCGACGGTGATCGCGTTTGCGCACAATCCCGCGCTCTGGCCTTCGCTCGCCGCGCGCGGCGTGGCGCTCACGTTGAGCGGGCATACGCACTGGGGTCAGTTCGCGTTTCCGAAGCTTGGGTGGAGCCTTGCGTCGCCGTTTCTCGAGCACGCGATGGGCGCGCATACGCAGGAGGATGCCACGCTCTACGTCAGTCCCGGCACGGGCTACTGGGGCATTCCGTTCCGGCTCGGTGCGAGTCCCGAGATCACGCTCGTGACGCTGCGCTCGGCACTTGCCGCGGCGGCCACGGTGCATCGCGCCCGCGTGGCGTGAGGCGCACGGCGCGCTTCTCCCGTTTCTCTGTCGAGCGAGCTACGACACGTCGAGCCTGGTCCCGGCAGCTATTACCACGGTGAGCGAGACGTAGAAGTTGCCCGCCGACTCGGCTGCGGCCAACTGCTCGCGCCACGCCGAAAGCTCGGCAGCGGAAACGGCGGCAGCTTCCTCGGCACGCGTTTCGACGTCATCGAGCATCAGGATCAAGCGCGCCACACCGAGTACGGTGGTGTGCATGGCGACCGGTTGCACCGTCACATCGGAAAGCCCTGCTCCGCGGAGCATGCGCCAGAGCGTGCGCCCAGAGTATCCGTTGTGAAGGGACTGGCCGGCCTTGAAGGCGACCATCCGCCGCTCGAGTGAAGCGTCCACACCATCAAATGAAAGCGACCCGAAATCGCTATCGGCGATCACGACGCGTCCCCCTGGCGCGGTAACACGCACCAGTTCGGCGACCGCACGCGACGGATCGAGCAGGTGTTGCAGCATCCGCTCGCTCCGAGTGCGCTCGAACGCGCCGTCGTCGAATGGCAGTGCGTACGCGTCCCCGGTCCGGTGTGTGACCCATGAGTCAACGCCCGCTGCTCGCGCGCGCCCCTGCGCGGCGTCAATCATCCGGGCATCGTGATCCACGCCCGTCACTCGGCCCGCCTTGCCAACGATTCCCGCCATTGCCACAGTGTGCAAACCCGGACCGCATCCGACATCGAGCACGGAATGGCCCGGTGAGAGCCGCAGGTCGGAGATGGTGCGCTCGAATATCGGCCGCGCGGCTGCCGCGGCAATGGCCAGATACTGCGGATCGACGTAGCCCTTCTCAGTCTGGCTCATTCCGGCGTTCAGTGAGGGTGGATCTTCCGTAGGCTTTTCGGGCTCAACCACCCGCTAACGTGATCAACTCGGCCGCGCGGCGCGCCGCCAACCGCGCGAGCGCCAATTGCACCTCTGGCGCGCGATCGAGAAAGCGCGCGGCGATGGCGCGCGTGACTCGCAGCACCCGCATCGGCGTCAGCGCCACGACGTCCGCAGTGCGCGGCTGTCCGGTGACCACGCCGATTTCGCCCACGATGTCGCCCGCCACGAGGGTGGCGATTGCGACCGATGTGCCGGCGCGCGTGATGCGCCGCACGTCGGCCACGCCGTCGAGAATTACGTAGAAGTCATCGCCGTCGTCACCCTGGCGCGTCAGGAACGCGTCCGCCGGCAGTTCCAGGCGCTCCAGGTAGCTCACGAACGTGGCTGCCTCCGGCGACGAGAGACTCGCGAACACTTCCGTCCCGCGGAGCGCGTCGCCCGCGTCGAGCATCGCGCGTCGCACGGACATCGTCGCGCGGCGGTCGGCGACTTCGGCGGAACCGAGCGGACCGACCCCGTCCGCCGGCTCGAGTGTCGAGCGCATCGTGGAGCCTTCGTCGCGCAGTGACAACAGCGCCGCGATCCCCGCGCGGCCCGGCTGCTCGAGTGCCGCGTCGATCGCGGCACTGCGCGCCGCGCTGCCGCTCAGGTCGGAGATCAACACCGCAAAGGGATAGTGATTGTGATGCCGATACATCGGGTACTTGTAGTGACGCTTGTCGACGTGCACCACGGTGCCATGCAGCACCACGGAGGGCGTGTGGAAGTAGTCGAGGTTCTGCTTCGCGACGACCTCCTCGAGATCGCCGATGAACGCATCCACCTCTGCGCGAAGGGGACCGCGGAACAGGCGGTACGCCAGGAGCGCCACTTCGATCGGCGCGCGCACCGCCAGCTCCTTCGCCACGCCATCTCGGTGGTTCTTGACAAAGCGTCCGACTTCCCGCACGCGACCTACTGGAATGTCGGGCAGCTGCCGCAGTCGGTTGTAGGTGCCCCAGCCATGCGCCTGTTCCACCGGGAACAGCGGGCGGTCATGGTCACGCAAGGTCGCCACCGCAGCGGGATGCGCGATCGCCATGATGGAGACGTAGCAGAGGATCTCGCCGTCCTGTGCGTCGAGCGCGAGAATGTGCACATCTTCAGGATGCACGCCGGACCGCGGCTCGGTCTGGAGCTGATCCTGATACACAAGCCCGGGATCCACGAAGCCGACCAGGAGATACTGCGCCAGCCGATAGCGGAGGATCGTCAGGATCTCATCGTCGTGCAGATCACCGGTGCGCAGCGCGACGCATGTCACCCCGTGACGACCGCGAATCGACGGCAAGTCGCTGACAAAATCGGAGCCGACCAGGCGTGACAGCCGCGCGGTGCTCCCGAGCGCAACGATACGCTCCACGTACTCCATGACGTGCGACGCGTATTGGTTCGAGAGATCGCTCATTGTGAATCAAAGGGGAGCATTGTGCCAAAGATGCGCGGCGCCATGTATCCGTGCCAAGTGTCGTCGTATCACACCGCGAAGCGGTCGACGGCGGCCTGCATCTCGCGCGCGACGCCCTGAAGCGCGACCAACTCGCGTGAAATTTCGGTGACGGCGTGTGCCTGCTGCTCGGTGGACGCCGCCATTTCCTCCGCGGCCGTGGCCTGGCTGCCAGCGATCTTTGCCAGCTTCACCGCCTCACTCTCTATGTGGCGCGCGCTCTGCCGCTGCTGCTGCGCGGTGTCCGACACATGCGCGATTTCGACAGCCGTCGCCTCGACACCGGCGGCCGCACCGTGGATCGCGGCGCCGGTGTCGGCGATTGCACCGCGCGCGCCCTGCACCGCCTCGGTGGAGCGTCCGAGATCCTTGGCCGTCGCGGCCACGCCTTCGTCGATGCGCACGACTTCCTGCCGGATGGCCTGGGAGAGGTCCCGCGCGTCGATCGCCAGACGTCGCACCTCCGCGGCCACCACGGAGAAGCCGCGCCCGTATTCGCCGGCATGCGACGCTTCGATTGCCGCATTCAGCGCAATGAGGTTCGTGTTCTGTGCGATGGAGGTGATACCGGCAGCCGCCTGCACGATTGTCTGCAAGCCATCCTGAAGTCGCGCAAAACTATCCTGCGTGGCTTGCGCGGTTGCCGCGACGTGCTCCACCGCCTCGTCGGACGACTGCACCCCGGCGAGACCCGCCTGCGCGGCAGCCAACGCCTCTTTCGATCGGGTTGCAGCGTTGGTGACGCTTGACAGCACATCGTCCGCCGCCGCCGCCGCCTGGCTCGCGTCATCGCGCGAGAGCGCGGCCCACTCGGCTTGCTGCTGAGCGTCGGTCGCGACCTGCGCGGCACCGAGCGAAAGCTGTTCGCCGGCCTCGCCCATGTGGCCGATAGACTCCGCGATGACCTGCGTGCGCTCAGCGACGCGCCGCGACGTGTCACTCACGCTGGCCACGATGGAGGCGAGCGCGATGATGAAGGCGTTGATGGCGCGCGAGACTTCACCGATCTCGTCCGGTGCGCCGTCGGGCAACGACACCCGCAAATTCCAGCGCTCGCCCGTCGTCATTGCCGCAAGGGATGCCGCCACCGCCTCCAATGGCTGGGTGACGCGCCGCGACAGCAGCGAGGCGAGCAGGGCGGCGGCGACCAGCGCGGCGGCGGTAGTGCCGAGAAAGACGGTGCGCTGTCGGAACCAGGTGCGGCTGGATCGGTCGAGCGACCAGGCGATGAGCGCGTGCCCACCTCGCGCGGCTGGCACTGCAACCCAGAGCTGCCGGTAATGCCGGCGCTCCCCGTCGACGCGCACCTTCCCCACCAGATCGGGATCAGGAGACACGCTGTCTCCCTCGGAGTACCTCGCGTCGGGAATGCCCGGCACGTTATACGTTGCCGCGAATATCACCTTGCCATGCGCGGACTTGACGAGGTCGTCCACGCCGGCCTTCCCCGGTCGCCGAGCGAGCATGCCGGCCGCAACCTCCGCGCCTTGCGTCGTCTGCTCGATCTGTACGTCCCAGAGCATCGAGGGAAACTCATGCCAGCCGAGCCAGAAGAACACGGGCACCAGCGGCAGCACGGTGTAGGCAATGATCTTCGTGCGGACGCGCAACCCGCGCCGCGCTGGCGGTGTGGGAGCGGCGGGCAGGTGGGGGGAGGTCATCCTTGCACAATCGTTGGGGGCGGCGACTGGTTCGCTACCCGGAGTGGGGGACAGGCGGGCAATCGACGGCAAGCGCGACGACTACCTGAGCCGCGCCTCAATATGACCTGTAGCTCGCCGTGCCTTCCTCGGATTATACCCGCGGCATGAACATTCTCCCAACACGCTGGCATGTCTACGCGGGCCCTCTCGGCACAATCCACGTCGACCGCCGCCGTGGCACGAAGTGGCGCCCTGCGCCATCTTCGACAGGATGCCCACAACGCGCGATCTCCCTCCCGACCTGGTGTCTGCCCTCGAGGGCACGTACGAGTTGCTCCAGGAGATCGGACGCGGCGGCATGGGCGTGGTCTACGCGGGGCGCGACGTGCGCCTCGACCGCCTCGTCGCCATCAAGGTGCTGCCGGACCTCGTCAGCAGCAATGCGGTCCGCGAGCGATTCCTCCGGGAGGCGCGCGCCGCCGCGCGGCTGACGCACCCCTCCATCGTCCCGATCTACTCGGCCGACGAGCGAGCCGGCGTGACGTTCCTCGTGATGGCGTACGTGGACGGCGCGACGCTCTCCGCAAAGCTGCGCGACGGGAGCGTGTTGGCGCCCGCCGACGCGGTGCCCATCCTGCGCGACGTCGCGCTCGCGCTCAACGCTGCGCACGAGCGCGGGGTCGTGCATCGCGACATCAAGCCGGAGAACATTCTCGTCGATCGCGCGACGGGGCGCGCGATGGTGACCGACTTCGGCATCGCGCGACTCGCCGACGCCATGCAGTCCGGCGCGCTGACTCGCACCGGGCAGGTGCTTGGCACGGTCGGCTACATGAGCCCCGAGCAGGTGACTGGATCAGATGTCGACGGACGGAGCGACCTCTACTCGCTCGGCGTGGTGGCCTTCGAGACGCTGTCGGGACGACTTCCATTCGACGGGCCGGCGCCAGTGGTGATCGTCGCGCATGCGACGAAGGCTGCGCCGCCGCTTGCTTCCGTCGCACCTGGTGTACCGGCCGAGTTGTGCGCAATCGTCGATCGTTGCCTGCTGAAGAATCCCGCCGACCGATACGCGACCGGTAATCATCTCGCCGCCGCGTTCGAGCAGGCGGTTGGCCGCAGCGTGGCGACGGCTCCCGCGCAGTTGGCGCAAGGCAATGAGGCGCGCATCCTTACCGAAGCGGAAGCGGACCGCGTGTGGCAGCGTGCGGCCGAGCTGCAGGCGGGTATTGGTTCGGCCGAACCGCCCCGCGCGCCCACGTCGTCGATGTCGGTCATGCCGCGTTCGAGCAGCAATGGATTCAAGGTGGAGCACGTGCGACAGGCGGCGCTCGACGTCGGCATTTCTGCGGCGTACGTGACGCTCGCGCTTGACGAAGTGCTTCGGCGCGGCGATCCCGTGCCCCTTCGCGCCCTCGTCGCGCCGAGTGCGTCGCCCCAGCCAGGGGCGCGTGGTGTTGCCGGTGCCGTTGCGAGCACGCAGGTGCGAACACTGAGCAAACCCGGCTCGGCGCTCGCCGGTGCGCCGATGGCGCTCGTGTATGAGGCGGAGGTGGCGGGACAACTCTCGCCCGAAGACTTCGACGTGATCGCACAGACCATTCGTGCCGGACTGGGCGAGGCGGGCATGGCGACCGCCCTCGGTCGTACGCTGACGTGGTCATCGGGCGCCGTGCAGAACCAGCGGCGACTGAATGTCAACGTGACGGCGGCCGCTGGGCGCACGGTGATCCGCGCAGAGGAGCGACTTGGTCCGTTGGCGGGTGGACTTTTCGGCGGTGTCTTTGGAGGTGGCGGTGGTGGATTCAGCGCAGCGGCATTCGGCATCGGGCTGGGCGTCACGCACTCCCCGATGATGGCGGGTTTGGCGGTGGTGGCGTGGCTGGGGACAACCTACGTGACGGCACGCACATTCTTCCGGCGGGCCAGCAATCGTCGAGCGAAGGAGTTGCAGGACGTAGTGGAGAAGGTCGCCGCACAGTGTGAAACGCTCATCGCAGACGATGGCCATTCGCGGAATCGTCGATGACGCGCGCGTCAACGCATGCCGCGGTGGTGATGACGGTGCCTTTCGCGCCGCTCGTCATCGAGGCATTCGCGACGCCCGTGCTGGAACCCGGCGCCGCGCTGCTGCGGACGCTCTACTCGGAGGTGTGCGGCACGGACGTGCACCTGCATCACGGCAAGCTCGGCGTACCATTTCCGATCATTCCCGGCCATGTCTCGGTGGGCGTTGTCGAAGCCACCGCCGGCTCGCTGCATGACATCAACGGAAGTCCCATCCGCGAAGGCGACACGGTCACCTTCCTCGACGTCCACGAGACCTGTAACAACTGCTACCAGTGTCTCGTGGCCCTCCAGCCGACGCGGTGTCCGTCGCGGAAGGTCTACGGCATCACCTATGGCGCCCGCGACGGGCTGCTCGGCGGCTGGTCGGAAGCGATCTGGATGAAGCCTGGCGTGAAGATGGTCAAGATTCCTCCCGAGCTCTCGCCCGAGACGTTCATCGGTGGCGGGTGCGGACTCGTCACAGCATTGCATGCGGTCGACCTGGCGGAGCTGAAGCTCGGCGAGTCGGTCGCGGTGCTTGGTGCGGGTCCGGTCGGGCAATCGATCGTTGCGTTCGCGTCGCTGTCCGGAGCGGGTGAGGTCATCGCCATCGGTGCGCCGGATGATCGTCTGGCCTTTGCACGCCGCATGGGTGCGACGTCGACGTTGTCGCTCGATGTGCCACCGGCCGATCGTCTTGAAAGCGTGCGGCGCCTCACGGGTGGCCGCGGCGTGGACGTCGTCATCGAGGCGAGCGGTGCCCCCGACGCCATTCCCCAGGGACTCGACATGGTGCGCGACGGCGGCCGGATGATCGTGTGCGGTCATTACACCGACAACGGGTCGGTGGACATCCACCCGCACTGGCAGGTCAACCGCAAGCACGTCACGCTCAAGGGCTGCTGGGGTGTGCGCTACGATCACTTCCATCGCGCGGTTGCGCTCACCGCGCAATTCGGCGCGGTGAAGCCATGGCGCGAGATGGTGAGCGGGCGTTACACGCTCGACCAGGCCAGCGCGGCACTCGATGCCGTGGCCTCGCGCAGCGCGATCAAGGCGCTCATCACGCCGAATCCCTCACTGCTCTAAGGTCTCGTGCTCTTCGTCGACAACGCCGGCGTCACCGACGCCCACCTCAACCTCGCCCTGGAGGAGCACGTCCTGCGCCACCGCATGGGCGACGACGACCTCCTGCTCTTCTACGTCAACGCGCCGGCGATCATCATCGGGCGCAACCAGAACACCGCGGAAGAGATCAACTCCGACGTCGTCGCCGAGAGGGACATTCGCGTCGTGCGCCGTGTGTCGGGCGGTGGTGCCGTCTACCACGACCTCGGCAACCTGAACTTCAGCTTCATGACGCGGGACGTCCACAACCGCTTCAATCGCTACGATCGCTTCAACGGACCCGTCGTCGATGTGCTGCGCGAGCTTGGCGTGCCGGCGGTGATCGGCGGGCGGAATGACATCATCGCCGACGGGCGCAAGATCTCCGGCAACGCACAGTTCGCGACGCCGGATCGCATGCTCAGCCACGGAACGCTGCTACTGGACTCGAACCTCGACGACGTGACCGCGTCGCTCCGGCCCAAGCCGGGAAAGGTGGAATCGAAGGGCGTAAAGTCGATTCGGAGTCGCGTGGCCAACATCAGCGAGTTCCTCGCTGCGCCGATCGACGTGACCGAGCTGCGCGAGCGGATCATCGAGCGCATCTTCGGCACGCGGGATCGGTCGAAGCTTGCGCTGCTGCCACTTGACGGCGGCGACTGGAACGCCGCGCGCGAACTCATGGGGCGAAAGTACGGCACCATGGCCTGGAACTACGGCGAGAACCCCCGCAGCAACGTGCAGCGCGCGCAGCGGTTTGCCGGCGGCGAAATCGACGCGCGCATCGACGTGCAGGAAGGCCGCATCGCCGGACTGCGCATCTTCGGTGACTTCATGGGGCGCCACGATGTCGATACGATCGAGCAGCGACTGCGTGGCGTCCTCTACGAGCGCGCCGCCATCGTCAACGAGCTCGCTAACGTCGACGTCACGGAATTTTTCGCCGGAATCACGCGCGATGAGGTGCTGAGCATCCTGGCGCCCTGAGGCCGCTTTCATCCCCGGGGAACGACTGGGCTATTGACTCTGTCGCGGAAGCGGGCGACCTGAGAGCGCACTCGTGTAGACACCGTCGTTGACCGCGACCGTGCCGTTCACAAGCACGTAGCGCATCCCTGCCGCGAGCAGCGTCGGCTGCTGGTAGGTGGCACGATCCCCCACGGTGCGGGGATCGAACACGATGACGTCGGCGAACTTGCCGGCGGCGAGCACGCCGCGATCGACGATCCGCAGCGTCTCCGCCGTCAGCCCGCTCGACGAGCGAATGGCCTGCGGAAGCGTCAGGAGATGCGTGTCGTATACGTACTGGCGCAGCTTGCGCGGAAACGTGCCGTACTTGCGCGGATGTCCGCTCGATCCGTCAGAGCCCGTCATGACGAACGGCTGCACCATGAACGTGCGGAGGTCGGACTCCTTCATGTTGAACGACGCGACACTCGCGTCCCCGGCGAGGATGACCTGCAACGCGGCCTCGATCGGCGTGACGTGCCGTGCGAGGGCAACCTCCTCGAGCGTTCGGCCGATGATGCTCGTGTCGCGCGTCGAGGTGATGAGGAGCGACGACGCGCCCCCTCGGCGCACGAGGTTCCGTTCCATGTCCCGGACGAGGCGCGTGTTCGCGGCCGCATCCGCGACGCGTCCGCGCAGCGAGTCGCGACCACCCACCTCGGCCCACCGCGGCAACAGCGAAGCGCCGACGCTCGTGCCCGACGCAAGATAGGGATACTGGTCGGCGGTGACGTCGACGCCTGCTGCTCGCGCGGCGGACATGATCGCGACGATAGAATCGCTCTGCCCCCAGACGTCGGTGCCGAGCGTCTTGATGTGCGAAATGTGAACCGGCAGGTGTGCTTGAAGGCCGATGCGAATTGTCTCATTCACGGAGCCGACGACGCCCGCGCTCGTGTACGAGCCTTCGTCGCGCATGTGAGAGTCGTAGATCCCACCAGCGCGCGCGGCGATCTTCGCCAGCTCGATCACCTCTTCGGTGGTGGAGTAGTTGCCGGGCGCGTAGTACAAGCCGGTGGAGAGGCCGATCGCACCGTCAGCCATTCCGCGCGCCACGATCGCGCGCATCGAGTCGAGCTGTGCGCTCGTCGGCGCGGCGTCGGACATGCCAAGCACAGCACCACGTACGCTGCCCTGCGGCACGTAGAGCGCGGCGTTGGTCCCGATGCCGTCCCTCGCCCAGGCGCGGAGTCGTGCGCCAATGTCGATCGTACCACCGCCGTCGTTGTTCGTGACGACGGTGGTGACGCCCTGCATGAGATAGGCAAGGTTGGCGCGCCGGTCCTTGCTCGACAGGTCGTCGAGCGTGTGGCTGTGCGGGTCGATGAAGCCCGGCGCGACGATGAGGCCCGTCGCGTCGATCACGCGACGGCCGGCAACGCGATCCGTCGCGGCGTTTCCGACGAAGGTGATGCGGTCGCCCGTAATGCCGACGTCGGCGCGGCGCTCGCTGGCGCCCGTGCCGTCTACTACGGTGCCCCCACGAATGAGGATGTCGACATCGCGTGCCTGCGCGCGCAGGGCGGCGGGTTCGAGCGCCAGGAGCAGGAAGATGGCGAGCCGAGCGTGTCGCATGGTCAGGAGTTCAGGTGACGAACGGGGTGACGGGCGGCGCTACTCGCCTTCGGGGAAATCGGCGCCGATCGTCGTCTCCTGCCACGCGTCGAAGTTCTTGCGCAGGAGATCGAGCTTCCAGTTTGCGCCCTTGAGCGCTGCCTTGCCAAGCAGCAGGTGCAGTGGCGGATCGCTGGACTCGACGGCCTTGATGATTGCCGCCGCGGCGCGCACCGGATCGCCCGGCTGTTTTCCGCTGACGCCGCGAATGCTCCGGCGATTCTTTCCTGCCGTCTCCGCGTAGTCCGGGATCTCGTCCGGCGCTTCATTCGCGGAGCGGCCGGCCCAGTCGGTACGAAAGCCGCTGGGCTCGACGATCGTGACCTTGATGCCAAGCGGCTCGACCTCGAGCGACAACGCCTCGGAGAGGCCGACGACCGCGAACTTGGTGGCGTTGTAGTAGCCCACGGCCGGGAATGCGCGGAGGCCGCCAATCGACGAGATGTTGACGATGTGTCCGCTGCGGCGCTCTCGCATGCCCGGCAGCACCGCCTGGGTCATCTGGCCGAGTGCGAAGACGTTGACCTCGAACATGCGCCGCACTTCGGTGTCGTCGCTCTCCTCGATGGCGCCGAAGTAGCCGATACCAGCGTTGTTCACGAGTACGTCGATGCGGCCGAACCTCTCCACCGCTGCAGCGACTGCGTCGGCAATGTCCTCGGCGTTCGTGACGTCGAGCTTCAACACGAGCACATGGCCTTCGTGCCCCTCTGCGAGGTCGTCGATGTCGTCCGGATTGCGCGCGGTGACGACGACGTTGTAGCCGCGCGCCAGCGCCGCCCGCGACAACTCGCGCCCGAATCCCGTGGAGCATCCAGTGATGAACCAGACGAGCGGGTCAGTTCCGTTCCGGCGCATGCCTTCCGATTGTTCGCTCAAGTTGCCTGCCTGTGTGTGAGGTGAGCATGCAACTCATCGTGCGCAAGAGCGGTTCCGTACCTCGCAAGTCACACGAAAGCGGTCACTTAGCTCGGGTGACCGACGAATGACCATGGGTTGACCGTCGTGCCTCAGGTTGCGCGAGTCAACCCACACGAGGTCATTCCAATGCCCGCATCGCTCATTACCCGACTGGTTTCCGCAGCCGTTCTTGCCCTCGCCCTGCCCGCCGCCGCCCACGCACAGTACGAAAACGGCTATCCCGAGCGGGTCGTGGACCTCGCCGGCCCCCGGTTCGGGTTCACGATGCTGAGCAGCGGAATCACGGCCAAGCTGAAGGAGGAGCACGACATCAGCATCGCACCATTCATCACGCAGTTCGGCTGGCAGATGGAAAAGCAGTTCCAGAGCCGTGGCAGTGATGTGGCAGCGCTGACGGAACTGGTCATTCTGGTCGGGGGACTGGAGCAGAATGTCGCGCTGCCGAGCGCGAGCTGGATCATCGGAGCCCGTACGAAGTCCGGGTTCGAGTTTGGCGTCGGACCGAACGCGACCCCGCTGAGCGTGGCGATCGTCTACGTGGCTGGGATGACCTACAAGGTTGGTGCGCTGAACGTGCCGCTCAACGTTTCCGTCGTTCCCTCGGTCAATGGCGTGCGCGTCAGCATGATCACCGGCTTCAACATGGAGATGTTCCGGAACTGGTGATGCGCCCAGCTCAGTAAGCGTAGCCCGCGCTGAGCGACGCGCTCGCCCCGACGCCTTCGGTCGGATATTGCGCGGTGCCGCCTGACAGCGGAACGAACGGCGTGAACGTCGCGCGATACATGAAGCCGCCGTTGCGTGGCTGGGAGCGGAGGCCGATCATCGGAACGACCGTCACGAACGAGCCGTCCGCTCGAGCTACGACACCATCATGGCGGTGAGTTTCTCGCCCTGGTTGTCGAAGCTCGTCACGCTCCAGCTTGTTGCGCCAGCGCGAACGGACACGTTGTCGTTGAGTAGCCGCTCGTAGTTCAGCACCACGCGGAACAGCCACGTCAGGCATGCGGAAGCAACAGCTCCGATGGCTCGACCGGCCGCAACAACACATCGATGGCGAGCCACACCACGCGCGAAATCGGGAAGAGCACGATCATGACGCCGAGGAGGATGATCGGGATGGCAAACTGCATGAAGTTCCAGGGTACGTTCGGATACGTTATCCAGATGAAGCCGCCGATCACCAGCACTGCCATCGTCTCGCCGATCATCAAGCCGAAGAACATCGCGCCGGAGAAATAGTCGTCGTCGCTGCGACTGTACCGAAAGCTGCAGCTCGCGCAGCGATCGTGCACTTCATTGAAGCCCTTCAGCACACGCCCGTTGCCGCAATTCGGGCACCGTAAGCGCATCGCGCGCGATGCCAACAGCAACGCGCGTGCTGCTGACGGCATGGCGAGCGCGGATTCGGTCGTGCGTTTGTCCTTGGGCTTCAGCGTGGTCATCCCTGCAATCTAGCCGCGTTCCTCTCCGTCTTGACCTCACCGCTCACGTCACGCTCGTCCTCATCGCTCAATGCGCGGTTCTCGAGCGGCTCCGCGCGATGAGAGGAAGAGCGAAGCCGTGAGGTGTCAGCCCGTCACGAGGCGCGTAACCGCATCAACCCCTCCTGGGCGACGGACGCGACGAGTTCGCCAGACTGCGCATGAATGGTTCCGCGCACGAATCCCCTCGCGCCGCTCGTGACGGGGCTGTCCGTCGAATAGAGCAGCCATTCGTCGGCACGAAAGGTCCGGTGCATCCACACCGAGTGATCGAGGGACGCCAGTTGCAGGCCCGGCGCGCGATACGCGATGCCGTGCGGTTGAAGTGCCGTCACGAGCAGCCCATGGTCGGACGCATACGCCAGCACCGCCTGGTGTACCCCGAGATCATCCGGCAGCGGGCCGATCGCGCGAAACCACGTTCGCCGAATCGGCTCACGCTTCTCGGCGCTGAGTGGATCGATTGGATCGATCGGCCGAAAGTCGATCGGACGATCCTGCGTCACGATCGACCGCAACGGCTCAGGAATGCGATTCGCCATCCCGCGAATGAGCTCGAGCTCGGTAGTCAGTCCGTCGGGTCCGGGGACGTCCGGAATCGGCGTTTGGAACTCGGGCCCATCCTCCGCAATGTGAAACGACGCCGAGAGATTGAAGATCGCCCGGCCGTGCTGAATGGCCGTGACGCGTCGCGTCGTGAAACTGGATCCGTCGCGCAGGCGGTCCACGAAATACACGATGGGCGCCGCGAGGTCGCCTGGCAGGATGAAGTACCCATGTGCCGAGTGCGCTTCGCGATTCTCGTCGACCGTGCGTCGTGCGGCCACCAAGGCCTGCGCGAACACCTGTCCGCCAAACACTCGGCCAGTGCCGAGATCGCGATTGCGTCCGCGATAGATGTTGACCTCGAGCGGTTCGAGGTCGAGGATGTCGAGGAGTCCTTCCAGTGGCGTTTGGCTCATGCGTGTCGAGGTGCGGGATGAACCCGAAAGCTCGACGGGCGCAACGCGGATTGCTACGGGATGCGGGGTCGACTCTTGACGCCACGCAAACAGCCTGTATACTGGCAATCATGCTTCGCTCACAGGTCCTCCTCCTTACCAACGCTCTCGGCCTCATTACAGGCCGGGAGCTTATGTGTGTGGGAGGACCTACCGAGTAACGCGGCGCTTGCGTCGCGAACGGCCCCTCCTGCGCACTGTGCGGGAGGGGCCGTTTTGCACTGATACCCTGTCGCCAGCTCCAGAGGGACATTCGCACCAGGCACCGCGCCGCTCGGGGTCGTAGTTCACCCCCTTCTTGGCTGGCGCATCCCATGTCCACGTTCCAATTCGATAGTCCGTCGGCACAGCCGAACCAGGCCTCCACGAATCGCACGCACTGGTCGAGTGCACCCGCGGCCGAGCCGCCCGTGCCGGCATACCAGCAGCCGTGTGCCCAGGCTGACGGCGAACCGTGATTACAGCGACGTCGGCGACATCCGCCGCTCCGTCCGATCACGTCCGGATCTTCGATACCACCCTGCGCGACGGTGAGCAGTCGCCCGGGTGCACGATGTCGCTGGTCGAAAAGCTCGAGGTCGCGCGTCAGCTCGCGCGACTTGGCGTCGACATCATCGAGGCCGGATTCCCCGCCGCGTCGCCAGGTGATGCCGCCGCGGTTCGTGCGATCGCCGACGAGATCGGTGTCGCGCGCGGGCCGGTGATCTGCGGGCTCGCGCGCGCAACAGAATCCGACGTGGCGACATGCCTGTCGGCGATCGGCACGGCGCATCGTCCCCGGGTGCACGTCTTCCTCGCGACGTCGAGCATTCACCTCGCGCACAAGCTGCGCTGCTCGCACGAGGAGCTCATCGAGCGCGCGCGGCATGCGGTCGCGCTCGCGCGCGCCGGTGTGGCGGACGTGGAGTTCTCGCCGGAAGACGCGACGCGCTCCGATCCCGAATTCCTGCTCGACGTACTCGCCGCGGTCATTGAAGCCGGCGCGACGACGCTCAACATCCCGGACACGGTCGGCTATACGACACCATCCGAATACGAGACGCTCATTGCGCGCGTGTGCAAGCTCGCGTCCCGAACGCCGGGCGTCGTCGTCTCCACGCACTGCCACGACGACCTCGGACTCGCGGTCGCGAACTCGCTTGCCGGTGTGCGCGGCGGCGCGCGTCAGGTGGAGTGCACCATCAATGGCATCGGTGAGCGCGCCGGCAACGCGTCGCTCGAGGAAATCATCATGGCCCTCCACACGCGCGCGGACCACTTCGAAGTCTCCACGCAGATCGACACGCACGAGCTGATGCGCACGTCGCGCGTGGTAGCCGCGTGCACGGGGGCGTACGTCGCCGCGAACAAGGCCATCGTGGGCGCAAATGCCTTCGCGCACGAGGCGGGCATTCACCAAGACGGCATGCTGAAGCACGCGTCCACGTACGAGATCATGTCGCCCGAATCGGTCGGCGCCGACGGCAGCACGCTCGTCCTGGGGAAGCACTCCGGACGACACGCACTCCGCACGCGCCTCTCTGCCATGGGCTACGACCTCGATGAAGAACGCTTTCTCGAGGTCTTTGCGCGTTTCAAGTCTTTGGCGGATCGAAAGAAGGTGGTGAACGAGCGCGACCTCGCCGTGCTCGCGACCGGCGCGCAAGAGCACGCGCCGTTCGGCTGGAGCCTGCAGCAGCTCCAGGTCACGTGCGGCACGCATCTCATTCCCACGGCCACGGTCCAGCTCCGCGATCCGGATGGCACCACGCGCGTCGCATCGTGCACCGGCAACGGTCCCGTCGACGCAAGCTGTCGGGCGATCGATGCGGTGATCGGTGACATCGGTGAGTTGCAGGGCTTCACCGTGCGCAACGTGTCCGAAGGTCTCGAAGCCCTCGGCGAAGTCACCGTGCGCGTGAAGGATTACCACACGGCACGCATGCACGTGGGTCACGGTGCGCACACCGACGTCGTGACGGCGTCGGCGGAAGCGTATGTCGATGCCGTGAACAGCCTGCTGTATGCACGGGAGCCGATGCCGCCAACGACGCCGATTCTGTCGCCGATGTTCGGCGCCACCGCGGCCATCGAGGTGCTGTCGTGACGACGTCGAAGCCCCGGACGATGTTCGAGAAGCTCTGGGACGCGCACCTCGTGCGCGAAGAGACGGATGCAACGCCGGCGGTACTCTATGTTGACCTCCACCTGGTTCACGAGGTGACATCGGCGCAGGCGTTCACGGAACTGCGTGAACGCGGCCTGCCCGTGAAGTCGCCGTATCGTACCATTGCGACGATGGATCACTCGACGCCGACGACCTTCGGCGGATTCGCCGCGCTGCCCATGCGCGACCAGGGTTCGGAAGCCCGTTTCGCGCAGACCGAGACTTTGGCGCGCAACTGCGAGGAGTTCGGCGTCCCATTGCTCGCACTTGGCGATCGGCGACAGGGCATCGTGCACGTGATCGGACCCGAGCTCGGACTGACGCAGCCGGGCATGACGGTGGTGTGTGGCGACAGTCACACGAGCACGCACGGCGCCTTCGGCGCGCTGGCGTTCGGGATCGGCACGTCGCAGGTGGCGCACGTGCTCGCGACACAGTGCCTGCTCCAGACGAAGCCACGCACACTCGAGGTGCGTGTCGATGGACGGTTGTCACGCGGCGTGAGCGCCAAGGACGTCATCCTCGCGGTCTGCGCGCGGCTCGGCGTCGGCGGAGCGACGGGTCACGTCATCGAATACACCGGCTCGGTCATTCGCGCGCTTTCAATGGAAGAGCGCATGACGGTGTGCAACATGTCGATCGAGGCTGGGGCCCGGGCCGGCATGATCGCGCCCGACGATACGACCTTCGCCTATCTCGCGGGACGCACGCATGCGCCGACTGGTGCCGCCTGGGATGTCGCGGTGAAGCAATGGCGTTCGCTTGCGACCGACGACGGTGCGGCATTCGATCGCACCATCGTGATCGACGCCGAGGATCTCGGGCCCATGATCACCTACGGCACGAATCCGGGGATGGGAATGTCCATCGCGGGAATGATCCCGAATCCCGCGGTACTCGACGATCGCAGCGAACGAGAGAACGCCGAGCGGGCGTTGAAGTACATGGGGCTGATTGCAGGACAACCATTGGCTGGCACGCCCGTGGATGTCGTGTTCTTCGGGAGCTGCACGAACTCGCGCATTTCCGACCTGCGCGAGGCGGCGAGCGTGTTTCGCGGACGTCGCGTGGCCAACGGTGTTCGCGCGCTTGTGGTGCCTGGGTCGCAGCAGGTGAAGCGGCAGGCGGAGTCCGAGGGCCTCGACCGCATTTTCATCGACGCCGGCGCCGAGTGGCGCGAGTCCGGCTGTTCGATGTGCATCGCGATGAATGGCGATCAGCTTCGTCCCGGTCAGCTCGCCGTCTCCACGAGCAACCGTAACTTCGAGGGACGTCAGGGGAGCGGCGGACGGACGCTGCTCGCGTCTCCGCTCACGGCGGCCGCCGCGGCGGTGACGGGCTTCATCACTGATCCACGCACCCTCATTCCAAATCTGGCATGAGCACACACGACTGGACATTTTCCTCGACGTACGTGGTTCTGCCGCGCGAGAACGTCGACACCGACCAGATCATTCCGGCGCGCTTCCTCACGACGACCAATCGCGTCGGACTCGGCCCGCACGCTTTCAACGATTGGCGCTATCGCGCCGATGGGTCGCCGGATCCCGAGTTCGTGTTGAACAGGCCTTCGTCGGTGGGCGCCGAGGTGCTCGTGGCCGGTCACAACTTCGGGTGCGGGTCGTCGCGCGAGCACGCGGTGTGGGCGCTCGCAGGCGCCGGCTTTCGCGCCGTCATCAGCAGCTCGTTCGCCGACATCTTCCGCGGCAATGCACTCGGCAATGGCCTCCTGCCGATCGAAGTGAAGCCGGAGATTCTGGCCGAACTGCTGGCCAATGATTCGCCGGACGCGCGCGTAAACGTGAACCTCGAGACGCGCACGCTCACGCTGCCAAGCGGTCAGGAGATCGGCGTCGCTGTGCCGCCTTTCTCCCGCTATTGCCTGCTCAACGACACCAACGAAATGGCCTTTCTTCTCGACGCGGTGGAGGACGTCGCGCGCTATGAGTCAGATCACCCCGCAACGATCGATACGAAGCACTCGGCGGTCCACGAGTGAGGGAGCTCGCAGAGTCCTCCTTCACTATCGCACTTCTCCCAGGCGACGGCATTGGTCCGGAGGTCATTGGGGAGGCGCGCCGGGTTCTCTCGGCGGTCGGTGAGCGCTCCGACATCGCATTCAGATTCGAGGAAGGACTCATCGGCGGAGCGGCGATCGATGCGACCGGCTCGGCGCTGCCGGACGATACCACGGCACTCTGCCGACGTTCGCACGCCGTGCTCCTCGGCGCGGTCGGCGGGCCGAAGTGGGACAACCCGTCGGCGACGGTGCGACCCGAGCAGGGGCTGCTCGCTATCCGCCGCGCGCTGAGTCTCTATGCCAATCTGCGTCCGGTACTTCCGCATCCGTCACTGATCGATGCCTCGCCGCTGCGACCGGAGCGGCTCACCGGTGTGGACCTCGTGGTGGTGCGCGAGCTGACGGGCGGCATCTACTTCGGGGCGAAGGGGCTGGAGGAGCTGGCCGGCGGTGCGCAGCGCGCTCACGACGTGTGCGTGTACGAGACTGGCGAGATCGAGCGCATCGTGCGCGTTGCCGGCGAACTGGCGCGTCTCAGGCGCGGGCGGGTGACGTCGGTGGACAAGGCGAATGTGCTGGAGACGTCGCGACTGTGGCGGCGCGTCACCGTTCGCGTGATGGCCGACGAGTTCCCGGATGTGGAGCTCGACCATGTACTGGTGGATTCGTGCGCGATGCACCTGGTGACGAATCCGTCGCGCTTCGATGTCATCGTCACCGAGAACATGTTCGGCGACATTCTTACCGACGAGGCTGCGGTGCTCTCCGGCTCGATCGGGCTGTTGCCGTCCGCGTCGCTCGGTGCGGTGACGTCGGGGACGCGGATGGGACTCTACGAGCCGATTCATGGGTCTGCACCGGACCTGGTTGGTCGTGGTGTGGCGAATCCGGTTGGGACGATCCTCAGTGCGGCGATGATGCTACGGCACTCGCTGGGCCGAGAGGCGGAGGCGCGGTTGATCGAGACAGCGGTTGCCGAGGCCATTCGCGATGGGGCACGCACGCCGGACCTCGGGGGCAGCGCTACTACCAGCGAGGTCACGGCGGCGGTGGTCGAGAGGCTGGCGGCGGCGGATTCTTGAACTGCAACTGCAACTGCAACTGAATGTGATACGCTTCCAATGACTTCAGAGCGTCGTCCGAATCCTCGATGTTTGAACGACCGCCACCACCAACAGAATCAAGAGCGAATCGGTCGAATAACAGCGTTGCTCGTTGGTGGTAACAGCAACTCTTTTGACCCTCCGGCCAACTGGTGTTCCTCCCGACGACCGCCGCAGTCATTCGACGGATTCGTGCAAATTCGTTGGTGGTCGCGCGGTGACAGTAATGGAAGATTCTGACGCCGGCTGGCATGCGTGAGGAAGCGTCCATCAGTCAGTTGCTGTTCCAGACCCAGCTACCGATTTTGGCGCTGTCCCACTGTCAGCTTCGCCCGCTCGCGCAGTGCCGAGTCGATCTCCTGCGCCGAAACGACACTTGGAAATGGAAGATTCCGCTCCCCGACGTGGGTCGGCACCTGCACCCGGGCGACCGCACCATCCGCTCCAACCTCGACGAGTGCCTGGGCGAAGTCATTCTCCTGCTGTTTCACCACGATGACCAGCGTCCACACACCGGCGTCGCCCCACTGCTTGCGCAGCGCGTACGCCCCAGTGCGCGACGTCGGTGTAAATGACAGCGGAATACTTTTTCGCTGCCCATTGACGATGCCCTCTGCGGTGCCGCTCACCGGATAGGCGACCGCGTCGCCATGGTGAAACGCGTGCACCAGCAGGTATGCGCCGCGCGTGGTGGCGTCGTACGGGTTGACGGGTGTCTCGATCGAGATCCAGGGTGGACCAGCGGCGATGTCTCGTGCGTGCGCATACGGCGATGACGCGAGCAGGGCGGATGCGCCGAGCAATGCGGCCAATGCGGTGAGGCGAGTGCGGGAACGCGAGGTGGACATGACGGCCTCCGGAAATGGTGTGCGGATGAGATGCCGTCCGAGCCAACTCCGCTTACTTGCCGCGCACTTGCACCGTCCCCTTGAAGGTCCGCACCACGATCCTGGATCCGCCCATGCCGCTCGACGTCACGAGGGTCATCCCCCGCCCTTCACTGCCTTTCGTGGGGCGCGTGTTCGTCCAGTAGTTCGTGATCGTGCCTGTAATCGTCGCTGCATCGACCTCGACATCGCCGCGGCCCATGAAGAAGATGTCGATCGCCCCACTGTGCGACTCCAGCTCCACCGACGATGCCCGTGACAGCGCTGTAGCGAAAAAGATTGATCCCGTCGTCGATTCCAGCTTCGCCCGCTCCACTTCGCCGCCGGTCGAGCGAATGGCGCCGCTGATGGTCGATGCGCCCACGTCCTGACCGCCGCGCAGGTTGATGTCGCCGGTGGCGGTCTTGGCGCGCAGCCACTCCGGGGCGCCGTCTATCGTCACGTTGCCGTCCATCGATTCAGCGCGCACTTCCTTTGTATTGCCGTGCACGGTGATGGAGCCACCGACGACGTTGAGGTCGAGCCCACCCGTGATGCCGGTGACATCCAGGTCCGCACTGCCGGTCTTGAGCCAGAGGCGCGCGCCGCGCGGCATGTGAAGCACCAGCTTGCCCTCGCGTCCGTCCTGATCGGTCGGCGCCTCGATGAACATCTTCATGCCCTTCGCCTTCTCACCAGCCGCGCCGCCCGCAGCTTCGACGTGCGATCCACTCGGCACCACGCCGGTCATGTCGAGGCTGTCGCGGTCCCATCCCATCACCTGGATCTCGCCGACCGCGGCGAAGAGGCGAATGGACGCGGTGGACGTCACCGCCCGTCCCACCTGCACCTTCTGCTGCGCATGCGCACTTCCCAGCGGCATCGCGATGAGGAGTGCCGTCACGAGCATGCGCTGCGACGAAGGTGTCATGTGCGCGGCGCGAGCTCTGTCGCCCGTCGCATGAGGTCGATCTTCCGCTCGTAGTTCGACGCAAAGAGCTTCGCGAGCGCCCGGTTCGCGGGATCACGCGCGAGCGCATCACGCGCCTCGGCGATGGCGGCATCGGCGATGCGCAGGCTGTGTTCCACGGTCTCTACCGTCGATGGCGCGAGAGAATCGCGACGCTCGTCAAGGGTGCGTTGAAGCACATCGATACTCCGCGTGAACCCCGATTCCTCGGATGCGAGCGATGCGGGAAGCATCACCGGGGCGCGCAATGGCACCTGCGTCGTCGCGACCGACGTCGCCTCTTTGACCGGCAGGGACTGCGACCGTCGCATCATCGCCACGGTCAGCGCCGACGAGCCCATCGCGATCAGCACCGCTGCCGCGGCAAGTTGACGCACGTTCCATGCGCCCCCGAACCCACGACCCACCGCCGGCGTCGGCGACAGCTCGGCCTTGATGTCGGTCCACAGATCATCAGGCGGCGCGATCGCTGCCGGCAATGCGCTCGCTGCGTTCTCCAGCATTCCGAGAGATGAGAGCTGCTCCGCGCAGCTTCCACATTGCGCGAGGTGCTCGTGCGCCGCGCTCGCGGCGCCAGCGTCGAGCACGCCGTCGTGTACATCGCACAGCTCTTCGAATGAAAGATGTTCGGTCATGACTTGAGTCTCTGAATGAGTAGCTGTCGCGCGCGATGGAGCTGTGCCCGTAGTGTGCCGGCAGCCAGTCCCGTCATGCTCGCGATCTCTTCGTGCGAGTAGCCTTCCACGTCGTGCATCACGAACGCGCGTCGCACGCCTGGCGGCAACGCGGCGATCGCGCGCTCCAGGTCGATTGCCGATCCCACGTCCGCCGGAGGCACCGAGCCCTGATGCACGACATTTCTCTCCTCGCGGTCGTCCTCCGTCAGTGAAACCCGCGACAGGCGGCGCCGAGTGGACCGGCGCTGCATGAGCATCGCGTTTACGGCGATGCGGTGGAGCCATGTCGTGATGTTCGCGTCGCCACGAAAGTTCGGCAGCGCCTCCCACGCGCGCACGAACGTGTCCTGCGTGAGGTCCCTCGCTTCGACAGGATTCGCCGTGAGCCGCAGGCAAAGCGCGTACACTCGGCCCGAATGCTCGCGGTAGATCGCCTCGAATGACTCGACGTCCCCCGATTTCGCGCGAAAGTTCACCGACGTGTCGCGATCGGCGGGCTCCATCACAGTTGTCGGGGGCTCGTGGTGGGCTACAGAAGTCGACATCTGGACCTTGGATGCCGACGGCCGGCGATGCGTTTAGTGCGTCTCGACTTCGGCGAGTTGCGATCAACGTCATGCAACATCGGGTCCGACGTCGGGGTCCGGTGTTCGTACTTCCCGCTCTTTCCGCCAACTGTCGTCGCGGTTCCGCTATTCCAGGAGCGCGTTAACCGCGACGACAGTTGACGGACCTTCGGAAGGAGCCGATGTCGGACTCGCAGATCGGGTTCTCGGCTCAGTGGAACTTCGGCAGGCGAAATGCGAAGTAGTATGGTATGTCCTCTCCCACTTTCTCCTCGCTGGGCCGAAAGCTCTTCCGTATCGCCGCTGCGCTCGCCATGTGTCTCGGCAGCACGGGGTCCCTCGAGGCTCAGGCATCCACGTCTGACGCCCGCCCCCTCGTGCTCGTCGTGCACGGACGCGGGCAGCTCGGCCGGGACACCGCGTACGTGCGGCGCGAAGCGTACCACGCACTCCAGCGCGGATTTCGTGCGATCGATGCCGACGTCTCGTTGCGGGAGAGTGACGTCCGCCTCGTCTGGTACGCCGACCTCCTCGACTCGCATGCACTCGGGGCACCCGTCGTGGCGTGTCCGTGGTCCGCGCGCGGCGTGGCCTCCGCGTCGCCGGACAATGCGCTCACCACGCTTGCGAGCCTTGCCGGTTTCCTCATCGAGTCCGCGGTGGGCATGGCGGGGGACTCGTCGCAATACGAGCTCCGCAGCATGGCTGGCGACCTCCGCTACCTCGGCGATTCCGACACGCGATGTGCGGCTGAGTCGCGCGTGGAGGATGCGTTGCGTGAGGCGGCGGCTGAGCATCGGCCCGTGATTCTCATGTCGCACAGTCTCGGCGCCCTCGTTTCGTGGGGTGCGTTGTCGCATGTGTCGGCGGTGGCGGACACGCCCATTCCCGAGGTCACGCGCTGGATCACCATGGGATCGCCGCTCGGCGCGCCGGAAGTGCGGATGCTGCTCTTTGGCCAGGATCGCGCGTTGGAGCGTCCGTCGCGCGTGCGCTCGTGGGCAAACGTGCTCGGGCAGGACGATCCGTTCGCGGTGCGGGTATCGTCTGACAGTGCGGCGACGTCCACCCTCTTCGACGTCACGAGCACGACGGTGAGTGACGATCCGCACCTCATCGCATCGTATCTCGCGGACCCCGCGACAGCGCGTCTCGCGTTCGACGCCTGGCGCGCCGCTGGGAAGCCCTAGTCCGTATCAGCGTTGTACGGTTGCCAGACATACATTGCGACGCACCCGAAGGTGCCCCAAGCACACGGTTTCGTCGCGCGAAGGAGAGGCTCGTCGTGCGCAATGTGCTCGGCGCCTGATCACCAGTGGACATGATCCAGATTCTTTCCGCGCCCTGGCCGTGGTACGTGGCCGGGCCGCTCATCGGACTCTTCGTGCCGGGCCTGCTGCTCGCAGGCAACAGGATGTTCGGCATTTCGTCCAACCTGCGGCACGTGTGCGCCGCCGTGCTGCCGGGCCGACATGAGCATTTTCGTTACGACTGGCGCAGCTCCGGCGCATGGAATCTTGCGTTCGCGCTCGGCATTGTCATCGGCGGCGCCGTTGCCGGGCACTATCTCGCCGGTACCGCAGACGCGCACATCGACATGGCTGCCCGCACCACCCTCGCTGGACTCGGCATCACCGACTTCGGCGGCCTCGTCCCGCGCGAACTTTTCTCGTGGAGCGCGCTACGTACATGGCAGGGCGTAGTGATGCTCGTTGGCGGTGGCTTTCTCGTCGGCTTCGGCACTGCCTACGCGGGCGGTTGCACGTCGGGCCACGCGATCAGTGGTCTCGCCGATCTTCAGTTGCCCTCGCTCCTCGCGGTGTTCGGCTTCTTCGCCGGTGGTCTCATCTCCACGTGGATCATTCTTCCGCGGCTCATCGGTGGTTGAGCCCATGCACGCTGACGTGCGTTCGTCGCGCGCCCCGTCAGCGGGGGCGCTGCTCGCGTATTGCGCCATGGGCACGCTCTTCGGCATCGTGCTGACCAAGTCGGAGGTGATCTCGTGGTTTCGCATTCAGGAGATGTTCCGCTTCCAGGCAGTTCATATGTACGGCGTCATCGGGTCGGCCGTGGCGGTGGCCTTCACGGGGTTGCAGTTGATTCGCCGTCTTGGATCGCGCACGCTTGGCGGGGCGCCTATCGTGATGCCCCGAAAGACACTCCGTACCGGCACGCGCTACTGGCTGGGCGGTACGGTGTTCGGGCTCGGATGGGCGCTGGTGGGCGCCTGTCCCGGTCCACTGTTCGCGCTGCTCGGGAATGGCGTCGTCGTGATCCTCGTGCCGATTGCGAGCGCGCTTGCCGGCACGTGGACGTACGGCGCGCTCAAGTCGCGGCTGCCGCATTGAGAATCGCGTGAGCGACGCATGAGCGGAGGCATTTCGTTCGGGCTCGCATTTCTTGCGGGACTTGCGTCGTTCCTTTCCCCGTGCGTACTGCCGGTGGTGCCGAGTTACGTCACGTTCGTCACGGGGATGACGCTGGATGAATTGAGCGCCCGTGGTGGAGCGCACGAGCGGCGCGCCGTGCGCCGCCGTGCTGCATTGCACGCGTCCATGTTCGTGCTCGGATTCATGCTCGTCTTCGTCACCCTTGGCGCCACGGCAACCGCGTTCGGCGCCGCGTTGCACCGCGTGCTGCCCTTGCTCCAGCGCATTGGCGGCGTGCTGATCGCGATGTTCGGGCTCGTCCTGCTGGGAGTGCTGCGCATCACGGCGCTGACGCGTGAGCGCCGCATGCACCTCTCGACGCGCCCGGCGGGAGTCGCGGGAAGCTTTGCCATCGGCATCGCCTTCGGCGCCGGTTGGACGCCGTGCGTTGGCCCGGTGCTCGCATCCATCCTGTTGTACGCCGGCATGGATGCCACCGCGACACGCGGCATGCTTCTGCTCGCAACGTATGCGCTCGGACTTGGCATTCCGTTTCTCATTGCGGCCGTCGGCCTCAATTGGTACCTGGCCGGTGCGCGCCACCTGGCACGATGGCTCCGTCCCATCGAGATGCTCACGGGCGCGATCCTCGTGCTTGTGGGTGTACTGCTCGTCACCGGCCGTTTTGGTTCGCTCACCGCCTTCCTGGCCGGCTACGGCCAGTTCATCACTGTGGAGTAAGATGTCGAAGCTGATGATTCGAACGGGTTCGATCGTGCCCGTGATGTTCGCGTTCGTGGCGGCTTGCGGTTCCGGCGACATGAAGCAGGCTGCTCCTGTCGTGCGAGACAGCACGTCGCAGCGCGCCGACACCGGACACGCTCCGGCGACGGTGAGCGGGCCCGTTGCGCCGGTGACTCCGCCGCCAGCCGCGCGTGTGGACACGTCGCGACCGTCTGCGCCGCCCGTGAAGGTTGCTCGCGCGAAGCAGGGCCCGCGTCGCGTGGTGATTGGCGGTGTGGACCTGACCGGCCTTGGATACGACCAGGGCAATCCGGCCGCTCCGGTGGTCATCGTCGATTTCAGCGACTTTGCCTGCCCGTACTGCGGCGAGTTCTCGCGTGAGGCGTATCCGGACATTGCGCGCGAGTTCGTGTCCACCGGCAAGGTGTTCTTCAAGTACCTGCCGTTCGTGGCGGGATCCTTCCGGCATTCGCGCGAGGCCACGCGCGCCGTGGAGTGTGCGGCGGAACAGGGCAAGTTCTGGGAGATGCTGGACCGCGTCTATGCGGTGCAACGAGAGTGGAAGACCGCGAGCGACGCGGTACCAGTCCTCGCCCGGGAATCGGCGGCGGCGGGGTTGGACACCGCGCGTGCCGCCGCGTGCTATGCGAGTGGCCGCACCGACGCGCGTACGGCACGGCTCACCGGCGTCGCCAACGACATTGGCGTCCGTGTCACGCCATCGTTCCTCGTCAACGACCGCCCCGTACAGGGTGCGCTTCCCCTTGCGGAATTTCGAAAGGTGATCCAGGCGGCGCTGCTGTTGACCCAGATCAAGCACGATTAGCGCGCGTTGCGATGCGGTTACCTCAAGGCCACGATCCAGATGGCGGAGCGGTCAGGAATCTTCGGGCCTCCCTCATTGAGGAAATGCCCGCGCACGATGGTCCGTGCACTCCTCTACCTTCGTCGGCTCGGTGAAGTCGCTATTCAGCGCCCAGCAGTCTCCATATAGGGAGCAATAGCAGATATAAGTGTGCAGGTGACTGACACGAGATCGTACCAAGCGGATGTCCGTGGTGTCCGGCAGCTCGATGAGATGGCTGTTCGCAACCACTGGCACCACCAGGCCATGACGAAAGGTCGTACTCCGCGAACCAGCAAAGGTGAGTAGAACATGAAGCGACACGGCCGCCTCCTTCCAGCGGTGCACCGGGACGCTGTCGACATGCACCTGGAACGCACCGATGCTTGCGGGCCCGAGCCGTTCTGCACGATCCTCGAATAGCCGTTCTCTCCCGAGTTGCCGGAGATCAGGTACGGCCAGACCGCGGCCTTCGCCTGGTCGCGGCTGAGTTTCGCCTGATACAGCCCCGTGCCCAACGCCACCATCGCAATGATCGTCCCTGACGCGGACATGGTACGGTTGGTGACGTCAGAGAGAGTGATCCCCATGCGCAGATTCCAATCTCCGACTGGCCGGCTCCGCCACCTGCGCGCGAATAGCCTTCGACGTCGTGCCATCACGAACGCCCGCCGAACGCACTCCAGCCTGGGTTTCGTGCAATCGACGCCGATGTCTCGCTTCGGGAAGGGTGGACATCCTAAGACCGACCACGATCGTTGGTGGCGGTTGGTGCCGGGCCAATTGCCTTGGCACATGGCCACGTAAACGTTGGTGACACCGTCGGCATCCAACGGAAGTCGGATCTACTGTGCGACAAGCCATCTGGAGGCGACTGATGAGGACACAGGTTCGAGTCTCACGTGTATCGCTATCATCGCGCGTTCTTACCATAGCGTTCGTCGCCGCATCGATTTCGGCCCACGCACAGGATCGCGCGGCTACGCGCATCCGCGAGCCGATCATCGGAGGTCCGTGCGAAGGCTGCGATGGGGTGTTCGAGGGATTGCCGGCGACGCTCACCTCGGTGACCAGAATTGCGCCGCGCGGAGAGCCCGGGCAACCAATGATCATCGACGGAATCGCGCGCGACCGCCACGGCGCCCCTGCCGCGGGCATTATCGTGTACGCATATCAGACGGACGCGCACGGCATATATCGCCCGGACGAGCATGCGCCCGGCAGTTCAGCTCGTCGGCACGGCCAGCTCCGCGGCTGGGCCATGACCGATTCCCTTGGTCATTATGGATTTCTTACCGTCAGGCCCGGGCACTACCCGGGACGCCGCGCCCCCGCGCATCTGCACATGCACGTCATCGAGCCTGGTTGTTGCACGTACTACATCGCCTCGATCCTCTTCCGCGATGATCCGCTGCTGAACGATAGGGCCCATCACGACGCGGAGACCGGCCGCGGCGGCAGCGGTCTCACCAGTCCGACGCGTCGCGCAGACGGCCTTTGGCGAGTAGACCGCGACATCCAACTCGGCGCGGGTGTTCCGGGATACGACGACGCGCGGCAACGACGTCCGTGAGCGCCCGATCGCATCGCGCACGATTGAAGCGTTCGACCAAATTCGCAGCCCCGTCGCTGCTCGTGATCGTGATCGCGCTTCAGTTCATTCGCCTGGAGCGTCCTCGAGGCGCGCTGCCAGGCGAGGGCAGAATGACGGAGTTCGTAGCCGTTCCGGGAAAGGTCGATTCACTCCTGCGACGCTCTTGCTATGACTGCCACTCCGACGAAACGCGCTGGCCCTGGTACTCGCGCGTCGCGCCGATATCATGGCTGATCACACAGGATGTCCAACATGGGCGCTCCAATCTCGATTTCTCCCGCTGGTCTATCGATCCGATCCGTGAGCCAACCCCACAGCAAAGATTTCGCTGGATGTGCCGAGACGTGCGCAGAGGGATTATGCCGCCACGCATCTACCTGCTCGCACACCCTCGAGCGCGACTGACCGATTCCGATAGGCAGACGCTGTGTGCATGGGCCGACAAACAGCTTTCAGCCGGACAACCACACGATGACCATGAGACGTCAGAACCGCGCTGAACCTTGGATGTCGCGCGTCAAGGACTCGGAAGGCTCCTGCCCTCATTCCATTGCGACACCACACGTGGCGCCTCGAGGACGCCACGTGACGCGTGCCGCGTGCTACACCGCCGCCGCCGCGAGATCGTTCGCTTCGGCAGTGGTGGGGTCGATGATCACCGCCACCTCCAGCACCCGATCGGCCGGAAATCCGCCGAGCCGCGCGTGCTCCCGGATGATCTCGGGGTTCGGTGCGATGTATACGCAGGTGATCTTGTCCTCGGTGACGTAGCTCTGCACCCACTGGATGCTGGGTCCGAGCTGCTGCAGCACTTCGCACGATCGCTTGGAGATCTCATTCAGCTCCGGCGCGGACAGCGCCGCTGCGTTCGGGATCTCTCGTTCGATGATGTACTTCGGCATTTCGGTTCTCCGGTAGACGGTGGGCTGCAGGACGCTGAGCGACGATGTCACGGTGCGGCGTTGCCGCACGACACCCGCGGGTTCCAGTCGGCGTACAGGCCGCTCGGATTGTTCTCCCACACCCAGACGTGCAGCGCCCACAGGTCGAACTTGTTGAGCTTGAGGTCGCGCCCGAACAGCCTCGGCGGCTGATCGCTCGTCCACGCGGACTTTGGAATCACGTACTCGACGGCGACCAGGTTGAGCTGACCGTTGGGGCCCGGCTCGTACAGCAGGGCCTCCGGGTTGGCGACGTCGAGATTCGCGTCCAGCAGCGACGTGTTCACATAGTGCTTCCCCATTCCGCCCGCCTTGGCCGGGCTGCCGTCTTCCATGCACATGTTCATGAACAGGAAGGTGTAGCCAGCGTCCTTGGCCACCTCGTAGCGATGGAACCCGGCAGTCGCTGCGCGGAGCGTGGCGAGATCCCTGTTGTCCCCGTTGTACGCCGACACGGCGGACGCCTGACTCAGCGCCCCCTGTGCCTGCGGCACTCCGGTACTGCCGGTTGGCGCGGCATCGCCGCACGCGCTGAGCGCTGCGAGGGCGAAAAGGAGCAGGGATGTCTTTCTCATTGTGGCCTCGTGTGGTGTGGGTGATCTTGTCGTTTGTGTCACCCAACATGAGGCAGACCGGTTAGCGGCGTCTTGCGCCCGGAATTAGCCAGGAATTAGCGGAGCCCCAGAGGCGATGATCACGGTCCAGCTGCTCGGCGGCGCGAGCCTGCGCAGGGGAGACACACCGATCGGTGGGCCGCCGACGCAGCGACATCGCATCGCGCTCCTGACACTCATCGCCGCGTCGTGGCCGCAGCCGCTCGCCCGTGACCGGGCCATCGCGCTGCTCTGGCCGGAACGCGACACAGCCAACGCGCGCCGGCTCCTCAACCTGGCCGTGCACGTGCTGCGCGCCGCGCTCGACGAGGGCGCGATCACCTCGGCGGGCGACGCATTGCTCCTCAACCCCTCGTGCCTCCGCTGCGACTTGCACGAGCTGCGACTCGCCATCGCGTCGAACGATGTCGAGGGCATCGTCCGCACTTATGGTGGTCCCCTGCTCGACGGCTTCCATCTCGACGACTCGACCGAATTCGAGTACTGGCTCGAGCAGCGACGCCGCGATCTCGACCATGCCTACGTCGGCGCCTTGCGAACGCTCGCCGAGCGGCAGGAGCAGTCGGGAGATGTGCACGGCCGCGTGGGAACGTGCAGACGGCTCGTCGCCGCCGATCCGCACTCGAGCGTCCATGCGCGGGCGTTCATGCAGGCTCTCGACGCCGCCGGCGATCGGCTCGGCGCACTCCAGCACGCGGCGGAGCACGCACATCGCCTGCGCGTCGACCTCGAGCTGGATCCTGATGTCGACGTCGAGTCGCTCGCGGAGCGGCTGCGCACCGCGCCGCTCGAGCGTGGGCGCATCTCGAACGCGCGCGACGCATCCACGGCGATCGCCGTGCTGCCGTTCCGCAACCTCAGCGCGGACCCGGAGAACGAGTACTTCGCCGACGGCATCACGGAGGACGTCATCGCGCATCTGTCCAGGATCCACGCGCTCAAGGTCATCTCGCGCACATCGGTGATGCACTTCAAGGAGCGACGGCCCACACTCAGGGAGATCGGCGCCGCGCTCGGCGTTTCGGTGGTGCTCGACGGCAGCGTACGACGCGCGGGAGACCGCGTCCGCATCGTGGCCCAGCTCCTCGACGCGCACACCGACCGCCATCTCTGGTCGGAGACGTACGACCGGCAGATGGCGGACATCTTCTCCATCCAGTCCGAGGTCGCGCTGCAGATTGCGTCGGCGCTGAAAGCGGAGCTGACCGTGGACGAACGCACACGCGTAAGCCGAAAGCCGACGGCCGATCTACAGGCGTATCACCTCTTCCTTCAAGGACGCCGGTGGCATCTGCAGTACACGAGCGAGTCGATGCTCGGCTCCATCGAGCTGTACGATCGCGCGCTGGCTCGAGATCCGGCGTTCGCCCTGGCGCACGCGATGAAAGCGATGGCGCACGCAGAACTGGCCGAGATGGGAGTGCTCGAGCCGGATGCTGCCTACGCGCACGCGTCCGATGAGGTGGAGCACGCGCTCCGGCTCGACCCCGAGCTCGATGTCGCGCACTGCACGCTCGCTTTCCTCAAAGGCGTGAGGGAATTCGACTGGGCCGGCGCTGAACGCGCGTTCGCTCGTGCGCTCGAGTTGAACCCAAGCGGCGCAGAGACCCTCGATTTGTACGGACGGTTGTGCGCCGGGCTGGAACGCTACGACGAAGCGCTGGCCCTCCTCGAGCGCGCTGGGGATCTCGATCCGCTGGTCCACCGCGTCGACATCGTGACCACGCTCTTGCGCGCGGGGCGCATCGAGGAAGCGATCGCGCATGCCGAGGCCACCGTCGAGGTCCAGCCGACGGCGCGTGCGCGCGCCACGCTGGGCTGGGCGTACTTCCTCGCTGGCCGACGCGCCGAGGGGATCGCGGAGCTCGAGCAAGCGGTGGCGACGGCGCCCGACACGTTAATGTGGCTCGCGCAGCTCGGTGAGGCGCACGGCCTCTCTGGAAACGAGGTGAGAGCGCGCGAGATCCTGCGCGAGCTCGAGCTGCGTGCGCACGACGCCTACGTGTCGCCGTACTACTTCGCGTACCTCTACACGGGACTCGGCGATGCAGAGCGTGCGCTCGAGGTCCTCGAGCGCGCGGTGGCCCAGCGAGCAGGCCCGGCGTATTCCATCAAAGGCTCGTTCCTCTTTGCGCCACTGCGCGACCATCCGCGGTTCCGCGCACTGCTGCGCACAATGCAGCTCGCGTGAGAGCCGGAGGGTCTCGCCTACGTGCGCACGCGCTCCCAGATCAGCGCGACGGTCATCTGCACGCCGCCCACCGGGATCGGATCGGTGCTCAGGATGAGCCGGTCTCCGTCGAACTGAAAGATCCGCTCCTGCGTCGTCCCCACCCAGTCGGGAAACAGGCTCGCCTCCACGGCGTGGTGTATGCGGCCGCCGCGAACCTCGTATTTCCCGGCATACGAAACGTACGTGCGCGACGCGTTCGCGAGCTGCGCCTCCGTCCCAGCCATGATGTCGCGCGTGCCGAAGCGCTCGCGCTCGGCCTTGAACAACACCGCGCTCATGTATCCGTCAGCGGAATACATGATGAAGCCGCCCGCGTCCGTGCCGAGGGGATAATTCACCTGACCGGTGGAGGTTCGGGCCTCCATCGACACCAGTCGCCACGTCCCGACGAAGTCTTTCTCGCTCACGGTATTCTCTCCTTGCGTTTGAAGCGGCGTGTCGGAACTGCAGATTCTTCACTGCGCTCAGGATGACGGGCACAAACCGGTTGCGGTCTACCGGGAAGCTACCTAACGTTGGCCTCCTTCGAGCAGCAGCCGAGCCTGCCGCGGAACCGGCCTGTTTGGGTCGGCACAGACTACGGCCTGTAGGGCCGGGGGGGAAGACCTTGAAGCTCGCAGTCGTGGGTTGCGGGGCCATCGGCGGTGTCGTCGGCGCAATGCTGCACAAGGCCGGCGAAGACGTCGTTCTGCTGGATACGAATCGCGCGCATGTGGACGCGATCCAGCAGCGCGGGCTTCTGGTCGACGGCGGCGGGGTCGCGCCACAGACGCTCCATCCGCGTATCGTCGGGAGCGCGAACGAGCTCGCGGAGCAGCTCGACGTCGTGTTCCTCGCGGTGAAATCCGTGGCCACGCGTGTGGCCACGCAGTCCGTGCTGCCCTTCCTCAAGCCCACCTCCGTCGTCGTCACGCTGCAGAACGGCATGGGCAACGAGGAGATGGTCATGGACGTCGTCGGGAAGGAGCGTCTCCTCGCCGGCGTCGTGGGCTGGGGCGCGACGTTCACCGCGCCGGGACACATCACGCGCACGTCTACCGAAGGCGGCTTCGAGGTCGGCGAATGGGGGGGTGACGATTCCGATCGCGCGCGCGCGATCGCGGCAATCCTGAGCAAGGTCGCGCCGACGCTCGCCCTCGGGAACATCCGCGGCGCCAAGTGGACGAAGCTCGTCGTCAACGCGACGATCAACTCCCTCGGCTGCGCGCTCGGCCGCCGGCTCGGCGAGATGGTGGAGGATCCGCGCTCGCGCCTGCTCATGCTCCAGCTCATCACGGAGGCGGTGCTGGTCTCGCGCGCCGAGGGCGTGAAGCTCGAGAAGGTGAACGGCAAGCTCAACATGGGGCTGCTCGTGCTCGAGACGCACGAGCGCGCCGCCGCGCGCCGGGCGTCGAGTGGGCTGCGCCGCGCCCCGCGCGAGTTGCGTTACCGCGCCGACCTGGCGCTCAAGGGCTTCATCCTCGGCAAGATGGCCAAGGTGCACGGCCACATCAAATCGTCGATGTGGCAGGACATCGAGGCCGGTCGCAAGACCGAGATCGATGTGCTCAACGGCTACATCCTCGCACGCGCGCGCGCGCGCAGCGTTCCCGTGCCGGTGACCGAAGCGCTCGTCGGCATCATCAAGGAGATCGAGGCGGGAACGCGCTCGATCAATCCCGGCAACATGGACCTCCTCGAGGAGGCCGAAGCCAGGCAGGTGCTCGCCGTCGCCAAATCCGCGGGTCGCGCACCGACACGCGTCGTGTGTCTCGGCGGTGGCTACGTCGCTGTCTTCCTCGCGAAGTCGCTGCGCAAGGCGGTGAAGCGCGGCGAGGTGGATCTCACGGTCATCAGCCGCGACAACTACCACACGTTCCACGGCTTCGTCGCCGAGATGCTCACGGGCCGAATCCAGCCGGGACAGATCATCAGCCCGGCGCGCCGCATCTTCCGCCCGGCCAAGTTCAACCTGGCCGAGATCACGGCGGTGGATCTCGCGACGCGGACCGTGACGACGAGCCGCGCCCTCGACGGCCGCGAATACGAGGTGCCCTACGACCAGCTCATCGTGGCGCTCGGCTCGGTGGACGATTTGTCGCGCTACGCCGGAGTGGCCGAGCACGCGCTCGGGCTCAAGACGTACGCGGACTGCTTCCAGGTACGCAATCATCTGCTCACGATGCTGGAGCTTGCCGAGATCGAGACCGATCCGGAGGAGCGTCGCCGCCTGCTCACCTTCGTGATTGCCGGCGGCAATTATGCCGGGATCGAAGTCGCGAGCGACCTGGTGGATTATTTCCAGCTCCTGATGAAAAAGGAGTATCCGCGCGTCCACAAGGAAGAGATCCGCATCGTCGTCGTCCACGCCGGCGACGGCATTCTTCCGGAGCTGCGCTCGCACCAGCCAAAGCTGGTGTCCTGGGCCGAGAAGTTCCTCGACGAGCTTCGGCCCCACGGCCTCGAGTTCCGGTTGAACACGAAGCTCGCCGCCGCGACGCCCGAACAGGCGGTGCTCAGCACCGGCGAGCGTATCTCGACGCGCACGATCATCAGTTGCACCGGCACGGCACAGGTGCCGCTGCTGGACACGTTCGACGTCCCGCGCGACGAGCGGGGGCGCATCGTGTGCAGCTCGTTCGGGCTCGTCGACGGACAAACGAACGTGTGGGCCGCCGGCGACTGCGCGGCCGTGCCGCATCCGCTCGGCGGCATGTGTCCGCCGCTCGGCATCTATGCGCTGGAGATCGGCCGGCACATCGGCAAGAACATCGTTCGCCAGCGGCACGGCGACCCGCTGAAGCCATTCAGCTTTCCCGGGTTGGGCGACGCGTGCTCGCTGGGACGCCGGAGCGCGGTCGCGCACGTACACGGGTTCCGCTTCTACGGCCTCCTGGCGTGGCTCGTGTGGCGTGCATACCTCCTGCGCTACATCCCCACGTGGGACCGCAGGCTGCGGATCGTGCTCGACTGGATGGCGTGGCCGCTCATCGGACGGGACATCGTCAATATGAAGGTGAGCGAGACGCAGGGCGTGCAGCGCGCGCTCTTCGAGCCTGGACAGATCATCGTGAAGCAGGGTGACATCGGCCGCACCATGTTCATCATTCAGTCGGGCGAGGTCGAAGTCGTTCGCGAGGACCCGGACGGCGACAAGGTGCTCATGCGACTCCGGGCCGGCGAACATTTTGGCGAAGCGGCCGTCTTCCAGAACGTGCGACGCACGGCAACCGTGCGGGCGCGCACGCGAGTGCAGCTGCTCTCGCTCCGCGCGCAGGAAGCGCTGGCGCTCGGCGATGCGATCCGGCCAATGAAGGAATCGCTCTCGCTGACGCCCGGGAGCGTTCCGGTCGTGTCGATTTGAGCCCGGCGTGACGACGAACCTTCCCCTCGACGGCCGCCGAACGAGCTTGCACGTACCCGGGCCGCGCGCGACAGTCGAGCGCAGCAGCATCGTCGCACTCGGGGCGGTGCTGAACGTCATGGCGCGTTCGATGATCCGGCTCGCGCGCGTGAAGGCCGTGGGGCTCGACGAGGTCCTCGCCGCCAGGGCGGCGGGTCGCCGGCTCATCTTCGTCAGCTGGCACGGCTTCGATCTCTGCAACCTCGGCGTCCGTCCCGTCCTGTTCGGCCGCGACTCGCGCGCCGTCATCATGGCGCCGACGACAAAGGAAGGGCGCGTGATGGAGCAGCTCGCGCGGGGCTTCGGCTACGAGGTGATCCCGATCAGCCCCGAGGAGCGCTCGTCCGTGTCGGCGCGGGCCGTCGTGGAGATGGTCTCGACGATCAAGGGCGGCGCCGATGGACTCATCGCGGTCGACGGCCCGTATGGTCCGCCGGAACACGTGAAGCTCGGCGCCGCCGTCATCGCGAAGCGCGCCGGGGCGATCGTCGTGCCGACGACAGTCGCGGGGAGCGCGCAGATCCGAATCAAGAGCCGGTGGGACAGACATCTCTTCATTCTTCCATTCGCGCGCATGATCGTGCACTTCGGACCCCTGATCGACACCCACCCTGGCGAGGGACCCTCGCCGTCGCCGGAGGAGATCCGCGAGCGAATCGAGGCGGCGTTGCGCGCGGGAACGACGCGCGCGCAGGCCCTCGCGCACGGAGCGGAATGACCGAGGTCGTCCGACCCACACGAGATCTGTTGTCGCGCGTGCCACTGCTGTCGTCGCTCGACTCCGAACAGCTTGCCGCGCTCTCCGACGCCTGCGTCGCGCGTCATGTGGCGGCTGGCGAGGTCGTGTTCCGGGAGGGCGATCCCGGCGACGCGCTCTACATCGTCGAATCGGGCACGGTGGACGCGGTGCTGGACGAGGGAACCGTGTCGGAGCACGTGATCAGCAGCTTTGTGCCCGGCGACTTCTTCGGCGAGATGGCGCTTCTCACCGGACAGCTCCGCTCCGCCACCGTGCGCGCGCGCTCGGACGCGCGCCTGCTGACGCTCGCGAAAACACATTTCGACCGCGCCGTCGCCGGCGATGCCGCCTTGGCACTCAAGCTCAGCCGCGCGCTGAGCGCGCGACTCGTCGCTTCGAACGAGCAGACGTCTCGGCACCGCGCGCGCATCTGCACGCTCGTGCCCGTCGGGGATGCCCACACCACGGCGGGGTTGCTCGTCCGTCTGCTCCAAAGCGTTCGGGCCCACCGCGGACGTCGCGCAGTCGTGGTGCTGCTCGGCGTGGAGCCGCCCGCGGCACTGGGGTTGCCGCCAGGCGGCGATCACCTGGATGTGGACGCGGAACCGATCCCGTCTTCCCCTGCCGCAGGCCGGTATGTCGTGGTGAGTCCGGGACTGCTCGCGATTCATCCAGATGCGTCGATCGCCGCGCGGCTCGACGCACTGCGCCATCTGCATCATCAGGTGATCGTGTGGACGACGCCGGACATCGCGCGGCGGCGGCGCGCGGCGCTGCATCGCTCAGCTACCACCGTGGTCATGGGCGCGGGCGCGGGCGTCATGAATGACGCGCTCCATGCCGCGCAGATGCTGGAGGAGCTCGATGTTCCGGTGCGCATCGCCATCACGGAGGAGGCGGCGAATCGTGCGGCGACGTCGGCTGGTGCGCCACCTGCCATCACGCCGATCTGGCTCGGCGGCCGCGGCGTCGAGCGGCTCGCGCGCGTCCTCATGGGGGCGTCGGTCGGTCTTGCGCTCAGCGGCGGCGCGGCGCAGGGACTCGCGCACCTTGGTGTGATCGAGGCATTGCTCGAGGCGAACGTGCCGATCGACATGATCGCCGGCACGAGCGGCGGGGCGCTCTACGGATCGATGTTCGCGTCGGGTCTCACGATCGAGGCCGCCCAGGCGCGCGTCATCATGCAGACGAAGCGCAACCTGATGGACAAGATCGACCTCACACTGCCGCGGTACGGCATCATTCGCGGGCGCCGCATCGAGCAGATGATTCGCGAGGCCATCGGCGACGTCACCTTCGATCAGATGAAGATCCCGTTTTGCGCGGTCGCGACCGATCTCGAGAACGGTGACGAGGTCGTGTTGCGCGAAGGGCTGGTCTATCGCGCGGTCCGCGCGTCGATCTCGATTCCGGGCATCTTCGAGCCCGTGCGCCTCGGTGGACGTGTGCTCGTTGACGGTGCCGTCGTGACGCCGCTGCCGGTGCGGCCCGTGCGCGCGATGGGCGCTGACTTCGTGATCGCCGTGCACGTCCCGGCGCCAGGCCGGGTATCTGACGCACGCAAGCGCGCCGCAGGAAAGCACCTCGACGAACAACACAACCTGATGTCGACGATCTTCCGGTCCTACGCGTTCGCGGGAGACGTGCTCTCCTATCACGCGTCACTGGAGGCCGATGTGTGTATCCGGCCGGACGTCGCGCTGTTCGCGTGGCGGGAGTACCGGTCGGCGGTGGACATCATCCATGCAGGCCGGCAAGCCGGCCGGGCGAGTATCGCCCAGATCA
>JBKJUW010000086.1:0-67773 GCA_046589725.1 Gemmatimonadaceae bacterium
TGTCGGGGCAAGTGCCGCATCCTGACGTGAGGAGGATCGAGACCTATTCAGACTTCTGTGAGTGCTGCTCCCGCCACCGATACACCAGATACCCCACCACCACCAACGCCGACAGCACCAGCCCGACCTCGCCCAGATAGTCGTCGAGCTTCGAGAGGTTCTTCCCGAACAGGAACCCCAGCGCGCTGAACGTCACCGCCCACAGCAGGCCACCGGCGAAATTCACCGCGCTGAACGTCGGAAAGGGCATATGCGCCACACCCGCCATCAGGGAGCCAAAGATCCTGAGCAGGGCGACGAAGCGGGCCAGGAACACCGTCTTGACGCCATGCCGGTCGAAGTACGACTCGGTTTTCGCCAATCGCGCTGCATCGAGGCGGAGCAGGTGGCCGTAGCGCTCCAGCAGGCTGCGCCCGCCAACGCGACCGATCCAGTAGCCACCTGATCCGCCGAGCACCGTCCCGAGTGTCGTGGAGAGCACCACGCCGACGATGTTCAGCGACCCGCGCGCCGCGAATGCCGCTGCCACGACGACGGCGGTCTCGCCCGGAAGCGGCACGCCGAAGCCTTCGATCGTTACGAGCAATGCAACGGCGAAATATCCGTACTGCTCGACGAAATGCGTGAGGTACTCGAGCATTGATGAGGCGGGAAGACAGGACGAACGACAGGACGATAGGGAGATAGGAAGATAGAAACGCGCACGCCGTTCCTCCTATCCTCCTATCCCTCAGTGCCCCACGCTCCCGCCATGCGAGCCAGGGCGCGTGCTCGCACTGCGACGGATGTCGAAGATCCCATTCACGAAATCCAGGTGCATCCGCGACGCCAGGGCGACGTCGGAACCGAGGACCCCATCGAAGGTGACGAAGGTCCATCGGCGCTCCGGTCCGACCGGCGCGTTCTGCAGCCGGATCGCGTAGTCGCCGTCACTGACCGAGAGCGACCGAATCACCCACTCCGTGCGGTGCTCCTCCGTGCCGAGTCCGTGGATGCTGCCCCGTCGCATGGCAACTCGGGTATCCGGGAGCTTCCGCAGCAGCGCCGGCGTCACGTATGTCCCCTCGGCGCCCGTATCCAGTCCAAAGAGCAACAGCCGCCCGCTTTCGCTCACGAGACGAACCACCGGATATCCGATCCAGAACAGGTTGCGAGTTGCCTGTGACTGCCTCCGCGGACGGCTGATGGTGATCGTACCGCCCCCTGCGTCGATGACGACGTCGAGCCAGCGCAGGATGTCGGTGCCGATCACCCCGTCGATTTTCACCGTTTCGGTGCGTCCGTTCACCACGCGCCGGTCCACCCGCAGCGCTGCCTGATTCACGAGGGCCGCACCCACGCTGTAGGCGACCATCGGCCCGAGCGACAGCGAGTCGACGAGCACCGCGCGCGCGTCGATCACGCCGGCAACGACGCCCAGCGCGAGCGTATCCGGCGACGCGAGCTTCACGTGCGATGCGGCGGCCACCTCATCCGACAACAGTGTCAGGCTCGCACCGGTATCGAGCCAGAAATCTCGCGGAATGCCGTTGAGGCGGATGGTGACGACCGGCGTGCCGAACACGCTGCGTCGCAATGGCAGCGTCACCGCGGTGAACGGCACGTCGACCCGCATCGGCGGCAAATTCGCGAACGCGCGCCCCCATCGCTCGACGCCAGCGGGCGCATCGTCGCCAGCGCCCCCATCAACCGCAGCGCGATCGGCGGTCACACGTGAGAGCGCACGCCAGTCGGATTGCCACGAGAGCGACATCGTGAGCCCGATGCGCGCGCGCGCGCGGATATCGACGTCGCTGGCGTTCGCCCGCAGCGCATTGAACGCAATCGCCGCATTCTCCGCATCCCCGGCGAGCAGCTGCTTCAGGGCGAGCGAGAACGTGAACTCGTCGACCGACCGCGATGCGGCGTCCGCACTCGCCATGTCGAGCATACTGATATCCGACCAGAAATCACGCGTCTCGGAGCTGGTGCGACGCGGCGCGTACTTGCCGCGGTCGACGCCGATCGTCTGCCCCTCGGCAATGGTGTCCACCGCGATCGTGGGCGCCACTCGCCCCGCGACAATGTCGTCGGCACGAGGCAGCGCAACACCGCCACTGCGACAGCTCGCAGAGATGAGAAAGCAGGCACCGAGAAGGGAACGCGGACGCATCTCTGTCGATTCCGCCAGCGCCGGCTAGTGCTGCTCGCGCGACAAGGCGAAGCGGACCAGCAGCACTCGCCCAGGCGCGGGCTCGTAGAACTTTCCGCCCGCAGCATTCACGCTGAGGCTACCGGCGTAACGAACGCCTCCGATGTTCTGGACGGCCACCAGTGGCGAGAGTCGCGCGCCGCCGAGGCGTATCACGCGCGACAGCGCCGCGCCGAACACCGCGCGACCCGGGGCCTGCGCACTGTTCGCGTCGTCAACGTCCGCCGGACCGGCGAGATCGGCCGTCATGGAGAGCGACGCACCGCCAACGTGCAGGGTAGCCGACGTCATCATCGCCTGCTCCGGCACGCCGGGGATGCGCCTGCCCGCATACGACGTCGTGCCGACGAGATAGTCGACGTACCGGAAGTGCGAATACTCATACGCCGCGCGTAACGCCAGCGGACCCGCATCCGCATTCACGCCGAACTCGGCGCCCCTGCGCTGCGTACGTCCTGCATTCCGATAGAAGCGACGTCCATTTCCACTGGGAATGTCGAAGGGAACCAGCTCATCCCGCACCTTTGCCTCGAATACCGCAACGTCCCACCGTATGGGCATTCCAGTGAAGAGACCCTTCGACCCCACCTCGAACGTCACAGTGCGCTGCGGCTGCAGCGAAGGATTGATGCCCGACGATCCGTCCTCCTTGTTGCCGAGCTCCGTCGTCGTTGGCGTCTCGAAGCTCGAGGACACGTTCGCGTACAGCGAAGCGAGCGGCACGACGCGCCACACGATTCCAGCCGCGGGACTCACGGCACTCAGGGAGCGATCGCCCGAGTCATCGGGATTCGTCGCGGTGATGAGCCGGTCGCGCAGCGTGAACTTCACGACGTCGCTTCGCACGCCGGCCGACGCCAGCAGCGTGGGAAAAATGGCGACCTCGCCCCGCACATACGGACCAACATTTCCCACCAGTTCGCGCTGATTCTTCCGCAGGTTGCCGCGCTCCGTGAATCCACCCGCGCACACCGCGCCAATGCAGTTGTCGTACTCCTGGCGATCGTCGTTCAGCCACTGCGCGTCCGCACCCGCCGAGAGTCGCACGTCATGCGTCCCGACGGAACCGCGGCCGCTGGCGCGCAGTGAAACGCCACCGGTCGCACGCTCCACGTCGACGATCGACTGCGTAAGCGGGTTGGCGAGTGTGCGCGCGCTGCCGAATGCCGTCGCGTCGAGCGTCGCTCCCGCGCCCACCGCACGCGTCGCCACGAGAGAGAGATCGCCCTGACGCACGGTCTTGCTCGCGCCCTTCCTCACCGCGAGCGCGTCCGCCTGCCGCGGATCCACGTCGAATTGTGCCCTCGTGAGCGCACCCGGACTCTCGGCGCGCGACACATCGGTGATCCGCGCCGAGAACACGAGCGGCGACGTTTCGTCGTCCGACGACAGCAGGTGCACACGCACGGCCCCGCGCGTCGCGCGCTGGTCGGAGTGGTCGCGATAGCCGCGGCCCACGATGCGCGTCGCCGACGACGTGAGCCCGAGCCGCCCCGCCGAGCCTGCCGCGCCGACGGCAGACACGGTGGGTGTGGTTCCGCCACCGACGATGCGTGCATACGGTGCGAACAGTGCCGTGGGGCGCGCGGAGCGGACGTCGATCACGCCGCCAGCCGCATTGCCATAGAGCGACGACGCACTTCCCCGCACCACTTCCACACGCTCCGCGCCTTCGATGTCGAGGACATCGACGGGAGTCTGGCCGTCGGGCAGCGTCACCGGCACGCCATCCTGAAGCACCTTCACGCCACGAACGCCGAACGCGGAGCGCGCGCCGAATCCACGAATGCTCACGCGCGGATCCTGCGCCGGGTTCTGCCGGTTCGCGAGCGTCACGCCGGGCACCGCGAACAACAGCTCGTCGATGCCGGTCTTCCGCAGCGCGGCGAGTGTGTCCGGGCGCGTGAGCGTCACCGCGTACGGCAGCTCGACTGGTGAACGCGGCCCTTCGCGCGTGGCGGTGACGTTCACCATCGGAAGGGCGACACGCGTGGTATCCTGCCCCGAGGCGACGAAGGGAAGAACAAGCGCAGCAGCGACTAGGCACGATGTCAGACGCAGTATGGTGGAGATCATGACAGGTAACCTACGGACACCTATGCGTTTTTGCCGCGCACGTGCCGACACTCGGGGAGTGTAGCAACCCCCTCCCGAGGTTCCGATGCTCCTCGCCCTCCCAAAGTCGTACGGCGTCGGCCTCGTCAATCTGTCGATCGCCATAGCCATCCTGGCCGGAATGCATAGTCGCCCCGGGCGATCCAGACGATGAGGAGACACGCCGCCAGGATGACGAGGCCCTGTTCGAGGCGCGTTTCCCCGGTGGGTGCGTAGGTGGCCTCGTGGAGCGCGTTCAATGCCCTCAACGCCAGCGCAGCCACAATCCAGGAAAGCGCGCTCACGGTGCCCCACGCGAAGAGGGCAACAGCGATGATCACCACCATCGCGATACTCAGTCCGATCCTGACCGCTGACGTGTCACTCGGAGGAGAGAGCGCGATCCCCGCGGCAATCGTTGGCGCCACGAGCGCGATGGCGATGAGCACACGAAGAGTCCACCGTCGAGTGAGGCCACCAATCACGAGAAAGGGAATGGCGGCGACCGCGACGCCGATGAGCACCGCATCTGGAAGACTCACGATTCCATCGAGGGCGGGAATCGCCTCGTTCAGCGACGTCGATGGGATGCGCGGGATGCCGCGTGACGGCGCCAGGCCGGGTAGCGCCGACGCGAAATAGACGACGCCGGCCAGACCGAGGCCCGCGGCGAGCATCTCGCGAACCCCATCGCCCGAGACGACGTGCGGCCGCAAGGGAATGCCCGCGCGCTGCCGTAGCGCATTGGTTGCCACGCAGATCGCATAGATGAAGAGCGCCAACGGAACGACCGAGATGAAGCTCAGCGCGCGCGTGCCGAGGAAGCGCGTCCACGGCTCGGTGGTGTCGTAGGAGAAGAGCGCTGGCGGAAGCGAGTTCAGGCTCTGGAGGATCGCCATGACGATGAGCGCGCTGATGAACCAGATCGTCTGCCGGCGGCTGACGTTGCCATCATGAACGAGGATAGGTCGTTTCCGCGTAACGTAGATTGCGCCGACGAGAAGCAGGCTAATCGCGAACATTCCTGCGATCCCCGCCACGAGTGCGTTGTTCGTCTGCCGATCGCGGTCCGCGCGAACGAAGCTCTCCGGAAGCTCCACGCCGCGTCGCGCGACAAGGGGTTCATTACCCGCAAGGTTCACGAACGCACGGGCGACGGCACCGTCGGGCAGCTTCACCGCGGTGTCGGTGTAGGTCACCGTGACATCGCGTCGCGCGGGAAGCGCACGTTCGCGAAACTCCGTTTCCTGGAGTGTCGCTGTATTCACGCCGGAGCGACCGAGCGCCGACAAGGCAATCCGCCGCAGCTCATCGGACGGTGCCGCGGGGCGCTGTGCCGAATCCGGAACGATATGACGGGCATCGAGCGCACGACCATCTGGCCTCACGCGAATGCGCCACTCCTCCGTACGCTGGGCGGCCGTGCCGCCAGTATGTACGTAGCGCACGGTCCACCACGTCGGCGGCACGTACGTCGCCGCAAACTGCTGCGCCTGCGACGTCAGCTTGTACTGCCGAAGGAATCTCGGCCACGAGGCCAGCGTATCGCGCGCCGTCAATGTGAGTCGGCGCCACCCCGCCGTATCGCCACTCGATGCGCGGAGCAGCGAATCGGCGGTGCGGATGACATGCGCGCGATCGACGGTGAACTGCGGCCCCAGCGTAGGTCTTGCCGGGATCCCGATCGCGGCGATGATCGCAACAGCGACCGACGCAATCGCGAGCCGGCGTGAGCGGTTGCCGATGGCGCGCGCAGCCGCCGGCACCACGACCTCGACGAACTCCTCCGTCGCGATCGGCGTCCAGGCTGCGAAGCGTGCGTCGTCTGGCGCAGCGCTCAGCCCACCCTGGCGAATCCACCGCCACGCGACGGCCAGCGCCGGTGCCAGGAGCGCCAGCACGATGATCGCCGCCGAAATGCGGTACTCGAGCGCACTGCCCGACGTCGCGAACAATCCGAACAGCACGAGGTCGTACACGAAGTGCGCTACCACCGTCACGAGCGCGCCGAACGTGATCACGAGTACGCCCCAGAAGCACGCATCGAGGAAGATTTCGACTCCGCGTGAATAAGGTGGCCACGACGCGTAGTTCGCGTGCGCAAAGCCGAACACCAACGCGCTGGCGATCACGCCCGCGGTCATCCACCAACGTCGGCGTGGTCGCTGGCCCACCCACAGCGACAGCAGCGAGAGCGGTAACGCGCGAAAGAGCGTCTCCTCCCACACGCCCGCATTCAACGACACCGCAATGCCCGACATCCACGGAATAGGGCTCGCGATCAGGTTCGGATCATCGAGCACCTCGGCGGGGACCCACCAGCCGAGCAGGCTGCGCGTCACGAGGTAGAACACGGCGACGTAGGCGAAGCCGATCGTCGCGACCGCATAGCCGCCGCCCACGCGAGCAGCCACCTCGCGCGTCCCGCGGTAGTGCCACAGCTTCCACCAGTCGAGCTGATGAGGGAACGCCTTGCGCGTGGCCACCTCAGCGGCGGCGAGCGTGAACGCGGTGATCAAGCCGGTAAGCGCGCCGATTGCGAGGGCGCCGATCGCAATGCGCGCCAGGAAGGTGGTTGGCGACGTCGCGGTGTTATAGCCGAACCAGCTCCCACTCAGCTCGTTGAGGCCCGCGGCGATCGTCAACACGCCGATCACGCCGCCAACGATGAAGGCCTCGCGCCAGCGAAGCTCGTGAGCCTTCGATGCTCGCGACAGTGTCACCATCCCGGCGATCCCTATGGCCAGCGCGCCAAGGCTCGCGATGAGCGCGATCAGGTCATTCGCGGATCGCATCTCGCTGTAGCGCCGCCGAAACGACTCCGGTACATCGACGTACTGCCGCAACTGAGACGGCAAGTCGCCGCGAATCACGACGTCGGCGCGAATGCCCGCTCCGCCCACGCGCCGGTCCACGCGCTCGAACGTGAACGTCCGGTCGATACGTCCACTCGTCTTACGCGTCTCGTACGACGAGGTGATCAGCTTCCATCGCTCAGATCGCTCGCCGACCCAAGTGCTCAAAACGGTGAGCGCCAGCCGCTTACCAGAATCTGCAGCGACACCGGGACGTCGATCCGCCTCCGCGAGCGATCGGGAGAAGCCGATGACTCGGCCGTCCGGCGCAAAATCCACACGCGCCTCGTGTGGATCCCGTGGCACGAATGCCCGCACCGACCAGAAAAAAGGAGCAACGTCCCGGCCGCGAACGAGCGCATTGAGGGAGTCGACGCCGCCACCGGCCAGCTCCACGAACGTTCGCAGGGAATCGTTGCCCTCGAAGTGCACCGCCGTTCTTGCCTTCGGCGGTGCCAGCTGGTGTGCGGCAAAGAACGAATCGGCGCGAGTCCGCGCGACGTGCCGTGTGAGCTGCTGCCCCAGCGAAACGGTAGGAAACGACCGCGGAAACAGCCACGCCGCCGTTGCGGCGGAACTGAGCGCGATCACCACGACGACGCCTACGAGCAATCGCGTGCTCGACCGCGGCGTGAGGTCCCAGCCGGAAGGAAATGATGTCATCGTGGGCAGTATGCTCACCGACCTTCTCGCCAGCAATGGCGGGGATCGGTGCGCGCAGACCGGTTGGCGCCCGTGGCGGGCGAGCCGATACTCTTCGTGAATGCACGCGAAGTCGAATCAACCGGAAAGAGAGACGATTCGCCTTTCGTGACGTACCCTCATGTATCCCCGATGAGCGCTTCCCCAGTCCTGCCCACTCTTCCACGATCGCAACCAGCGACGGAGAGCGTCAGCCTCTCCGAGGTGCTCTCGGCGCTCTCGCACGCCCTCGACCTCACCGAGGGAGCGACAGTGGGCCACACCATGCGGTCCTGCCTCATCGGCATGCGGCTCGCCGAGGAGTGCGGAGTGGGTCCGGTGGATCGCTCGGCGCTGTATTACGCGCTGTTGCTGAAGGACGCGGGATGCTCGAGCAACGCGGGTCGCATGGCGTCGCTGTTCGGGAGCGACGACCAGTGGGTCAAGCCGCGCATGAAGGTAGTGGACTGGCACCAGCGACTGCGGCTGGCCCTCATGACCGCGACGACAGTGGGACGCGGCCGGTCCCTGGTGGCTCGCGTCCAGCAGTTCCTCGCTATCGCGCGCACCAAGGACATGACGCGCGACCTCATCCTCATCCGCTGCGATCGCGGCGCCGAGATTGCGCGACAGCTCGGCTTCCCCGCCGAGACGGCCGAGGCGATCCGGTCGCTGGATGAGCACTGGGCTGGGTTCGGTTACGCGAGAGGCCTGAGCGGTCACGACATCCCGCTCCTGGCGCGCATCGCGAACCTGGCGCAGACCCTCGAGGTATTTCATGCGCAGGGCGGACCCGCCGCGGCCTTGCGCGTCGCGCGCAAGCGGCGCGGCTCGTGGTTCGATCCGGCGCTCGTGAAGCGCGTGCTGAGCTGGAAGAAGGACACCGCCTGGTGGGCGCTCCTGAAGGGCGACGTCACGCAGGCGGTGCTCGCCGCGGAGCCGAAGGATCGCGTCATCAACGTGGATGCGGATGGCCTCGACAGCGTGTGTCGTGCGTTTGCCGACATCATCGACGCCAAGAGCCCGTTCACGTATCGCCATTCCACCCGCGTGGCCGACGTCGCCCGCGAGGTCGCGCGCCACTGCGGGCTCGATGAGGACGAGCAGCGGCGCATCTATCGCGCTGGGCTGCTGCACGACATCGGCAAGCTCGGCATTTCGAATACGATTCTCGACAAGAACGGTCCCATGACGCCGGAAGAGCGAGTGCTGATGGAGATGCACCCGCGCTTCTCGCTTCAGATTCTCGAACGCGTGACTGCGTTCCGTCGCTTCGCGTGGACGGCTTCACTGCACCACGAAAAGCTCGATGGGACCGGCTATCCCTTTGGGGTCGCCGGCGACGGCATCGACCTGCCCGCGCGCATTCTGGTTGTTTGCGACATCTATGACGCACTGACGTCCGATCGTCCGTACCGCCCTGGAATGAGCGAGGAGCAGGCGAGCGCGATACTGGACCGGGAGCGTGGCACCAAGCTGTGCCCGCGTGCCCTCGACGCGCTTTCCATGGTGCGCGAGTCCGTGAGCCGGCCGGCATGACGTCGGCAGCACGGTGGCGTGCAAACCATTTTTGGTAGGCTTTTTCCGTGTTGGTCCGATGTGACTCGGGCTTCGGACATCCCGCTATAGAAAGGCGAGCCTTCAATAACAGCTCGACACCGAACCCCGCTGGCGCCGCCCGTACCGCGCTCCCATCTTGCCGCGCATGAGCGTCGCTGTCGTACTCCTCATCTTTACGGTTGGACTCGTTGCGGGTGCGCTGATCGCGCTCGGCGTCGTGACCGTGCAGCGCCGGAGTGCCACCCCGACCGACGCAGGCTCAGTCGACCGACTGGGTGAGCTCCTCGATCCCTTGAGGGCGGAGCTCGAGCGCTACGACCAGCGGCTCACGAGCTTCGATCGAGAGCGTGCAATGCAGTTCGGCGCGCTCTCGGAGCAGCTGCATATGGTCGCCGCGGCGAGCGAGGGGCTGCGGGACCAGACCCAGCAGCTTTCCTCCGCGCTTCGCGCACCAGGCACTGGCGGCAGATGGGGGGAGCTCCAACTGCGGCGCGTGGTGGAGTTGGCAGGGATGGAGGCCCATTGCGATTTCGAGCCACAGGTGTCGCTGACCGTGGAGGGTGACCGTGGCGACAGCCGTCGCATTCGTCCCGACCTCATCGTACGGCTCCCGGGCGATCGTGCTGTTATTGTCGATGCGAAAGCGCCACTAGCGGCCTACTTAGACGCCAGTATAACGACAGATACACGAGAACGCTTGCGATTACTCCGCGCCCACGCCGCTCACCTTCGCGCGCACGTCGACGCGCTTGCGCGGAAAGCGTACTGGGAGCAGCTCGGACCCGGAACGACGCCGGAATTCGTTGTGCTTTTCCTGCCGGGGGAAGCGTTCTTTTCGGCCGCGCTGGAGCACGATCCTGCGCTGCTCGACGACAGCGCCGCGCGCGGTGTCATCCTCGCCACGCCGACGACGTTGATCGCGCTACTGCGCGCGGTTGCGTTCGGATGGCGCGAGGCGCGCATGGCGGACGGCGCGCGTGAGATCAGCACCCTGGGCGCCACGCTCTATGATCGCCTCTCGTCACTGGGCGAGCATTTCTCCGAGCTCGGCGGCGCGCTCAATCGAGCCGTTACGAGCTACAACAGGGCCGCGGGCACTCTGGAGTCGCGCGTCTTCGTCACGGCGCGACGGTTCCGCGAGCTCGGCGTGGGTTCGGATCGCCGCGGCATCGACACCGTCGACCCGGTGGAGGTACGTGCACGGGCGGTGCAGGTGCCGGAGCTCACGCACGCCGGATCCGAAGGCAGCCACGATGCCTAGGTCACGTCCACCGAAGGGCCAGCCCACTGCGGAACACACCTGGTCCGTGGATTCCATCGAAGAGGGCGTGGTGCGCGTAGAGGAGGATGGAGCGCGCATGCTCTCCGTGCCGTTGCACCTCCTTCCTGCTGGAATCACCGAGGGCCAGATTCTCCGAGTCACTCGCACGACCGCACCGGAAGACTCATCGATCGTGCTCACCCTCGCGATCGATTCCGCGGCCACGGCGTCGGCACTCGACGCATCCGCGCGCAAGACGGCACAAATCGCGGCGGAATCGCGGAAGGACGATCGCGGAGGCGACGTCGCCCTGTGACGACGCGTCATGAAGCATCGGAGCGCGACCCGATGCGATCCGCCGGCCACTATCGCTGTCAAACCCACTGGACACCATGAAAATTCGATTGCTCCCGATTGCGACATTCGCTGCCGTTTCCGCCTGCGCTGGCCCCACGCCAACGCCGGAGCCCGCGCCCGTGCAGACCGCCGCTCGCCCGACGAACGGAGTGCCGCAGGGTTTTCCCACCGGTGCGTCGCAGGATACGGCCGGCCGAGCGCTCGGCGGTGCCGGGGGCCCACCGGCCGCGGCGCCGCGGCCGTACAACCGCGTCATCACGAGCGAGGCAAAAACGCGCCGGGGGCTGTTTTCCACGCATCGCGTGGGTGATCGCCTCTATTTCGAGATCCCAGCGAGGGAGCTGAACAAGGACCAACTGATCGTCGGACGCTTCGCACGTGCGGCCGCGGCTGACCCCAACTTGCCGGGCGGTGGATTTGGCAACTACGGTGGCGATCAATTCGCCGAGTCGGCCGCGCGCTGGGAGCGCATGGGTAATCGAATCGTCCTTCGCGCCCCCGCCTACGCCATCACGGCGGACACACTGCTTCCCGTCTACAAGGCGGTGATCGCATCGAACTACGCGCCGATCATCGCGGTGTTCAACGTGGAGACGTACGGGCCGGATAGTGCGGCCGTCGTCGACGTGACGCGCCTGTTCACGACCTCCATCCCCGAGATCGCGGCCATTCGGGGCCAGATCGATCCCACGCGTTCCTTTGTTGAGCGGGTCGTGGCATTTCCGGAGAACGTGGAAGTCGAGGCAACGCAGACCGGGACGCCGGCGCCGGCGGGCGGCGCTGCACCGACCGCCCCTGGTGCACCGCGCGCGGCGACGTCCGTGCTCGCGCACTGGAGCATCATCCGTCTCCCCGAACAGCCCATGCTGCCGCGCCGCTTCGACGAGCGCGTGGGGTTTTTCTCGGAGCGCTACGTCGACTTCGGCGCCGACAGCCGCGCCGCCCGCCGCCAGTACATCACCAAGTACCGGCTCGAGTGCGCCGGCCCGGCCGACACGCAGGGCCTCTGCACCCCGAAGAAGCCCATCATCTATTACGTGGACCCGAACACGCCCGAGCAGTGGAAGCCGTGGGTGCGCCGCGCCATCAACGACTGGAAGCCCGCCTTCGAGGCCGCCGGGTTCCGTGATGGTATCGTGGCGATGGACGCGCCGTCGAACGATCCCGACTGGTCGCCGGAGGACATCCGCCACACCGTGATCCGCTGGCTGCCCAGCACGACGGAGAATGCCGTCGGACCGCACGTCAGCGATCCTCGCACCGGCGAGATCCTGAACGGCTCCGCGCGCATCTTCCAGAACGTCATCAACCTGAATCGTGACTGGTACTTCACGCAGGCCTCGCCGCTCGATGCGCGGGCGCGCGTGTTTCCGTTCCCGGACTCGCTGACCGGACGGCTGCTCGAGTTCGTCGTGGCGCACGAGATCGGGCACACCATCGGCCTGCAGCACGACCAGATCGGCAGCTCAACCTATCCGGCCGATTCCGTCCGCAGCGCCTCGTGGGTCCACCGCATGGGCCATTCGCCGAGCATCATGGACTATTCGCGGTTCAACTACGTGGCGCAGCCCGAGGACAACATCGCGATCGAGGATATCATTCCGCGTGTCGGACCGTACGACAAGTGGGCCATCGGGTGGGGGTACCGGCCGGTCCCCGGTGCCCGGACCTCGGATGAAGAGCGCGCGACCCTCCAGAAGTGGACGCGCGTCCAGGATACCGTGCCCTGGTTCCGTTTCTCCGCGAACAACGAGTTCGGCGCCTTCGGCACCCAGAGCGAGGCGGTGGGCGATGCCGACCCCGTGAAGTCCACCGCCCTCGGCTTCAAGAACCTGAAGCGCGTGGTCAACTACGTCGCGACCACCGCAACGGCTCCCGGTGAGGACAATGCGGACCTGAAGGAGGTCTACGATCGCACCGTTGGCCAGTGGGCCACGGAGGCGAGCCACGTGGCCACGGTCGTTGGTGGCGGAACGGTCTGGTACAAGGTGGGTGGGCAGGCGGGTCCGGTCTATGTCGCCATGCCGAAGACACGGCAGCAGGAGGCGGTGCGATTCATCAACGACAACGTCTTCACTACGCCCACATGGTTGATCAAGCCGGAAATCGCGGAGCGCTTCGAGGCGGGCGGGATGATCAACCGGATCAACAACGCGCAGGCGCGCGTCCTCACAAGCCTGCTCGATGATGGCAGGATGAACCGACTGCTCGAGGGTGAGGCGCTCACGACGAACAAGGCGAGCGTGTACCCGCTCTCGGGCCTGCTCGACGACCTGCGTCGCGGCGTGTGGTCAGAGATCTATGCGGGGCAATCGATCGACGCGTTCCGCCGTGAGCTGCAGAGCGACTATCTCACGCAGCTCCAGCGGAAGCTGAATCCGCCGCCCGAGAATCCCGCACTCGCGGCGCAGCTCCGCCAGTTCGGCATCGTGCGCACGCCACTCAGCGACGACGCGAAGTCCCAGATCCGTGGGTCGCTCGTGACCCTGCGCAGCGACCTCCGCGGACGCACGGGCGGCGGCGATCGCGCGACGCAGCTTCACGTCGCCGGCGCGATCAAGCGGATTGACGACATCCTCGATCCGAAGAGGTAATACGCGGAGAAGAACCGCGGCATGAGTAGTGAGGGAGAGCGAAGCGACCAGCAAAGGCGCGCACGACGGTGACTGATCGCTGGCAGCCTTGCTCTTCCTCACCGTTCACAGCGCGGTGAGGCGGCGCGTTATCGGGCGCCGCTTCCGTACTGCCGAATCGCCAGTGTGAGCATCACACCACCGAATGCGGCCAGCGCCCCGATCGGGCGGATGACGTCTCCAATCGTCGCGCCCTTCAGCATCACCGCCCGCATCAGCCCAATGAAGTGCTTCACCGGGTTCACCTGGGCGAGCAGCTGCGCCCACTCCGGCATCGATCGGATCGGCGTGAACAATCCACTCATCAGCAGGTAGATCATGATGATGAAGTACGTCACGAACATCGCCTGTTGCTGCGTGCTCACGAGCGTGGAGACGAAGAGCCCGACGCCGAGCGCGGCGACCAGGTAGATGCTGGCCGCCGCGAAGACCAGCGGGATGCTCCCCCGCATTGGCACGTGGAAGACGAACCGCGCCACCAGAAGCCCCAGCGCGAGCTCGACGAGGGCCAGCATCCAGAGCGGTATCAGCTTCGCCGCGATGAAGGTTCCCTGCGACAACGGCGTCACGCTGAGCTGGTCGAGGGTGCCCATCTCCTTCTCGCGCACGATGTTCATCGCGGTAAGCAGGGTGCCGACCACGGTCACCAGCTGCACGAGAATGCCGGGCACCATGTAGTCGCGGTAATCGAGCTCGGGGTTGTACCATCCGCGAGTGCGCACCTCCAGCACCGGCCCGGCAGCCGCGGGCGTGAGCGTCGCGCCGAGCTCGCCGGCCCAGGCCGCGATGATCTGCGACGCATACGACCGCGTCACGCCGGCCGTCGCGCCGTCCTCCGCGTTGAACGCGAGCTGTACGCGGGCCGCGCGGCTGCGCACGACGTCGCGCTCGAAGTCGGCCGGAATGCCGACGATCATGTCCACGCGCCTCGCCAGCATCGCCTCGTCCGCCAGCGTCATGGAGGGCGATGCACCGACGGCTACGAACCGGCGCGATGCGCGGAGCCGGTCCACGAGCGCACGCGACGCCGAGCTGTGGTCGCGGTCCACGACGTACATGCGCGCGGTCTTCACCTCGAACGTGGCGGCGCTGGAGAGGATCAGCAGCTGCACGATGGGCATGACGAACATCATCGCCACCATGAAGCGATCGCGGAAAATCTGGAGGAACTCCTTCCGCAGCATGAACCGGAGCGTTCGCATCGTCAGCCCAGCCTCGACTTGAAGCTACGCACGGCGGCGAGCATCAGGAGCGCGGCCATGCCCGTCAGCACCAACGTCTCGCGCCACAGGTAGGGCAGGCCCACGCCCTTCAGCATGATGCCGCGCGCGATGACGATGAACCATCGCGCCGGCACGATGTTCGTGACGGGCGCGAGCCACGCCGGCATGCTGGCGATCGGAAAGATCATCCCGGACAGCAAGGTGCTCGGCAGCAGCGTGCCAAGCAGCGCGGCCATCATCGCGCCCCGTTGTGTGGATGTCCGGGCCGCGATCAGCACCCCAAGCGCCAGCGAGACGACGGCGAACAGCACGCTCTCGGCGAGCAACAGGAGGACACTCCCGTTGAACGGCACATGGAACACGAGCCACGCCGCGAGGAGCGCGGTGAGCACGTTGGCGAAGGCGAGGCCGAGGTAGGGAAGCACCTTGCCGACGATGATCTGCCATGGCCGCAGCGGTGACACGAGCAGCACTTCCATGGTGCCGCGTTCCTTCTCGCGCGAGAGCGAGATGGCCGTCATGAGCGCCGATACCAGCGTCAGCACGAGAGCGATGAGGCCGGGCACGAAGAGATTCACGCTCTCGAGCGTGGGGTTGAAGCGCATGCGCACGTCGCTCTCGATCTGGACCGCTCGGCCCGTCGGCGCCGACGCGGCCACCTCGGCCTCGTAGGCGGAGATCACGGCGCGGGCATAGCTCTGCATCGTGGTGCCGGTATTGGGGTCGGACGCGTCCACCGTGAGCAGCAGGCGCGCCGGCTGGGTGCGCGACCGGAGGTGCTCGGCGAAGCCCGGCTCGAAGACGACGGCGACGTCGGCTTCTCCGCGGCGGAACAGCGGCTCGATCGCGTCCGCGGAGCGGCTGGTGGAGACCACCCGGAAGCGCGACGAGCCAGGGAAGCGGTTGCGGAGCGCGATAGTTGCGTAGTCGGGGCTCGGATCCACGACCGCGAGCCGGATGTCACGCACGTCGCTCCGCAGCGCGAAGCCGAACAGCACCACCTGCACCAGCGGCATCAGCAGCAGGATCGTCAGCGTCTGGCGATCGCGGAGGATGTGCCGGAGCTCCTTGACCATGAATGCCTGAAGTGCGCCGCGCCTCATGCGGTGGCCTTCGCGTCGCGCGCGAGCCGCACGAACACGTCATCCACCGTGGCGGCCCCGTATTGCGTCTTCAGCTCGGCCGGTGTGCCGAGCGCGGCGATCCGGCCATCCACCATGATGGAGATACGGTCGCAGTACTCCGCCTCGTCCATGTAGTGGGTCGTCACGAATACCGTGGTGCCGCGAGCGGCCGCCGCGTAGATGAGCTCCCAGAACTGCCGGCGTGTGATGGGGTCCACGCCGCCGGTGGGTTCATCGAGAAAGACGATCTTCGGCTCGTGCAGCAGCGCGACGGAAAACGACAGCTTCTGCTTCCATCCCAGTGGGAGCTTTCCGACGAGATCGTTGGCGTTGGCCGCCAGCTCGAGCGAGGCCAGTAGCACGTCCGTGCGTTCGCGGATCTGCTGGTCGGTGAGGCCGTAGATCCCGCCGTAGAGCTGGATGTTCTCGCGGACGGTGAGGTCGTTGTAGAGCGAGAAGCGCTGGCTCATGTAGCCGATGTTCCGGCGGACTTGTATGCGCTCCCTCGCCACGTCGAACCCCGCGACGCGGGCATCGCCCTCGCTGGTGGGAAGGAGGCCGATGAGCATCTTGATCGCGGTCGTCTTGCCGGCGCCGTTCGCACCGAGAAAGCCGAACACCTCGCCGGCGGCGACATCGAACGTGATGTGGTCCACCGCGACGAACGGCCCGAAGCGGCGCGTCAGCCTGTGTGCCGAGATGGCGAGCGCATCGACAGTCATGCGGCGGTGCCCATGAGCGCCATGAAGCTGTCCTCGATGCCCGCGGCAATCGGCTCGACGCGCACGTTGTGGAACCCTTTCTCCAGAAGGTACGCCGACAGCTCGCTGGAGATCGACGACGCGCCTCCACCTTCGAGCGCCGTCCGCTTGTCCGCGTAATGCAGCGCGTCGCCGAACAGGTATACCGAATGCGCCTGTGGAAACGCGCGGAGTGCGTTCAGCAGGTCGTAGCGATCCGGCCCGTACACCGCGAACAGCGGGTGGTCGAACCGGGCGCCGACAGCTGCGGGCGTGCTGATGTCGAGAATGTGACCGCCATGGATGAGCGCCACGCGGTCGCAGCGCATGGCCTCGTCCATGTAGGGTGTGGAGACCACGATCGTGAGGCCTGTCGCCTTGAGCGTCGCGAGCTGGTCCCAGAATTCCCGTCGCGACACCGCGTCCACGCCTGTCGTTGGCTCATCGAGCAGCAGGATGTCCGGACGGTGTACGAGCGCGCACGACAGCGCGAGCTTCTGCTTCATGCCACCCGACAGCGCGTCGGCGCGCCGGTCGCGAAACGGCTCAAGCTGCCTGTAGATCGGCGCGATGAGCTCGCGGCCTTCCTCCACCGTGGTCCCGAATACCGCGGCGAAGAACTCGAGGTTCTCCGCGACGCTGAGGTCGGGATAGAGCGAGAATCCGCCGGGCATGTAGCCTACGCGCGAGCGGATGGTCCACCGGTCGCCCACTACGTCCGAGCCGAGGACGGTGGCGCTGCCGGAATTCGGCAGCAGCAGCGTCGTCAGGATGCGGAACAGCGTGGACTTGCCCGCGCCATCCGGGCCGACGAGCCCGAACAGCTCGCCGACGGCAACGTCGAACGTGATGTCATCCAGCGCGACGACCGCGCCGAACCGCCGCGTGAGCGACCGCACCTCCACCGCTCCGCTCACGAACCCTTCGGAGCGACACCGAGATCGACGTCGGCCGGCATGCCGATCTTCAGCACGCCGCGCGGGTTGGCGACGTTCACCTTCACCGCGTACACGAGGTCGGTGCGCTCGTCGCGTGTCTGCACTGGCGTCGGCGTAAACTCCGCTTTCGATGACACCCAACTCACCACGCCGGCCGTCGTGACCCTCGTGCCGTGGCCCTGGTCCACATTGACCTGTACTCGCTGTCCGAGCCTGAGCGCCGCCAGTTGCGACTCGGCGACATAGGCGCGCAGCACCAGCGTGTCGAGATTTGCGATGCGATAGAGCGGCTGTCCCGACTGCACGATTTCGCCCGCGCGCACATATGTGGCGAGCACGGTGCCAGCCTGCGGATTGGCCACCTGGCTCTTCGCGATGCGGTCACGAATCTGAGCGACGTGCGCTGTGGTGGACGAGACTTCCTGCGCCACACTCTGGCGCTGCGCCTGCGCCGCCCGGATCTGCGCCACGAGCGTCCGGTAGTCACGCTCGGCCTGATCGAGCTGCTGCGTGGTTGCCGCCTTCTGGTCGAACAGTCGCCTCGTGCGCTCCAGCGCGCGGCGCGCCACCGGCAGCTGCGCCTCGTACACGCCCACCTGTCCGCCCGCGGCACTCACACGCGCCTCCGTGGCCGACCGCTGCGCAACGCTCTGCGCCCGCTCGAGATCGAGCTGCGTGGTGTCGACCAACCCGACGATTGCACCGGCCGCGAGCTTCGCACCCTCCGTTGGTGTGAACCACCGCAGCTGCCCGCCTGCCTGCGACGAGACCACGACCTCCGTCGCCTCGAAGTTGCCGTAGGCGTCCGGGGCGCGATCCTTCGCGCACCCGATCACTGTCGTGGCGACGAGCAGTACACAGTAACAACTGCCCTGACAGATTTCGCGGATACGCGCGGAAAGTGTCCTGAATTCCCGTGCAGTATCCGCGAGTTTCCGCATGATCCGTGAGGGAGGCTGTTGTCCGTGGTCATGCTGCTCCGCAATCGGCGACATCCTCTACCTCGGAAGTTCGAGACCCAACATCGTAAGAAAGTGCGCCCGGGCCTGCGTCAGCTCCACGCGATGCAGCGCCCGGCTGATCCGCGCGCTGAGCACGTCGGTCTGCTTGTCCACGTACTCCGCCGACGTCACCACCCCTTCACCGAATCGAGCGCGCGTTTCGGCGGCGATGCGCTCGCGAAGCGCGATGATCTCGTCGTCGCCCGAAGCGGTGCCGGCGAGTCGGTCGATGGCGGCAAGATCCTGCTCCACGACCCTCCGCAGCGATTCGGTGAACTGCTGCTCCTCCGCCGTCACGATCTCCTGCTGCAGCGACAGCACCTCGCGATCGCGGTCGGTGGTGCCCCAGCTCCACGGCTTCCACTGGACCTGCACTCCCGCCAGCCAGTAGCCCTCGAACTTGTCGCTCAGCGGGTTGAGGCCAGGCCGGCCGTACCCCGCGCGCCCATACGCCGAGATCACCGGTCGGTCCTGCACAGCCCGCGCTTCGTCCTGCCGCTGGAGGAGGTCGCGTGATCGCGCGAAGTGTTCGTACTCCGGCCGTGTGCGCAACTCGGCGATTGTGTTGCGCGCGACGTCCACGGTCCCTCCGCTCTCCGGAAACGCCAGGACCACGGCCGAGTCGATGGGAAGCCCCGTGAGGTCGGCAAGCACGACCAGTGTCGCGCGGCGCGATGCGGCGAACTCTGCGACCGACTGGTTCCGGCGCAGCAGCTCGACGCGAACCGCCATCGCCTCACTGGGCAGCGCCTGTCCCCCGCGCACGCGTGCATCGGCGACCCGCAACTGCGCCTCGAGGTCGGTGATGGAGGTCTGAAGCTCGTCGATCTGTGACTGGGCGCGGAGTGAGGAGAAGAAGAGGTCGTTCACGCTTTGTCGCACGCCGTAAAGCGTGGCGCGAAGACGCGACCGGGCTTCGGACGACTGCGCGTCCTCCACGGCGCGCCTGGGGGCGAGCGTGGGATCGTACAGGCGCTGCTGCGCGATCACCTTCGCGTCGTAGGTGTCGTGCGGAGGGACCGGCAATGCCACGCCGCCTGGCAGGGTGATGGGAATGCGTGCGACGTCAGACTGGTACTGCGCCTGCGATTCCACCGAAAGCGCCGGGTGTCGCTCCACATCGAGGTTACGCTGGCGCAGCCGCGACTGCGCGCTGAGCAGGTCGAGCTCCCGCGTGCGTGAGTCGCGGCGCGCGGCGCGCGCCTGAAGCACGCCAAGCCTGATCGTGTCCTGCGACGGCGCTTGCGCGAAGGTCGGCGGAGCCGCGAGTCCGAGCGCCAGCGCGAGCAATGGTGAAATAGTCATGGCCGGAGGGCGTTGCGGAAAAACGCGGGAAGCTCCGTCTTCCGCTGCTCGATGAATCGCGCGAAGGCGTCGTCATCCATGCCGAAGACGAGACGCAGCATCGGGCGAGCAGCGAACGGAAAGATGCAGAGGGAAATCAGGTTGATGGCGAACTGCTCCGGTGCGATCCGTCGCATGGTACCGGCGGCAACCTCCTCGTCGATCTGCTCGCCGAGCTTGTGGAACAGGGGGGAGAGCACGCCGGACGGACTGGCGCCCATTGCCTTGGAGAGCAGCAGCTCCACGCGTTCCGGATGATGGTGCAGCTCGGAGAGGACGTAGCCGGGGAGAAACGGGTTCTGCGAAAGATTCTCGAGGTAGACCGCCACGAGGCGTTCGATCTTCGCGTCGAGGGAGATGTCGGCACCCAGGATACCGGCGAGGGCGGGAAAGAGCCGGCCGGCGATCTGGTCGAACACCGCGTTCGCGAGGCGCTCCTTGGAGCGGAAGTAATAGTGCAGGAGCGCCTGGTTGACGCCGGCGACCTTTGCGATCTCCGCCATGCGAGCGCCCGCCGTTCCGCGGAGGACGAAGACGGAGCGCGCGGCGTCGAGAATCTTTTGTTCGGTCTCGGTGTCGTGAATTTCATCGGCATACTTGATCATATAGTTTAACTAATCAATTAGTCACCTCAATGCAAGGTTCTTCCCTTCACTACCGCTCCCGAACCGTTTCAGGTCGCCGATACCGTGCGACGGTTCGCGTACGCTGCGCACCGCGGCATGAGCAATGAGGGAGAGCAAAGCGAAAGCAAAGGCGCGCACGACGGCCACGGATCGCTCGCCGCTTTGCTCTCCCTCAACGCTCACCGCGCCGTTACGCGGCGAGTGCCGAACGCGAACATGCCTGCGCAACGCCTCTGAGATAATGGAAAGCAATGGCGGATCTTGCTGCTCCCCTGAAGGCGCTGTCGAGCGGCCGTCTGGCCGGCGCCGAAACGTCGAGTAGCTTCGGCGGAGGCCGTCAGGGCCGCCCGCCTTTCGCGTGACCGCCACCCCAACACAAGTATCCATGCGCCGCCTTGCTACCGCCGGTCTCCTGCTGTGCGTCGTCGCTAGTGCAGCCCACGCGCAAGACGCGCGGCAGGCGGGCGCCGGGGCGGTCAAGCCGCCGGTGGCGGCCAGGCAGCCGACGGTCACCACCATCCACGGCTATACGCGGACCGACGAGTACTCCTGGCTGCGCGACCGAAGCAATCCGGCGGTGCGGGAGTACCTCGAGGCGGAGAACGCCTATACCGCGGCCGTCATGAAGCCGACCGAGCCCCTGCAGAAGCGGCTCTATGACGAGATGGTCAGTCGCGTGAAGCAGAATGACGAGACCTATCCGTACCGGCGCGGGGACTGGCTGTACTGGGCACGCACATTCGAGGGGAAGCAGTACCCCGACCTCGTGCGCCGTTCCGTAGCCGGCGGCGCGGAGCAGAGCTACCTCGACCTCAACACCATGGCCGTCGGCCATGGTTTCCTGGCGCTGGGCACCACCGCCGTGAGTGACGACGGCAATCTCGTCGCGTACACCGTGGACACCACGGGCTACCGACAGTACGTGCTCTACGTCAAGGATCTCCGCACGGGGATCACGTTGAGCGACCGCGTCGCCCGCGTGGGCTCGGTGGTTTGGGCGACTGACAACCACACGCTGTTCCTCACCACCGAAGATTCGGTCACCAAGCGCAGCGACAAGTTCTGGCGCCACAAGGTCGGCACCGATTCCACGATGCTGCTCTACGACGAGAAGGACGAGGAGTTCGACGTCAGCGCGAACCGCGCACGCGACCGGTCGATGATCTTCTTCTCCACCTCGGCCAAGACGAGTGGTGAAACGCGATACCTTCGTGCGGACCAGCCGGATGGTGCCTTCACGCTCGTGATCCCGCGGGCGAAGGGCCACGAATATTCCGTCGACGCCGACGACGGCCGCTTCTACATCCGCACCAACAAGGCCGCGAAGAACTTCCGCGTCGTCTCGGCGCCGTACGACCATCCTGACGAGGCGCACTGGAAAACGTTTGTCTCGCACCGGCCGACCGTGAAGATCGAGGACACTGACTTCTTTGTGGGCTTCGCGGTGATCTCGGAGCGCGAGAACGGACTCACGTACCTTCGCGTCATCGACAAGAAGAGTGGCGCCGCACATCGCATCGCCACACCGGAACCGGTCTACTCGCTCTTCATCGGCCCCAACTTCGAGTACCGCACCGATACGCTGCGGCTCTCGTACAACTCACTCGTGACTCCGGCGAGCACATACGCCTACGATGTTCGCACGCGCCAGCGCACGCTGCTCAAGCAGGTGGAGATCGCGCACTACGACCGCACCCAGTTCGAGTCACGCCGCGTGTGGATCACGGCACGCGATGGAGTGAGGGTTCCCGTCGCGCTGGTGTACCGGAAGGGAACGCCGATGGACGGCAGCGCCCCCATGCTCCTCTACGCGTACGGCTCCTATGGCGCGTCGATCAATCCGACTTTCTCGAGCGATCGCCTGAGCCTTCTCGACCGCGGCTTCATCTACGCGCTGGCGAGCATTCGCGGCGGCGGCGAGCTGGGTGAGCCGTGGCGTGAAGCGGGACGCATGATGAGGAAGATGAACACCTTCACGGATTTCATCGATGTCGCGCAGGCGCTCGAAAAGGATCACTTCACATCGGCGGACCGCATGATGATCCAGGGTGGATCGGCAGGGGGACTGCTGATGGGCGCCGTGGTGAACATGCGGCCGGACCTGTTCAAGGCCGCTGTCGCGCAGGTGCCGTTCGTCGACGTCATGAACACGATGCTCGACGCATCGCTGCCGCTCACGACGTCCGAGTATACGGAATGGGGCAATCCGAATGAGAAGAGCGCCTACGATTACATGATGAAATATTCGCCGTACGACAATGTGAAGCGGCAGGCGTATCCGTCCCTGCTCGTGGAGGTGTCCTACAACGACAGCCAGGTTCCGTACTGGGAAGGGACGAAGTTCGCCGCGAGGATTCGCGACCTGAAGACAGACAGCAATACGCTGCTGCTCAAGGCGAATCTCGGAGCGGGTCACGGAGGCTCGTCAGGACGCTACGACCACTGGCACGAGATCGCGTTCGACTATGCGTTCATGGTGACGCAACTGCCACAGCGATCGGCCATCCCTTGATGCAGCATGGTGGACTATCTTGCCGAGTTGAAGCGATCGCGCTCAGTTAGCGACCTTATCGTCGCACGGATGTTTCCTCTCGGACGCCCCATGAAATCTGCCCACCGGATTCTACTCGCCACGCTGCTCTGCGCGCGTGGCGCCGCAGCACAGTCGCCTGATGCCCGGGTCGAAGCGCTCCTGCACCGCATGACCCTCGAGGAAAAGATCGGCGAGATGACGCAGCTGGACATTTCGGCCGTCACGCGTGTGCAGGGCACCGCGGCGCGCGCACAGGTCCTCGACTCGGTCAAGCTCGAGGAGGTACTCGTCAGGCGAAATGTTGGTTCGCTGCTCAACGTCGCCGGAGTGGCGCTGACGCCGAGGCAGTGGACTGAGATCAACTCGATGATCCAGCGCTTCGCGGCGCGTCGCCGGGTGCCGGTGCCGGTCCTGTACGGCATCGATGCCGTGCACGGGCATCAATACATGCTCGGCGGAACCATCTTTCCGCAGAACATCGCCATGGCGGCGACGTGGAATCCGATGCTGGTGCACCGGGCGAATCAGATCACGGCGTATGAAACACGCGCCAGCGGCATCGGCTGGAATTTTTCCCCGGTCCTCGACCTGGCCCGGCAGCCGCTGTGGTCGCGCTTCTTCGAGACGTTCGGCGAAGACGTCTACCTCACGTCCGTGCTCGGTCGCGAGGCAATCGAAGCGGAGCAGGCAAACCCGGTTGCCGCGATCGATTCCCTGCTGGCGGGCCGAACCATGTCCATGGTGTCCGCTCCAACAGCATATCCCGCTGGCGCGCGCGCATTCACGGACGTCTTCGTCGCCGCAACCGGGAAGCACTTCATCGGCTACAGCATGCCGCTGAGTGGAAGGGACAGGACCTCCGCGTGGCTGCCGGAACGACAGCTGCGGGAGCTGTTTCTTCCACCATTTCAGGCGGCCGTCGACGCGGGCGTGCGGACGATCATGGCGAACTCCGGCGAGGTGAACGGCATCCCCGTGCACGCCAGTCGCGAGCTGCTCACCGACTTGCTTCGCACGGAGCTCGGCTTCCGCGGCGTCGTGGTATCGGACTGGGAGGACATCAACCGCCTGGTCACCGTCACGCATGTCGCGCGCACCCGGCGCGATGCGGTGCGCATGGCGCTCAACGCCGGCATCGACATGAGCATGGTGCCGTACAACACCCTCTTCATCGACGACGTGCTCGCACTCGTGCACGCCGGTGAGATCTCCGAGGCGCGCATTGACGAATCCGTCCGGCGCATCCTCCGGCTGAAGGTCGACCTCGGCTTGTTCGAGGCGCCCGGGCCGGATTCGGCCCGCCTGGCGAACGCGGGCTCTGCGCCGTTCGCCGCCGTCAGTCGGCGCGCCGCGGAGGAAGCCGTCACGCTCGTGAAGAACGAGCGCGCGACGCTGCCGCTGGCGCGCGGCGTGAGGATTCTCGTCACCGGTCCGGGCGCAACGTCGTTGCCCGTGCAGCATGGCGGCTGGACATACACCTGGCAGGGCACCGACACCGCGATGTACCCGAAGTCCGTTCCAAACCTGCTCACCGCGTTGCGGACGCAGTTCGGCGCGGATCGCGTGTCGTACTCCGCTGGCGCGACCCTGACGGTGGCGGCAGACATTCCTGCCGCGGTTGCGGCAGCACGCAATGCCGACGTCGTGATCGTCGCACTCGGCGAACCGCCGGTGGTCGAGAAGCCCGGCGACATCGATGATCTCGCGCTTCCGGACGCGCAGCTCGCTCTGGCACGAGCAATGGAGGCAACCGGAAAGCCCGTCATTCTCACGGTGTTCGAATCGCGCCCGCGCACCATACGCACGGTCGTTGACGGTGCGCATGCCATCGTGCTCGGATACCTGACAGGGCCGTTCGGCGGTGAAGCCATAGCACGCGTTCTTGCCGGCGACGTGAATCCGAGCGGACGGCTTCCCTTCTCATACCCGAAAAACGCTGGTGCCGTCGAGCACTACGACCGCAGTGCCAGTGGCGAGCTTGGAATTTCAGGACCAACGGGGGGTTACAACCCCGAGTGGGCGTTTGGCCACGGACTGTCGTACACCACGTTCGCATACGACTCACTCACGTTGGCAAAGGGCACCGCCGGTGTGAGGGATACGCTCCTGGTATCCGTCGCGGTGACGAACACCGGACGACGAATGGGTATGGAGGTCGTACAGGTGTACTCACGGCAGTTGACCGCCTCTGTCACTCCCGCAATGCGGCGACTGCGGGCGTTCGAGAAGGTGCAACTGGCGCCCGGCGAACGACGCGTTGTCTCGTTCCGGATTCCTGTGCAGCGACTCGCTTTCGTTGGGCGAGACAATCGATTCGCGGTGGAGCCCGGCGACTTCGAGCTGATGATCGGTGGGAAGATGGTGAAGCTGGCAGTCGAATAGCAGGATGATAGGAGGATAGGATGATTGGAATTTCTAATCCTCCTATCTTCCTATCCTCCTGTCTTCCCGGCACTTCCGATCGCTGGGGCCCGAAAGATTCTTCCCGCCACGTTCGAGCGTGATCGAGTATCGCGATCCTGGCGTGCCCGGTGCTCGCAACGTGATCGTGCCGTTCTGGTCGGTGCGATACCACGGAATTTCGTGTCGAGCGTACATGGCCTTGGCCTGTGCATGCATGTGACCGTAATCGTTCACTGCTGCCAGTGACGTGACGAGCAGCGACGGTCGCAGCAGGTCGAGATAAAGATCCGTGACGCCGTTGCAGCTTCCGTGATGGTCGGCCTTGAGGACATCGACGCGCATGCCTGGATTCCGGCGGTAGCCTGCGCGCGTGAACCATTGGATGCCCTCCACTTCTGCGTCGCCCGCCATCCACATCGAGAATGACGCCGAATCGGGCCCAACGAGCTTGAGCGCTGGTGACCGGTTGTTCGCGCCCTGCCCGTCGGGGTCGGGGCGCATGATGTGGAGCTTCGCGCCGCCCTTGAGGGTGATCGTGCAGATCGAAGAGCCGTTCGCACAGGGGTCGTCGGTGTCGCGATACACCAGTCCGACTGCCACGCGCGCGCCGATCGAGTCGCGGAGCCTGGCCAGCGACACGTTGGTGGACGGATCCTGGTTTTCCCAGAAGTAGCGGACGGTGATGTTCCGTCGCGTGGCGAAAAGCGCTCGCAATCCCTGGTAGTGGTCGGCGTGGGCGTGCGTGAGCACCACGGCATCTACCGTCGTTCCATTGAGGCCGAGTACGTCGAGGTAGCGGCCGAGCGCGGCGGGGGTCGGTCCTCCGTCCACGAGCACCGTGGACGCGCCATTCTGGATGAGGATCGCGTCGCCCTGCCCGACGTCGAGTATGCGGACCACGAGTTCGGCTGGTGCGCGCGAAACGACCGTGTCCTTGCGTGGTAAAGCAGGCATGACTGGGATGGGGCGCGCAGGGGGCGCAGCCTGGATCGGCGCAGCAGTCGACTCACCGATTACGCCTCGCACCAGTCCTTGATGCTCGATTGCCCTCCCGCGCGGCGCAGCGTCCCACGCCACCGAGTCGGCCGTAACGCCCGCTGCGTTGATGAGGACCAGCCAATCCCTCGAGTTGGCAAGCGTGATTCCGGAGTACACGAGGCGCACGTGAACGCCACCATTCGTGGCGAAATCACCGGATCGGCCGACGATCACCGTGCCGTGCGCGGGAACAATGAGCGTCGATGAAAAGAGGTATCCCGGATCACGCGCAGACCCGAGCCGCCAACCGCGGAGGTCGACCGCCGCCGTCGTGGCATTGGTGATCTCGATCCACTCGCCCAACTCGTCGCTGACAGCCGAAGGGTCGGCCATCACGCGCGAGAGGATGACATTCCCCGACTGCTGTGTGCTCCATGCAGCTACGGAGCTGCTCGCCGAAGCGCGCGCGTCTGCGCATGCGGAAAGAGCGGCGACCCCACACGCCAGAAAAGCGATCTTGGAAGACTGGATGCTCTGCACAGGTGCAGTAGAAGCCGGTGAGAGCACGCTGCGCAAGCCGCTGCGCGCGATTGCTCCGTGCTGCGTTGAATTGCTGAATGAGTCGCTTCGATGCGGCCTGCGGCGTTGCGATGTCGCATCCGCGGTGGAGTTGCCTGCTTCTTGCTGATGTATCGAGACGGACAGGTGCCGAATCGCGGTCCTGCTCGCGGTGCACGCAGGTTTGACGTCCCCATCCTGCACGAGGCATCGGACAGCGGGATCACGAACAGAGAACCACAGTGAGCTTTCATCCCAATGAAATCCGTCGCCGCGGCCGCGTTGCCACGCTGCTGATCGGTGGCATCCTGGTGTTCCTGACGGGCGGATTTTTCCGTAGCCAGGTGCTGCAGCACGAGAAGTATGCGCTGCAGTCCGAGACCAACCGGATGCGCGAGATTCCGTTGCCCGCGCCCCGCGGTGTGATCTATGACCGCAATGGGAAGATCATCGCGGACAATGTCGTGGGGTATTCGGTCTCGGTCCTGGCCATGCGCCCCGATTCGTTGCGCGCCATTCTCGCGCGTCTCGGCGAGGTCATCACGATCACGCCTCGCCAGGTGGAGCAGGCGGTCCGCCGTCTCCGTCGCGCGCCAAGCCGGCCCACGGTGATCATCACCGACGCCGGATTCGACGTCATCAGCGTGCTCGAGGAGCACCGCTCGGCGTTCCCGGGGCTCATCATCCAGAGTGCCCCCCGCCGCTTCTATCCCGACGGCGCCGTCGTTTCGTCCTTCGTCGGCTACACCGCCGAGGTGACCGAGGCGGACCTCGCGCGCGAGAAGGACTCGCTGGACTACAAGGAGGGGCAGCAGATCGGCAAGCAAGGCCTCGAACGCCAGTATGAAGCGGTGCTTCGTGGCACGGAGGGCAGTCAGTTCGTGGAGGTCGACGCGCGGGGCCGCGTGGTCCACCAGGCAATTGCCCGCGCGGATCTCGCGCCGGTGGCCGCTCCGCCACTGTATACCAACATCGACATGGACCTGCAGCGCGTCGCCGCCGGTCTGTTTGGCGACACGCTCCAGGGCGGCATCGTGGCGCTCGACCCGAAGACCGGTGCCGTGCTCGCGCTGGTCAGTGCGCCGGGCTGGGACGGCAATCGTTTCATCGGGGGCATTCCCATCCAGTACTGGGACTCGCTGCGCACGGATCCGCGACGCCCACTCTACAACAAGGCGCTCCAGGGCGAGTACCCGCCGGGCTCGACGTTCAAGATCGCAACGGCGATCACCGCGCTCGAGGGCAACATGGTACAGATGAACGAGCACATGCCGCAGACGTGCAACGGGGGCCTCCAGTATGGATCGCGCTACTTCCACTGCGACGGCAAGCACGGCAGCCTCTCACTCGCCGAGGCGATCGCGAAGTCGTGCAACACGTACTTCTACCAGCTGGGACTCAAGGTGGGCCTGGCCAAGCTGCTCGCCGGCGGCGTGAACCTCGGCTTCAAGGAGCGCACGGGAATCGACCTGCCCGAGGAGCGCAAGCCAATCTGGCCCGCGACGTCGGAGTACTTCGACCGACGCTACGGCAAGAGTGGGTGGACCGGCTCCGTGGTGCTCAACCTCGCCATCGGCCAGGGCGAAAACGCGCAGACGGTGCTCAACATGGCGCAGTTCTACACCGCCCTCGCGACCGATGGGACGGAGTCCCGGCCGGAGGTGGTCAAGCAGGCGCCGGTCCGCAAGCGGATCTTCAAGCTCACCGATGAGCAGTTCCGGCAGCTGCGCGCGGCGCTGGCGAACGTGGTCGAGACAGGTACGGCGGCGCGCGCCAGGATCGAGGGTGTAGTGCTGGCGGGAAAGACCGGCACGGCGCAGAGCCGGAAATACGGCGCCAACGGGAAAGAACTCAACTTCTCCTGGTTCGTGGGCTTTGCGCCGGCGGACGACCCGAAGATCGTCGTGGCGATGATGCTGGAGTACGTGCCGTTCCAGGGCGCCACGACGGCCACGCTCGTCTCCAAGGTCATTGAAGCGTACCTGCACGTGAAGCCGAAGGTCGATATCGTCCCGTATTGAGCTGCTCCAAGGGCGGTTGACTGGGGCCAAGTGCCTCGGGCAGGCTGCTCAGACATCGGGGCTACGCGGATGACGCGGATCGAACGGATTCTGCGGATCCCTCCGTGTCACGCGAGGTGGATCGCACCGGTCGCGATGAGTTTTTGCAATGCACTTCTGCCCGCTTCGCAGCGTTCAGCAAACGACGCAGAGCCAGTTGTGCAAAGTAAAGGCTCGGTTTTACGAGCCTCGTAGAGCAAAGTGAAAGAAACAACGACGTAACTTGGCCCGAACGATTCTAGACGTTCATCGTCAAACTCATGAAAGAAGTAATCCGCGAAAATCCGGCAAATCCGCGTTATCCGCGTAGCTCCAGTGTCTGAGGAGCCGGCCCGAGGCAGTTCCCCCCCCGGTCCGAGGAGCCGGCCCGGGGTAGTTCGTCGCCCGTCTGAGGAGCCTACGGCAACCAGACGTTGGGGGTGGACACCGCGCCCCTGGACACGGATGATTCGTGATCCCCCCTACGCCGCCGATCATGCAATCACGAAGGACGTTCGTTCATTCGCTCGTTGGTGCTGGCATCACCGCACCAGTCATGCGCGGCGACTCGTTCCGCCGACTGATCGATGCGAACTCCGTGGCTGGCAGCCGGCCAGCGGCGAACGTGGCGGACGACGAATTGTACTGGGGCGAGATCCAACGCGCGTTCGACCTCGATCGCACGATGATCAACCTCAACAACGGCGGCTGCAGTCCCACACCGTCGCACGTGCTCGAGCAGATGATCCGCGACCTGCGGTTCACCAACGAGCTGCCCACCGAGCATATGTGGCGCGTGCTCGAGCCGCGAATCGAGTCGGTGCGACGCGATCTCGCCAGGGACTTCGGCTGCGATCCCGAGGAGCTCGCGATCACGCGCAATGCGTCCGAGGCCAACGAGACGATGATCTTCGGGATCGACCTCAAGGCCGGCGACGAAGCCATCATGACGACGCAGAACTATCCGCGGATGCAGAACGCATGGCGGCAGCGCGAGCGCCGCGACGGGATCGTCTTGAAGCGCGTGAAGATCGAGACGCCAGTCAGGAGCACGGCGTCGTACGTCGATCAGATTGCCGCGGCCATCACACCTCGCACGAAGGTCATCGAGGTGATGCACATCAGCTTCCAGACCGGCTACATCGCGCCGGTTCGCGAGATTGTCGAGCTGGCAAAGCCGAAGGGCATTCAGGTGTTCGTCGACGGCGCGCACGCCTTCGCCCACTTCCCATTCACTCGCGACGACCTCGGCGCCGACTACTACGGCACGAGTCTTCACAAGTGGATGCATGCGCCGATCGGCACCGGTTTTCTGTATGTGCGGAAGGAGCGCATCAAGTCGCTCTGGCCGTTGATGGCGGGTGGAGTCGAGCAGGAGGGCGACATCAGGAAGTACGAGGAGATCGGCACGCATCCCGCCGCGAACCACAATGCCGTTTCCGTCGCCATCGCCTTCAACCGCGGCATTGGTCCGGAGCGGAAGATCGCGCGGCTCCGCTACCTGCGCGACCGGTGGGCGAAGCAGTTGCTCGCGGCGAGCGACCGCGTGAAGATGATCACCGAAATCGGCCCGACGAAATCGGGTGCCATCGGCGTCGTTACGATCGACGGCATGGATCTCGGCAAGCTCGGCGGATGGTTGCTGAGTCAGCATCGCATCGTGACCACGCCGATGGTGACCGACGAGTTTCACGGTGTGCGCATCACGCCGAGCATTTACACGACCGTGGATGAGGTCGACCTGTTTGCCGACCGTGTGATCGCGGCGATCCGGCAAGGGCTCGCCTAGCCCCTCTTGGGCTGGCAGTGGTCCGCGATGTGCCTGTGTACGCCGCCGCATATCTGGGGCCCCTCGTCACGTGGTCCACGCAGCGACCTCGTGAGGTACCCGCGGTGAATGAATGGGTTTCGCAGGCTCCCGTTGCTGTTTCCACACAGGCGGTGGAATCGGTGCTGCGGGATCCAGCACGCCTCGCAGCCGTGCACGCGACCGGGCTTCTCGATACGGAGATCGAGGCCGCATTCGACCGGCTGACGAAACTCGCGGTCGAGCTTGTTGGCATTGCAGCGGCGTTCATCTCCCTCGTCGACGAGAATCGCGACTTCTACAAGTCAGCGTGCGGCTTCGGTGAGCCGTTCGCTACCGCGCGCCAGATCGAGGGGCCGACCTTCTGCCACTACACGGTTGCGCTCGCAGAGCCCCTCGTCATTCCTGATACGCGCGCGGACGAACGCTATCGTCATCTTCCCACGGTCGAATCGCTGGGGGTTGCAGCCTACGTCGGCATTCCGCTGCTGTTCGACGGACAGGTGATCGGCGCCTTCTGCGCGATCGACACGGAGCCGCGCGCATGGTCGAGACGCGACATTCACGTGCTGACCGAACTCGCCCAGCTGACGCTCAGGGAGATCGAGCTACGCGCCGTCAATGGCCGCCACAGCGCGGCGCTCGACAAGCTCACGGAGGCGTACGGTACCCTCGAGCTCCAGGGCATGCAGCTCAAGCTGGCGAACAGTCAGCTCCAGCAGCAGCAACTGGAACTCGAACAGACGAATCAGCAGCTGATCGACAGCGCGAGTGAGCTGGAGATCCAGGCCGAGGAGCTCGCGGAGCAGCACGAACGCTCACAGGCGGCACATGCGCGGCTCGACACGATCCTCTCTTCCATCTCGGACGCCTTCTTCGCACTCGACCACGAGTGGCGGTTCACGTACGTGAACGACCGGGCGGAACAGGTGCTCTTTCGCAAACGGGAGGAGCTCCTCGGTCGCAATATCTGGGAGGAGTTCGCGCCGGCGGTCGGGTCAAGCTTCGACCTTCAATACCGCCGCGCGGTGGAAACGGGCACCGCGGTCGTTTTCGAGGAGCTGTACGCACCGCTCGACACCTGGTTCGAGGTGCGCGCCTACCCCGGTCCGGACGGGCTCGCCGTCTACTTCCAGGACGTGAACTCGCGGCACGCCGGGGACACCGAACGCAACCTGCACCTGCGCCGCGCCGAAGCGGCCGAGAATGCCGCGATCGAGGCGAATGCGGCGAAGAGTGAGTTTCTCGCCACGATGAGTCATGAGCTCCGCACGCCGCTCAATGCCATTCTCGGCTACACGAATCTCATGGAGCTCGAGATCAGCGGCAGCATCAACCCCGACCAGCGACTGCATCTTGGGAGGCTTCGCGCGAGCGGCGAGCATTTGCTCGCGCTCGTGAACGACGTGCTGGACCTTTCCAAGCTCGAGGCGGGCGAAATGGCGCTCGACTCCGAGGTGGCAAATGCGGGCGATGCCATCGCGGCGACGCTCACACTGGCGAGCCCGGCGGCCGCCGCGCGCGACATACGGCTCGTCCGTGATGCGACGGGCGATTCGGTGCCGCAGTACGTGGGCGACGAAATGCGTGTCCGGCAGATCCTGATCAATCTCGTCACGAATGCCGTGAAGTTCACGAGGCCTGGTGGCGAAGTGTTCATCGGCGGAGCGGAGCGACCTGTCGTCAGCGAAGACGTCGCGCTCACCGGGAGCGGTCCATGGTGCGCGATCGAGGTGCGCGACACCGGTATCGGGATCGCGCCCGAGCACCAGGCCGCCGTCTTTCAGCCCTTCAAGCAGGTTATTGGCGGACGCACGCGGCAGCAGGGTGGCACCGGGCTCGGTCTCGCGATCAGCCGGCGGCTCGCACGGCAGATGGGCGGCGACGTGGCACTCTCCAGCGAGGCCGGACGTGGATCCACGTTCACCCTCTGGCTTCCCTCAGTAGGCTTGAGCGGTGGTGTCGAGGAAACGGGATCGCAGCGCAGCGCGCGTGCGCGGCGGCACGCGCCAGGCCATCGCGTGCAGGGCCTGACCGAGATCGGCATGGCACTGCGCGACGACGTCGAACACATTCTCGAGGCGATCGTCACGCGCCTTCGCGCCGATCCCTCGTTCACGCCGACCACTGGGCTGAATCAGGCGTCGTTCGAGGACCACACGCTCTCGTTCCTCACGAACGCGATACAGTCGCTGATCATCGTGGATCAAACGGGGGGAGTCGACAGCGAGCTGATGCACGATGGAACAAGGATCCAGCTGTTCATCGCGAAGATGCACGGTGAGCAGCGCCGACGCATCGGGTGGACGGAGGCGATGATCACCGAGGAATACCGTTACATCCAGGCGGAGCTCACCGACCGGGTGCGGCGCATGCATGTGCGTGACGGCGACGACACCACGCTCGCGATCGGCATCCTCGGACGACTCATCGAGGCAGCCACTGCCGCGAGCGTCAGCGGATTTAATGAGACCAGCGCTACCGGTTGACCTTCGCCCAGGAATCACGCAACGTCACCGTGCGATTGAACACGGGACGCTGGGCGCTCGAATCGCTGTCCTTCACGAAATAGCCGGTCCGCTCGAACTGGTATCGTGAGCCAACCGGATCCGCGAGTACACTTGGCTCCACCTTCGCGCTCGGAATCACGACGAGCGACTCCGGGTTCAGCAGCGACGTGAAGTCAGTGTCGCCGGCATCCGGGTCCGCAATGGTGAACAGCTTGTCGTACAGGCGCACCTCGCAATCCACACCACGCGCGGCCGAGACCCAGTGGATAGTGCCCTGCACGCGACGACCATCAGGTGCATCGCCACCGCGCGTGGCGGGGTCGTAGGTGCAGTGCACCTCGACCACTTCGCCGGCGTCGTTCTTCACGACGCTCTGGCAGGTAATGAGATACGCGTAGCGGAGGCGCACTTCGCGACCCGGCGCGAGACGGAAGAACTTCTTCGGCGGGTCCTCCATGAAGTCGTCGCGCTCGATCCAGAGCTCACGCGAGAACGGGACCGGGCGCGTGCCCTCGAGCGGCACGTCGTGTGGGTACAGCGGCGCGTCGAACGTTTCGCCTTCGCCCTCTGGGTAGTTCGTCAACACGACCTTGAGCGGATGGAGCACGGCCATCACGCGCGGCACGCGCATGTTGAGGTCGTCGCGGACCGCGTGCTCGAATGTCGCCAGCTCCACGCGCGCGGGCTTGCGCGCGACGCCAATGGTGTCCGCGAAGTTGCGGATGGCTTCGGGCGTCACACCGCGCCGGCGCAGCCCCGCAATCGTCGGCATGCGCGGGTCGTCCCACCCGGACACGAAGCCTTCGTTGACCAGGCGGAGCAGCTTCCGCTTGCTCAGCACCGTAAAATCGATCTCGAGTCGCGCGAACTCGACCTGCGTGGGCGGTTTCTCGAAACCTGCCTCGCGCACGAGCCAGTCGTACACCTCGCGGCTGTCCTTGAACTCCAATGTGCAGAGCGACCGCGTGATCCCCTCAATCGCATCTGACAGGCCGTGCGCAAAATCGTAGAGTGGGTAGATGCACCACGCGTCGCCGCGCCGGTAATGATGCGCATGCCGAATGCGCAGCAGCAGCGGATCGCGCATGATCATGTTGTGGTCCGCCATGTCGATCTTCGCGCGCAGCACGTGGGCCCCATCCGCGAACTCGCCCGCCTTCATGCGGCGCAGGAGGTCGAGATTCTCGTCGACCGTTCGATCGCGGTGCGGGCTGTTGGTCCCTGCCGCAGTCACCGACCCACGACCCTCGCGAATTGCCTCCTCGTTCTGTGAATCGACATACGCCTTGCCCGACCTGACGAGCGACTCCGCGATCTCGTAGAGCTGCTCGAAGTAGTCGCTCGCGTAGCGCTCTTCATCCCACTCGAAGCCGAGCCACCGCACGTCGTCCTTGATGGACTGGACGTACTTGATGTCCTCGGTTGCCGGATTGGTATCGTCGAACCGCAGGTTGACGCGACCACCGAAATCGCGCGCCAGCCCGAAGTTCAGGCAGATGGATTTCGCGTGACCGATGTGCAGGAAGCCATTCGGCTCCGGCGGAAACCGCGTCGCCACCTGGCGGCCAAACCGGTTCGTCTCCACATCCTCGGCGACGAGATCCCGAATGAAGTTGTTGCGAGGGACTGTTGAATCGGTCACGGTTGCTCGACTGGTGCGGCGAATGATGGCGTTGGGAGGAAAAACAAAAGCGTTGATCGTTGGCATCGCGAATCTGGCGAATCGCCGCGAATCTTCACGAATCGTTCAACCCGCTTTTAGAGAGGATTCGCGGCGATTCGCGTTTGATTCGCTTGATTCGCGATAAACACGATCAACGCCCTTGTTGAACTTCAAACGTCCCTCTACTTGTTAACAAGACTCTGTGCCGCCTCGACAACCTTCTCCACGGTAAGGCCAAGCTCGGTGTAGATCCTCTCGAACGGCGCACTCGCCCCATACCGGTCGATCCCGATCACGATGCCGTGCGTCCCCACCCAGCGGTACCAGCTCATCGACGCCGCCGCCTCGATCGACACGCGCGGCACGTCTGCGGGAAGGACACTGTCCCGATAGGCGGATGATTGGAGAGCGAAGAGCTCATGACTCGGAATGCTCACCACGCGCGCCTTCACACCACCGGCCGCAAGCTTCTCCCGCGCCGAGATGATCAGCCCCACCTCCGAGCCACTCGACATCAACACCACATCCGGCTTGCCACCCTCGGCATCAGCGAGCACATAACCGCCCTTTGCCACACCGTCGGCCGACTCGAATGTCGTCCGGTCGATGAAGGCGAGCTTCTGTCGCGTCAGCACCAGGCACACCGGGCCGTGCTTGTGCAGCACTGCCACCTTCCACGCCGCCGCCGTCTCCGTCGCATCCGCCGGACGGATGAGCGTGATGTCGGGTATCGCCCGCAACGCGGAAAGCTGCTCCACCGGCTGGTGCGTCGGGCCATCCTCGCCGAGCCCGATGGAGTCATGCGTGAAGATGTAGATCACGTGCTGCTTCATGATCGACGCAAGCCGGATTGGCGGACGCATGTAGTCCGAGAAGATCAGGAACGTCCCGCCGAACGGCACGATGCCGCCATGCAGCGCCATCCCATTCATGATCGCCCCCATACCGTGCTCGCGGATGCCGAAGTGCATGTACCGCTTGTCGTACGCGCCCGGCGCGAAGTTCTTCCAGGTCTTTACCGCCGTGCCGTTCGACGGGGTGAGGTCCGCCGAGCCGCCCATGAGCTCCGGCATCACGCCCACCAACCCATTGAGCACCGTATTCGACGCCGCCCGACTCGCGACCGAACCGTTCGCCTCCGTGAATTCGGGTATCGCCTTCTCCCATCCGTCGGGCAGAACGCCCGCCAGGCGACGCGTGAGCTCCGACGCATCCGACGCGAAGGTGCCGGCATACGCCGCGTGCCGCGAATCCCAATCGGCGTGCGCCTGCTTGCCACGCTCGGTCACCTGACTGCGCCAGTGCGTAACGGCTTCCTCCGGGACATAGAAGCTCTCGTTCGGCTTCGGCCAGCCGAGCGCCAGCTTGGTCGCCACGATCTCCTCGGCGCCGAGTGGTTCGCCGTGCGCAGCGCTCGTGTCCTGCTTCTTGGGGCTGCCGTAGCCGATGTGCGTCCGCGTTACCACCATCGTCGGCCGCGTCGCATCTGCCTTCGCCTCGGCGACAACGGCATCGATAGCGGCGAGGTCGTTCACGTCGGCGAGGTGAAGTACCTGCCATCCGTACGCCTCGAAGCGCTTCGCGGTATCGTCCGTGAAGGTGAGGTCGGTGCTGCCGTCGATGGTGATGCGGTTGTCGTCGTAGAAGCCGATCAGCTTGCCGAGCTGGAAGTGTCCGGCGAATGAACACGCCTCGTGCGACACGCCTTCCATCAGGTCGCCGTCGCTGCAGATGAAGTACGTGTGGTGATCGACGATGGCATGCCCGTCACGATTGAACGTCGCCGCCATGTGCGCCTCGGCGACCGCCATGCCAACGGCGTTGCCGATGCCCTGGCCGAGTGGGCCCGTGGTCGTCTCGACGCCAGGCGCGTGACCGTATTCCGGATGGCCGGGCGTCTTGCTCCCCCACTGGCGGAAATTCTCGAGATCCTCGAGCGTGAGGCCGTAGCCGCTCAGGAACAGGCAGCTGTAAAGCAGCATCGACGCGTGGCCGCACGAGAGAACGAAGCGATCGCGATCCGCCCAGTGCGGATCGGACGGGTCATGCTTCATGTGGCGCGTGAACAGCGCGTAGCCGAGTGGCGCGAGGGCCATCGGGGTGCCGGGGTGGCCGGAGTTGGCCTTCTGCACCGCGTCCATCGAAAGCGTACGGACGGTGTTGATGCAGAGTGCGTCGAGAGCGGAGTTGGGCATGCCGAAAGATAAGGACGCCCCTCTCGTTCCGCCTCACCGACGGAGCGCGCTGCCTAGGGCGCGATGCGGCCAGCGAGCGTGACGCCTCCGGGCGATCGGTCGGCACCGACGTACAGCATGCCCGCGCTTGCGGAGCGTGCGTCGACCACTGACGTCCTGGACGATGAGGTCCGGATGTGCGCGGTTACTGCGTCCGCCGTCGCGCGCGGATGTGCCTCGAGGAAAAGGGCGACGGCACCACTCACGTAGCCCGCGGCCATTGAGGTGCCGGCCCACAGCTGCAGTGACGCATCGTGCTCCGCATCGATGCTGGGTAGTAGTACGGAATCGCCTGGCGCGAAGACGTCGATGCAGGGTCCGAACGCCGTGCCGGGCGCCCGCTCGTCGACGAGCGGCGCGTCGGCGGCGTTGAAGGAGCGTCGCACGCGCGACGCACCCACCACGAGTGCGCCGGGTGAGTTGCTTGGCGAGATGTGACAGGCATTCATGTCGTAGTTTCCGGCTGACACCACCACCGGAATTCCCGCCGCGTTCAATTCGGCGACCGCGCTGTCGAGTGCCGGAATGGGGTTCGCGGTGTCGGCCATGAAGGACCAGTTCGCGATCGCCCGGCGTTCAGGATGGCGGGCGTGATCGGCAAGCATCCACCGCGTGCCGCGCACGATGGCGTCGATGGAGCCGCGCATCGAGCGACACTCCACCATCTTCACGTCGACGATTTCCGCATCGGGTGCGACACCGAGGGTGCGGCCGGCGGCCGCGCCCGCCACGGCCGTGCCGTGCGCGTTGCAGATGTGTTCCTCGTTGGGAAAGGCATCGTAGCCGACGCGCACGCGCCCGCTGAACTCCGGGTGCGAGGCGAGGATGCCGCCGTCGAATACGTAGATCGTGACGCCGCTCCCGCTGCCAAAGTGCCGGTAGGTGCGGTCGAGCGGCAGGTCACGCTGGTCAATGCGGTCGAGTGCGACCGAGAGTGTCTGCTCCTCACTGAGCACCGCTGGCACTGTCAAAGCCATCGAGGCGCCTGCCGAGGCCACCGCCTGCCCGGGAGAATGCCGAGCTACGGGGGCGCATCCCAGGCCGAGCGCGATGGCGCAAGCCGCGACGAGGGCGTGGAGTGAGCGAGGATTGATAGGTTCCGTCGGCATCGGCACGGCAGAGAAGTGACAGGCGAGTCGTCGTGGATCGCTCCACGCGCCATGCCATAACACATTTGCCGTGCCAGAGGCCTCGCGGCGGCGTTTTCGCCGCCGAGCCATGCTGAGCGGGGCTTAGCGGACGAGCGCCTCCGCTTCTGCGGCCTTGCACTTTTCGCCGTGATTCGGATACGCCTGTCCACAGTGCACGCACTGCTCGCCGAAGCCCGTCCGCTTCCAGACGAGGTGATAGACGGCGCGCTGGAGCTTTGCGATGCGGTCTTCGAGGTCCTTGGTCGAGCTTTCTGCCATGAGACGGGTCTCCGTGAGTTTGAGCGTCTTGATCCGGCGGGAATCTTCGCACGCCGGTGGGGTCATTGCTAGTCGAATCCGGGCTGATGCGCGTCGTGGCAGCCTCATCGTGCGCAGTGGTATGTCGATGGCGAGGGGATCCGCATAGCGTATCTTCAAGCGGAATATCGGCGTCTGGCGGCCAGACTCCGACTCAAACCTCAAGTGAGGCGAGCACGTTCCGCACGCTCGACATCGCCCCATCAGCGATGTCGTAGTGGATCCAGCGGCCGTCGCGTCGCGTGACGACGAGTCCGGCCTTGCGCAGGGTGCGGAGGTGGTGCGAGATGAGCGACTGTCCGAGGCCAGTCTGGTCCAGGAGGTCGCCGACCGTGAGTTCGCCGTCGACCAGGAGTTCGAGCAGCCGGAGCCTGGTTTCGTCACCGAGGGCGCGGAAGCGCAGGGCGGCAACGGCGCGGGCGCGAGTCGTGTCTGTCATGACCTCAACATAAATACTTATTTATATTCTCGCGCCCGGCCGCAGATCAGCGCTGGTCGGACGACGTATCCGGTTTGCCCCCCTTGCCACCGTACCCACTCCGGTGCTCCCGGTCGTGCTCCGCGGACTCTTCATCGGCGATGGTGGCTTCATGGCCCGCTCCCGTCTTCCGCTCCGGTCGCGGCGATGGTGCGTCGCTGTCCCCCGCAGGCGATATCGGGCCGGACTGATCCGGCGGGCCCACTCGCGTGCCCTGCTCGTCGCCCAACCCCTTTCCATTCGTCGCCATTTGATGCCTCGTCATTCGGATGAGCAGGTCCAAGGGGCAACGCACATGCCAGAGTTTTCTGGTTGCGAGCGTACCGGGTACGGGTACTCATGTACCATGACCTCTGGCCGCCTCCTGGGATCCGTAGACCCTTCGCTGATACACATAGCTCCCTTTCGACAGCGGCCGTGGTTGACGCGAAGGATACGAGAAGCGGTGGCTCTACGGCTCCCCGTGGGCAGTATGCCATTCATGGTACGGAGTAATACGCAGTACCGAGTACGCCTTTCCCGACTCTTATAGTTCCTCGCTGCACTGCGCCCCGCAGGCGGCGGGCCAAAGGAAGCCATTGTTCATCTCTGATTTCGCGATCCGGCGGCCGATCATCACCGTCGTCTGCATGATTGCGCTGGTCGTGTTCGGCGTCGCATCGCTCTTCAGGCTCGACACCGATGAATACCCCAACCTCGATCAGCCGATCGTCTTCATCGGCATCGCGTATCCCGGTGCGGCGCCGGATGTCGTCGAGCGCGAGGTGGTGACACGGCTGGAGGACAGGATTTCAGGCATCAGCGGCGTCGACAAGGTGAACTCGACCTCGACCGACGGGTTCGCGCAGATCGTCGTCCAGTTCGCCTTCTCCAAGGACGTCAACCAGGCGACGCAGGAAATCCGCGACGCCATCTCTGCCGTGCGTGCGCAGCTGCCGACCGAGATCATCGAGCCGATCATCCGGCGTTTCGACCCGAACACGCTGCCGATTCTTTCGCTGGCCATCACCTCGAACGTGCTGACGCCGACGCAGCTCACCCAGTTGGCTGACCAGGCGATCGGCGGCGAGCTGCGCTCCGTTGCGGGGGTCGCGCAGGTGAATGTCGTGGGCGGTGACAGTGCCCAACTGAACATCGACGTGAGGCCAGCCGACCTCGCCGCCACAGGCATCGGCATCGACCAGATCGTCCAGGCGCTTCGCGTGCAGAACCTCGCGGCACCGGTGGGCAACGTGAACAGTGCGATGGAGCAGCGCTCGATCCGCCTGCAGGGCCGCTTCGCGCATCCGGAAGACTTCGCCGCGATGGTCGTCGCCTCCCGCGACGGACAGCTGATCACGCTTGGTCAGGTGGCCGACGTGAAGGCCGGCGCTGCGGAGCGGAAGTCGACGGCGCGTTTCAATGGATTGCAGGCGATCGGGCTCGACGTCGTGAAGTCGCGCGAGAATGCGACCACGGCCGTCAGCGACGGCGTGAAGGCGCGCATCGCCGAGTTGAGGAAGACGCTGCCGCCGGGCACCAACATCGAGATGGTGCGCGACGCGGGCGTCCGCGTGCGCAACTCGGTGGCAAACGTCGAGGAGACGCTGATTGAAGGCGCGCTGCTCACGGTGCTCGTGGTGTTCCTGTTCCTGAACTCGTGGCGTTCGACCGTCATTACGGGACTCGCGCTGCCGGTGTCGGTGCTCACGTCGTTCGCGCCGTTGCTCGCGTTCGGGTTCACGCTCAACATCATGTCGCTGCTGGGACTCTCGCTGGCCATTGGCATCCTGATCGACGACGCGATCGTGGTGCGCGAGAACATCGTGCGACACATCGAGCTGGGCGCCGATCACGTGACCGCCGCGCATGAGGGCACCGACGAGATCGGCCTGGCGGTGACGGCGACGACCTTCTCGATCGTCGCCGTCTTCGTTCCGGTCGGCTTCATGCCGGGCATCGCCGGGCAGTTCTTCAAGCCCTTCGCCATCACGATTGCCGCCGCGGTGCTCGTGTCGCTGTTCGTCTCCTTCTCGCTCGACCCGATGCTCTCGGCGGTGTGGCCGGATCCGCAGCTCGAGGCGGGAGAACGGAGAAACGCACTGGGTCGCGCCCTCGAGGCGTTCAATCACTGGTTCGATCGCCAGGCCGATCGCTACACCGCGGCCATCGGCTGGGCGCTCGATCATCGCGCGTTGATGCTGATCATCGCGGCTGGGTCATTCGTCCTCGCGATTGCCCTCCAGGTGGCCTTCGGCGGATTCGGCTTTGCGCCACTGAGCGACAACAGCGAGCTCAACGTCGCCATCGAGACTGCGCCCTCGTCGAGCCTCGAGTACACGACGTTGAAGGCAGCGGAGGTGTCGGTGATTGCGCGCCGGCACCCGGAAGTCGCGTATACCTACACCACGGTTGGCAGCAGCTCGGGTTCGGGAGCCGTGGACAATGCGACCGTGTACGTGCGGCTCGTGCCGAAGAAGGAACGCAGCATCTCGCAGGAGCTCTTCGGACGGACGCTTCGCAAGGAACTCTCGCGCATCGGCGGCGCCACGGCGTACACGTTCGCCGCCGGCGGACTCGGGGGCAACCAGAAGCAGCTGCAACTCCAGCTTCAGGGCCCCGACGCCAACACACTGGCGAAGCTCGCGGAACCAATCGCCGATTCCGTGCGCGTGACGCCCGGTGCGGTAGACGTAGGGCTTTCGACGCGGGGCCAGAAATCGGAGCTCAATGTCGAGGTGAACCGCGGACTCGCTGGTGCGCTCGGTGTCAGCCTCGGCCAGCTTGCGGTCTCGCTGCGCTATGCGTTCGCCGGCGTGGATGCGGGCACATGGGTGGATCCCACCGGCGTGTCGCGCTATGTGCACGTGCGCTTCGCGGGCTCCGCCCGCAAGAGTGCGGAGGACCTGGGCCAGCTGCCGGTGATGGTGAGCTCGGCCGGTGGTGGCGGGTCGAAGTTCGTGCCGCTCTCGCAAGTGGCGACGATCACCCCGAATACCGGACCGGCGCAGATCGATCACTTTCAGCGCCAGCGTGTCGTGACGATCGGCGCGAACGTCATCGGTGCATCGGTCGGCAACGTGAACCAGGATGTCATGCGCCGCGTCAACGGCGTGCGGCTGCCGCCTGGCTATCACATCACGGCCGGTGGACAGGTGCAGAACCAGAATCAAGTCTTCACCAGCATGGTGCTCGCGCTCGGTGTGGCCGTGATGCTGATGTACCTGATCCTCGTCATCCAGTTCGGGTCGTTCCTCGATCCGCTCGCAATCCTCGTGTCGCTGCCGCTGTCGCTCATTGGCGTCGTCGCGGCGCTGCTCGTGACGCGCGATACGCTGAACATCATGAGCCTGATTGGCGTGATGATGCTGATGGGCATCGTCGCGAAGAATGCGATCCTCCTCATCGACTTCGCGAAGTGGGCGCGTGAGGATCGCGGTCTCGCTCTGCGCGAGGCGCTGATCGAAGCGGGACGGACGCGCCTGCGCCCGATCATGATGACCACGCTTGCCCTTATTGCCGGCATGATTCCCGTGGCACTCGGCAAGGGTGAAGGCGCCGACTTCCGCGCGCCGCTCGGGCGAGCGGTGATCGGCGGCGTGATCGCGTCGACGGTGCTGTCGCTGCTGATCATCCCGACGGTCTACGAGATCTTCGACGAGTGGCGCGAGTGGCTCTTCAGGCGGTTCGGCGGTGCGGCGCGTCCGGACGTACATGGCGCACACGCTGTCGCGGCAAAGCCGGTGGCGCATGCGGAGCCGAGTGTGTGATTGGCGATTCTCTGGCGTGCGGCATGGGGCCGCGTTGATAGTTTGGAAGAGCGTTATTCGTGGGCATCGCGAATCACGCGAATCCACGCGAATCCACGCGAATCGATTCCATGTCACCCGATCATTGGTCGCACCAAGGCAGTTTTCCCTGACGAACACGTTAAAGAAGTAGAGGCACGGCGCACCGGTTCTTCGGCGCCCCTCGGAACGATTCGCAGGATTCGCGTTGATTCGCGATGCCTCCGAACAACGCTTTTCCACCGACAAACTCGCGGACATGTGCAAGTGACAGCCGCCGCAGCGTCTCAATACGGAGGGCGGACTGGTCATGACGGCGCGCGACGTGCCATGTTCACCGGCATGGTCACTCCGGACCGCCTGCGGGCACTCTTTGAAACGCATCACGAACCGCTGGTGCGGTTTCTCACGCGCCAGACGGGCGATCGCGACTGGGCGGAGGAGATTGCGCAGGAAACGTTCATTCGCGCGTTGAAGCAGGAGACGATCGCGAGCGAGCGGTCCTGGATCTTTGCCGTGGCCATGAATCTCGTGCGCGATGAGGCGCGGAAGGACGCTCGGCATCGGCGCCGGCTCGAGCTCATGCGCGACGAGGCGCAGGCGGAATCTGTGGTGCTGCCTGGTCCAACGTCGATGGAGCGGGAGGAGGGGCGGGCGATGGCGCGGAAGGCGCTTGACGCGCTCGCGGAACGTGATCGCGATGCACTGTTCATGCGGGAGGAAGGGCTGAGCTATGAGGAGATCGCGACGGCGCTCGACCTGTCGGTCGGGTCGGTGGGTACGACGCTGTCCCGTGCGCGGCGACGGCTGATGGAGGCGTACGAGGCGCTGCAGGCGCCAAACGCCGTGCGGGCGGAATGAAGCGCGAGGAGGCAGGCTGATGATGGTCGATGACGACGGCGTCCATGTGGACGAGGGAACGATTCACGGCTGGCTCGACGGACAGCTGGATGAGGCGCATGCCGCGCGCATCCAGGCACACGTGGGGCGGTGTGGTGCGTGCGCCGCGCACGTGGCGGAGGCGCGCGGCCTGATGGCGGGCGCGAGTCGGGTCATCGGCATGCTCGACGAGGTTCCCGCGCCCATGGTTCGTCCAGCCGGAACGCCGACTGCCGATCTTTCCGTGTGGCGCATGCTGCGAGTGACACCCGCTCGTGCGGCGATAGCGGCCACGCTCGTGGTGGCCGTGGGGATCGCGCTCACGCGTGGCCAACTTTCGCGCGATGTGCCGACGGCGAAGCGCATGGAGAGTGCTGCACTTCCCATGGTGTCGTCTGCCGCGCCGATGGCAACGCGGCCAGCCGACACCGTGTTGGAGTCAGCGATCGAACGGCGTCTTGCTGCCGAGCAGCCACCGCGAACGCTGGAGCCCGCGCCTGGTGTCGACGTGCCGTCAGCGCCCGCGCCCGCGAGACCATCGCCGAACGCCGACCTTGCGGACGCGGAGTCGAAGGTTATCGCGGCGCGGGCATCGGTAACGGCGCAGCGCGAGATGGCCGTGCCGAGTGCCGATCGTACGAGAGCGGGCATTGGACAGGTCGCCAAGGGAACCATGGTGGCAACGGGCAGAGCACAGACCGCAGCGAAAGCGGCCGACGCCGCTGGCGCGGCAGCGTCGCCGGCGAGCCGCGCGTACGCCGGGATCGAGCTTGCGGCAGGCCAGTGCTATCGCGTCGAGAGCCCGAGTGCGGCTGTGTGGGGATCGGTGCGCCTGCCGATGGTCGTCGCGATTGACTCGACGGGTGCCGAGGCGCGCATCCTCACGCCGGCTGGCGGCGAAACGGAGGCGCGCGCCTATCTCCAGTACAACGGTGCGGACAGTGCCGTGTTCAGGCTGCGTCGCATTGGATTCGACGGAACGATGATGTTGCTGGCGTCGAGCGGAACACGCACGGGTACGCTGCAGTCAACAAGCGCGCAGCGCGCAGAGGCGTCGGCACCAGCGGGTCGCGCGGCGATGTCCGCACCGTCCGCTCCAAGCGCGGGCAACGCGCTGCGGGCTTCGATCACGGCGCGGCGCGTGACGTGTCCGGCGCCGGCGCCGTGACGCGGGGCGAATAACCACGGTCGCTGCCGATCGCGGTTCGTTCCCAGCGCCACACGAGACCGTCGTCCGGATCGTTGAATTCACCGACGTAGGTGAAGTGGCACTTGCGCAGCACCTGCGTCGAAGCGCTGGCGGTGGGCAGCGTATGCGCGCGCACGGTTCGAACGAGGCTGCTGCCACACGCAAATGCAACGAGGGCGGCGTTCGCCTCTGTCGCGAATCCCTGGCCCTGGAAGTGGGGCACGATGCCGTAGGCCACCTCTACCATGCCCTCCGCATCGGGAGCTCCGTTGAACCCCGCGCTTCCGATGACGGTGCGAAGCTCGCCATGCAGCACCGCAAAGCCGAGGTGCCATGGATCGGGATTGTGCAGGAGGCGCAGGCTCGCGAGGAATGCCGGCGAGACGTCGTCCGACAGGAAGAATTCGCGCAGTCCCTCGGCCGCCGGATACCCCAGGAGCGCCTCGAACTCATCAGGCGCCTCGATCAACGCAAGAATCTGGTCGGGTGCGAATGGCACCAGACGAAGACGCTCCGTTTCGATCGTGCAGTGTGGGCTCATGTCAGCCGAGGTATGGTCCGCCAGGAAAATTCCCGACCCCGATTCGGTGGGATGTGGGGTGCACGGAACTATGGGGCGGGTGTCGTGCGCTCGTCAGCCCCTTCGTGTCCGCTACGCGCCGGAGCGCACTCATCGCGACATTGCGCAAGTCACCTCACGCGCCCACTATCTTGCCCAATCCCGTCATGACCATGGAGACCGTATGAAGACACTACACGCAGCACTTCTGACGCTCGCCCTTCCCGCGGCCCTTGCCGCCCAGCAGCCAACTCCCACCGCAAATCCGATCACCACGGCATTTCGCACCCGGACGCTGGCACTCCAGCGCAACCTCGCGCAGGCGTTCGACTCCATTCCCGAGTCGAAGTTCGGCTTTCGCCCCACGCCGGCCCAGCTCACGATCGGGTACATCGCCCAGCACCTGGCCAGCGACAACTATTTCTTCTGCAACAATTTTGGCACGATGAAGGCGAGCATTCCGGTCATGGACAGCACCACCCCGGACTCGGTGAAGGCGACATGGCCGAAAGATTCCCTCGTCTCCAAGGTGAAAGCATCATTTGCCTTCTGTGAAACCGCCCTGAACCAGCTCGACGACACGCGGCTCGCGGACGCGATCACGATGACGTTCGGCGGACAGAGTCGCCCCTCCACGCGCGTCACCATGGTGCTCGGTCACGTGATCGATATGGCCGACCACTACAGTCAGCTCGCGAACTACATGCGGCTGAACAACATCATTCCGCCCACCGCGCTCCCGCGCCCGCGACCTGCCGGGCAGTAAGCGCACGCGCGACCAAAGGCCGGCGTCAGACGACGCCGGCCTTTCTCATGACAGCCAGGGTACTCGTGAGGCCAAGCCGCGCGCTCTCCTCGGGCAGCATGTCATCGGGAATCCGTGGGCCAATTGTCTCCGGCGCCACACCGCCCTCGTAGCCGATGGCGCTGAGGGCCTGAAAGAAACCGACAAGATCGATCACGCCTTCACCCGGCAATAGTCGCATGTCATCGATCACCTGCTCCGGTGGCATCGCGCGGGCGTCGGACACATGCACGTGAACGATTCGGGATACGCTCGCGGACCGGATGTCGTCGACCGTTCCGCCCGAGTGATGCCAGTGCCACGCGTCGAGCGTCACGCCGACATTCGGCCCCGATGCCTCGCCGAGGGCGAGGGTGTCCTTCAGCGTCCAGACGAATGGCACCGGCAGGGCCGCCGTCGTATCGCTGCCACGCCGCATGCGGAACACGAGCGGTCCGAGAAACTCCAGGCCGAGCCGCATGTCGTGTCGCGCGAGCACGGAGGCCACAGCCGATAAGCGCTGTTGCACATGCGTCCACCGTTCAGCCCTCGGCTGCCTGCTGGGCGTCGTGGGACCGAGCACGAACTGGAACCGATGGCACCCAATGGCCTGACAAAAGGCCGCATCCTCGGCGAGCGTCGGCAGTTGAGCGTCGAACGCGGCGTCGTCGGGGCCGAACAGGTCGGCCATCGGCAGGTTGACGATGGTTGGCGCGATGGCGAGCTCGGCGAGCAGTGCTCGCGTTGCCGTAACTCCCGCCGTCTTCGCAGGCCCGAACGCCCAGTCGATGCCCTTGTAGCCAACACGCGCAGCGAGCCGCGCCTGCTCGGGCCAGCCAACCTTTCGCGCGACCGCCCAAGGTGGCATTGAGACGAACATGCCGCTGGGCGCTTCCGCCCAGGGCCGCCGCGCAAGTTCGAGCGGCAGCGCCAGTGCCGCTGCACCAAGCGCGGTGCGCGAAAGAAATTCGCGTCGGCCTATTGGGTCAGGCATGGCTGCGGACGCGACCGCATCACTGCGAGAGCGGGCGGATCAGGATGTTCTTGTAGTGCACTTCGCTTCCTGGGTCGTGTCCCTGAAGCGCGATCGTGCCGCCCGTGAGGCGCGTCTTCGAGCTGTCGGGCTCCGTGTAGTCCACGACCTGACGGTCGTTGATCATGATCTGCACCCGCCGGCCGCGGACGATCGTGTGGAGGGTGAACCACTCGTTGTCCTTCATCGCTTCGCGAATGTCGCGCACGGCGTAGAGGCTTCCCGTGCGACGCCAGTCGGACTGCGAGTTGTTGACCTGCACCTCATAGCCCTTCGACGGAAAGCCGGTGGGCTGGAACGCCGTGCGCACGAAGATTCCGGAGTTCGCCCCCGGCTTCGTCATGACGTCTGCTTTGAGCTCGAAGTCCTTGAACTCGTGATTCATCACCGGCCCGTCGTAGAACAGGTGCGCGGTGGGACCGCGGACGACGATCTCGCCATTCGAAACGCTGAACGTCGACGGGTGCTCGTTCACGCGCCATCCGCTCAGCGTCTGGCCGTCGAAGAGGGAGGTCCAACCGTCGTCCGGCTTGTTCGCGCGCATTGCGCTGGAGCAGGCAAGGATGCCGAGTGACATGACGGCGAGTCGAGCGTGCGTCTTCATGGTTTTCGTTCCAATGAGGGTTGGGGGATACTGGACCGCCGGTCACCGGCTCGCCAGCCCGCCGTGCCTCGATCCTGCCTGAATACGCCGCCGGAACCCGGCTTCCCTATCGTGGGCTGTGGGCAGTCGGTATAGTCTGCGCACCCAACGGCGGACCCAAGCCGGCCTACCCCCAGAGTTGAGCCAACCATGAGCATAGAAGCGGGAGCTGCTGCCAGCAATCGGCACTCGGCGTACGACAAGAAGCGACTCTTTTTCGTGAGTGCGCTCGCCCTCACCACGGCGGGCGTCAACGCGTCGCTGCGTGCCAACACGGCGGCCGACCTCCAGCGGATTTTCCTCGATCCCATCGATGCGGTCCATGCGGCGACGATGATCGCGAGCATCCTCGGCGTGCCGTTTCTGGGGTTCGCCCTGACGATTGCCATCGGCAGTCCGCTGCTGGACTACATCGGCATGAAGCTGCTCCTGGTGCTGTCCGGAATCGGATTCACGGTGGGAATGCTGCTCACGCTGTTCGCGGGCCAGATCGCGACAGGCGCCGCTGTCTATCAGGTCCTGTTCCTCGGCGCGATCATCGCGGGTATCGGCTGGGGGCTCGCGGAAACGGTGGTCAATCCGTTGGTGGCCACGCTGTATCCCGAGGACAAGACGGCGAAGTTGAACCTCGTCCATGCCTGGTGGCCAGGCGGCCTGGTGATCGGCGGACTGCTCGGCGTGGGCCTGACGCAGGTCGGGTTCGGTTGGCAGGTAAAGCTGGCGCTTTCCATCCTTCCCGCGATCGGAGTGGCGATTGTCTCCATGGGACTCAAGTTCCCGCCGACCGAGCGTGCCGCGTCGGGCGTGTCAATGGGCGAGATGTTCCGTGAATTGAGAAGTCCGCTGTTCATCATCCTCTTCCTGTCGATGTTCCTGACGGCGGCTTCCGAGCTTGCTCCGGGACAGTGGGTCGACATCGCGCTCAGTCGCACGGTGCACATGCCGGGCATCCTGCTGCTGGTCTATGTGAGTGGCCTGATGTTCGTGATGCGCCACTTCGCCGGTGCCTTGGGCAAGCGGGTGTCGCCGATCGGCGTGTTGTGGCTTTCGTGCCTGATGGCAGCACTGGGCCTGGTCGCGTTGAGCTACGCGAACTCACCGGTGACGGGACTCCTGGCGGCGACGCTCTGGGGCACAGGTGTCTGCTTCATGTGGCCCACGATGCTGGCGAGCGCGTCGGAGCGTTTCCCGAGGGGTGGAGCGCTGTTGATGGGACTCATGGGCACGGCGGGCACCTTGTCGATCCAGTTCGTGCTGCCCTTCATGGGCCGGGTGTTCGACAACAAGAAGGTGGAAGTGGCAGGTGGCGTTGACGCCTTCCAGCGCCTGACGCCTGGCGCCGAGCTCGATCGCGTGCTGGGGCTCGCGGCGCAGGAGTCCTTCCGCGTCGTCGCGATTCTACCGGCCATTCTGCTGATCGTGTTCGCGGGCATCTGGCTGTACGATCGTTCGCAGGGCGGCTTCAAGAAGCAGACGATCAAGGGGGACGTCCCCGAATTTTCTCTCTAGACAACGTCGAGGCTCGCCCCGTGCAACCATGCAGTCCATGAAGTCGTCGTCCATGCTGGTTGTGGCGAGCCTCATCAGCGGTGTGGTCGGCGCGCGCCCTGTCTCTGGACAGGCCGTGCCGGTGCCATCGCGCTGGAAGTCGAATGAGATAAATCGACCGCGCCCGCCGGAGATTGCTCCGCCGGCGCAGGCGCTTCCCGTTGCTGCACCTTCGGACGCGATCGTCCTTTTCGATGGACACGATCTCTCGAAGTGGGAGCTCGTCCGCGGCGGCGCCGCAGACTGGAAGGTGGAGAATGGCTACATGGAGGTCGTGAACGGGCCGGGCGTCATCGACCCGAAGTGGCCGGGCACCGGCTCCATTCGCACGAAGGAGTCGTTCGGCGACATGCAGTTGCATGTCGAGTGGGCGTCACCCAACCCTCCAAGGGGCGTAGCACAGGACCGCGGGAACAGTGGCGTCTACCTGATGGGCCGGTACGAGGTGCAGGTGCTCGATTCGTATCAGCGCGCCGACACCTATGCGGACGGGCAGGCCGGCGCCATCTATGGCCAGTATCCGCCGCTCGCCAATCCCACTCGTCCACCCGGCGAGTGGCAGGCCTACGACATCCTCTTCCGAGCCCCGCGTTACGCTCCCGACGGAGCACTGACAGAAGCGCCGCGGGTGACGGTGATCCTGAATGGAATCGTCGTGCAGAACAACGAGGTGCTCCGCGATCGGGGACATATAACGCCGGCTGCGGCTGCAGTTCCGATGCAGGCGCCGCTTCAGTTACAGGAGCACCATCACCCGGTGCGATATCGCAACGTGTGGGTGCGTCGCATTCCTGAGCGAGCCGAGCCTGGCCCGGACTACGTGCCCTCGCCGGCGTGATGCAGGACGCTGCTCAAGCTTGCTCGGCCAGGATCTGCCGATGGCGCGCATTGTCGATCACCTCGAGCAAGTAGCCATTCACCGGTTCGCGGAAGAACACGCGCTCGAACGACGTCGCGCGCAGCGGTTCGACAAGTTCGCCGCCCGCGTTCACGATGCGTTGCCGCATCGCCGGAAAGTCCTCGATCGGATGGAATAGCGCGACGTGGCGGCCGAACTCCGCTTCGTACGGAGACACCACGAATCCTTCCACGAAGAAGACGTGAAGCTCCTGCCCATGGCCCATGTCGAGCCAGCGGACGTCTACCGGTGAATTGGCGGGTACGGTCTTGCGGACATAGCCAAGCGCCAGCTCGAGGAAACGAGTTGTCTCCTCGACGTGCTGGGTCGGAAGCGTCAGATGAGCGAACACCAGCGCGCCCGGACCGCTAAAAGCCCTTGGCGATCCACTTCGACCAGTAGAAGGTCATCGGCGTGCTGCCGGTGTTCGTGATGCCGTGCGACACGTTGGCGCCGCAATACATGATCGCACCAGGAGCAACCGCGGTCGGCTTGCCGTCAACTTCGATGACGCCCGTGCCGGTCGCGACGATCATGAACTCCTCTTCGGGATGCGTGTGCGGCGGGTGCGGTGACGCACCTGGTTCGAGCACACACATGCCGGTGCACATGGTCGTGAGCTGCGCGGTTGGTCCATTGTAGTGGACGTACGCGGTGGCGCCGGGCGCGTCCCCTTCGCCTTTCAGGCTCTCGTAGGCGATTACCCCGTCGGGCAGGTTGGGGGCGGTGGTGGACGGGACGACGTAGGTGGTTCCTTCGGCCATGATGCGTTCCTCGGTCAGCGGGTCGACACGCAATCTATCGCACCCTTGGACTTTCCGACGTCCGGGTCCGCCCTCCGCTTTTTTGGTTAGTCCGCCAACTGTCGTCGCGGAGACGCAGTTCCAAAACGGCGTGAACCGCGACGACAGTTGGCGGAAAGAACCGAAAGGACCGACATCGGACCGGATGTCGGAACCGAAGTCGGACCCGGACATCAGCACTGCGAACCAACTTGACATTCCTAAACTCGACATACAATCATCGCACCCAGCAGGAGTTCGACGTCGCGATACGAAAATCGCGGTCGCTCAACCATGTCACCACGGCACGATCGTGCGAACGACTATTCGGATATCACTCGCGCTCTGCCTCGGTGCGAGCACGCGCGCGCCTGAGGCCACTGCGCAATCCGCTGTACCGACGCCGGCGATCGATCAGACCCGCTTCACCCGCAAGGTGCTCGTCGAGGGACTGAACGAGCCCATCCAGCTCGACTTCGACCGCAGCGGCCGAGTGTACTGGATCGAGCGTCCGGGTGCGATTCGCCGGCTCGATGAAACCACCGGCAAGGTCGACTTCATTGGAAAGGTGCCGGTCGCGCTGGTCGGCGAGGCGGGACTCATCGGTCTCCTCCTCGACCGGAACTTCGAGACGACGCACCACATCTACGCCTACTACTCGGCACCGGGCGACGTTCGCGAGATGCACCTGTCGCGTTTTACGCTGAGCGCAAAGGACAGCATCAATCTCGCGTCCGAGGTCGTCATGATGCGCTGGCCGCACGAGGTCGCGTCGCACATGGGCGGAGGAATGACATGGGACGCCGCGGGTAATCTCTACCTCACGGTGGGCGACAACTCGAATGCGACGCAGTACAATCCGATCCACTTCAGCAATCCGGGCGGCAAAGGCGAGGACTCGCAACGGTCGGCGGCGAACTCGAACGACCTCCGCGGCAAGATCCTGCGCATTCAGCCGAAGCCGGACGGATCGTACTCCATTCCGAAAGGCAACCTGTTCCCACCCGGCACGCCGAACACGCGTCCGGAGATCTACACGATGGGCAATCGCAATCCATGGCGCGTCTCGTTCGACTCGCAGACTGGTGAGCTGTTCTGGGGCGAGGTCGGTCCGGACGCGGGGAAGGACTCACTCGGCGTAGGGCCAATGGGCTACGACGAGTTCAACGTGGCGAAGAGCGCGGGCTTCTATGGGTGGCCCTATGTCATCGGATATAACCGAGTCTACAACAGCTTCGCCTACGCCACGGGAACCTACGGTCCGCCGCCGGATCCCGCGCACCTGACGAATACCTCGCCGAACAACACGGGGATTCTCGACCTGCCTCCCGCGCGGCCAGCGCTGCTCGCCTATCCGTACGGCGTCTCGACCGAGTATGGAATCCTCGGCAGCGGCGGGCGCTGCGCCGTTGGCGGACCTGTCTTCCACCGTGCGAATTTTTCTGCCAGCGCGAAGCGCGTGTTCCCCAGCTACTTCGAAGGCAAGTGGATCGTGACAGACTGCGTGCGCGCCTGGATCACGGTGCTCACGCCGAGCGTCGACCACACGAGCATCACGAACGCGGAGGTCCTGCTCGCGAACGAGAAGTCTGCCCAGCCACTTGACCTCGATTTCGGGCCGAACGGCGACCTGTACGTCATGGAGTACGAGCCCCGCGGTCCTCAGGGGCGCCTGTCGAAGATCGAGTACAATGGCGGCAATCGCGCACCGCGTGTGATTGCGTCCGTCGATCACGCCGCCGGCGCGACGCCATTGCGTGTCACCCTCTCGTCGCAAGGCACCATTGACGACGACCACGATCCGCTGCGATATGAATGGATCGTTCAGCGCCAAGGCACGCGAGTGCCGCAGCGCTTCACCTCGGCGAATCCGACACTCACGCTCCGTCAGCCCGGCGTCTACGTCGCATCCCTCAGGGCGACCGACCCCAGAGGCGCGACGGGAACAGGCGAGGTGAAGATCGTGGCAGGCAACGATCCACCTCGCGTGGCGCTCGACATCACGCGCGGCAATCGCTCGTTCTATTTCCCGAACAGCTCCGTCGACTATCGGTTGAACGTGAGCGACCGCGAAGACGGGCAGCGCGTCGCCGGCGACGCCGCCCGCGTAACGCTCGATTACATACCGTCCGGCATGACCCCAACGGAACTGGCGACCGCGAAGCAGCTCCCGCTCGACGCATCACTGCGACACACCCGCGCCCTCGCGATCATCGCCAAGAGTGATTGCAATGCGTGTCATGCATTGGACCGGAAACTCGTGGGTCCCGCGTTCAGGGACGTCGCAACACGCAGCGCGGGGCAGTTCGTCGAGTTCGAGCGCATCGCGCAGAAAATCGTGACCGGCGGCAGCGGCGTATATGGTAACGTTGCGATGCCGGCGCATCCGTCGCTCACACCGGCCCAGGCCAACGCGCTCGCGCTGTACGTCTTGAGCCTCACCGATACGACCGCCGTGCCGCGAAGCCTCGCGCGCGAGGGCCGCGTTACTCCTGCGCCGCAGCGGGTGCCGAGCGCTGACGGTCTTCCCTGGCAGGTATCGAAGAGGACCGAGAAAGGCGCGTACGTCCTGCGGGCGAGCTACACAGACGCCGGTGCGAACGGCATGGCGCCGATTACCTCGAGTGACGCGGTGCTGTTGCGCTATCCGATTCTCCTGCCTGAGACCGCCGAGATCATGTCGCCCGGCATCGTCTACAACACCTCGAACCGCGATCCCGGGTTCGTCGTGAACACCAGTGGCTCGTACATCGGCTTCAGGGGAATCGACCTCACCGGGATCGCCAGCATCGAGATCGGAGCACTGACGCGCTTCTACACATGGTCGCATTTCAAGGGTGGCACCGCGGAGGTGCGGCTCGATTCGCCCACCGGTCAACTCGTTGGCTCGCCGGCGTCAATCACGCCGCCTGCTCCTCCTGTGGTAACGGGCGGTCAGGCCGCGCGATCCGACGCGCCTTCCATACCCGTGGTACTCGGCGCCAACCTCGAGAAGCCCGTGTCGGTTCTGGTGTCCGGCATGAGCGGAGTGCATGACGTTTACATCGTCTTCCGCAATCCGCAAACGGGACCGGCGGACGCGCTCATGCTGATCACGGGCATCGAGTTCAAGCCGTCACCTGCGGGCACAGCGGCTTCCGGAGAAAGCGCGTCGGGAGCACCGTCGTCCACCAGCGCGATCCCGGACGGCTTCACGCCCATCTTCAACGGACGCGACCTCGCAGGCTGGCACATCAGCCGCACAACGCATCACGGAACCACCGGAGACTTCCGGGTCGAGGACGGCGTCATCGCGCTGCGCCAACGTCCTTACGGTCAAGGTGGCTTGCTGCTCAGCGACAAGAAGTACAGGAACTTCGAGCTATATCTCGAGACCAAGCCTGATTGGGGAACGAACGGCGGAATCTTCTTCCGTTCATCCGAGGCCGGCTCTGCATACCAGATCGAGCTCGTTGGCGGTGGCGGCGGTGGAACAGGCAACCTGCTCGGGGAAGTGCAGCGCGTCACCACCAATGCGCGCGCCACCGGCATCGAGAAGGTCTGGAAGCAGGACGACTGGAATGCGTTGCGCCTTCGTGTCGAGGGTGACGTGCCGCATGTCGCGCTGTGGGTCAACGGCGTCCAGATGTACGACGTCCAGCTCGAGCGGAACGACCTCATCGCCGACCGCACCGACGGCTTCATCGCCTTCCAGTCACACTGGACGGCGACCTACACACCCATTCCCGGAAGCACCTTCGACATGAGCGGCGCGTGGAAGCCGGGGGCCGCGCATCGCTATCGCAACGTGTCGATCAGGGAGCTTCCGTGAATCGCGCTGCCATCACGCTCGCGCTCACGCTCGTTCTCGCACTCGGCCGCCTCGGCGCGCAATCGCCGACGCTGACGAACGCGCTCGGCATGGAGTTCGTGCGCATTCAACCAGGAAGCATGCTGGTGGGCAAGTTCCAGCCAGTGTGCCCTGACTCCTCCCTGCGATCCGCCGGATCCGCCGCCGCAGATCCGAGAACGATGTGGAACGCCGACGACTATGCGCACTGCGCAGCGATGGTGAAGCGCGATGCGCAACTCGGCTTCACCGTCACGATTGCGCGGCCATTCTACATCGGGAAGTACGAGGTCACACAGGCGCAGTGGCGAAGGATCCTCAGCACAAATCCGTCGGTGTTTCAGGGCACGATGGTGAAGGACGACGCAGACCAACATCCGGTGGACAACATTGCGTGGGCTGACGCTCAACGCTTTGTCGAGCGATTGAACGCGATCGACGGCACGGCGCACTACCGCCTTCCGAGCGAGTTCGAGTGGGAGTACGCCGCGCGGGCCGGCGCGACTGATGAGCCGACGTGGGCGCAGATCCGCGAAACCGCCTGGGAACAGGACGTCGACAAGGGCACGACGCACGCCGTCGGCGGTAAGAAGCCGAACGCCTGGGGCCTCTACGACACCCTCGGCAACGTATGGGAGTGGGTAGACGACTTCTACAATGAGGGGCTGTTTCCGGACCGCACGCCGCCGAGTGCCGGCACGACGCATGTGCTGCGGGGCGGAAGCTTCGTGTCGGATGTGAAGAACACGACGTGGTTCACGCATGCCGGTGGGCCGGGCAGTGGTTTCGACGTGGGGTTTCGCGTCGTCCGCGAGGCGCCGTAGCGAGGCGAACGCCGATCAGCCCGGTGAGCGCTTTCGCAACACGAGATGAGTTGCGCGCTCGCCCTCGACCCGCTCCACGACTTCAAAGCCGAGCGCGCGCATGTCGATGCCGTGAAAGAGCGCTTCGCCTTCACCGAGGAGCACAGGGCGCACCGAGAGATTGATTTCGTCGATGAGCCCCGCCAGGAGATATTGGCGAATCGTCGACGCACCACCGCCGACGCGCACGTCCTTGCCACCGGCTGCCGCGCGCGCCTGTTCCAGCGCGGCGTGAATACCGTCGGTGACGAAATGAAAAGTCGTCCCGCCCTTCATCTCGATCGAGTCGCGCGCGTGATGCGTCAGCACGTACGTGGGAACGTGATACGGCGGATCATCGCCCCACCAGCCTTTCCAGTTCTCGTCGGGCCACGGTCCGCGAATCGGGCCGAACATGTTTCGGCCGAGAATCCATGCTCCGAAGTTGTTGAATCCCCGGAGCGCCATCGCGTTGTCGACTCCAGTCTCACCCGCACCAAGGCCGTGCATCCGCTTGAAGACATCGGTAGGAAAGAACCACTCCATGATATCTGCGCCGTTGACGCCGAGTGGGTTCTCGAGGCTCTGGTGTGGGCCGGCGCCGAAGCCGTCCAGCGAGATTCCGAAGTGTACGCGCAGTTTAGACATGGAAGCGAGGAGGGTGGTGTGACGGCTGACGCATTGGCTTGACTACATCGATATTGCGTCCGTTTACGTATCTATCAAGGAGGGCGCCCCCGGGGCGGCCTGTTCCATGCACTTCGATGATCGAAGACCTGCCCACCACTCGCCCCACGGCACTTCCTTGACCGCACTGTCCGCGCATCCATACTCCGATCTCCTCATCGGTGCGAGGCAGGTGCTGGAGGGCAATTGGCGTGACGGGCGCGACGAATCCGGAGTGGCGTTCGGGTACACATGCCCCGACGCGCACAAGTATCCGGACCAGTTCTTCTGGGACTCGTGTTTCCACGCTCTCGCCTGGAGCCGCTTCGATCCCGCGCGGGCAATGCGCGAGCTCCGTTCGCTGGCGGCGGCGCAGCTTCCGTCGGGGATGATCGGGCACACGATCTTCTGGTACGGCCCGTGTCGCCCCTCGCGGGCCTTTACGTACAACCTGCTGCAGATTGACGCCCTCCAGACCTCCACCATCCAGCCACCGCTCCTGGCGTGGGTGTGGGCCGAAGTGGCGGAGCGCGCGGGCGACGCGGTCTTCGCGGAAGAGGGGCGTGAGGTCCTGTCGCGCTTTCACGCCTTCCTCGATCGCACACGTGCTTCCGCCGACGGATTGATCGGCGTCCTCCAGCCGGACGAGACCGGACTCGATGCGACGCCGGCCTACGACCTCCCGCTCGGCTGGCGAAGCCACCCAAAACTGGGGTTTCTCGTACTGCAGCACTTCAACCGCCGCCGCGCGTTCGACTATCGGCGCGTTGTAGCCGACGGAGGGTTTCACGCGACGGACGTCCTCGTGAACACCGCCTGGATTCTCGGATGGGAGGGACTCGCGCGACTCGGTGTTGCGGGTGCCACCGCTCGCGCCGAGGAGTTGACAGGAGCATTGGTCAACCGCCTCTTCGATGCAAAGAAGGGATTGTTCTTCGCCGAGGGACCGCTCGGCGAGCGACTCGGAGTCAGCACTTGGGCGGGACTGGCTCCGCTTGCGCTGCGGCACTTGCCGATCGACATCTGCCGCCGGGTCGTCGACGAGCACCTGCTCAGCCCAGAACACTTCTGGCTTCCGTTCCCGGTTCCGAGCACCGCGGCGTCTGAGGCGAGCTTCGTTCCGGGCGAGGACCGCTACCTCTGGATCGAGCGCTACTGGCGCGGGCCCACGTGGCCATTCACACCCTGGTTCATTCTTCGCGGCCTGCTGCGACTGGAGCGTGATGCCGAGGCGGCACATCTCGTCGACCGGACTGCCGCGTTGGTGAGGCAGTCCGGTTTTCGGGAGTACTTCAATCCCATCACGGGTCAGGGATTCGGTGCGCGGCATTTCGGCGTGTCGAGCATCGTCGTCGAGTGCGTCGAGATGGCGCGCGAAGCCTTTGCCGGACGTCGCGCAATAGCCTGACCGGACGGCAGTACCGGCAGCGTTCAGGTGAATGCCATCGAACACCGCTGATGCTCAGGCCACCGCGTCTCGACAGTATTTCAGGGACTTCGCGATTTCCGTCATGCGGTCGGAGCCCGCGGGCACCGGGTACTCGAACTCGATCGTTGCCTGCATGGGCCAGCCATTGTCACGGATCAGGCGCAGCACTTCCACGATCGGCGTGTCTCCCTGGCCGAAGGGCGTGTTAGGTCCTTCATGCAGCTTGCGGTCCTTCACGTGCACGTGCGTGATGCGGTCGTGGTATTTCTTGATGAATTCCACCGGCGAGTAGTTGTTGCCGGCGATGAAGTGGCCGAGGTCGACGTTGGCGCCATTGTACTTCGCGAGGGAGAACGCGTTCTCCCAGATCGCCGGCGTCACATGGGTGTGTCCGTGATAGCCAACCATGAGCTGGTGCTTGTCGGCAAAACCTCCCACGCGGCGGAGGTCGTCGTCCTTCGTCGAGATCTCGCACGAGATCGCGCGGGCGCCGAGTGTCTTCGCCACCAGGAATGCGAAGTCGAGCTCACCGTCCGTCATCGCATAGATGTTGTCGAATTTCACGATGTCGATCTTGACGCCCGCATCCTCGTACTTCTTGCGGAACGCCCCGGCGCCATCCGGTGATGTCGCAAGCCGCCAGTCACGCAGCTTTGCCGCGCCGGTCTTCGCGAGCACCGCAGCTGCTGCCCTTGCCGTCGAGTCGGCACCGCGGCCCGCGCCAACGACTGCGGCTGGTGCGCCCATGAACGCCTCCACCGGCTGCGACCGCAACTCGAGCACACCAACGCCGAGCGCGAGGCAGTTCTTCAGTACATCGTCGGCGGACATGTTGTTGTTGCCGAAGCTGTACGGCACGTTCAGGCCGATCTGGACGCCCGCCACGCGCGGTCGGACGGCGGAAAACAGCCTCGCGGCGGGAAGCCCGAACAGTGCCAGCCTGGCGAAGTCGCGACGAGTGTATGAAGACATTGCAGTCACGGGTGACGGGAGAAGAGCAAGAGCGGAAACAATATGATCATCGTTCCCGCGGTAGCGGGAACTCAGGCAGAGGCACGGCACTCACCTGCCCGCCGACTACGCGCCATGGTCCTGCCGCGTTGCGAGCCCAGACACGAGTGTACCGATAGTCACCCCGTACCAACGTCCCGGCGACTTCCACTGCCAGCCGCGCGCGCAGCGCGACGATCGCGACATCGCGTCCCACGCGACGCACGCGGAGCTCGGTGGGTTCATGCTCCCGAAAGCGCACCGCCCCCGATGCGTGCGCCGCGAGGTCCTGCGCCTTGGTACCGACGGACCCGTCCGGACCCGTGAAGAGCAGGTCGTCGTCAATGAGAGTGTCCAGCGCTGTCACATCCGCGTCCATCTGTGCGGCACGGATGCGAGCCTCGAGCTCGACAATCTCGGGATCGGGTGCACCGACCAGTGCCGCCATCATCTCTCTTGCATCAACATCATGCATTGAGCCGACGCCTCATTGTGATTGAACGACAGCCGTTCGCACCGACGTCGGTCACGGTCCACCGCCGAGCTTCTGGACGACGGACCCCGCCGTAGCCGCGGGACCCACACAGTCAAACATCTCTGATGAACCGACGACGTCAATCCGATGAATGATTCCGCGCTGAAGCGACATGGGTGCCGCATTCGTACGCCCGCCTCGTGCTTTGCCCACGCGATCACTCGCGCTCCCGCCGGCGGTGGAACTGCACCTCATTGTCGCACCGCGCCCGATACCCTAGCTTGCCAATGACCTCAGGGTTGCTACGGAATGAATCACGGCTGGTGGTGTAAACGGCCGTACCCCCGCGACGACGTGACGTGATATGCCGCGCGCCAACAGCATTCCGCACTTCGGGACCGAAACGCCCGTGCACGCGACGGGGTGGGTGACCGTCTATCGGCTGCACGACATCGGTAACGCCATTGACCTCGAGGCCGCGAGCGCCGCTCTGCAAATCGTCTCGGCCGCCCGTGCCCGGCCGGCACGCGGCGAGGCGCAGGCGATCCAGATAGCCAACCCGCCGCTGGCCGTTGATCTTGGAACCGGTACGCTGGCCGTGGATGACGTCAGTCATGACGTGATGCTCTCGGCGCGCGTGTTTGATTTCGGCGTTTGCGCTCTGCAGGCACGCGCGCCGATCCCGGATGGGATTTCCTGGGATGCGCTTGCAGTCCTGGGCCCGCGCCTCGAGGCGTCCGAAGCCATGACACACGCCTTTGCGTCCGCACTTGTACGTGTGGAGGGTCTGCTTGGGCGGGCCGTCGAGCGTCCCGAGCGGTCGCCGGTAAGTGAGAGCTATGTGGTGTTTCGCGCGACGCTGCTTGTAGACGGGGAGGGGAATGCCATCGCTCCAACATCAGTGTCGGATGCGGCACTCGCCCGGCTCCTGCTGAACGAGACAACCCCGTTGTCGCTCGCCGCGCGCGCGGAGCTGTTGCAACATCGCTTCTCGTACTACGACGACGACCTCGCCATCGTGACGTGGGACAACGCACTCGTCGTCGACCCACGCGTCGCGGACGAAGACGTCGAGTACGTGCTCGAGTTTGCGAATGCCCAGTTGCTCGAGCTTCGCGTGTATGACGCCGCGCTCGACGCCGAGCTTCCGCAGATGTACGACCGGATCGAGGCGGCCCGCGGACAGCACACGACGCGTACCCTTTCGCTGCCCAAGCGGCCGCTCCGGCAGGTGCTCGCGGGACTTCAGACCACCGTGGCCGATGTCACGGAAACCGTCGAGCGCGCGGAGAATGCGCTCAAGGTCACCGACGACGTCTACCTCGCGCGCCTGTACGCCGGCGCGATGGAACTCTTCCGCGCCGCTGCATGGCGCCACGGGATTGACCGGAAACTCGACATCATGCGCCAGACGTATGCGATGCTCAATGACGAGGAGCAGAGCGCGCGCTCGCATCGCCTTGAAGTCACGATCGTTTTCCTGATCCTCGCCGAGGTCGCCATCGGGCTGCTATGGCACTGACGGTGGTGTCCGCCCCTTCGAGCGCTTCCGTTCCGATCACGGAAGCGCCAGGCGCCGCGACGATCAGATCTGCGAGTACCCTGTCGGCCTGAGGATGATGTCGGAGATGGACGAGACATTCTCACGATACTGCGGATCCGCGGACAGTGTCTTCCAATCCGGGTCCTTGGAGAACGCAGCCCACGCCGCGTCGCGCGCCGGCATGTCCGCGAACGTGAGCATGTAGGTCAGGCTGGGCATCTTCTCCCCGACCAGCGTCTCGCCGAAGAAGACCGGCGTGAGGCCCGTCCGGCGAAAGATCGGCACCTCGCCGGCATTGAACATTTTCAGCTTGTTGAGCGCCGCGCGGTTGCTGTGACTTTCGTACGTGCGCATCTCGAAGATGCGAGGTGTCTTCGCAACGGCTCCGGCGGACGGTTCGACCGTCGGCATCGCTTCGATGCCCCGCAACAGGGTGCTCTCGACGCGCACGTAGGTGGGGTCGGACATCGGTGCCTCCAGGACCGCAGCGCCGGCACGAGCATACTCCGCGTCACTCGCCATACGGTCGCGCAGGGACACCACGGAATCGAGCGTCTGGTGCGCGAGGACCAGGACGAGCGTCGGCGCATTCTCGCCGTACACCAGGGTAAACGCGCCAACCTTGCTCACTCCCGCGCGATTCATCGCCGGGATGGCGACGTCGCCGATGAAGGACGTGAACGCGCGCTGCTTGGCGCCCGGGAGCAGGTGGTAGCGTCGCAGTTCGATGAACTGGCGGGGTGTCCCCTGGGCGAGTGCGTCGAGCCTGGGTAACGGCGCCACGGCGGCAACGGCCGTGGCCGCGAGAAATTCACGTCTATCCATGGATACCTCGGAAAAGTTCATGGCTTCGCAATCCAACCGAAACGCTCAGGACCACACCAGGCACGGTACGTCTAGCGCCCCTCAGGGCGTAAATGGCCGATCCCGAAGATGCTGCTTGACCCAATCCGCCCAGAGCCGCGGTCACGGGCCATGTGACGGGACCGCAAACCTAGCAGTTTGATGGGCGCAAGGAAACCAACCCGTAAACGAGACCGGCGCCCGTCGTGCTCTCAGCTCGAAATCAGGCCGCCGCGCAGGCGAGCGTCCAGGTACGCTGCGACTCCGACACCGATCGCGTACGCCGCGAGATCGCGCGGATCGAAGCCGCTTCCGAGGATCAGGTGTCCCACGCGCGTTGCGCGAACGGCGTCGAGCATGGGCGTGTGATACCGCTGGCTGAGCTCCACCACCACGCACACCGCGAGAGCGGCTGCGCTCCGCATGACTAGGTGGCTTCGTGGAGCGCACACACCCGCCCACCACGCGATCATCATTGCCCACATCGCGTCCGCGAGAACGTCCTGCACGACCGGGCCGAGCGCGCCACCACGCAAGTGCACGAGCAAACCGATCGCGATCGTGACAATGGCGAGCGTGAAGTACGTCGCTCGGGAGAAGGTATGGTTGCCTTCGCCGGTTCGAGGGTTCACGAACAATGGAAGGGCAGCATGCGCGTAACCGAATCACCCTGTCTCGACAGGCGCCGTCACGCAGGCGGTGCCGACGCAACGGCCGCGACACTGGAAATACGGGGTATCCCCCGTTAAAGTGCAGAGGTATATGTATCATGTCCTTGAAAATATTGCCAAGCGAGCCGGGCGTCGTCGAATCGTCCACCGCATCGCGGTGCTCATCACCTGCACGTTGCCGCTGACGGCTGCGCAGGCAGAGCCCTCCTGGCTTACGGGACATCTTCCCCCGCCACTCCTCGCGCACGGACCACTGGGACTCCTCTGGTGGCAATGGCTCGGTGCGATTCCGCTGCTGTTACTGGCGTGGATCCTCGGGCACACCGCCGGTCTCGTGCTGCGTTCTGCCTTCCGCGCGGCCGCGCGGCGCACGGCCACGACGTGGGACGACCTCGTGCTCGATCGCATGGTGGCACCGATCTCCGCGACGTGCACACTCATCGCCTTCACACTGCTGTGGCCCGTCCTCGACCTGTCGGGCTCCGCCATCCCCACCGTGCACCGCAGCGTCCGCGTCGCATTCTACGCGGTTCTCTTCTGGGCGATCTGGCGGCTGATCGAGGTAGGTCGGCAAATGCTCGGCGCGTCAGCGTGGGCAGTGAGCATGCCATCGTCACGGTCGCTGGTGCCGCTGGGCGCTCGTCTCGCCAAGGTCGTCGTGGTGGCCTTCGCACTGGTGGCAATCCTCTCGGCGCTCGGCTTCCCAGTCACGAGCCTCATTGCGGGTCTCGGCATCGGCGGACTCGCGTTGGCGCTTGCCGCGCAGAAAACCGTGGAGAACCTCTTCGGCGCGTTCTCGATCGGCATCGACCAGCCTTTCCGCGAGGGAGACTTCGTGCGGGTGGAAGACTTCGTGGGCACCGTGGATGCGATCGGCCTGCGGTCAACACGGTTTCGCACGCTCGACCGCACGATCGTCACCCTGCCAAACGGAAAGCTCGCCGACATGCGGCTCGAATCGCTTTCCGCGCGCGACCGGATGCGGCTCGCGATGGTGGTCGGCCTCGTCTACGAGACCACTGGTGACCAGATGCGGAGCGTACTCGCCGGACTCGAACATGCCCTGCGCACACATCCGAAGGTCTGGCCGGACGCGGTGGTGGTGCGCTTCCGTGAATTCGCCGCGTCATCACTCGACATCGAGGTCATGGCGTGGTTCGAGACACCCGAATGGAGCGAGTTCCAGAAGATTCGCCAGGAGATCCTCCTGACGTTCATGGACGTGGTGGAATCCGCCGGGACATCATTTGCCTTCCCCACCACGACGGTGCACCTCGCAGCGCCGCCTCCCACAGAAGTATCGATCACAGGCCGACATCATGGCGCCGCGATCGCATAGCCACGGCTGGCGGGTGTCACCGCTGATCGTCGCGTCACGACCCCGCGGCCGGTAACACCAGCGTGAAGATGGTCCCGCCGTCAGGACCGTTGGCGGCGTCGAGCGACCCCGAAAGCGCCTCGGCCGCACTGCGGCCGATCGCGAGCCCGAGCCCCGTTCCGTCGTGCGAACGGTTCAGGGTGCGTCCCACCTGCACGAAAGGATCGAAGATCGCCTCGAGTATGTCCGTGGGAATGCCCGGCCCTGTATCGCGCACGGTGAGCGCGACGTCGAGTCCCCGCGCTTCCGACTGCAGTGTTCTGCGGCCGCCGTCCGGCGTGAAGTGGACGGCGTTCGTCAGCAGGTGTGCTTGTCCGCGATGCGGGAGGACAACGCCGCCAGGGTGATGCCCACCACCCTCGACAGCGCACTGCTTGCGTCGACCGGCTCGGCGTCGCTTTCATCCGTTCGCGCGTACTCGAGGATGTCATTGATGATCGCGAGCAGGTTGCGCGCCTCGATCACGCGCCGCAGGTAGTGACGTTGCTGGTCGTTGAGCGAGCCGGTCGTCTCCGTCAGCAGGATCTCGCCGAAACCGCCGATCGCGTGAAGCGGCGTGCGGAGCTCGTGCGACATCGTGGCGAGGAAGCGCGCCTTCGTGCGGTTCGCACTCTGTACCGCGACGAGCTGGCGGCGTCCGCGATCGCACGCGCCTCAGCGGCGCGCCGTTCGGTGAGGTCGCGCGTGATCTTGGCAAACCCGATCAGGCGGTCGTTCTCCGCGCGCAGCGCCGTGACGACTGCGTGCGCCCAGAACTGCGAGCCATCCTTGCGCACCCGCCAGCCCTCGGTCGAGAAGCGTCCGTCGCGCGCGGCCGTTTCGAGCGCGCGCAGCGGTACGCCTTCGGCCGCCTCTTCGGGCCTGAAGAACCGCGAGAAGGATTGCCCGATGATTTCGTCCGCCGTGTATCCCTTCTGCCGCTCCGCGCCGACGTTCCAGCTGAGGATGTGGCCAGGGATTCATCGCATAGATCGCGTAGTCTGCGACGCTTTCGACGAGCAGCCGGTGAAGCAGCGCATCATCTCGCGGTTCGTTCAGCTCGCTGTGGGACACAGAATCGCCGGTCGGAGGATCGACATGAGGTCGTTCACACGCGTCGGCACAGCTTAAAACGGCGATCCGTCGCTCGCCAGCGTACACTACAATGCGTCGTCGCTTCCATCTACAGACGCGCCTTCGTCGCCGATCTCTTCCGCGACGGCAGCCGCGCGCTGTAAAGGGGCATCGGGGAGGGATCGTCCACTCCCATTGCGAGTGTGAGCTTGCGCAGCCCGATGCCGAGGCTCGCGACGACGACGTCGTCCAGCTGTGTAAGCGCATCGAAGAGGCGCGAGCGTCCTCCTGCGACATCACGTCCCCGCGATCGGCGGCCTCCAAACCCCGAGCGACCTTGGCGTACCAATCAAAGGCCTCATCGATCTCGTGCCGCGCGAGCGCACGGACGCGAAGCGGACGCATTTAGCGGAGCTTTCGCAGGAGCGCCGCGTGAATGTCAGGCCAGGGCTCACCGGCCTCTGGCGTTGCATCAGCGTCGGCCTCGCGACGGTCCAACTCGGCTGCGAGCGCGTCGGTCACCGGAGGCGCGCTGGCGGGATCGAGGCTATTCCATAGCTCGCCGATCAGCTCGATGCGCTCCTCGGCGGAGAGGGTGTCGACGGGGAAAGGGCGGGATGCCATATCAAATGTATGCGGTGCAGGCGCTGCGCGCGCAACGCCCGGCCGCTTCAGGGTTGGCAGCCATCGCACGACGAATCGCCTCCTTCAAGGAAGGCAGTCCTCAAGAAATGCCCGTTGAGTGCTAACGCTTAAGTTGAGCTGCGGGGCGAATCAATAAAGCGAGCGCAGCGAGCCATCCTTAGTTCGCCCGACTGCTCCAACGAACGTTATACAGGAGGCAGCTAATGATCGTCGGCGGGCCAGCCCCGGCGCGTGATCTGCCGCGCGAGCGTTTGAGCGACCACATCCAATGAGGCCTGCGCGACAGTCTGCGTGTTGTCGATGATAGCAAAGGGTGCCGTTCCCCAAGCGACAGTAACTTGGACGCCTTCGGTCACGCGAACGGCGGCGACATCGACGAGGGCGCCCGCTTTGAGGGAGTACGCCAAGTCACGCACGCTCTCAAACGTCCAACGCTTGCCCGCGGAGTCGGTTCGCTGGAGCGACGCGGTGACATCACCGCCGGGGACCAACGTGAGGTGATAGCGTCCGGCGAGCTCTTGGCGCAGCAAGAGTGCAAGGGAGTCGCTCAGCGTACCCGCGTGCAGCAGCGGCGTGACGAGCACGCTCCGGGCTGACGGCGGGGCCGCGACCTGCGCGAAGACGCACATGCCCGGCACGGCGGAGCTCAGTAATCCGTGGACGACGATGAGTCGTAGCGTCTTTGAGGCCATTGTATACCTCCCTGTGGTTGACGTACGTAGTAGTCTGTCGCTGTATAACGCCATAGTTGGGCTGCAGGCGAGTCGGATACAGCGAGCGGAGCGAGCACTCCTTAGTTCGCCTGTCTGCTCCAACGAACGTTATATTGCACTGTGCGCGGGGGTGGGATAGTGAGAGAGCCTGATAAAGCGCGAGCCGTGCTGGAGCGAGAGAGAGTCGGGGGTATACTTGAACGCCTCACACTGATATTCCTTTCCCGCGCCAAGGCAGAGGATGGGACCGCTGATACAGCCCACGCCATCCCCAAAACTACATTCGGCATCTCCACCGTCCCGGTGCCCTTGTGCCCAGTCGTCGCGTGCGACAACTGCGTCACGCGACGTGAACATGATCTTCCACCGCTTGACGATTGCTAGCCGTCCGTTGCTTGCCCAGGGGACAATGCCCAGAGCCGTCGAGTCGGCGCGCAGCGTTAGCGTATCTCCGCGAAGGCTCGTTGGCGCGATGCGTACCCAATCCCCCACAAGGCCGACAGCGGATCGTTGAGCCGGCTCTAGCGGCGCCGGTGGCACGTCACGCGTGCACGCCATCGCAAGGCCGGCGGCAAATAGCAGGAGCATGCGCACGATATGCCTCCTGAAAATGGATGGGTGCAATCTAACGCCAAAGTTCACCTGCAAGGGCATCAATAAGACGCAGCGGCGAAGCCGCTGCTACCTTAGCGCCCTTGATTGGTGCAACGCGGCGTTAGCTAGCCCCCACGAGGGAGGTGGTGAGCGCCTCTCCCTCCCAGGACAGAAACAGTATGCTGACCGGCTCGACGTAGTCAATCTCGACACGGCCCCCGTAGATATCTTCGATGGTTGCCGTGGCGCCCGCGGAGGAAGGTCTGATCGATTCCTTGCTGATCGTCCGTGGCATACCCTCGCTTGAGCGCGGTAGGTCCTGGCGTACGGCGACCACGTGATCGAAGCGCACCAAGAGTGCGCCCCACGGTTCCTCGGCCAACGCAGGTACGAGCTTCCGATACCAGAACCCACCAAGTTGAAATGCCGCCACCGCTTCGCCGTCGTAGCGCGGCCCAATGGTTAGGCCCATCCAAAGGCAGTCATGCAAAGAGCATTGCGCGAAGAACACGGAGAGGGGAATACGTAGCGCTGCGGACCAGAGAGCGTCAGCTTCTAGGAATTCCGGGGAGTACCAAGACGGGTAGTCGATAACAGCCATCCTCGTAGTGATGCTCGTGGCTAGCTAACGCCCCAGTTCTACTGCAAGCGAGTCAAATAAAAGCGCCCGCGTTAGCGGGCGCCATCCTTACTTTCGCTTGTCAGCAGCAACGCACGTTATGTAGCATGCGCACGGGACTC
>JBKJUW010000027.1:0-6228 GCA_046589725.1 Gemmatimonadaceae bacterium
ACGAGAATTCCATCGACGAGCGGAGCACCATAGTGCGAGCAGGTAGCGCCGATGGCGTAGCAATGGCCGCCCACGCGAGCGACGAGAACGGCGTCATCCCCGACGCGACCGGCCAGCCATGGTGCCGTCGGCCAACTGGTCACTGGCGATGCCGGCCATAAGATCCGGACCGTCTGGCGGCGCATCGTGATCGGTCATGTGATGCCTCGGTCGATGTTTGAGGGTCTGCTGCGCAACGTCGCGTGCCTGACAGTTGGGCAGCAGGCAGAAAGAATCAGCAAAGCGCGCCTAATGCACCGAACAATCTCCCGTGAGGAATTGACGCCGGCCGACTTCCGGACTGCCATCACGCGCGCGCAAGGCACGTGCTTGCGTGCCGAACTCCCCAGGCGTGTTCTCGTTGTTTCGAACGGAGGCAGCCAGCTTTTCGGTGGACCTGCGCGAGCGCGTGAGGGCCAGGGCAACAGCTTGCGGAATGAACAACAGCGTCAGCCACTCGAACGAGAAGGCCGTGTACCATCGTTCACTTCCATGCACGAGGGGCTCGACGCGGTGCCGTCGCAGCAGCACCTACTTATGGACTACTTGGCGACTCTACACGGCTAATGAATCCCCGCAGTCCTCGACGCCGGCGCGTCCGGCATCGCGTCCCGTAACGCACTGGCATTCCTCCACACATCCGAGCGACGCATGCCCGAAGAAATCGAGATCGACACCGACAAGCTTCGCGAGACGATCGATGAAGAGATCGAGAAACGCGGTGCGCCCCTCCTTCGAGCCATCTCGCTCACCACGGCCATTCTCGCGGCACTCGCGGCCGTTGCGTCACTTCGCGCCGCTTGCGTCCGAGGCATCGCGGTATGCGAGCGATCAGGCGGCGATCAAGCTCGAGGCGAAGCGCATCGAGCATGAGCGAGATGCGAAGTCGGCAGAGGCCGATGTGCTTCTGGCGCAGCACCACTACTTCGCCGTCGCGGTGGCGCTCTTTCAGATCGCTATCGCCCTTGGTGCGGTCTCCGCCCTCACGCGCATCCGCTTGGTATGGATCGCCTCGCTGATGTCCGGTCTCGCCGGACTCGCGGCCGGAGCGTGGCCGTATTTACATCCGCACTAACGCTGACGCCCAGCGCCCTGCGTCGGACAATTCGTGGCAGAGTATGCTTACGTCAGGCGTCGTGCGACGTGCTTACTTGGCAACAACGCCCTCGGGCAGCGTGGCAGCGGCAACCCGGCGACGAAATCCTTCCGGCAGGTGCCCGGTTCTTCCCCACGACCAGGATCCGTACAGGTCCCACCTTCCTCCCACTCACTCGTTTCACGGAAATCACATGTACGCTGACCTGTTCGGGCTCGGCATCCCGGTTGCGGAGAAGCTCATCCGCACCTTCGCCGTCTATGCGTTCCTGCTGGTCGGCCTCCGACTGGCGGGCAAGCGGGAGCTGGGACAGCTTAATCCATTCGATCTCGTCGTCCTGCTGCTGCTGTCAAACACGGTTCAGAACGCGATCATCGGCAACGATAACTCCCTTGCGGGCGGGGTACTCGGCGCAACCGCGCTGCTGATCATCAACTGGCTCGTGGTTCGCTATCTGTACACACATCCCACCGTCGCGCGCTGGCTCGAGGGCGACGCTGACGTGCTGATCGAGAACGGGGAGCTTCACGACGGGCGGATGAAGCGCGAGCTCATCACGCGTGGCGAGCTGGAGGCCGCCGCTCGACGTCAGGGCATCGAGGGACTGGACCAAGTGGAGACCTGCCGGCTCGAGGTCGGCGGTGCGCTCACGTTCGTCCCGCGCGCGCCGACGGAGGACGAACGGCGGCATCGCGAGCTGGTGGAGCAGATCGCGGCTCTGCGGGAAGGGCAAGCTGCGTTGCTCGCGCGCCTGGACAGCTAAAGCAGCGGCACCCCAATGGGCAGGGATCTTCGCCATAGCTTGGGGCGGCCCGCCACAACGAATTCACTCGCCGATTGCGGTTCGGTGCAGCAGCCGCTTAACGTCCGCGTCGCGTGCCAGTGCGCGGAGGGTCGGCCACATGAGGCGTGTGACGATCAACACCTGTACGCCGAGCAGATGCCCGTGGCGCTTGCATCGACAGGCTTTGTCGTGGTGACCGCGCCTCGGTGGCTGAACATGCCACGCACGTGACCACGCCCACGCGCGACGAATCCGCGGTCTTTCGCGATCCCACCGGCGCACGCTGGCGTCGAGTTCGGCTCTTCGCGTGGCTGTTCGGCGCGGCGACCACGATCCTCGCCGGAGCCATCGTCGTGGGCATTCTCGTGCCTCCGGCGCTTCCCGCGGTCGCATCCGGCTTGCGCGCACCGGGCGTATCGTCCCCACTGCCCCGACTCGCCACCAGCCGCGGTGACCGAGCGCGACTGGCCGCGCGCCAGCGCCTCTTCTCGCTGATCGGACGGCGCGCGCCGGATGCGAAGCGAGCGGCAGTGCTACCACTGCACGCAACGGCGGGGCGCAGGATGCCGCCAGACGGTCCAGTGACGGCGGCCTTCTACGTCAACTGGGACGACAACTCGTTCGTCTCGCTGAAGGCGCACGTCGCGCAGATCGACTGGCTCGTGTGCGAGTGGCTGTTCCTGAACAAGGGCGGCGACTCGCTGCGGACGCGCATTGATCGGCGGGTGCTGTTCCTGCGGCAGTCGCTTCCGGTTCAGGAACGACCGCATGTGCTTGCGATGTTGACGAACTACGACTCCGCGCACGCCGACTTCGATCCGGCGCTTCTCCAGCGTGTGGTGGGCTCGGCGAATCATCGCGCGTCCATCATCGCCCAGACGGTGGCGATCATCCGGGAGTTTTCCTTGTCCGGTGTGACCGTGGACTTCGAGGAGATCCCCGAGGCGCTGCACCCGCAGGTGCTCCTGTTCCTGCGCGAGCTCAAGGTCGCACTCGCACCGTTCGGAGCGGTGGTGACGCAGGCGGTATCTCCGGACATCGGCCTCGACTGGCTCGCTCGCTACAGCGCGGAGACGGATCGTGTCTTCCTCATGCTGTACGACGAGCACTCCGGCCGGCATGATGCCGGCCCCGTGGCGAGCCAGGCGTGGTACGTGGAGCAGGCGCAGCGGATGCTGACCGTCATTCCGGCCAGAAAGGCCATCTTCGCCATCGGGGCGTATGGCTACGACTGGAACGATGCGCAGTCCAACGCGCAGGGCGATGAGCGCACCTTCCAGGACGTGATGCGTGCGGCGCGACGACACGCGGCGGTGGTGCGGTTCGACGCGTCGTCCCTCAACCCGTACGTGACATGGACTGATCCCGACTCCACGGATCATGTGGTGTGGTACCTGGATGCGGTTACCGCGTTCAATCAGATGAATGCGGTGAGCGCGCTGGGGACGGGTGGGGTGGCCGTCTGGCGGCTTGGATCCGAGGATCCATCCCTCTGGCGAGTACTCGGCCGCCAGGCGAGTGTCGGGAGCGCCGATTCGCTGCGCACCATCGGCAGCGGCTACGATGTGGAGTTCGATGGCACGGGCGAACTGCTGCGCGTGGAAACACGTCCGGCGACGGGTCAGCGCGCGGTGCGCGTTGCCGCCAACGGCCTGTCCATCATCGACGAGCGGGTGCTCGCGTATCCATCGCCGTACGTGGTGGCGCGCACGGGCGCCATACCGCACCGTGTGGCGCTGACGTTTGACGATGGCCCCGATGCGCAGTGGACGCCGGAAATCCTCGACACGCTGCGTGCGCGTCACGCACTGGCGACCTTCTTTCTCATCGGACAGAACGTCGAGAGCAATATCGCGTTGACCCGGAGGATTGCGCGCGAGGGTCACGAGGTCGGCAACCACACGTTCCGGCATCCGAACCTGGCGCTGACCAGCCGGCTGGTCACGCGCCTCGAACTCGATGCCACCGCACGCGTGCTCGAAGCCGTGCTCAACCGCCGGACCGGCTTTTTTCGGCCACCGTATTTCGGGGACGCCGAGCCGACGACGGCGGACGAGTTGGTGCCGGTGGGGATCGCCACCGACCTTGGCTATGCCGTGGCAGGATTGCACGTGGATTCCGACGATTGGCGCCAGCCTGGCGCGGCGCTCATCGTGCGCAATGTGCTCGATGGCCGCCGGCGAGCGCTCGCGTGCCTGGACTCGCTGCACCAGAAACGCGACGAGGAGACTCCGCTGGAAAAGGGATGCAGCGGGAGTGTGATCCTCCTGCACGATGGTGGCGGTGATCGCGCCCAGACCGCTGCGGCAGTTGGCCCGCTCATCGACTCGCTGCGGGCGCGGGGGGACACGCTCGTCCTCCTGTCCGCCCTTGCCGGCATGACGCACGAGCAGGCCATGCCTGCACTTCCGGCGTCGAGCGCCACGGTGCGATACACGGAGCTGCTCGCGTTCGGGGCCATTGGAACGCTCGAATGGCTGCTGAACTGGATATTCCTGGTGGCGGTGGTCCTCGGCATTGCGCGCACGGTGCTGACCGTGGTGCTCGCGTTGCTGCAGCGCGTTGGCCCTTTCCGGCACACGCACCGCGCCGCGCCGGGATGGTCGCCGACGGTGAGCGTGGTCGTGCCCGCATACAACGAAAGCAAGGTGATCAAGAAGACCATCGCGAGCCTGCTTGGTGGAGCCGTGCGCAGCGGCCTCGAGGTCATCGTCGTCGATGATGGATCGCCGGACGGCACGGCAGATGTTGCGCGGGCGGCATATCCCGATCACGCGCAGGTGCAGATCCATCGCAAGCCGAACGGTGGCAAGGCCAGTGCGCTCAATTTCGGCATCGCCCTTGCGCGCGGCGAGATCGTGATCGGGCTGGATGCCGATACCGTTTTTCTTCCGGACACCATCGCGCACTTGATCGCGCCTCTCGCTGACCCGCGCGTGGGTGCGGTGTCGGGGAACGCGAAGGTCGGCAACCGCATCAACCTCGTGACGCGCTGGCAGGCGCTCGAATACGTCACGAGCCAGAACCTCGACCGGCGAGCATTCTCACTCCTCGACTGCATCACCGTCGTGCCCGGCGCCGTCGGGGCCTGGCGGACCGCGGTCATCCGCGACGCCGGTGGCTTCAGCGACGACACGCTCGCCGAAGACCAGGACCTGACGCTCGCGATCCGGCGGCGCGGGTATTCGATCGCCTACGCGGACGAGGCGATCGCGTACACCGAAGCGCCCGATACCTTCCGCGGCCTCGCCAAGCAACGGTTTCGGTGGAGCTTCGGAACGCTGCAATGCATGTGGAAGCATCGTGGCGCGCTGCTCCGGCCGCGTCATGGAACTCTCGGCATGATCGCGATGCCGAGCGTGTGGTTGTTCCAGCTGCTCTTCACGGCGATCTCACCATTGGCGGACTTCTTCTTCCTGTGGAGCCTGTTCAACGTCTGGCTGGTGAAGCAGGAACATGGCGCCACGTACGCTGTGACGAATCTCGAACAGGTGCTGACCTTCTACGCCGTGTTCGTGACTGTGGACTGGGTCGCCGCACTCATCGCGTTTCTGCTCGAGCCGAATGAAGATCGCTCTCTGACGTGGCTCATTTTCATTCAGCGGTTCGCCTACCGGCAGATCATGTACTGGGTGGTGGTGAAGTCGTTTGTGGCCGCAGTGCGCGGACATATCGTGGGCTGGGGAACACTGGAACGGAGGAACAGTGTGACCCTGGGCGTTCCTCGACCGTAGCGACACCGGTGTAGCAACGCGGAGCCATACTCCGATCAACGCCACGGCGGATATGCATCCGATGCACCTGCACGGCGCCTTCTACCTGGTCGACAGCCTCGGCATCAACGGGCTCTCGTCGCGGCAAGGCCGTTGCAGTGGACGACGTCGCCCCCAGCGAATGCTGTGGCGAATTCATCCTTACGAAGTCCTGCCATGATGTCGCACTTTCTGTTCGTCCCTCGCCGCGCCGTGATGACTGCCCTCGGGGCAATGGCGATTGCCGTGATTGGCGCCACTGCTGCAAGTGCGCAGTCGACGACATCAGCTTCGCCGCCGCCAGCGCCGAAGCATCACAGCAAGGCGAAGGGGGCAGTGGTCGGCGCTGCCGCTGGCGCGGTGGTCGGCGGGCCGGTTGGAGCGGTCGCGGGCGGTGAACGACCAGACCTCCTCGCGTACAAGGAAGCGCATCCTCAGAGCGGAGACGCTCCATGCTGGTCCATGCACTCACTACACGACTCGTGAATCGGCATGTCGTCCGTCGGCTCGCGCGCGCCATCCCCCATCCGGGCGCTCGCGCCGTTGCGATGGTCTTG
>JBKJUW010000033.1:0-13506 GCA_046589725.1 Gemmatimonadaceae bacterium
GCCGTCGAGCTGTACTCCATGCTTCAAGGCGAGATCCTGGATGTGCGCCATGCTGGCCGCCGTATAGCTCGAGTACATCGTGCCGTTGCGATAGGCGAGCGCAGCACCCTGGCACGCCGCGCAGCCCTCCGGATCCGATTCGCCAAGGATGATCGGGAGCGCCTTTGCCTCGGGATACGATGCGATCGTCCCGAACAGCCGATCGACCACCTTGAGTTGCGTTGACAATCCCATGCGGATATGTCCGTCCACCGAGGTAGGCGAGCCCTTGGGATGAAACGAGATGAAATCAGGTTTCTGCGGCGTGCTTCCACCTGCGACGGCCTCAGTGCGGAAAACATGATCGAAATAGGCACTCATCCAATTCGCGTCCGAGCCCGCCATGTGCGGACCGACGGTTTTCGCTGAGGGAAGTGCGCGTCGAACGGCGCCGAGGGTGACGTCGTGCAGCTTGAAGAATTCGTCGCGCGTGCCCTTCCAGTACCCGATGTTCGGCTCGTTCCACGTCTCCCAGTACCACCCCTGCACCTCCGCGAGGCCGTACGTCGCGATGCAGTGCTTCGTGAGTTGATAGACGAGCTCTCCCCACTTCGCGTAGTCCTTCGGCGGATACGCCCAACCTGTATAGAGATCGCCCGAGCCTGGCCGCCATTCATGCTGATAGGGTTCGGGCTTCGTCGAGAGCGCCTTCGGCATGAACCCAAGCTCGACATACGGTCGAACGCCGCGGGCCATATAGGTATCGAAGATCCGGTCGACGACGGTCCAGTCGTAGATCGGCTGCCCAGCCGCATCCTCGGTGTACGCATTCGTGCTGCCCCACTTGAGCGCGGGCGTGGCGTCGCCCGACGTGAGCAGGTTGTGCGCACGGAAGTAGACGTCGTGCGGCCTCAGTTCCCCGAGCTCGCCGAGCAGTCGGCGGCCGTCCTTCATGTAGGCGTAGTTCGGCTCGTCGGCACCAAAGAAGCGCCAGACGGGGCGAAGCTCACCGATCTCCCGTGCGGCGTCCACGCGAATGGTGATGTCGCGCGCTGCCTGTGCCTCGATCCTCGACGGGCCGGCAAGCGCGAGGAAGACGCAGCCGAATATCACGGCTCGGCGAGGTGTTGGCATCGCGAATGACACGTATTTCCGGGATGCAGCCCGCATTGTCGACAATGAACTCCTCGGTGTCTTGCTCGTCTTCGACTCCGCGCCACCGCGATCTTCGGATTCGCGGACGGAAGCGATCCGACAATGTGCAGCCCATTGATATTCGCGCACAGGGAAGCTACATGTGGCACAGCCGAGCAGGAGGTATCTACTGGCGTGCAGGAGGGAGAAGACCGCTTTGAACTTCGTCGACACTTCGTTCGTACTGCTCGCGCTGCTGATGGCCACGGCGCTCGTGGCGCTCAGGTTGAAGACGCCGGCACCGGTCGTCTTTGCATTCGCGGGCCTGGTCGCTGGGCTGGCCTGGCACCTCGTGCCGGCGCTGCCGAGTATGAGCGTGCCGCCAGATCTCGTGCTATTCGTCTTCCTGCCCCCCTTGCTGGTCACGGCTGCCTACGCATTGCCGCTGGCCTCGGTGCGGCGCAACTTTTTGCCGATCGCAGCGTTGGCTATCGGTCTGGTGCTGGTGTCGATGGTGGTGGGCGCGGGGATCGGCCACTACCTGGCCGGCCTGCCCTGGGCGGCGGCATTCGTGCTCGGCGCCGTCGTTGCGCCACCAGACCCGGTCGCCGCGACGTCCGTCGCCGGCCGAACCGGCCTTGCGCACCGTCTCGTGGTGATCCTGGAGGGCGAGGGCCTGATCAACGACGCGATCGCCATCGCCGCCTACAGCGTCGCCCTGCATGCCGCGGTGAGCGGCCAGTTCAGCTGGGGCGGGGCGACGCTCGACTTTCTTCGCGCGTCCGTCGTCGGCACCACGGTCGGCCTTGTCATCGGCTGGGGCGCGATGCAGTTGCGCATGCGTCTGAACGACGTGCCGTTGACGGTCGGGGTGTCGTTCGTGACGCCATATCTTGCCTACCACCTCGCTGACCGTGCGGGCGGCTCCGGCGTTCTCGCCGTGGTCACGCTCGGCTTCCTGCTGCGCTACTACGCGCCGCGCGTTCCGTCGCCCGCCGCGCGCCTGGCTGCGCGCACCGCTTGGGGCGCCTTCCGCTACGCCACCACGGCGTTGCTGTTCTTCCTGCTCGGCCTGTTGCTCGGGGAGATCCTGATCGGCTGGCCCGGATGGCCGTTGTTCTGGTCGGGCCTGGCCCTGGCGATGGCCATCATCGTGCTGCGCCTGGGCTGGATGTGGGCCGTGCCTCGGGTGGCCATGTCCATCAATGCGGCTCATCCTGAGTCGACGTGGCGCGAGCAGGCGGTGCTCGGCTGGGCCGGCATGCGCGGCGCGGTGTCCCTGGCGTTGGCGCTGGCACTGCCGATGAGCCTCGAACAAGGCGAGCTGCGGACCACCATCATCTTCATGACCTCGGTGGTCATCGTGGTCACCTTGCTGTTCCAGGGCGCGACACTGCTCCCGCTCATCCACTGGCTGGGCGTGGGCGACCCCCAGCGCGAACAGCGTGAAGAGGGCGAAGCGCGCGCGCGCGCTGGCGCTGCCGGCAAGCGTGTCGTTCGAAGCGCGCGCCAAGGCGCCGGAGAGTCCGATCGAGGCGAGGGCATGGCGGGCAGCATCGCCGATGGCCGCATCGGCATCGCCCGTGCTGGTTCGCACGCGGAGCCCGGCGACCAGGCATTGCTGTTGGCGGCACTGGAGGCTGAGCGCCAGGAAGTCGCGCGCCTGCGCGACGCCGACAGCCTCGGCGAATCGGTGGCCGAGCGACTGGAGACGGAAATCGACATCGACGAAATGGTCGTGCGCGGCGAGGCCGATCGCCTCACGGGTGCGGAAGCTGGCTAACGCGGGAAGGCCGCGACCGCAGCGGCGCGAAGTTGCCCGTGCCGGCCACTTGGCTCGGACGAAGACCAAAGCCTTCGCTTTGCCGCGCCGCGGACAACGATTCCCCCACCGCGAGCGTTTGTCTGAGTGACACGGACCGCCCGCCATCCCGCCCCAACCTCATCGCTGCCAATGCGTTTCGCCGCTCGACTCGCCACCGCGAGCCTGCTCGCCGCCGTACCCGTTGTCGCGAGTGCCCAGAAGAAGGTCCTCACGCAGGCAGACTGGGACAAATGGAAGTCCATCCAGGGTGCTGCCATCTCGAATGACGGCAAGTGGGCCCTCTACACGCTCACCCCGCTCGTCGGCGACGGCGAGATGATCGTGCGCTCCACTCAGGGCGCCAACGAGTATCACGTCCCGCGCGGTTACCTCGGACGCCCGAACAACGTGCCCGGCGGGCTTCGGCCCCGCGTTGCCAACCCAGAGGATGAACCCGCGGCGGGGGCGTCGGCACCCGGGCAGTTCACAGCCGACGGCAAGTACGCCCTCGCGCTCACCTATCCGGCGCAGGCGGAGTTCGAGCGGGCCGCTCGGAATCGACGCGCGAGCGCAGCCCTCCAGAACCGCGCCGACCTCGCGATCGTCAGCCTCGCCGACGGCAAGGTGACCACCATCCCGCACGTGCGCTCGTTCCGACTGCCAGCGAGCAGCGGCGCGTGGCTCGCGTTCGTGCCCGAGGATTCCGCCGCGACGCCAGACTCTGCTGGCGGGGCCGGCGCGGCGCGCGGTGGTCGTGGCGGCGCTGCGGCGACGGGAGATTCGGCCGCACGCGAGGTCCGTCGGCAGTACGGGAATCCGCTCGTCCTCCGCAACCTCGCCACGGGTGCCGACGAGCGCATCGCTGACGTCCAGGCCTACTTCTTCGACGACAGCGCCAAGGTGCTCGGCTACACGGTGGTCTCGCGTACAGCGGGCCACGACGGCGCATACGTCCGCAACCTCGTCACGGGAACGACGGCGCCGCTGCTCACGGGCACGGGCGACTACAAGAGCCTCGTGCTCGACCGCACGTCGTCGCAGGCAGCGTTCCTCGCCAACCGCGATGACTTCGGCAAGCCGAAGGCGGGCTATTCGCTGTACTACGCGTCGCTCAAGGGCGGCGCCGCGATGGCCGCGGTGACGCCGGCGCAGCTCGCGCAGGGCGTGCGCGTCTCGGACAACGCGAGCGTCGCCTTTACGAAAAATGGCAACGCGATCAGCTTCGGTGTTGCACCGGTGCTTCCGGATTCGGTACCGTCCGATTCGCTTGCAGGCAAGGCGGTGTTTGACCTCTGGCACTACAAGGACGCACAGCTCCAGCCCACGCAGCGGCTCAACGCAGGACGCGACCGCAGCCGCTCGCACCAGAGCCTCTACTTCATCGGGCTGAAGAAGATGGTGACCTTGGCCGTCGACTCGCTGCCCACGGTCTCGGTCGGCGACGATGGACGCGTAGTGCTCGGCACGTCGCGCGAGCGGTACAACATCGAGAGCATGTGGGGCAACGGCGCGACGGACGTCTACGTCATCGACGGCACGACGGGCTCGGCGAAGATCGTGAAGGAGCACATCAGCGGCACCGCACAGCTCTCGCCGGACGACAAGTACGTGGTCTTCTTCGACAAGGGGCACTGGTACACCTACAATGTCGCGACGGCGAAGACGATCGACATCACGTCGCCGGTGAAGGGCGTGAGCTTCGCGCAGGAGACGGCGGATACGCCGGCCATCCCGGGCGCGTGGGGCGTGGCCGGTTGGACGAAGGGTGACATGTCAGTGTTGCTCTACGATCGCTACGACGTATGGGAGGTCGACCCGAATGCCGCGAAGCCGGCGGTGAACGTCACCGACTCGGTAGGCCGCAGGACCAACACTGTGCTGCGCCTGATGCAGCTCGGCGGGGGTGGCCGCGGCGGTCGTGGCGCCGGCGCGGGCGGATTCGGCAGCGACACGGCGAACGTCTACGACGTGAATGCTCCACTCTTCCTCCGCGCACTCAACGAGGAGACGAAGGCCGCAGGGTTCTACCGCGACCAGCTCGGCGCCAACCGCGCGCCGGAGCCAGTGGTGATGGCGGACGTCGCATGGGGCACGCCGCTCAAGGCGAAGAACGCCGAGGAATATCTCATCACGAAGGGCACGTACGTCGATTTTCCGAACCTCTACGCGGGCCCGTCGCTCACGAGCCTGACGAGGATCTCCGACGCGAATCCGCAGCAGAAGGACTACAACTGGGCGACGGTCGAGCTGGTACACTGGATCAGCACCGACGGCTTCGAGCAGAAGGGCCTGCTCTACAAGCCGGAGAACTTCGACCCGAGCCGGAAGTATCCGCTGATCTCGTACTTCTACGAGCAGCTCTCGAACAACCTGAACACGTACGTGCCGCCGAACGGGCGCAACGTGATCAATCCGACGCACTATGCGTCGAACGGCTACCTCGTGTTCGAGCCGGACATCCACTACGAGGTCGGGTATCCGGGGCCGAGCGCGATGAAGTCGGTGATGCCGGGGGTGCAGCTGTTGCTCCAGCGCGGCTACGTCGACGCGAAGCACCTCGGCCTCCAGGGGCAGTCGTGGGGCGGCTACCAGACGCTGTACATGATCACGCAGTCACAGATGTTCGCGGCGGCGATGGCGGGCGCGCCAGTGGTGAACATGACGAGCGCGTACGGCGGCATCCGGTGGGGCTCGGGCATCGCGCGGAGCGGCCAGTACGAAACTGGCCAGAGCCGTATTGGCGGGAGCATCTGGGAGAGCCCAATGCGCTATATCGAGAACTCACCGCTGTTCTGGCTCGACAAGGTCACCACGCCGTTGTTCATCATGAGCAACGACGCCGACGATGCGGTACCCTGGTATCAGGGCATCGAGACCTTTGTCGGGATGCGCCGCCTGGGCAAGGAGGTGTACTTCATCGACTACAACAACGACGTGCACAATCCGGCCAGCCGCGCGAACCAGAAGGACATCGCGATGCGCATGCAGCAGTTCTTCGACAACAAGCTGAAGGGTGCGCCGGCACCAGACTGGATGGTGCGCGGCATTCCGTATCGCGACAAGGGACGCGACCAGTTGGCAAACGTGCCCGCGCAGCCATAGCCGCTATCGCGTTGCTGACGCGGCGGGCATCACGATCATCAGGCCCGTCGCAGCAACAGCAGCGAATGCGGCACCCATTGTGAACGCGGCACTCGCGCCGGCGTGATCCCACACATAGCCGAACAGGACCGACGCAGGGAGCGCGCCGAGCCCGATCGCCAGGTTGTACCAGCCGAACGCAGTCCCTCGCCGCGCCGGGCCCACGAGGTCCGCCACCAGCGCACGCTCGCTTCCCTCGGTAAGTCCGAAATAGAGCCCGTACACACCGAAGAGCGCCCACGCCTGCCACGCGACGCTGGCGGCCGCGAATCCGACATAGACGAGCGCATAGAGCAGCCACCCGGCAATCAGCGTCGGCCTGCGGCCGATACGGTCCGACAGGGCGCCACCCGGGGTACTCGACGCGGACTTCACCACGTGCAGCGCTGCCCACAGAATCGGCGCCAATGCAACCGGCACTCCAAGTTGCGACGCGCGCAGAAGCAGGAACGCGTCCGTCGAGTTGCCGAGCGTGAAGAGGAATATCACGCTCAGCACGCGCCAGAATGCTGCCCCGAGCGGCTGCGAAAGATCCGGTGCGCCGGCTGAAGGAGCCGTCGCAGGCCTCGGGATGTCGCGCACAAACGCGATCAGCACCACGACCGACAGCACGCCCGGAATGGCGGCGAGCCAGAACACCGTGCGGAGCTCGGCCCAATGCCAGGTGAGCACCGCGAAGGCAATCAGCGGTCCGAGCACACCGCCCGCATGATCCGCCGCCCGTTGAAAACCGAACGCACGACCACGTATGCTCGGATCCACCGACTCCGCGATGAGTGCGTCGCGCGGCGCGCCACGAATCCCCTTCCCCACGCGGTCCGCCACGCGGATGACGAGCACCTGCGACGCCGACTGCGCGATCGCGACGAGTGGTCGCATCAGCGACGCGATTCCGTAACCCAGCACGACGATCGGCTTTCGCTTCGCCATCCGATCCGACCACCACCCGCTCGCCAGCTTCAGAAGCGCCGCCGTCGTCTCCGCGGCGCCCTCGATGGCACCGATGAAGCTGGCGTTCGCGCCGAGCACGCTCGTGAGGAAGATCGGCAGGAGCGGATAGATCATCTCGCTCGACACATCGGTGAGGAAGCTCACTGCTGAGAGCGCGAATACATTGCGCCCGAGTCGCGGGGCCGCTGGGTCCTTCATCGGTTGCTCCTTCACGTCGCGCAGTTCAAAGGCTTGCGCCCCACACAGTCACTCGGCGATAGATAACGTATGGCCGTCGCCAATCCTCTGTCAGGTCGCGAGCACGCGACGCTCCTCGGCCACCTCGCGCCCGCTATCGCGCGCCTGGCGGCGGCGGACGGACGGTTGTTGAGCACGCAGATCGCCGTCTCCGAGATTCCCGCGCCTACGGGCGCGGAACGCGCACGCGGCACGTTCGTGGAAGGGCGCTTCAGGGCGCTCGGCCTCGATGACGTGCACGTCGATGACGTTGGCAACGTCCTCGGCACGCGAAGTGGCGATGCGCGCGATGGATGCGTGGTCGTCTGCTCACATCTCGACACCATCTTCCCCGATGGCACGCCGGTCGCCGTGACGCGCGACGGTCCACAGTTGTGCGGCCCCGGCATCGTCGACAACGCGCGCGGCGTTGCGGCCATGCTCGCCCTCGCCGAGTCCATCGACGGCGTCCGCGTGCGCACCCGGCGGCCGATCGTGTTCGTGGCCACTGTCGGCGAAGAGGGCGAGGGCGACCTGCGCGGCGCGAAGCACCTGTTCGCCACGGTTGGCCAGACGGTGAACTCCTGCATCGCGCTCGACGGCGCCGGCGATGACCGCATCGTCAATCGTGCGCTTGGTTCCCGGCGATTCCACATCGTCTTTCGCGGCGAGGGCGGGCATAGCTGGTCGTCGTTCGGCATCGCGAATCCCGTGCACGCGGCGGGAGCCGCCGCGTCCAGGCTGGCGTCGCTTCCGCTGCCGAGAACGCCGCGCACCACGCTGTCTGTGTGTCGCATTGGCGGCGGCATCAGCGTAAACGCCATCCCCGACGAAGCCTGGATCGACGTCGACCTCCGGTCCACCAGCACCGGCGTGCTCGACGCGTGCGTGCGCGACATCCACCAGGTCGCGCAAGCGGCGGTGCGCGAGGAGAACTACCGCCGGTCGCCTGCGACTTTGCCGCTCGAGTATTCCATCACGACCATTGGAGACCGGCCCAGCGGTTCCGTCGACGACGATCACCCATTGATTCGCGCCGCCATTCAGGCCACGATCGGCATCGGCCGGCGACCAGAGCTCTCCACCGCGTCCACCGATGCGAATGTCCCGATCAGTCTGGGCATTCCATCCATTGCGATCGGAGCCGGCGGCCGAGGGGGCGGTGTACACACTTCGGCAGAGTGGTACGACAACACCGAGGGTCACCACGGCGTCGCTCGTGCGCTTACGGTGCTGGTCGGCGCCGCCGGACTGGCCGGCGCCGACTGAGCGATCAGGTCGTTCCGCGAATCTCCGAGTCGTCGGAGACGGTGAGCTCGCCCTTCAGTCCCTCGATGGTCACGTTGTCGCCGATCAGCGAGTTGCGCAGCGTCGAGTGTTTGACGCTCCCCTTCTTGCCGATGATCGTGTGCGTGAGGGTCGAACCCTCGATGACGCTGCCGGCACCGATCGAGACGTTCGGCCCGATCACCGAGTTCGACATCGTGACGTCGTCCTCGATGTATACGGGATCGTGGATCGTGACGCTCTGTTGGATGTTCTTCGGTTTCCGTGCGGCGCCCTTCGAGAGCACGGTCTGGTTCGTCTCGAGCAGGGTGTCCAGCTTGCCCGCGTCGTACCATCCCTCGACGTCCACGACCTTGATCTTCGCGCCCTTGTCGATCATGTACTGGAACGCATCGGTGAGGTAGTACTCGCCCTTGTGCTTCGGCTGCGTGAGCACGTGGTCGATGCCCTCGAACAGCAGCTTCCAGTTCTTGACGTAGTAAAGTCCGATGTTCGCGCGCTTCGAGATCGGCGTGCTCGGCTTCTCGATGATCTGGGTCATGTTGCCGTCCTTGTCGGTGACCACCACGCCGAAGCGCTGATAGTCCTCGACCTCCTTCACCCAGATGATGCCGTCGGCATCCGTCGTCTTGATGATCGAGAGGTCGGTCTCGAAGATCGTGTCGACGAAGATGATGAGGACGTCCTGGTCGACGTACGGCGCCGCGAGCTTCACCGCGCCGGCGGTGCCATCCTGTACCGTCTGCTCGACAAAGACCGCGGGCAGCGAAGAAAACTCCGCCTTCGTGTATGCCTCGACCTTCTCCTTGAGGTGCCCCGTCACGTAGACCACCTGCTCCACGTTGCCGAGCTTCTGGAGATCCTCGAGGATGTACGCCATCACCGGCTTGCCGGCGATCTTGAGCATCGGTTTCGGCACAAGGTGCGTGTGCGGACGAAGCCGCGTGCCCTTGCCGGCCAACGGAATGATCACTTTCATGGTGCGTTCGTACCCTCGCGTCCGTAAGCGTCCTGGAGGCGGACGACATCATCGAGGTGGGGCGTGCTCGCCTCGAGGACATCACAATCCGTGACCGCTTCCATATAGTGGATGGTGCCCGGGGTGATCCGGAAAGCTTCGCCTGCTGCAAGCTTCATGTCCACCGGGCGATCGCTGCCCTCGAGCTGGACGTAGTACCTCAGCTCACCCGCGAGCAGGTACACCGTTTCATCCTTCTGCACGTGGTACTGCACCGAGAGCTTGTTGCCGGCCTTGATGTGCAGGATCTTGCCGACATACAACTCCGTCGCGGCCCAGATGGTCTCGTGCCCCCACGGTTTCGGGACGTGTCGGACCTCTGTCCGGCTGCTCGGCTGCGGCATGGTGGGGAAAAAGCGTTGGAGACGTGGGCGGGACTCTGTGAGGCCCGCGGGAGCGGATAATATCGCCTCAATCCACCGCCTTCGTCACCCCAGGGAGTAACGTGATTCCGCTCGGGCAGCAGAAGCGGCCTGCGCCAGGAAACACGGTTATAACGAAGCAGTTCACGGCTCGCTGCCACCACCTTGACACATCTTCCGCTCGATCAATCGCCTGCACGGAAACGGGGGACGGAGGTCACTATCCCTGACGGATGCTCATTCCACATTTGGAATGAGCTTCCGTATTCGGACGGCTGACGACCGGGTCAATGGTCATCCAAATGGACAAGGGCCAACCAAAATTGGCAGTGCAGCGAACGGCGACGACCTCGCCGCCGCCCGCCGCGGCGATCATCCCCCGTGCAGACGCATCAGGGCCTGGTGCAGCGCGCCGCCGCCACCGCTGTGTGCGGCGGCTATCAGGCCCGCGAGGGCGAGACCGACCGCGAGTCGTAAGGTGAATGTCCGCATTCCATGTTCTCCCTTCGAGAAATGATGACGCGCGGCAGCAACGAGGATCACCGGCGTCCACGATCGCACGTACCCCGTATGACCGCAGTCTAGGCTCATCCAGCGTGCCGAATGTCAGAAAACGGTGAGAACTGCCCGCCTAGGCAATCCGGTATCCCGCGCCCCGCACCGTCAGGATCATCTTCGCCGAGTCGTCGCCCATGCGATGCCGCAACGCCGCAAGATGCGTCTCCACCGTCCGGCTCTCCGCACCCGGCGCGTAGCCCCACACTTCCCGTAGCAGCTCGTCGCGCGACACCACGCGCCCGCGATGCCGGAGTAGCGCCGCGAGCAGGTCGAACTCCTTGGGGCGCAACGGAAGCAGTTCCGTCCCTCGGCGCACCTCGCGCGCGTCAAAATCGACAGACAGCGTCCCGAGCACAACCTCGCGTCGCGACATCGCCCCTGGCGAGCCGCGCCGAAGCAATGCTCGAACGCGCGCGAGAATCTCGAGCAGTCCGCACGGCTTGACGACGTAGTCGTCTGCGCCGAGCGCGAAGCCGCGAAGCTTCTCGCCTTCCGTGCCGAGCGCAGTCATCACGAGTACCGGCGTGGCCAGGCCCGCATCGCGGAGCCGCTGCAGCACCGAGTACCCGCTCATCGCCGGCAACATGAGGTCGAGGACGATGAGGTCCGGCGTGCTCGCCTTCGCGCGCTCGAGTCCGTCCACGCCGTTGTGCGCGAGGGTAACGTCGTAGCCCTCGTGACGCAGGTTGGCGCCGAGCGTGCCCGCGTACTCCTTGTTGTCCTCGATGATGAGGATGTTCGTCACGCCGTGACCGACGCGCTGCGCAGCTCGATCACTGCGCGTGTACCACCGCCGTCGGCCGGCTCGAGCCAGGCCCTGCCACCGAGTGCGTCGGTGATCGATCGCACGACCGCAAGCCCGAGCCCTGAACCGGTGCGCTCGGACAGCTCGTCGCTCTCGAGCCGCTCGTACGGCTGGAAGACGCGCTCGCGGTCGGCTTCGCCTACGCCCGGCCCGCTGTCGTCCACACAAAGCCGAACACTGGCGTCGTGGCGCGCTGCGGAGAGGCGCACGGATTGTCCGCTCGCGCCGTACTTGATCGCATTGTCGACGAGGTTCACGAGCGCCTGCGTGAGGAGACGGAGGTCACCGATCACCACGAGCTCACGTGCGCCATCCACTTCGATGGCCTGCCCCGCGGATCGCGCCACGAGTCGCAGCGACTCGCGCACGCGCTCGAACAGCTCATCAACCCGCACGGGTTGCTCCACGGGCTTCATGTCGACCGCACCCGCGCGCGAGAAGAGCAGCACGTTGTCGACAATCCCCATCAGTCGCTGCGTCTCGCGCACGATCGACTCCGCGAGCGCAACCCGGTCCGCCGCACTCTGCTCACGCTGCAGCGCAATCGTTTCGCTCGCGAGGAGGATCTGCGCCAGCGGCATGCGGAGTTCGTGCGACACCCCCGCCACGAATCCGGAGCGGGTTCTTGCCAGCATCATTTCCCGCCGGCTCGACGCAATGGCAATCGCCAGCGCGATGATCGTGCCCGTCACGAGCAGCATCATGTGCCACCGCTCGTGCATCGAGATGCCCTTGTGCGTGTCGTGCAGGAGCACCATCAGCGACCACAGTGCCGCGGCACCCAGGACGCTCGAGAGAATCCACCATCGCATGTGGCGCAGGTGCGCGCGCTGGTGCAGAGTCACGACCGTCGGCGATGCCATCAGCCGTGTCTCGAGCGTCCCGTCCGGATCACGGCAGGAGCGCCGTCGTGGGCGTCTTCACACCCGCGTTCTTCACGTAGAGATCGAGCCACGCCACCCAGCGTCCCCACTGGTCCAGCAGTGTCTCTTCGATCAGCGGCCCGTGGTCCTCATAGGGGTACATGTAGAGCGACGCCTGCTTCCCCATGCCCTGCAAGGCGTGGAAGAGCCGAACGGAGTTCGACGGATCGGTGCCCGTGTTCTGGTCCTCCATCGAGTGATACATCAGCAGCGCTCCCTGGAGCCGGTCCGCATAGAGGAATGGCGACATCGCGAGATACGTCTCGCGCGCCTCCCACAAGTCGCGCCGCTCACTCTGGAATCCGTTCGGTGTCAGCGTGCGATTGTAGTTGCCGTCGCCAGCAATGCCGGCCTTGAAGTACGGCAGGTTCACCATCGCGTTCACCGTGCTGAACCCGCCGTACGAATGTCCTCCGATACCGAGTCGCCCGCGGTCAACGATGCCGCGCTTGTCGAGCTCGTCGATCACCGCGGTGAGCCCGTTGCGCAGATCGGTCACGTAGTTGTCGTTGAGTCGCCCCGCGGTGCCAAAGATCGGGATGTCCGGCTGGACGATCACGTACCCCTGCGTCGCCATGATCTCCATCGAGCGCGGAGCCGCCGCCGGGAACTTGTGCTTGTTCTGCGTCCGCCTCGTGCGGTCGTACGACTCCTGGTCCGGATACTCATAGGGATAGAACCAGAACATGCCCGGCAACCGGGTGCCCGCCCGATAGCCAGGCGGAAACGTGAGGTTCACCCAGAGCGTCTTTCCGTCCGCTCGCGTGACCTGCAGCGACTGGCGCGTCATCCCCGTCACCTCCGGCGTTACGTCCTTGTTCTCGGTCAGCCGCTTGAGCTGGCCCGAGCTCCGGTCGCGAAGCCACTGGTCGGGTACGATCGTCTCCGTCTCGCGCGTGACGACGAACTTCGAGAAGTCATCATCCACGGGGAGCGGCGCACTCTCGAACAGCGCCGTGTCGCTCTCGAAGATCCGCGTCTTCGCGCCCGTCGCAAGATCCACCTTGTCGACGAATGCACGCGGCGCCGTGTTGGCCGCATCCTTTGTGTAGCGCGTTCCCTCGAGGTACACCGACTGGCCATCCCCACTCACCATCGCAACACGGCCGGCCGACGTCTGGCGCAGCACGACGGTACCCGGATTTGCATAGAACGCCTCGTCAGTCACCCCACCGCGTGCACCGCCACCGCCTCCCGCGCCGCGCCCGCCGCCGAATCCCGCCTGGGCTCCAACCGCACGAAAGATCGTATGGCGCTTCACTGGATCGGACAGCTGAAGTGCATACGTGTGCGTCGCCGTCCCAGCCGGTTCGCTGAGCAGCACCCAC
>JBKJUW010000089.1:0-6732 GCA_046589725.1 Gemmatimonadaceae bacterium
CCGCCAAAGTAGTAGCTACCAGACGTGTACGCCGAGAACATCTTTCCGCCCGCGGCGAGCGCGAGATCCGGCGCTGTCATATTCAAGCGCCGGCCGACGAAACCGAAGTAGCGAAGGCTGTAGAGCTGCTCTGGATGCGTTGCGCCGATTTTCGGGTTGATCATGGCGTCGAGGACGCTGAACATCGTCGTGTTGACGGCGATCGCGAGCGCGAGGGCGAGCGTTGCGGTGATCGCGAAGGTCGGATGACGCAGCAGGGTTCGAGATGCGATGCGCACATCGCGGCGGATGTCGTCGATCCACCAGAGCGTGCCGTCCTCGATTGCGTCTTCCTTGCGCTGCTGTACTCCGCCGAATGCGATAGATGCCCGCCGTCGCGCCTCCTCGGGCGTGACGCCCTGCCGCACCAGCTCCTCGGTTTCGAGCTCGATGTGCAGCCGCATCTCGTCTTCCATCTCCGCCTCTGTTTCGGGGCGTCGAAGGAGGGTGCGTATGAGGCGATTCAGGCGGTGCCGAGTGGGCATCCTTGTATCAGGTCGCGGCGAGGACGCGGGCGACGGCGCCGGAGAACAGCCGCCATTGCTCCTGCTCGGCGTAGTACTGCTCGCGTCCCGTAACGGTGAGGGTGTAGACCTTCACCTTCCGTCCCTCGCGCGACGTCCCCCACTCGGCGGCTATCCAGCCCTTGTCCTCGAGGCGGTACAAGGCCGGATAGAGGGAGCCTTGATTGACGTTGAGCACGTCATCCGAAAGCTGCCGGAGGCGCTTCGAGACTCCCCACCCGTGGAGCGGGCCCAGGAGGAGGGACTTGAGAATGAGCAGGTCGAGGCTGCCTTGGAGCAGGTCGGTTCGCTGTAGCATGGCACCATGCCTAGAGATTCGACAACACAGTGGGGCGCGTATTGTCGGATGTCAAGGTATAGTCGCTCTACGGGTGCACCATCGGAGGGACCAAAGCGCGCCTATAGTCCTGTGATTTATTCACGTCGCGAATGATTACCATCCACCTCTGTGCTCTGCCTTCGAAGGACATGGATGTAGTCGCACCTCCTCTATAAAGCAGCAATGAATAGCGGGCTTGCCGCGCCCGTCTGGTCACGCCTCACACCCACTTCTTCCGCTTGAGCGCCAGCACCAGCCCGGCGCCCAGCGCAAGCTGGATCGCCACCATGATCTCGAAGCCGTACGGGTGATGCGCCAGCGGAATCCGGTCGAAGTTCATGCCGTACACGCCGGCCACCACGACGAACGGCACGCTCAGCGCACCGACGACGGCGAGTCCCTTTGAGACCGAACCAAGGCGGTTCGACACCTGACTGAGGTAGCTGTCCAGCGTGCTGCTCAGGAGGTCGCGATAACTGTCGAGCGCATCCGTGATGCGCAGCATGTGATCGTACACGTCGCGGAAGTAGAGCTGGGCGTCCTGCGTCAGGAAGCGCGACGGACGCATCGTGAGCGCGCTCAGGACCTCGCGCTGGGGCGCGAGGTAGCGGCGCAGCGAGATCACCAGCCGCTTCACCTTGAAGATCTCCTGGAGCATCTGCTCGTCGAACTTTCCGAACACACGCTGCTCGAGGTCGTCGACGAACTCGTCGAGCTGGTCGAGCACGGGGAAATACGCGTCCACCGCGACGTCGAGCACGAGGTGCGCGAGGCGCGCCGGACCTCGTTCGAGCAGGTGCGGATTCTCCTTGACGCGCGCAATGAGGGCGTCCGTGGCCGGCAAGCGCTGCAGGTGCGTCGTGACGATCGCCTTCTCCGTCAGGAACACGGTGAGGTTCTCGGTCTCGAGATCGTAGGGATCCGGCGTCGTCGTGCAGAAGCCGACCACGCGCGCCACGACCACCAGAAAGGTCGGGTATTCATCCACCTTCACTCGGCTGGCTGGATTCAGTGCGTCCTCGATGGCCAGCGGGTGGAAGTGAAATACGTCCTTGAGCAGGCATGCTTCCTCCGGCCGGGAGACGTCGAGGTCCACCCAGAAGGTCGCCTCCGCGTTCGCGGCGGCTGCCCGGACATCATCAAGGGTCGTGATGTCGTGAATGGTGCCGTCGGACAACCGCATCATACCCGTCAGAGGCGCGGGCGCCTTGCCCTCCGGCATGGGCATCTGCGTCGAGGGTCTGGGAACGCGCGTCGTACTCGCATTGGGGCGGCGGGCGGAACGGTCAGTCATATTATTTGTTATTGTTTTATGTCACGCCAGCATAATACCGCAAGGTGCTCGACATCACCCGGAAACCCGCCTCGACGAAGGCGTCCACCCAGCGGGAACCCGCCGCGCGCTCACCGTCGATCGTCTCGACCACTACGTCGCGTCGCCTCGCCTTGCCAAATCTCCGCACCAGGCGGTCTCCGAGCATACGCGCCCCGTCAATGACGTCATCCATGCTTGCATTCGACGCTACCCGAAGCCGAGTGCCGCGGGACTCCGCGCTCAGGACGATCCGTCCATCGGATGTCACGAGCATGGCTCCGGCGCCGCGTGGCCTCGCCAATGGATCCGCCCCCACACCACCGGCGAGCGGGAAGGTATGGACATTCGCAGGGTCAGACGTTGCCATGACGACGATTCCCCCACGCACCTCGTCCCCCTGCCGCAGCATCTCGATCGCCTCGGGAAGCGCAAACTGTGCCCCCGCCAGCCCTGCGACGAAATACCCTCGCTGCACATCCCCGCGATATTCAAGTCTCTTCAACTCCTGGTAGATCGCTCTCCACCCAATGGCCGGACGCTCTCTTTTCCAGTAGTCTCGTGACACTATACCGTATCGATCAAGCCACTTGCGTGCTACACGCTCAGCGTCTTCTCCCTCCGGCGCAGGGAGTCCCAGCGTGCCTGGCCGATGAACCAGCGACCAACGCCCTCCCCAATGCCCTGTCGAACCAGACTCAAGCTCCGGCCGACGCCACTTCGGAAGACGCCGCAGGTTCACTCGGCGCTGCACCACTGGCCGGCCGGCCGACGGCTTGTAGTCCGCCGGCAGCCATCGGGCAGGATCCGGCTCGTCAACCCGCTTCAGTGGCAGTGGCGAATTCCAGCGCAGCACATCCCGCAGTGCATCGATCGTGTCGTTGGTAACGAGCCCACCTGCGACGAGCTCGCGCAGCGCCTCCTTCGTCATCGTCGAACTAATACCAATTGTTATTGATATGTCGCTGGTAAATGATGCCCCCTGCGATCGAAGCATCTCGTGGACCTGACGCGCAGGTTCGCCGAGCGCCGCGAGCTCTGTCGCCGGACCGAGCCATAGCCGACCTGTTCCTCGCTCGAAGAACCGGACCCTGCCGACTTTCGCTGCGGTCGCCGGCTCGGCCGCCCAGACAACCGCCCCCGACGCGGCGAGTCCCGCCAGCGAAGCGGGGTCATACGCATCTACACGCGACGGCAGGTAGTCGCGCTCCCACCCATCGGCTGGTCGCGCCAAGCCATAGAGTTGCTCCAGCGCTTCGGCCGCTCCGTCCTTTCCGGAGAGGCGCGTATCAGCCGCAAGATGTTGCCAGCGCTGCAGATAGCGTTGGAAGCGGTCCAGTGAAACCGCCTGAATCTGCTTTCGAGCCAGAGCCAGCTCCCGTCGGCGAGCCTGTTCGAGCAGGCGCCGGGAAGTCCAGCGTGTCGCACCGCGCTCGCCCCCGAATTGGCCGCGCACGAGAACGCCCTTCTTTTCCCATTCACCAAGGCGCCGCTCGACCCATGTAGCGTCGAAGTCATATCGCGCCCGCACATCGTCCACGGAGGTTGGGCCGGCGAGCGACAGCCATCGCACGAGCATTTCGCGGCGCGCCGCGCGCTCCGTCAGCACTGGCTCCCTCAACACCGCGGGGATGACGTCGGCTGCGGCTCGCGACTCCAACGCCTCGCCAGCGCGCACAGTGGCGAGCGTCTCGATCCCGAAGGCGGCGGCGTACCGCGCGTAGGAATCGACGAGGATGAAGCGGCGCTCCTGCCCGATCGCCCCCGCAATCCCGATCTCGACGAGACGTCCACTGGCGAGCAGCGCCGCGAACGGATCACCTCGACGCCATTCGGAGGACGGCGCAACGCGCGCCTCGAGTTCCTCGCGAGTGACGTCACCCGCGCGATCCACGAGCACCGCCAGCTCGTCTGCATCGCGAGCCTGTCGCCCTGCCGCGGTTCCCCGGCGCCGCGCGAGCAACTCATCGAGCATCGCGATAGTGGTATCGTCGGCTCCCTCCCCGCCCATCAACTCATCGAGCAGCATCCGATCCAGCGACAGCAACGCCGCCCGCTGCTCCGCCCTCGGCGCATCATCACCGTACATGTGGTCGACGACGAAGCCGAATTGCAGCGAAGCCGCGAAGGGCGACGGACTCTGTGTCTGCACCGTACGGATGGTGATCGCGCCATTCGCGAGGCGCGACAACACGTCGCGCAGTCCCGCCATGTCGAACGCATCCTGGAGCACGTCGCGGTACGTCTCCACCACGATCGGGAACGACGGATACTCCGACACCGCCTGAAGCAGGTCGCCCGCCTTGAGTCGCTGAAGCCAGAGCGGCATGCGCCGACGCGGGTTGCCGCGCGGAAGCAGGAGCGCGCGCGCTGCATTCATGCGGAAGCGCGCACCGAACAGCGACGACGCACCGACCTCCTCGAGCACCAGCCGCTCAGCCTCCTCCACGGAGAGGGCCCGAATCGATTCGAGTGGCGGTGCGGCGCCCATGTCGGGTAACCGCAGCATCAGCCCGTCGTCGGTGGTCTGCACCTGAATGTCGACACCGAGCCTTTCGCGAAGACGTCGGCCGAGTGCCATGCCCCATGGTGCGTTGACGCGTCCGCCGAATGGGGCGTGCAGAACCATTCGTATGGATCCAACCTCGTCGCGGAAATGCTCGAGGACGAGGTGCGTCTCGTCAGGAACGACCTCGGTTGCGGTGCGCTGCGCCTGCACATATTCGACGAGTGAGCGCACCGTCGGCTCATCAGCGCTGTAATGCGCCTGGATGGCCACGAGGTCGTCCAGCGTGCGTGCTGCATCGAGTGTGCGGCGCAGTGCACCGATGCGCGTCGTGAGGTGACTCGATCGCGCCATGAATTCGCCGTGCCAGAAGGGCATGCGCGCCGGTGCGCCTGGAGCCGGAACCACGATCACGCGATCGTGCTCGATGCTGCGGATGCGCCACGTGGAGCTCCCGAGCTGGAATGCGTCGCCGACGCGCGACTCGTGCACGAACTCCTCATCGAGCTCGCCGAGTCGCGTCTTGTCGGCGAGGTTCACGGTGTAGAGGCCGCGGTCGGGGATCGTGCCGCCGGAGATCGTCGCCACCATGCGCGACGCGCGCGCAGGCGTGAGCAGGTCCGTGAGGCGGTCCCACGACACGCGCGCCTCCAGCTCGCCCGCGACGTCGCTCGGGTACTTGCCCGCGAGCATCGCGAGGGTTTCGTCGAACGCGGCTCGGGTGAGCGCGTGGTACGGGTACGCACGCCGCACGAGGTCGAACAGGCCAGCGCTCGTCCACTCCGGCGTCTCGGATGCGACAATCGCCACGATGATCTGGGCGAGCACGTCGAGTGCATTCTGCACCACGCGTGTGGGCTCGACGTCGCCCGACCGCATCGCGTCGAGAATAGCCAGCTGCTCCAGGGCGTCGTCGCGAAAGGTCGGAATGAACGCACCACGACTCGTCGCATCCAGCGAATGCCCTGCTCGGCCCACGCGCTGCAGGGCCGACGCGACGCGCTTCGGGCTCTGGACCATGAGCACCAGATCCACAGAACCGACGTCGATTCCGAGCTCCAGGGAGCTTGTCGTGACCAAGGCGCGGATCTCACCCGCTTTTAGTCGCTCTTCGAGCATAAATCTCCGCTCGCGCGACAGCGACCCATGATACGGCTGCGCGATCTCCTCCTCAGCCAACGTATTCACGCGTGCCGCGAGCTTCTCGGATTGGGCGCGGTTGTTCACGAATACGAGCGTGGTGCGTGCACTGCGAATCTTCTCGAGCAGCAGCGGGGCAACCGACGTCCAGATCGTTCCTCCCACCTGCGCGAGGTCGTCCACCGGCGACACGACTGATGTCTCCATCCGCTTCACGAGACCGCAATCGACGATGTGAACGGGCCGGTAGCGCGGTGGTTCATCGGGCCCAGTGGGATCACAGCCCGCAAGAAACTTCGCCACCTCGTCGAGCGGTTTCTGTGTGGCCGAGAGTCCGATGCGCTGCGGGGCCGCGGGGGCGACGCGTGCAAGTCGCTCGAGCGTGAGCGCCATGTGTGCCCCGCGCTTCGTACCGGCCACCGCGTGGATCTCGTCGATGATGACGGCGCGCAGCGAGCTGAAGATCGTCCGGCCGCGCACGCTCGTCAGCAGGATGTGGAGCGACTCCGGCGTCGTGATGAGGATGTGCGGCGTCTTCCGGAGCATGCGCGCACGCTCGGAGGCCTTCGTGTCGCCCGTACGCACGGCGACGCGAATCTCGGGAAACTTCTTCAGCCGATCGGATCCGGGATTGTCACCCGCACGATCGAACCGATCCTTCAGTTGTGCGAGGGGCAGCGCGAGGTTCCGCTGCACGTCATTGTTGAGCGCCTTGAGCGGCGACACGTACAGGAGGTGCACCGCGTTCGCGAGCGGTGCCTCAAGTCCCTCGGTGATCAGCGCGTTCAGCTCCCACAGGAACGCCGCGAGCGTCTTTCCGGTGCCGGTCGGCGCGAGGATCAGCGTGTCGGCGCCACTCGCGATCGCCGGCCAACCCGCACGCTGTGGCGCT
>JBKJUW010000075.1:0-4633 GCA_046589725.1 Gemmatimonadaceae bacterium
GTGCATCAGCGCGCGCAACGCGAAATGCGCGAGGAGAAAGCCCCACGCTTCTTGCCGGACCAAGTCGGGCGTTTTGCTGCGCAGCACGCGCTGCCCGCCGCGGAGATGCGTCTTAAACTCGTCGAACGCCGTCTCCATCTCCCAGCGCTCGTGGTAGAGCGTCGCGAGTTCCTCGGCGGGCGCGCGCGCCGGTTCCAGCACGGTGGTCACGAGGCGATAGGAGCGCTCCGCGTTGGCAACGCCGGGCAGGGTGTATTCCACCACCCGCACCGGAATGGGCCGGCGGTCGGGGCTCTTGCAGGTGGAGTGCCATCGCAGTTCGCTCCGATACGATCCGTCGGCGAAGTGCTCGAGCATGGGCAGCGTGAAGGTCGCCCCCGCGCGCCACAGTAACGCCGCCCCCGTCGCCGTGGCGGCACGCCAGAGATCGAAGCCCAGCAGCCCGCGGTCTGCCAAGCAGAGCATCTCGCCCGTCAACGCCGGCACGACCGCCGCGGCCAATCGCACTTCACTCGTGCCGTAGGGGCCCAGCTGTGCGCCGCAAATCACATGCGTCCCGGTTTCCAGCAACCCCACGACCCGGAGTTGCGGGAACGCCCCCGTCGCATTTACCCCGCGCGCACTGCTCGGCCGACCGAAGGCGCGCGTGTTCGCCTGCGTGTCGCTCACATCGAGTGTCGTCCCGTCGAGGCTCATCACGCGCCAGCCGCGATACCACGCGCCCGGAGTCCCGGCGACCGCCACCGGCGTCACGACCTCGCGATACAACGCTTCGAGCGGCGCGGCCCCCAACCGGGTCCGCGCTTTCGAGATCCCGGACTGCCCCGTGGGCGCGTGATCGGCGAGGGCATCGCCCAGCCACCGCGCCCCTTCGAGCAAACACCGAAGGACTTCCCGGGTCGCGACGTCCGCATAGAGCGCCAACGCGATGGCGTAGTACACCATCACATGCGCCGGTAACTCGCGTTCCCGCTCACTCGCGCGTTCCGTCCGTGCAAGCACCGCTCGAACGGTATCGAGCGGGAAGCTGGCCGTCAGGACACCCAAGCTGACGAAGTCCGTCAGCCGGGCGCCTCCCGGGAGTTCAGCCGCAGTCCGTGCCACACGTCACCTCGCGAAGGGGGTCGGATGGCCAATATACAATGGTTTTGTCCTTAAGTCATCAGTATTGGCCTTAGCCCCAATAGTCACGGGCGACGTCTGCCCACGGCACTTGCACTGCTGCTTCGCGAACGAGACGCTCGATTGATTGTCTTCCGGGCTTATCGACGAACCATATCAGGACGAGTTCGGAGCCGTCGGCGTGCGTATCGTGTATGGCGTGGCCATTCAGCCATGCGAAGACCGTCCAAATGGGCAGGGTCGCGCGCGGCTCACCGTTCTGGTTACGCATCCCGTCGGCAGCGGTGTCCCGCACTCGGTCCGGTACCAGTCCGCGCTTGGGCAAGAGAACAAAGGCGGGGCGCTCACCATACATGGAACCGCCCTGTTGTTCAGCATGCTCGATAATATCGGCATTCCGGCCCACCGTCGGAATTCCTTCGAGCATGCCACCGTAGGTCGACGACAGTTGAAGTTCCAGGAGATAAACTGGCGACCGATCAGGCAAGGGGATGAGAAGCACGAGAACTCGTGGAATGTGGAAATAAGAGTTGTTTGATCGACATGTGGTTTTACCGAAAGTCGACGCCTTGATCCAGTCCGTGACGGCCTCCTCGGCGACCGGCGCGTCTGCAACATCGGCGGGTCATGTATAGAAATCAGCCAATATCCGCGCATTTGTCCCGGAATATGTATAGATTTTCAGAAATTCTATACATATAGCCCCGAACATCTATGAGGAAATGTCAATTTCGCCCCTGACGGATCTCGATCCTACGCGGTTCGACACGCCCTCCATCCTCAGGGGGCTGGCGGCGGCGAGTCGGCAGCTTGCCGAGCTCAAGGGCGTTTCGGCCTCCATTCCTCACGCGGGCATCCTGATCAACGCGCTGGGCATGCAGGAAGCCAAGGACAGCTCCGCGATCGAGAACATCGTTACCACACACGATGAGCTGTTCCGTGAGGGCGCCTTCCCCGAGGAAGCCGGAAATGCGTCCGCGAAGGAAGTGCTGCGCTACCGCCAGGCGCTCCGGGTGGGATTCGATGCGGTGAGCGCGACTGGCCTGCTCACGATCAACTACATCCTCGAGATCCAGCAGGAGCTGGAGCGAAACGAAGCTGGGTTCAGAAAGGTGCCAGGGACAGTGCTCAAGGACAGCGCTGGCCGAACTGTGTACACGCCACCGGATCCCGACCACATCTCCGGACTCATGTCCGACCTGGAGCGTTTCATCAACGCGCCTTCGATGCCCGATCTCGATCCTCTCATACGGATGGCGCTCATCCACCATCAGTTCGAAAGTATTCATCCGTTCTACGACGGCAATGGCCGCACTGGCCGCATCATCAACGTGCTCTACCTGCTGACGCAGCAGTTGCTCGACATCCCCGTGCTCTACATGAGCCGGCACATCGTGCATACGAAGTCCGATTACTACCGCTTGCTCCAGCAGGTCCGCGAGAAGGACACGTGGGAGGAGTGGGTGCTGTACATGCTCTCGGCGGTGGAGGCGAGCGCACGGGACGGCATCACGATGGTCGCGGGGATAAAGCGCGTTCTTTTGGAGACGAAGCATCGCATCCGGAGCGAGCACCGGAAGATCTACAGCCAGGACTTGATCAACAGCCTGTTCACGCATCCATACACGAAGATCCAGTTCATCGAACGCGACCTGGACGTCGGCCGTATCACCGCCACGAAGTACCTGAACGCCCTGGCGACGAGCGGCATTCTCGTGAAGCGCAAGGTCGGGCGCGGGTACTACTACATCAACGAGCCGCTCACCGCGATTCTCACCGCAGAATATCTATCCTCCTGACAGCGGTATGCTGAACGCACTGTCGTCCTGCGCCCAGCGCAGGATCTGCTTTTCCAAAAGGCAATCGAGCACATGGCCAAGAGACGTGCAGCGAAGAGCGTCGAGACGCGGAGCAGAACCGCGAGCTACTTTGCGCCTCAACGCCTCTTGCGTCTACGCGCACGGCCCACCTGCATGAAGAATGACATGACCGCACCCCGCGTGGCGTCCGCTCTCGCTGCCCTCGCACTGATCGTCGCGAGCAGCGCCTCGGCCCAGTCGTCGAAGAGCACGGATCATTTCGCGTACCGCAACGCGACACTCCCCGTGGTGCGCCGAGTGGATGACCTCCTGCGGCGCATGACACTCGAGGAGAAAGTCGCCCAGATGCTCAGCCTGTGGAGCCAGAAGACCACGATCACGGAGAACGCCACCGGACGTTTCTCCGCGTCTCGCGCCCCACACTGGTTCCGCCTCGGCATCGGTCGAATCGAGCGCCCCAGCGACGGACACGGCGCACGCGCGACTGCGGAATTCACGAACGCTATCCAACGCTGGACGCGCGACAGCACTCGGCTCGGCATTCCGGTGCTGTTTCACGAGGAAGCACTTCACGGGATCCAAGGGCCCGAGGCCACGAGCTTTCCGCAGGCCATCGCGCTCGCAAGCAGCTGGAATCCTGATCTCGTCGAGCGCGTCTTCACCACCGTCGCCGCCGAAGTGCGCGCGCGCGGCGCGCAACAGGTGCTGGCACCAGTCATCGATGTGGCGCGCGAGCCGCGGTGGGGACGCATCGAGGAGACCTACGGCGAAGACCCATATCTCGTGACCCGCATGGGTGTCGCCGCCATCCGGGGCTTCCAGGGAACAGGCCGGCCTACGGCAGCGAATCCATCGATGCCGCAGGACCGCGTGATCGCCACGCTCAAGCACATGACGGGACACGGACAGCCCGAGTCGGGCACGAACACCGGACCCGCGCCATTCGGCGAGAATACGCTGCGCAACTACTTCTTTCCTCCATTCGAGGCAGGGGTGAAGGAAGCACACGCCGGAAGCCTGATGCCCTCGTACAACGAGGTCGACGGCGTTCCTTCGCACGCCAATAAATGGATGCTCCGCGACGTGTTGCGCGGCGAGTGGGACTTCGATGGGACGATCGTGTCCGACTGGTTCGCCATCGCGGATCTGGTGAGCAAGCACCACGTGGCCGCGGATACCTCCGACGCCGCGCGCCAGGCGCTCGCCGCGACCGTCGACGTCGATCTCCCGGACGTAGCCTCCTACTCACGCCTTGTGGATGAAGTGCGCGCCGGCCGCGTGAGGCAGAGCGCAATCGACGCCGCCGTACGCCGACTCCTGCGCGCGAAGTTCGCACTGGGCCTGTTCGAGAACCCATTCGTCGACGCCGCAAAGGCGGACAGCATCTCCGGAGCCGCCGCGCATCGCGCGCTCGCGCTCGAGGCCGCGCGACAGTCGATCGTGCTGCTCGAGAATCGCGGCGGCGCGCTGCCACTGCGCGCGGAGGCACTCAAGCACATTGCGGTCATCGGCGCACACGCGGGGGAGGTCCTGCTCGGCGGCTATGCCGGAACGCCTCGATACTCCGTCAGCATTCTCGACGGAATTCGCAAGCGCGCCAACGGCGCGACGGTGGAATATGCCGAAGGCGTACGCCTCACCGACGACTCCACGTTCACGAAGGATCCGCAACCGCACACGAGCGGCGTCCG
>JBKJUW010000136.1:0-26916 GCA_046589725.1 Gemmatimonadaceae bacterium
GCCTGGTCGAAGATGTTGTAGATCACCTGGACGGCATCGACGTGGCCGGTGCGCAGCGTCTCGACTACGTTCGTCGGCTCCCAGCGGTTGACGCTGACGCCGATCCCGCCGATGAGCCCCTGGTCGCGCAGCGAGTCCATCGCGCGCCACCAGCGATCGTCCTGTGCCCATGCGTCTTCCCAGACATGGAACTGCAGCAGGTCGAGCGTTGGGATGCCGAGGTTCTCGAGCGACTTGTGTGCGTACTCGTCGATGTAGTCGGCGGGGAAGACATCGTCGAGGCGCATGCCGCGCTGCGACGGCCACTGCCGGTTCTTCGGGGGAATCTTGCTGGCGGTATAAAGGCGCTTGTCCGGATGCGCGCGTACGACCTGGCCGAGCAGGCGCTCGCTATGTCCCTCGCCATAGCCCCATGCGGTGTCGAAGAATGTGCAGCCGAGCTCCACCGCCTGATGCAGGGACGCGAGAGAGCGTTCGTCGTCGGAGCCGGTCCAACCGGCCATGCCCCACATGCCGTAACCGATTTCAGAAGCATTCCAGCCGAGACGACCGAACCGACGATTGCGCATTGGAGCTGTGTGTGGTGGGTGAACACGTAAATTAGCGGGAACTTTGCACTGCAACCGCAGCGCCTGGGTGCGAGGACTGAACAGCGGCCGCAGAATGACGCAGGCTGCGCGACGCAGAAAAACGCTGCAACAGCACTGCTCCCAAAACCCGCATTGCTTCGCTGCGTCGTTCTGCATTTGCGAAGCCTGCGCATGTCTGCGTCTGCCGTTGTTCCGCCTGCCGAGCAGATCGCTCTCGCTGCGAATGCGTGAGGTTGTGAGCGACGCTTACGTCACGTCACCGGACGTTTGGGCAGGCGTGCCTTGAGCGTATCGAGCGCCTTTCTCAGCTCAGCATAGCGGTCCATCGCATCCCTGCCGACCTTCTGGTCCGCCCCCAGCGTCATGCTGTAGAGGTAGGCGATGTGCGCCTGAAGGCCAGGCCTGCTATAACGAACCGGGGGCGTGAAGAACTCGTCGCTCAGCGCCTTGTCGTTGAGCGTGCGCAACTCGGCGCCGACGCGATTCGACTCCGTGACGAGATCGCGCACCTTGAGGTTGAACGCGAGCTGTTGCTCGAGCACGGCCAGAGTGACGCCGTCGCGCAGGACCCGCGGGTCCGCCTTGAGCACGAGCGGCTGCGAGGTCGTGACCCCATTCGCGCTATACCGTACCGTGAAGTTGCCAGGCGCGGCCATCGGCCCGCGGCCACCGACCACGGCGTTGCCGCCCGTTGGACCGGGGTAGGTCATGTCCCAGATGAAGCGATTCAAGCCCGCATTCGTGGACGGACCCGTACCCGCGCCGCTGCCACCGCTCCGTACGCGAACGGAGTCAGGCGGGGAGAAGTCGCGAACCAGCGCGCCCCTGGCATCGAGAATCTCGAGCTTGAACGTCCTCGGCACCGATCCGAGCCAGAAGTCGATCATCGCGCCGGCGGGTGGATACACCGGCGTCTCCTCGGACGCTGGTCGATCCGAATCCGGGTCGCCGAAGCCTGTGCGGTAGCGATAGCGGATGGCGTCGCGCGGCTTGAAGAGATGCGCGGCCTTCGCCGCGGTTGCGTCGCTCATCTGCTGCAGCGGCGTGAGGTCGTCAAGAATCCAGAACGAGCGGCCCTGCGTGGAGAGGACGAGGTCGTTGCGGTGCACGCGGAGGTCGGTGACTGGCGTCACCGGCATGTTCAACTGCAGTGAGTGCCAGTGCGCACCATCGTCGAAGGAGGCGTACATGCCGAACTCAGTGCCCGCGTACAGCAGGCCGGGACGCGTGGGGTCCTCACGCACGACGCGCGTAGGCTCGTCGGCGGGGATGCCGTTGGTGCCGTCAGTGAGTCGCTTCCACGTGCCGCCGTAATCTTCTGTCTTGTAGATGTACGGCTGGAAGTCGCCGAGGAGGTAGCGGAGGACGGCGACGTAGGCGGCGCCGGCGCGGTGGGGCGAGGGCTCGATGTTCTGCACGCGCCCGCCGGGCGGCAGGTCTTTCGGCGTGACGTTGGTCCACGTCCGTCCGTTGTCGCGCGTGACGTGAATCGGGCCATCGTTCGCGCCGGTCCAGATGACGCCGGCCTTCACTGGCGACTCGCGGATCGCGTAAAGTGTTGCGTACATCTCCTCGCCAGTCACGTCGATGGTGATCGGATCGCCGGAGTACACCTTCCGATACCGCGGATCATTGGCCGTAAGATCGGGGCTGATCGTTTCCCAGGTGACGCCTTCGTCGCGCGTGCGGTGCAGGTACTGCGAGCCGTAATAGATGACACGCGGATCGTGCGGTGACGTCTCCATCGGCGCCACGCGCTGGAAGCGATACTTGAGGTCCGCGTTGGCGTTCCCGTAAAGTGACTGTGCGCCAACCCAGTACTGCTTCTCCTGGCCCGTCCTCAGGCTCAGGCGGCTGAACTGCCCCTTGCACGCTCCGTAGACGGTATCGGGGTTGGTGCGATGCGGCATGGCGGGACCCGTCTCGCAGCCGGGCCCCTGGCGCCAGCCCTGGATGGGATCGTCCAGGCCGCTCGACGACACCGGCAGGCTCGTCATGATCAGCGTGCCGCCCTGATCCTGCTGGGCGCCATAGACGCGGTACGGATACTGGTCGTCCACTGCAACCTGGTAGATCTCCGCGGTGGGCTGATTTTCCAGCGAGCTCCACGTTTCACCGCCGTTCAGCGAGACGTTCGCACCGCCGTCATTCGACTCGATGAGGATTTTTCCATTGGTCGGATTGATCCACATGTCGTGATTGTCGCCGTGCGGCGTACTCCTCGTGCGGAACGTCTTCCCGCCGTCGATGGACTTGTAGAAATTCTCCGCGCCGGCATAGAGCACGTCCGCATTCGTGGGGTCGGCGTTGACGTGATCGTAGTAGAACGGACGCGTGATGATGCCCAGCGTCGTGTTCATGAGCGTCCAGTGGTCACCCGCGTCGTCGCTGCGATAGAGCCCCGAGCCGGGCTTGGCCTCCACGAGCGCATACAACCGCTGCGGCGCCGCCGCGGACACGGCGAGGTCACTCTTGCCGAAGATTCCGGTGGGGAGGCCGTTGCCGAGCTTCGTCCAATGGTCCCCGCCGTCCGTGCTGCGGAAGATGCCGTCCTCGCCGCCGCCGCTGATGATGGTCCACGGCCGGCGCTGGCCATGCCACATCGACGCGTAGACGACATTCGGATTGCCAGGCTGGAGTTCGACGTCGGAGGCGCCGGTGCTGTCGGACAGGAAGAGCACACGCTCCCACGACGTGCCACCGTTCTTCGAGCGATAGATGCCGCGCGTCGGCCCATGCGCAAACGGGTTGCCGAGGACGGACGCATACACGAGGTCAGGATTGGACGGGTGCACCACGATCCGCCCGATCTGGCCGGCATCCTTGAGGCCACTGAAGTGCCAGGTCTTGCCGGCGTCCGTCGACTTGTAGATGCCCTTGCCGATGGAAACGTTGCTGCGGATGCTCGCCGAACCCGTGCCGACGTAGATCACGTTGGGATCGGAATCGGCCACGTCGAGCGCGCCGATGGACGCCGACGCGAACGCCTGCGGCGAGAGGTCGTGCCAGGAGCTGCCGGCGTCGGTCGTCTTCCACACGCCGCCACCGGTCGCGCCGAAGTAGAACGTCATCGGCTCCTGGTTCACGCCAGTCACGGCCGTCACTCGGCCGCCGCGCGCGGGGCCGATCATCCGGTAGCGCAGCGCGCCGAGGCGAGCGGCGTCGTAGGATGTGAGATCTCCCGTCTTCGCGACGGCGGGCGCCTGGGCCCCAGCGTTGGCTGCGAGCGCGAGAACGGACAGGGCGGTGAGAGTCGAGCGGCGAACCGGGCGCATGGACAAGTTGGGAAGCAGGGCTGGCAGACCTGTGGTGAATCGCGGATCAGGCGAAGATGGCTCCTGGGGCAAACGGTGCCAAGGCGCGCGGGTTAATAACCTGAGGGACCGCATCGCCGCCGCGCGCAAGTCCTATCGGACGCACGACGGGTGATCTATTTCCGACGCGGTGGGTGTCGAACCATTCGGCCCTCGTCTGCGTAAGTACCAATGAGTGCGGTGTGCGCCCCATGGCACGGTGGCGGAAGCACCTCGCCCGACCGTGCCCTTCATCGATGGGAGCCTGATTGGGAGCCGCGTTCGAATCCGTCATCACCTTCCTCTTCAAGTATCCGCCGCGCGTCTTCCAGCGCGGCGATCTTGTCCTTGCCCCGGTCATTCCGGCGCTGGTCATCGTACTCGCGGCGCTGGCGGCCATGGCGTTCGTTGCCGTGCTCTATCGGCGCGTCAAGGCGGTGAGTACCCGCGACCGGATCGTCCTCACCACCATCCGCACGGCGGCCATCCTGCTCATTCTCGGCTGCCTGCTGCGGCCCACCGTCGTGCTGTCGAGTGCTGTGAGCCAGCGGAATGTGCTTGCCGTCCTGCTCGACGATTCGCGCAGCATGCGCCTCAAGGACGTCGACGGCAAAGCCCGACTCGCCGTACTCCAGTCCGCGTTTGCCGACACCAGTGCCCTGATGCGCCGATTGTCGCAGCGATTCGCCATCCGCGCGTTTCGCTTCGCGGCCGACGCCAGCCCGCTCTCGGGCGCGGCGACGCTCGCCGGGGCCGGCGGTCGCACCGACCTTGCTGGCGCCCTCGAAGCTACGCGACAGGATCTTGCCGGAATGCCACTCGCCGGGGTCGTCGTCGTCACTGATGGCGCCGACAATGGTGGCGGCGACCTCGGCGCCGCCCTCCTCGCACTGCGGTCGCGCCGCGTTCCAGTGTTCACCGTCGGGATCGGACAGGAACGCTTCGCGCGCGACATCGCCGTCGAGCGCGTCGCCGCACCAGCGACAGTCCTCGCCGGATCCACGGTGCTCGTGGAAGCCGCAGTCGCGGTCCGCGGCGCCAGCGGCGAGAACACCGCCATTACCGTCGAAGCGAACGGACGCATCGTCGCCACGGAAGACGTCCGACTTCCCGCGAGTGGCGACATCGCCCGCGTGCGGCTCCGCATTCCTCCACTGCCGGCGGGCACCTACCGGATGACGGTGACCGCGAAGGCGCTCGCCAACGAGACGGTGACGGAGAACAACACCTACCATACCGTGCTCGAGGTGCTCCGTGGGCCGGTGCGTGTCCTCTATCTCGAGGGCGAACCGCGCCCTGAGTTCGCGTTCCTTCGCCGTGCGGTGGCGGCCGACAGCAGCATAGAGGTCGTCGGCCTGATGCGGAGCGCCGAGAAGAAATTCCTGCGGCTCGGCGTGCACGACAGCCTCGAGCTGGTGAGCGGCTTCCCGACGAAGCGCGAAGAGCTCTTCAAGTATCGCGCGATCATACTCGGCAGCATTGAGTCGTCGTTCTTCTCCGGCGACCAACTGCGCATGCTCGCCGACTTCGTGAGCCAGCGTGGCGGGACTCTGCTGGCCCTCGGCGGACGATCATCGTTGAGCGAGGGCAAGTTCGCCGGCACGCCGGTGGCGGAAGTGCTGCCGGTCGCGCTTCAGGCAGCAATCGGCGACACGAATGCCCCGCCCCTCGTCCTTGGCGTGCATCCCACGTCGGCGGGGCTCGGGCATGCGGCACTGCAGCTCCGCGACAATGACGCAGCCAACGTCGCGCGATGGGATTCACTTCCGAACCTCACCTCGGTGAATCACCTCGGCCCACTGCGCGCCGGAGCCACGGTGCTGCTGTCGGGACGGCCCGGCGGAAAGCCGAGCACCGCGCCGGAGGTGCCGGTGCTCGCGTATCAGCGCTACGGGCGAGGCGTAGGCGCCGTGCTCAATGCGCAGGATACGTGGATCTGGAAGATGGACGCGAGCATTCCGGTGGAGGACATGACGCACTCCACGCTCTGGCGTCAGCTCATTCGCTGGATGGTCGAGAGCGCGCCCAACCAGGTGGAGATCGTGTCGGTGCCGGCGCGCTCGGGACCGGGTGAGCCGGTGACGCTACGCGCGCACGTCACCGATTCCACTTTTGCCGACGTGAACGACGCGACCGTGACGGCGCACGTGACCACCGCGCGGGGTGAGGTCGCCGACGTGCCGCTGGAGCGTGCCCTCGGTGAGGACGGCGCGTATGTCGGCCGGTACACCGTTGGTGACACGGGGGTCTACACCCTCTCGGCCGTTGCGCGGCGTGGACGCGATATCACGAGTTCCGTCGGCGGTGCACTGCTGGTGGACGATCAGGGTGCGGATGTCGGGCAGGCTGAAATGCGCGCGCCACTGCTGCGGCGGATCGCGAGGGAAACGGGTGGGCGATACTATCCGGTAAAGGAGTCCGGTCGCCTTGCGGACGACGTGCAGTACACGGAAGCGGGCGTCACGCAGCGTGACGCAAAGGATCTGTGGGACATGCCAATCATCTTCTTCGTGTTGATCGCGCTGATGGGAAGTGAGTGGTTCTACCGTCGGCGGATGGGGCTCGCGTGATGCGCCGCGCCGCTTCGATGTGCGCGGCTCTCGCCGTGCTCAGCGGTTTGGCCGCTGCGCCGGCGGTGGCGCAGCAGACGCACGTGCTCATCATCACCGGCCTCTCGGCAGAGCCGCAGTACAAGGCGGCGTTCCTCGAGGCGGCAGCCACGCTCGCCGACTCGGCGCGCTCGCGGTGGAAGGTTGCAGACTCGAGCCTGGTCGTGCTCGGCGAAGACCCCGCCCAGGATCGCCGTCACATCACCGGCAGGTCGACGCGCGGGGAAGTGGCGCAGGCGTTCCTGAATATGTCGAAGCGCGTCGCACCGGGCGACCTGATCCTCGTGTTCCTGAATGGCCACGGTGCTGGGGAAGGGCCCAGGTCGCGCGTGAATCTCCCAGGTCCCGATCCAACCGCTGCCGACTATGCGACGTGGCTCTCGGGCTTCGCGCGACAGACCATCGTGTTCGTGAATGCGGGGAGTGGCAGCGGAGATTTCCTGCCCGTGCTGGCTGGTCGCGGCCGGGTAATCGTCTCGGCGACGAAGACGGCCATAGAGCGGAATGAAACCATCTTTGCGCTCCCGTTCGTGCGAGGACTCACGGGCAGCGAAGCTGACGCGGACAAGGATGGACGCGTATCGGTGTTCGAGGCATTCGACTTCGCGAAGAAGGAGGTCGCCCGCTCGTATGAGACCGATAAGAAGCTGCTCACCGAGCACGCGATCCTGAGTGACACCATTCTTGCGCGGCGGGTGTCGTTCGGCGCGCCGTTGGCGGGCGCGGATCCGCGGATTGCGGCGCTCGTGGCGGCGCGACAGGCGCTCGAGTCGCAGGTGGCGGATCTTCGTTCGCGAAAGGCGACCACCGATTCCACGGCGTACGCCGCTGAGCTGGAAAGGCTGCTACTGCAGCTCGCGGAGAAGAGCCAGGCCATCAGGGCGGCGGGCGGCAAGCCATGATGCGCCGATTCAGCGGTGTCCTTGGTCCCCTTTTTCTACTGGCAGCGGCGTCGACTCTCGGTGCAGCGCAGCAGCCGTCGCACGCGGCCGAAGCAGGGCGCGCCGAGTCGGCCTTCCGTCACGGCGATCGCGAGGATGCGTTCCGGATGGCCAGCGCGCTCGTCGCGGAATTCGAAAAGGGAGGACGTTGGACCAGCGACGACTACGTCGCGCTGGGAAGAGCGAACGTGCTGCTCGGTACGCGGGACGCGGCGGCGGTGCGTTCAGCCCTTGGTGCATTCGACAAGGCTGTCGCCGCAGACTCGAGCAACCTCGAGGCTCGGCTGCGTGCGGGCGACCTGCTGCTCGACAAATACAACGCGCCGGATGCGAAGCGCTCATACGAGGATGTGCTGAAGCGCTCGCCGGGGAACGCGCGTGCCCTCCTCGGTCTTGCGCGCGTCGCAACGTTCGAGGGCAAGGGCGAAGCGCAGGTGCTGCTGCGGCGGAGTCTCGCGGCGAATCCCTCCCTCACCGACGCGCAGGTCCTCGCGGCGCGATTCCACCTCGAGGCGGAACAATACGATTCCGCCATGACCGATGCGCGTCGTGCGCTCGCCGTGGATTCGTCGTCGCTCGGCGCGTGGTCGATGCTCGGGGCCGCCGCTCGCATGACGGGCGACTCGGCGGAATACAATCGCGCGTTGGCGGCCGCGCAGCGGCTGAACCGCAACCCGGCGGATTTCTACGCTGAGCTGGCCGATGCATTCGTCCGGCAGCGTCGGTACGAGGAGGCCATGCGTCTCGCTCGCGTCGCGCTCTCGGTCGACTCCACCTCTGCGCGTGTCCTCGGGCTGCTCGGCAACAACGAGTTGCACGCGGGCCGCATGGACGAAGGCCGTGCGCTGCTGGAACGGGCATTCGCCATTGACCCGTTCAACCTGTGGCACAAGAACACGCTTGACATGCTGGACAAGCTGCGGACGTTCACAACGATCGACCGCGGGCATTTTCGTTTCGTCGCGCCGGCGAAGGACGCGCAGCTGTTGACGACGTACCTGTCGCCGCTGCTCGAGGAAGCGTTCGACTCGTTGTCGAAGCACTTCGGCTACAAGCCTGCGGGCCTCGTGCGGCTCGAGCTCTACCCGCGACACGCGGACTTCTCGGTCCGCACGATGGGCATCGCCGGGCTCGGCGCGCTCGGCGTGAGCTTCGGTCCGGTGCTGATGATGGATGCGCCATCGGCGCGACAGGTGGGCGAGTTCAACTGGGGATCGGTGGCGTGGCACGAGCTGGCGCACACGTTCACGCTGGGACTCTCCAACAACCGTGCACCGCGGTGGCTCTCGGAAGGATTGTCCGTGCTCGAGGAGCGGCGCGCGCGCCCGTCGTGGGGCGGCGGTGCGACGCTGGAGTTCCTCGCTGCGTACTCGGGAGGACGCCTGCGGCCTGTGAGCCAGTTGAACGAGGGGTTCGTTCGCCCACGCTTCGAGAGCGAGGTGATCCTCAGCTACTACGAGGCGTCGCTGGTGTGCGAGATGATCGCGGAAAAGAAGGGCTCCGCCGCGCTGGTGAGCATGCTCACCGCGTATCGAGAGGGGCTGTCGACCCCTGCGGTGTTCCAGCGCGTCCTCGGGAGCACGCCCGAACAGTTCGACAAGGAATTCGACACGTGGGTGAAGGGCAAGCTCGCGGGTCCGTTGCGGGCGGTCGCCGCGGGTGATGGAAAAGGTGATCCGTCCGGTCCGTTCGTCTCGGCGATGCGGGCGGGGGTCGCACTCATCCAGCAAGGGCGGCCCGACTCGGCCCGCGTCGCGCTTGAGCACGCGGACGAGCTCTTCCCGGACTACGCGGGCAATGGCTCGCCTGCGATCTTCCTTGCGCAGCTTGCGCGCGACCGCGGCGATACGCGGGAGGCGCTGGCTCAGGTTCAACGGGTCACATCGCGCAACGAGACAGCGGTGGACGCGAATCTCCTGGAGGCTGCTCTCCGGGAGCGGCTCGGAGATTCGCTTGGCGCGCGCGCGCCGCTCGAACGGCTCATCTGGATGACGCCGTACGACATTCCGCTGCATGTGCGCCTGGCGCAGCTGGCGGTGCGCGCCGGAGATCATGTCGCTGAGTTGCGCGAGCGCCGCGCGGTGGTGGCGTTGGACCCTCCCGATCCGCTCGACGCGCACTATGAGCTGGCGAAGGCGCTCGCGAACGCGGGCGACATTCCCGGCGCGCGCAGGGAACTGCTCGGGGTCCTCGAACGGGCGCCCGCCTTCGAGAAGGCGCAGACGCTGTTGCTCGAGCTCCGGGCTCGCAGCGCGGCCACAACGCCTCCGTGAGCGCCAACACATGGCGACAACCGACATCTACCTGAATACGCGTTCACCCTCCGACCCACACGAGGCACACGTTTGACCGGTACTGCCACCGCACCCGATCTCGAGCAACTCGATGATGCCGCGCTCGCGGACCGCCTCGCCGCGGCGAGTGCACGCATCAAGACAGAGCTGCGCAAGGTTATCGTCGGGAACGACGACATCATCGAGCAGGCGCTCATCGCATTGTTCGCCGGGGGCAATTGCCTGCTCGTTGGCGTGCCGGGCCTCGCAAAGACGCTGCTCATCTCCACGATGGCGCGCGCGCTCGACCTCAAATTCTCGCGCATCCAATTTACGCCCGACCTCATGCCGTCGGACGTCACGGGCACGGATGTCATCCAGGACGATCCCGCCACCGGACAGCGCCGCCTGACTTTCATGCCCGGTCCGGTGTTCTGCAATGTGCTGCTGGCGGACGAGATCAACCGCACGCCTCCGAAGACGCAGGCCGCATTGCTCGAGGCCATGCAGGAGCGGCGCGTTACGGTGCAGGGACGCACCTACGAGCTCGAGCCGCCCTTCTTCGTCTTTGCCACGCAAAACCCCATCGAGCTCGAGGGCACGTATCCGCTGCCGGAGGCCCAGCTCGACCGCTTCATGCTCGAGGTGAACCTCGATTACCTGCCGGAAGAGGACGAGGTGAATGTCGTGAAGACGACCACCACCGTACCGCTCGAGGCAGTGAATGCGGTCGTCTCCCGCGACGAGATCCTCGCGTACCAGCGCGTCGTGCGCCGCGTGCCGGTGGCCGACGCGGTCACGCGCTATGCCGTGAAGGTCGTGCGCATGTCGCGCCCCACATCGGCCGGCGGGCTCGACTTCATCAAGCAGTGGGTGTCCTACGGCGCATCCGTCCGCGCCGCGCAGGCACTCGTCCTCGGCGGCAAGGCGCGCGCGCTGCTGCAGGGGCGCACGCATGTCACCTTCGATGATGTTCGCGCCCTCGCGCGGCCGGTGCTGCGTCACCGCATTCTCCTGAACTTCCAGGCCCAGTCCGAGAAAGTCACGACCGACCAGCTCATCGACAAGCTGCTCACCGCGGTTCCCATCCCGACGTCGGCGCTCTGATCGATGGCATCGGCCCCGGCGTCCTTTCTCGACCCCGCGCTGCTCGCGCGCATCTCCGACTTGTCGCTGCTGGCGCGCACGGTCGTCGATGGCTTCATGCACGGGCAGCACCGGTCGCTGCGGAAGGGATCGTCGATGGACTTCGCGCAGCATCGCACCTACCAGCCCGGCGACGACCTGCGACGCATTGACTGGCGCGTGTTCGGGCGCACGGACCGGTTTTACGTGAAGGAATACGAGGCCGATACGAATGCGAGCGTCATGTTCGCGCTCGACTCAACCGGCTCGATGGACTTCGGTAGCGGCGCTGTCACGAAATACGACTACGGCCGGTTCCTCGTCGCCTCGCTCGCGTGGCTCTCGCAGTCGCAGGGCGATCGCGTGGGACTTGCGACCTTCACGGGCGATCTCGTCGACGTCGTGCCACCCTCAACGCGGCACCTGCAGCTCCTGCTGCACACGCTCGCGCGATCGAAGGCCACCGGGACGGGCCACCTCACCAAGGCAATCGAGCGCTTTACACACCTCTCCGCGCGAACGGGCATCGCGGTGCTCGTCACGGATTGCTACGAGACGCCGGAGGCACTTGGTCGAGCGGCGACGTCCCTGCGCATGCGCGGCCACGATGTGATCGTCTTCCACCTTGTCGATCCGGCAGAGCGCGATTTCCCGTTTACTGTGGCGACGACGTTCGAGGACGCGGAGAGTGGCACACGTCTGCCGCTGCGTCCCGATGATCTTCGCGGGAAGTACAAGGAGCTCATCGGCGCGCATCATGCCGCCGTCGCGCAGCGCCTCGCGGGCGCCGGCGCTGACTACGTGCGCGTGGACACGGACCAGCCACTCGATCGCGCGCTGCACGCCTATCTCGATCGCCGCCTGGCGCGGAGCAGGGTGCGCTGATGGGCTTCGGATTCCTCGTCCCCGCGTTCCTCGCCGGACTCGCCGCGCTCGCGATTCCGATCGTGCTGCACCTGCGTCATCGTGACAAGGACAAGCCGTTCCGGTTTCCATCCCTGATGTTCCTGGAGCAGCTGCCCATCCGCACCGCAGAGCGTCGTCGTCTCACCGACCTGCCGCTCCTCCTGTTGCGCGCGCTGGCGGTGTCGCTGCTGGTGCTCGCCTTCACGCGCCCCGTGTTCTCGCGCGACGTCACACAGGAGCGGTCGAAGCGTGTGCGCGCCGTCATCCTCATGCTCGATCGGTCCATGAGCATGAGCCACAGGGACGTCTGGCCGGTCGCCCTCGACTCCGCCCGCAAGGTCATCGCATCACTCGGCGCCAATGATCGTCTCGCGATCGTGCTGTTCGACGATGAAGCCGAGGTGGCGCAGGCGCTGTCGACTGATAGAAGTGCGGCACTCGCCGTGCTCGCGCGCGCCAAACCCGCAGACCGCGGCACCAGGTATCCGGCCGCCCTGCGCGCGGCGCGGCAGCTCGCCGCAAAGCCCGGCGACGCGACGCCGGAAGTCGTGATCATCACGGACCTTCAGCGAAGTGGCGTGTCCGGCGTTGCCGGCCTCGATCTTCCGAAAGGACTGACGGTGCGCACGATCGCGGTGGGACCGAAGAGTCGCGCCAATGCCAATGTGGCCTCGGTGGACGTGCACCGGACCGTAGAGCCGCTGCGCACCATGCTGTCGGTCGAATCACGCATCGCGGCGCGCGAGGGCAAGGCCGCCAGAAATGCAACGGCCACGCTGATGCTCAATGGGCGTCCGAGCGGGACGAAGGCAGTCTCGATTCCGTCCTCCGGCGAGGCACGCGTCGTCTTCGCGCCGGTGTTGCTGCCAGCCGGGCTCGTGCGCGGCTCGGTGTCCATCGACAACGACGCCCTCGCCGCCGACGACACCTTTCATTTCGCCTTCACCGCCAAGGACGAGTTGCGCGTCCTGCTTGTGGCGCCCGACGACGCCATTGGCGAAGAGACGCTCTTCTTCGAGCGCGCACTGCTCGTTGGACATGCGCCGAGTATGCGCGTCGAGCGCGTGCGGCCGATGGGACTCGATGCGAACAGGCTGGAGGGCGCTGCGCTCGTCGTGTTGTGGGACACGCCGGTGCCGCCCGGTCGTGCGAATGCCGCACTCATTGAATGGGTGCGGCGCGGAGGAGGCCTCGTCGTCGCAGTGGGGCGCCGCTTCGCCGGACGCGGCTCCTCGTCCACGCTTCTTCCCGCGAGCATCGCCGGTGAGGCCGATCGACTCAGCGATCGCGGCGGCTCACTCGGCGACGTCCGTTTCGATCACCCACTGTTCAGTGCGTTTCGCAGTGCCCCCGCGGCGCTCAGCGCTGCGCGCTTCCTGCGCTATCCGCGACTCGAGCCGGCGGTGGGATCCGACGTCCTCGCCCGCTTCGACGACGGGCAGCCGGCGGTCGTCGAGCATCGCGAGGGGTCGGGCAGGATCGTGCTCGTCGGAGCGCCGCTCGACGCCCGCTCTGGCGACTTCCCCCTGCAGTCCTCGTATCTCCCCTTCCTGCATCGGCTCGCACTCTACACGTCTGGTCGCGACGCAACGCCGTTCGCGCGGACGACGGGCCAGAACTGGCTCCTGTCGGGCGCACTGAAGGATGCGGCTGTGTTGAGTCCCGATGGCTCGATCATCCGTCCGGCGAAGGACACGGTTGGCTCGACAGTGGCGCTCCGGGAGGCCGGCGTGTATGCGTTATATGAAGGACGCGTCCAGGGCGAACCCACCGCGCTGATCGCTGTCAACGCGCCCGCCAACGAATCGGACCTCACGTCCGTCGATCCGCGCGAGCTGCTGCTCGGAGTGCGTCAGAGCACCGCGACCGCCGACGCCACGAACGAAGTGCCGACTCGATCGGAAGTCGAGGGACGACAGCGGCTCTGGCGCATGCTGCTCATCGCCGTCGCGCTGCTGCTGCTGGGGGAGACATTCATGGCCAATCGCGGCTGGCGCGGAACCGCCAATCGCATTGGCGCGACACGGACCGAAGGGAGTACACCATGACATCGGCGAACCAACTGGTCGAAATGCTCGCTGCCCTCCGTCGCCAGTGGCGAGTGCGCGTCATCCTCGAATCGATCGTCTGGATCGCCATTGCCGCCGTCCTCTCGATCGCCGCCGGCCTGCTCATCACCATGATGTTCGGCACCACGTCGTCGACCGTGCTCTTCATGCGCGGACTCGGCTACCTGCTCATCATTGCCGCCGTCGTGCGCTACCTCGTGCGTCCGCTCGTCCGCCGCGCCAGCGACGAGCGATTCGCGCTGTATGTGGAGGAGCGCGCACCAGAGTTGCGCCAGATGCTGCTCTCCGCGGTGCACGAGCTCAAGGCACCGGCCGCCGAGCGTGCGTCACCCTCGCTGACGGCGCGGCTGATGGAGCGCACGCTCGCCGTGGTGCGCCCCATCCGGCAGCAAGGAACGCTCGAGCGGCCTCGCGTGAACCGCGCGCTTCGCGCCATCGGCGGGATCGCTGTCGCGGCGGCACTCCTGTTCGCGATCGGGCCCAAGGCGTTGCGCAGCACCGCGCGCCAGATCTTCGCGCCGTGGTCGGTTGCCGAGGCGGCCGTGCCAACGCTGGCTGTTCGTGTAAGACCGGGGAATGCAGCGATTCCCAGCGGCGCGGCCGTGGATGTTAGCGCCTCGCTCGCCGGATTTTCCGCCGATGGGGCGGAGCTCGTCTTCCGCACGGATTCTGCCGCCGAATGGGTGCGCATGCCCATGGCACGCGATTCCGTCGACGGAAGCTTCACATCGCGCGTCTTCGACCTCACGAAGCGCACCGAATACTACGTCGATGCGAATGGCATCCGTTCGCCGACGTATGCCTTGAGTGTCACCGACCTGCCGGCAATGAGCGCCATGGCGATCGACCTGCGCTTTCCGGCGTACACGGGCCTTCCGGCGGAGCACTTCAAGGAAGGTGGCGATGTCGCGGCCGTCGTCGGGACGACAGTGACGATTCACGCGACGATCACCAAGCCTGTGCGCGGCGGCACCCTCGCATTCGACAACGGCACGAAGGTACCGTTCACGATCGGCGCAGATGGAAAGTTGTCCGCGTCGTTTCCGGTGAAGACGACCGGCTTCTATCGCGTCGACCTGGTCGCGCCCGATGGTGCGAATGTTCCGGGCTCCGTGCAGTATGCGGTGGAAGCACTGCCTGATCGTCCACCGACGGTGCGGATCGAGGAGCCGGGCCGCGACACGAAGGTCAGCAGCGTCGAGGAGGTGACGATCGCGGTCGCCGCATCAGACGACTATGGCGTGGAGTCGCTGCAGTTGCGCTATCGCGTCAACGGCGGCGACGAGAAGACGATTGCGCTCACTGACAGCGGACGGCACAAGTCGACCGAGCCGCGCGCCGCGCACACGCTTTTCCTCGAGGAGGAGAAGCTGAAGCCCGGTGACCTCATCACCTATCACGCGGTCGCGAAGGATGGTGCGGGAAACAAGGGCGTAAGCGACGTCTACTTCCTCGAGGTGCGCGCCCTGGGGAAGAACTACCGGCAGTCGGAGCAACAGGGCGGTGGTGGAGGTGGCGGCGGCGGTGATTCGCCTGAGGGATTCGTCGCGCGACAGCGCGAGGTTGTCGCTGGAACCTTCAACTGGCTTCGCGACAGCACCGGCGTTCCCGCACGCAAGCACAAGGAAGACGTTGCCACGCTGAACATCGCGGAGGGTCGCCTGCGCACCGAGGTGGTGACGCTTGCGCAGCGCCTGACCGAACGCGGCGCAGCGCGTACCGACAGCACCTATTCGCTCATCCAGGCGGAGCTCGTCGCGGCGTCGAAGGAACTCCAGGCGGCGGAAGAGCGGCTCGTGAAGGCGCAGGGAAACGAAGCCCTCCCTATTGAGCAGCGCGCGCTCCAGCATCTACAGCGCGCCGAGGAGCTCTATCGGAACGTGCAGGTGCAGATGGGCGGCCAGCAGGGCGGCGGTGGTGGGGGCGGCGGACAGAAGAAAGCCGAGGAACTCGCGGACCTGTTCGAGCTCCAGACGGACAAGCTGAACAACCAGTACGAGGCGGTGCAGCAGGAGTCGCAACAGCAGGCGAGCCGAGAAGTCGACGCGACACTCGAGCGCCTCAAGCAGCTCGCGAGCCGCCAGCAGCAGGAGAACGAGCGCATGCAGAAGATGGCCGAAGCCATGCGCGAGAAGCTCGGCCGCGAGCAGGGCAGCGGTGGAGGCGGCGGTGGAGGATCACAGCGCGAGCTGGCAAAGAAGGCGGAGGAGGAGGCGCGTCGTCTGGAGCGTCTGGCGCGTGAACAGCAGTCGCCCGAGATGGCCGAGGCGGCGCAGCAGATGCAACAGGCGGCGGACGCGATGAAGCGTGCGGCAACCGGTTCTGCCGCGCAGGGCGCCGCGGCCATGGAGCAGCTCTCTCGTGCGGCGAACGGGCTCGAGAACGCGCGCTCCGCCGCTGCGAGCGAGAGCGTGAAGAAAGTCGCAGAGCAGGCGAAGGCGCTTCAGGATCAGCAGGAGGCAATCGCGGCCGGCGTGAAACAACTGACCAATACTCCGGCGGACAAGCGCGGTGAGCAGATCCAGCAGTTGAACCAGCAGAAGGACGCGTTGTCGAAGGGTGTGCAGAAGCTCGAGAACGACGCGGATCGTGCGGCGCGTGAGTCTCGTCGCGAACAGCCAGGCGCGGCAGGGAAGCTCGGTGATGTCGGCAACGCGATCCGCGACCAGCGCATTCGTGAGAAGGTCGATTTCTCGAAGAACGTCATTCGCGGCGGCTCGTCGGAATACGCGAATACGTTCGAGGGCCAGATCGGCGAGAACCTGAAGGACGTCGCGGACCGCGCGCGCTCGGCGGCGGGTGCGTTGAGTGGGCAGTCCGCTTCACGCAACCAGGAGAAGACGCTCGACCAGACGCGTGAGCTCGTGCGCGGAATGGAGTCGCTCCGTCAGCGGGTTGGCGACAAGACAGGCAAGAACGGCCAGCAACTCGCGCTGGGTCAGCAGGGCAAACAGGGGCAAGGCCAGCAACAGCAAGGACAGAACGGTCAGCAGGGCAAGCAGGGTCAGGGGCAGCAGGGGCAGCAGGGGCAGGGACAGCAAGGTCAAGGCGGCCAGCAGGGACAGGGACAGCAAGGTGGGCAGGGCGGACAGGGCCAGCAGAACGGACAGAATCCGTCCGGCGGTGGCGGCACGGGTGGCAGCGCGCGCAACGGCGTCAACGCCAACGACACGAGGCAGTTCGCGCGCGAGCTCGCCATGCGTCGCGGCAACGCGGAGGACTTGAAGCGCGAGCTCACGAAGCAGGGCATTGCGACCGGCGAGCTTGACCGTGCCATCGACGAAATGCGGCAGCTCGAGGGTTCGCTGGCGAGCGGCGATCCGAAAGGCATCGACGAGCTCCAGAAGTCGGTCATCGACGGACTCAAGACCTTCGAGTTCACTCTCTACCGCAAGCTCGGGCTCGGCGACAATAAGGGCCCGACGCTTGGCGCCACCGCACCGGTGCCGGCGGAGTACCGCGCGGCAGTCGAGGAGTACTATCGGTCGCTGGCCGGGGCGCGTCGGCCGCAGTAGTCCTACTTCAGCGCCGCGCGCATCTTCCCGTCCGCATCAAGACGCGAGAGGGCGGTCGTCGACTCCTTCACCGCATCGCGCAGTTGGGGCGATTCCGAATTGCGCCACGCTGCCGCCACATACGCGTAGGAATCCACTGCCAGCTCGCGGTCGCCGACCCGCTCGGCAAGGCGACCCCGCTCCAACTCGCGCGCCACGTACAGCAAGTCGATCTGCAGCGACATCCGACCGAGCATCAGGAGTGCACGCTTCGGATCCGTGCGCGCCACCAGGCGGGCGCGCACGAACTGGTCAATGGGAAGCACGACCAGCGAATCGGAGAGCTTGTCGAACAGCGGCGTCGCTGCATTTGAATCGCCGCGCGCAAGCACCGAGTAGGCATGCGCGGATGCCGCGAAATAGCCCAGCACCGTCCGCATGCGCAGACTGGTATCGGTCTTGACCATCCGCTCCGCGCCGGCCGACAGCAGGTTCAGTTGCGCCGTATCGCCCGCCGCGGCGAGCGCGGGCAGCGCGAAAAACGAGTAATCGTCGCGCCGCTTGACCCAGGGGCCGAGCACCTTCGCGGCGCTGTCCGCCGGTATGAGCCCGAGCGCCGCGATTTCCGCCACGGTGTAGGTCGGGTTCTCTATGCCGAGTCGCCATGCCTCGGATATGTGACCACGGAATGCCAGACCGTCGGCAAGGCGAGTCCGGAAGGCACGGCCACCCGCACCCTGATAGCGCTTCTCCCCCGCACGCAGGAGCACCAGCCCCGCCTCGCCGCCATCCGGCAGCCGCCGCAGCGCGGTGAAGGCGCTGCCGCCCACCAGCGGGCTGGTGGTATCCAGCACAGCGGCCAGCGCTCCGTCGCGCAACCGCCCGCTCGACATCCCAGTAGCGAGCGCGATCGAGCTGCGCGTGAGGCTGGCGGGCGCGCGCGCGAGATACGCGTTGCCGTAGCGTTCACCGGCAGGAGTACCGTTCCGGTATGCGAGTTCGATCGCATGGATGTACGCCGGCGCAAAATCCGAGTCCGCGCGGATGGCCCGGTCGAAGAGGCCGAGAGCCTCGCGCTCGGTGATCTCCTTGTCGTGATGGAAGCGCATGTCGGCATAGAGGTACCACGCGGGAGCGTCGTCGGGATACTGCTGTGTCACCGCCGCCGCCGCCGCAAACGCCCGCCGAATCTCCTCGGAGCTATTCGGACCGCGCTTGTTCCACTGCGCATAGTGATTGACCGCCGCGAGCGTCAAGGAATCGTGCGGCGACAGCCCCGGTCGTATCTGGCCACCCGCGCTCTCGAACGCCTTCCACTGCCGCCCGTTGTCGCCCTCGCCCGTCCACCCGTACGACTCGCCAAGCATGGCGTACGCAATGCCGAACGTCGAATCAACCGCCACCGCGTCGCGCAGCGACGCCGCGGCGGAATCCCACTGCGCGCGACGGAAGAATTGCGCTCCGTGCAGGAATGCGCGAATAGCCGGCAGTGAGCTCGATCCAAGCGACGCAAGCTGCGCCGCGCCGATCGTCCGCATCCGTCCGATCGCCACGAGCGAGCGAATGCTGAGCGAGTCGCTGACCCGATCCATGCGAGCGATCGAATCGCGCACTTCGATCTCGACTGGTGGCGCGTCCTTGTCCGCGTCGACGATCCACACTCGCGCATTCACGAAATCGCGCCCCGACGACTGGAGCTGACCGTACATCACGATCTGCGCGCCGACAGTCTTGCCGAACGCGATCGCCGCCGCGCGCTCCGCATGACCCTCCCACCGCTTGATCGTGACGCTCGGCGACAATGCGCGAATGGGACCGGCACCATCGAGATTGCGGGAGAGGACGTCGACCATTCCTTCCTTCCACAGCGCGAGCTGTGGATCGAGCACCTCGAATGGCGCGACGGCGAGGTTGATCGCACCTGATGGCGCAGCGGGCGATCGCATCACGCGATACGCCGATACCCCGAGGGCCGCGAGCAGTGCCACGGCAGCGGCCGCCGTGAAGGCGCCACGATTGCTCCAGGCTCCACGCACGGGCTGAAGGACCTCGTATGCGCCGGTCGTCTCGAGTGCCGACGCGACCTCGGAGGCGGACTGCGGCCGACGCGAGGGCTCCTTTTCGAGACAACGCATCACCAGCGACGCGAGGGCTGACGGCACACCTGGTCGCTCCTGGGCCACCGGTACCGGCGTCTCCATCACCTGCGCCGCGAGCATCTGCTGCGGCGACTTGCCCGCGAACGGTGACTGACCCGTGAGCATCTCGTAGGCGACGCAACCGAGGGAGTAGATATCGGCGCGATGATCAGTGCTCGGATCTCCCGCGACCTGCTCGGGTGCCATGTACGCGGGCGTCCCGAGCGACATGCCGAGCGACGTCAGCCCCTCGCCCGGTTCCTGCTGCCGAGCCGAGGACAATGCCTTTGCGATGCCGAAGTCGGCGACCGTCGCCGCGCCGCCGGAGAGCAGGATGTTGTCCGGCTTGATGTCGCGGTGCACTACGCTCTCGCTGTGCGCGTAGCCGAGCGCCTTGGCGACGTCACCAAGGATGCCCACGATCTCGCTGATGGAGAGCGGTGACGTCGCGATGCGATCGCGCAGCGACTCGCCCTTCACGAACGGCATGACGTAATACGGCAATCCGTCGAGCTGTCCCGCGGAGAGTACGGGTACAATGTGCGGATGCTGCAAGCGCGCGGAGAGAAGCACCTCGCGATTGAACCGTTCGGCGTTTACGCCTGCGGCCAGCTCGGGGTGCAACACCTTGATGACGACGTCGCGATGAAGGGCGAGATCCTCGGCGAGAAAGACGCGGGACATACCGCCGCCACCGAGTTCCCTGATGATGCGGTGGGTCGCGCCGAGCGCGGCCTGGAGTTGGGCGGAGAGGTCGGAATCCAACGTGGCCTCGGTACGGCTGGTAACGGCGGCGAGCCAAGCCCGAAGATAGAATGCCGCAGAGGCGAGCGACAGATTCCGTTGGGGCGCACTTCGCCTGGCTGGCAGGGAGACGCGGGTCAGCCGGGGCGAGCGGACAGCAACCGGAGCCCTGCACCATCGGCAAACCAGTCGGCCACATGTCCCTCTTCGCCGAACCCCGCGCCGCGAAGGGCCGACATCATGTCGGCGAATGCCGGTTCGTCGGGGACCTCCGCGACAAGAATGCGAATGCGGTCCGATGACGCTGTCGCGACGAGGTCTGTCGCAAGTGCACTGTATGCGGGCGGGTTGGCTGCAACGAGGAGGTGAACCCTCGTCGCGCGCACAGCTCCAGCGACAACCCCAGACAGCGAAATGCCGCGTGTGATGCCACTTCGTTCGTCGAGCGCGATGCGGCCCGCGTCCTCCCCGTCGCCACGCAGCGCACTCTCAAAAAGCTCGAGTGCACGTCCTTCATGCCGACTGCCCCCAAGCGCGTTCGTGATGAGCGCGCGCGAGGCATCCGCGTCAGCCGCTTGCAGCGCCCGAACAATGTACCCGTTCACGGGCGCGACCTCAGATATGAATGGCGCGACCCAGCACGGCCAGCGCCGCTTCCTTCGTCGTCTCACTCAGCGTCGGGTGTGCATGCACCGTGACGCCGATGTCCTCCGACGACCCCCGATACTCGAACGCCAGCACCACTTCGGCGATCAGCTCCGATGCGTTCGGGCCGATCATATGAGCGCCAAGCAACTCGTCTGTCGTGGCGTCGGCGATGAACTTGACGAAGCCCGACGTATCGCCCGACGTGCGCGCGCGACCGTTGGCCGAGAACGGAAATTTCCCCGCCTTGTACGCGCGTCCCAACGCCTTGACTTCGTGTTCCGCGAGGCCGACCGACGCAATCTCGGGCCAGGTGTAGACCACGGACGGGATCGAGCGGTAGTGCATCTTCACCGGCTGCCCGGCAATGACTTCCGCCGCCACGACGCCTTCCTCCTCGGCCTTGTGTGCCAGGAGCTTTCCGCCGATGCAGTCACCGATCGCGTAGACATTCGGCAGGTTTGTGCGCATCTGCTCGTCGACAAGGACTTCGCCGCGCGTGCCGACGGTGAGGCCGAGCGCCGCGGCGTCGATGCCAGGGAGCGCCGGCCTGCGACCGACAGATACGAGCACGTAGTCCGCTTCGAGTGTCTCCGTCGCGCCGTCCTTCTCGACGTCGACGAGCATCGTGTCACCGTCGCGCCGCGCGCCGGTGACCTTCGAGCCGGTGCGGAGCTCGAGCCCCTGCTTCCGGAAGATCTTGTCGGCTTCCTTCACCACGTCCTCGTCCATGCCGGGTATGATGGTCGGCATGAACTCGACGACGGTGACTTTCGCACCGAGCCGACGCCACACGCTGCCGAGCTCGAGGCCGATCACGCCTCCGCCGATGACGATGAGGTGCTTCGGGACTTGTGGGATCTTGAGCGCGCCGGTGTTCGACAGTACGCGCTCCTCGTCGAATTTCAGGAATGGGAGCTCGATTGGTACGGAGCCCGTTGCAATGATGACGTGTTTTGCCTGATAGGAGGTAATTGTGTTCTCGGGGGGGGCCCCCCGAACCTCCACCACGTTTCCCGCCTTCAGCGTCCCGAAGCCCTTCGCCCACGTGATCTTGTTCTTCCGAAACAGGAACTCGATGCCCTTCGTGTTCTGTCCCACCACGTCGTCCTTCCGCTTCAGCATCTTCGCGAGATCCAGCTTCACATCGCCAACGCCGATCCCGTGCTCCGCCGCGTGCTGGCCGATGAACTCGAAATGCTCGCTCGAGCTCAGCAGCGCCTTGGACGGAATGCACCCGACGTTCACACAGGTGCCGCCGAGCGTCTTGTCCATTTCCACGCACACGGTGTTGAAGCCGAGTTGCGCGGCGCGAATCGCGGCGACGTATCCGCCGGGACCACCGCCAAGGATGACGACGTCGGCGGCGATCAAAGAATCAGCCATTATTTGATGAAGCAGTGCGCGGTGAGAAGTGAATGGGCGAAAGTTAGCCGGTCGGGAAAGGCAGGGAGAATCAGGACACGAAGAGTCCGGCGACGCTCGTTCGCTGTGCTTTCGTGGCTGCTCCACCTCGCCCTTCAAGGAAGGGTGTGGCATCATCGAGATCGCGGCCCCTGGAGACAAACCGACGGCGACGGCAAACCACAACCAGCGACGTGGCTCGCGTCGCGAGCCGAGGCAGCCGCAACAGCGCCTCAGTCCACCAGCATCGACGCAGGATCTTCCATCAGCTCCTTCACCTTCACCAGGAAAAGCACGGCCTGCTGTCCGTCGATCACGCGATGGTCGTACGAGAGCGCGACGTACATCATCGGCCGGATGACCACCTCACCACTTACCGCGATCGGGCGGTCCTGCGTCTTGTGCAGACCAAGGATTGCGACCTGCGGATAGTTGATGATCGGCGTCGAGACCAGCGAGCCGAACACTCCGCCATTCGTGATCGTGAACGTGCCGCCCGTGAGATCGTCCATGCCGAGCTTGCCCTCGCGCGCCTTCTTCGCCACTGCGCCGATGTCGCGTGACACCTCCAGCATCCCCTTGCGGTCCGCATCCTTCACATTCGGCACGACGAGCCCCGCCTCCGACGCCACCGCAATCCCCATGTTCACATAATGCTTATAGACGATCGAATCGCCCTCGATCTGCGAATTCACGATCGGGAACGCCTTCAGCGCCATCGACGCGGCCTTCACGAAAAACGGCATGAAGCTCAGTTTCACGCCGTATTCCTTGTCGATCTTCTCCTTCATCCGCTCGCGCAGCGCGCTCACCGCGGACATGTCGATCTCATTGAACGTCGTGAGATGCGCCGTCGAATGCTGCGCGAGCAGGAGGTTCTCGGCGATCCGCTTCCGCCGCGTCGTCAGCTTCTCGCGCGTTTCGCGCTCCGCGGTCGGGCTGGTCTCCGCGCGCGATGGTGCTATCGGCGGCGGAGTCTGCGCTACAGGAGCAGCCGCTGGTGCTGGTGCTGGTGCTGGTGCTGGTGCTGGTGCTGGTGCTGGTGCTGGTGCTAGTGCTGGTGCTAGTGCCGGTGCCGGCGCTGACGCGGGCGTCGGCGATGGCGCCGAGACATGCTCGATCACGTCGGGCTTGCTCACCACGCCACCGCGGCCCGTTCCGGTCACCGCCGAGAGATCCACCTTCTGCTCGGCCGCCACGCGCTGCGCGGCGGGCGAGGCACGCACTTCCTTCGCGGCTTCGGCGACCGGAGGCGCCGGCGCCACTGGAGTGGGCGCAGCCGCCGGCGCAGGAGCGGCCGCGGTTGCACCTTCTTCCACCTCGGCGAGCACGTCGCCGACCTTCACGACGTCGCCCTCCTTCACCGCCTGCTTCGTGAGCACGCCCGCACTCAGCGCAGGCACCTCGACCGTGATCTTGTCGGTCTCCAGCTCAACAAGGGTGTCCCCTGACGCGATGACGTCGCCTTCCTTCTTCGTCCACCGGGACACGGTGGCTTCGACGATCGACTCGCCGAGCGGAGGAACCTTGATTGCGGTCATGAGTGCGCCGTCCCGAGAAAAAAAAGGCGACGCGCACGGCGACTTTCGCGCTCGTACAACGTCGCATAGCATTCCGCGACAAATATAACCCGGTGCAGAGTCATGCGAGCACTCACCATTTCCGCACACGGCGGCCTCGAGCAGATCGAGTTTCGCGACGACCTTCCGACACCGCGACTCGCCGGCGGAACCGACGTGCGCATCCGGATGAGCGCCGCCGCCCTCAACCACCTCGACCTGTTTCTCCTCAAGGGGCTACCGGGCGTCACCATTACTCCGCCGTGGATCCTCGGCGCCGACGGCACGGGCGTCGTCGAATCGATAGGCACGGACGTTCAAACAGTGGCGATCGGGGATCGCGTGGTGATCAACCCCGGCATCAGCGATCGCACGTGCCAGTACTGCCTGGCGGGCGAGCAGCCGCTCTGTCCGCGCTTCGGCATTCTCGGCGAGCATCGTCCGGGCACGATGGCGGAATACATGGTGGTGCCCGCCGTGAACGTGCGACGCATCCCCCCAGCCATCGACGATGCCGAAGCCGCGGCCTTCACGCTCGCGACTTTGACCGCGTATCGCATGATCGTCACCCGCGCGAACGTCCAGGCGGGTGAGCGTGTGTTGATCTGGGGCATCGGTGGCGGCGTCGCCGTGGCGTGCCTCCAGATCGCGAAGCACATCGGCGCACACGTCACCGTCACCTCCTCGAGCGACGCCAAGCTCGACCGCGCCCGCGAGCTCGGCGCGGATGACACGATCAACCATCGCGACGTCGACGTCGGCCGCGAAATGCGCGCCCGCACGGACAAGCAGGGCGTCGACGTGGTCGTCGACTCGATCGGTGAAGCCACGTGGGCCCAGTCCCTTGGCGCACTCGGACGCGCGGGCCGCCTCGTCACCTGCGGCGGCACGTCCGGCCCGATGGTCACGACGGACGTCCGCAAGCTGTTCTGGAACCAGTGGAGCATCCTCGGATCCACCATGGGCAACGACGCCGAGTTCGACGCGATCGTCCAGATGTTCTCGAGCGGGTTGCTGCGACCCCCTGTGGATCGTGTCTATCCATTGGACGAAGGACGCGCCGCCTTCGCTCGACTCGCTGACGGCGCGCAATTCGGGAAGATCGTCCTCCGCATCTGAGCGATGAACCAGCAGACACAGTCCGACCCACTCTTCCTCGGCTTTCAGCTCGCGCTGGCCGGTCGCTATTCGATCGACCGCGAGCTCGGCCGCGGCGGCATGGGCGTGGTCTACCTCGCGCGTGAGGTCCACCTTGACCGACTCGTGGCCATCAAGCTGCTGCCGCCGGAACGCTCGGCGATTGCCACGCTGCGCGATCGTTTTCTGCGCGAAGCACGACTCGCCGCGAAGCTGTCGCATCCGCACATCATTCCAATCCACGCCGTCGATGAAGTGGACGGTTTCGTCTTCTACGTGATGTCGTACGTTGACGGAGAGACACTCGCGCAACGCGTGCGGCAGCGCGGACCGATGTCCGCCTCCGACGGCAGCCGCGTGCTGCGCGAGGCGGCGTGGGCGCTCGCATACGCGCACAGCCAGGGGCTCGTGCATCGCGACGTGAAACCCGACAACATCCTCATCGAATTCTCCACGGGGCGCGCGCTTGTCGCGGACTTCGGCATCGCTGCCGCGGCGGGCGATGCCGCGGTCGATGGCATCAGCGGCACGCCGGAGTTCATGAGTCCCGAGCAGGCACTCGGCGGCGACATCGACGCGCGCTCCGATCTCTACGGACTCGGCGCAACCGCGTTCTACGCATTCTCTGGTCGACTACCATTCGAGGGCGACTCCGCGACACAGATCCTCGCGAAGCAGGTGACCGAGGCACCACCGCCGCTCGCGTCGTTGGGAATTGCGGTACCGCGCAAGCTCGCGCAGCTCGTCGACCGATGCCTCGCCAAGGATCCCGCGCATCGGCCCGCGTCGGCGGAAGCACTCGCCGAGCAGCTCGGTGTCGCCATGGATCAGCGACGTGAGATGCCGGTCGCGCTGCGCGCCTTCGTTCGCCGGAATGGCCGCATGGACGGTGGGGGAACGCTCCTCTACGCGGCAGCGCTGCTCATGGGGTCGAGCATCGTCTCCGCGGCCCTCGGGGTCGGGCAGGGCTTTGCGACGTTCGCGCTCGGCGCCACGGCGGCTCCGTTCGCGTTCGCCGTACTGGGAGCGCGCCGACTCGTACGTCTCGGATTCGCGCACGCCGATCTCGCGCCAGCCTTCCGAGCCGAGGTAGAGAATTCGCGGGAGGAACGTGCGGTGCAGAGTGGGTCGAGGCGGTCGATCTCCGAGGCGATCCTCTCGCGGACCTTTCGGATCTTCGGGTCCTTCACGGCACTCGCGCTGCCGTTTGTCACGCTCGGCAAGGTGTTTGACGCATCACGCGTGCTCGCTGAAACTGCCGTGCCCGTGACGCTGGTAGCTGGAGGTCTCGCCGCCCTTTCGGGGATGGCCTACCTGGCCGTGCTGCAGCATCGCCGAGACATCGACACGGAGTTCTGGTCATCGGTGTGGCTCGGCCGCGTGGGTACTTTCGCCTTCGCGGTCGCCCGCAGGCTGCGCGGCCAGCAGACCGTCGCGGCGGCCATGACGCATCGCGCCACCGAGTTGTCCCTCGGGATGGCTGCTGAACAACTGTTCGAGAGTCTTCCCAAGGACGCCCGCCAGGCACTCGGCAGCCTTCCCGCGGTGCTGCATCGCCTCCAGAACGATGCCCAACGGCTGCGCGCGCGGTACGACGAATTGCACGATGCGCTCGGAGAGTCCGGCCCAGCCAACTCGGAGGATTACGAGTCACTGCGTGCCGAGCGCGATCTCGTCCACGAGAAGCTGGGCGAGGCGGTGGGGGCACTGGAAACCATTCGACTCAACCTGCTCCGCCTGCACGCGGGATCGGCGACCGTAGAAGGGCTGACGACCCACATCGGACTCGCCGAGGAAGTGTCAGCCGAGGTGGAGCGTCTCATTGCGGCGCGCGACGAAGTGAAAGCACACCTGCGCTTCCCGCGCGAAATCGAGCTCACACCGGTATAACATGCGCCCTGTTCGCCTCGACCCCGCGGTAGAAGCAGGATTCGCCAGCGCGCCGCAGGACGCCGCGATGCTGGTGCCATTCGGCAAGCACGCCGTGAG
>JBKJUW010000105.1:0-23332 GCA_046589725.1 Gemmatimonadaceae bacterium
AGCTCAGGGAGCCGATGTCCCTGGGCCATAGCCGGCGACCGGCGTGCCGTCCGCCGCGAGCTTGCCCACCGTCCATAGCAAGCCGCGCGTCACGAGATCGAGATAGACGGGATCGGACATGGTGCGGTTGGTGTGCCCCATGGTCGTCGCGAAGACGCGAGCCTTTCCGTAGTTGTTCGTCCACACCACCGGGAAATGCTTCTCACCCTCGATGCTCCACGCCTGCACCAGCGGAGTCGCCGTCGGCCACATCTTGTCGATGTTGTAGAGCTCATCGCTTCCCGGCCCCCACTCCTTCGGCAGGGCCTTCACGATCGGGTTGTCGGCGTCGAGCCGCTCGATCCGGAAGTCACGCTGCTTGTCGTGTCGCATGCTGGCCACGCCCATGAGCTCGCGCCACGCGTCGGTGGTCGAGCGACGGTAGCTATGGGTCGCGCCGTGCAGGATGACGACGGCGACGCCCTTGTCGCGATGCGCATGGGCAAGGCGCTCGATCCACGCCGCATCAACGACATAGGAGAACGACATGTTGTAGACGACGACGTCGAACTCGTCCGCCCATGCCGTGTTCTCATGGCGCGGGATCAACATCTTCGTCGACGTGTCCGCGGTGTGGTCGATTGTCCACACGATGTTGGTACGCGCGGAGATCCCGTTGGGTACGATCACCTTCTGCGCCGTGAAATCGTGAAAGCCGCCGCCCGTCACGTAGAGCGCGCGAATGGGCCGTGCGTCCTGCGCCGCCGCTGAAGTGGCGGTGGCGCAGACGCAGGCGAGCGAAAGCAGGGCGCGCAGCGCCCTGACTACGCGGTGCGACGAGGTGGCGTGACGGAGCGGCGGCATGGGCGAGATCGAAGTTGACAGGGTGGACAGGCGGATGTCGTCGTGAGCAATGCTATTGGATCTGGATGTAAAGCGGTACGGGCCAGAGCCGCAGAATCTCCGCGCGCGGCGTGGGCGGCCGATCGTTTTTCGCCTTCGTGAACTGCTTCCATCCGGTGAACTGCACGGGCTCCTTCTTGATGTCGCGCCAGTAGGTGTCTCGCTTCATCCACGACGGGCCGAAGCCGTCCATGTGCATCACGATCTGCACGCGCGGGTCGAGCGTGATCTTCCGCGTGTTCGTCACGCCGCCCGGCGTGAAGCGGTGCACGACGAGGATCTTCGGCGGCAGGTGGTACTTGTCCACGAGGCCCGCCAAGAAGTGCGACGCGTAGTTGACGTCGGCCGCGTCGTACGTCCCGACACGCTTGCCGGGTATGCCGCCCTTCTTCATCGAGAATTCGGGATCGATGCCGAGGTGCACGTCCGGCCGCTTGAGGAATTTCTCGATCCACGGGAGCTCGTACTGGAGCGTGCTCTGACCCACCTGGAGGTCGAGGAACAGCAGCGCGTTCCGGCTCTTCGCCCAACCATAAACCTTCTCCACCATCGCGCTGTCATGGCGCGTTCGGTATTTCCCGCTGCTGCCCGGCTGGGCATCCGCAACGAGAACGATCAGGTGAAGCGCCGGTTGCGCAGGGTGGTCCGGGTCGATGCGGGTCCACGCCGCAACCTCGGTGTCGAGCCTGGCGAGCATGACGTCGGGAGAGAATTCGCCAAGAATTCCCATGCGCTTCGACAAGGGGTTGCCATAGAACGCCACGATGCGCCTCGCAGGCAGTATGGATCCGGGCAGCGGCGCAGGTCCTTTCACGGGCCAGAGGGTGTCCGCGTCGCTTCCCGTGTTGCGGAACGCGAGGTGGCGGCCGCCGGACTTCGGACCGATCTTGCCGACAACAGTCTTCGGGGGCGTGGTGTCCCTCACCGCCCCACTGTTCGCCGCGCGAGGAGCGACGCTCGGTGACGTCACCGTCGCGGGCCTACGGTGCGTGGTGTCCATCACCGTCGCTCGGCGAGCCGCGGCCAGCGAGTCAACGGTGTCCGCGGGTACGCCCTGCTGGGCGTTCCCGCGTCCGTCGGGCACGGGGTGCGTCGCCGTCGCCGCGACAGTGCCGCCGCCGCGCTCCGCCCTTTCGGCGCACGCGGTAACGAACGGGATGGCGACACCGACCACGAGGGTGCCGAGCCTGATGATTCTTCTCACGCGATCACGCAGCGGCGGGGTCTCCGGAAACGACCAATGGACAGGACGAAAAAGCGGACTTCGTGAATCTTCGTCATCGCGCAAGGAGACCCACGAGCGCGGGATCGAGCGAACGTCGAACACCGATCTTCATGCCGAGTTCCAACACGCTCGGCTTCGTTGGATCGAACGCTGGCCAGCGTTGCAGGTCAGGCCCATTCGGGTCGCCGCGCGTCGCGAAGTTTACCCAGTAACCCATCATGAGCTCCGAAAGACGACGGTCCACGTCCGTCCATGGCCGAGCGAGCACGTCGAGCGTGCCGAAGACGTAGGGGACTTCGCTGGAGTGGAAGACGGCAAACTCGGGGTGCTCGGGCCACGGGATGGCGCGAGTGAAATAGTAGGCAAATGCCGGGGACTTCGACGTCCGGGCCCGCTCGGTGAGCAGTTGCTGCACACCGGCAATCGCGGCGTCTCGGGCCGCCTCCTTCTGCGAACCGGACGCCTCGTTTTCGGACGCCGACGGATAGCGGGCGAGGAATTCGCCCGCGCGCTCACCATAGCGTTGCGCCGCCTGCTGACGAAACGCCTCGGCGGCGATGCGTCCGTACGTAGGCGACGCGCTGCCTTCGTCGGCATTCAATCCGGTAAGCACCGGCACGTCGTTCACGCGGCCGGCTGCGACGAGTGCGGCCATGTCGTCCTGGATGAACAGCCCGTCAACGACCGGCCCGAAGCGCCCGGCAACACGGACGAAATCGGTGGCGGGCAACGCGCGCAACGCGGCGAGCGACGGCGCGTTCTTCGAGGTGGCGAATGCGACAGCGTCGCGCTCCGCATCGGCACGGGGTCGTGCGAGACCGCGCGTGCCTGCCACGCCCACCGAGGCGAGACCACCGGGTCCGCTCTCGATAATGGCGCGATGAAACAGACCACGCGCCAGCGGCGACACCGTCAGCAGCGCGACGGACATCGCGCCCGCTGACTGGCCGGCGACCGTCACCCGCGCGGGATCTCCACCAAACGCCGCAATGTTGTCACGCACCCACTCGAGGGCCGCCACCTGGTCGAGCAGGCCGTAGTTCCCCGACGCATGCGCCGGCGACTCCGCGGTCAGCTCCGGGTGCGCGAGGAAGCCGAGCGGTCCGACACGGTAGTTGACCGTGAGTACGACGAGCCCCTTCATCGCGAGCCGGGTGCCGTCGTATACCGGGACGTCGCCGGAGCCGGAGCCGAAGCCGCCTCCGTAGATGTACACGAGGACCGGACGTCGCTCGGTCGGTTTCGCCGCGGTCCAGACGTTGAGGTAAAGGCAGTCGTCGCTGACGGGAGTGACATAGAGGAACTCGTTCGTCCACGGACCGAATGGTGTATTCGGACCTTGCATGCAGGACGGACCGAACCGGTCGCCCTGACGGATGCCTGTCCACGGTGCGGCGGGCCGGGGAGCGCGCCACCGCAGGGAATCGACGGGCGGCGCCGCGAACGGAATTCCCTTGAAGCTCGTCACGGTGCCATCACCGCTCGGCACGCCCGCCACGATGCCGGACCTGGTCTGCACGTTGACGGGGCGCGCTGGACTCTGTGCCGATAGTGCCGAGGTCATGAGGCAAAGAGCGCTGACGACGACTCGACCGTTCATGATGCCGCTCTCCATCTGAAATGATTTACGACAGCCAATCGGCCGAGCCTTCGGGCCGGCCGGCCCGCCATACCAAACATACCGCGATCCCGCACTTTCCTTACAAAGGAGAAGGCTTCCGCATATTCTCCACCATGGCGCCGATTCTCCCAGATCCGAAGAAGATCAAGAGCTTCCGCACGCAGTCGGCCTTCGAGAAGTGGCTCTCCGCAAACCACGCGCGCGAGACGGAGATCTGGCTGAAGATCCACAAGAAGGACTCCGGATTGCCGACAGTCACGGCCCCGGAGGCGCTCGATGTCGCACTGTGCTGGGGATGGATTGACGGCATCCGGAAGGGTTTCGACGAACGCTCGTTCCTCCAGCGCTACACTCCGCGCAGGCCGCGTAGCATATGGAGTCAGGTGAACCGCGACAACATCGCTCGGCTGACCGACGAGGGGCGCATCACTCAGCATGGGCAAGCGCAGGTGGACCTCGCGAAGGCCGACGGGCGCTGGGATGCCGCGTACGCGCCGATACGCAGCGCCACCGTCGCAACTATCCCCGACGATCTCCGAGCCGCCATCGACGCGAGTCCTGGAGCGCGCGCGACCTTTGCGACACTCGGCAAAATGAATCTCTTCGCGCTCGCATTTCGCACGAACAACATGAAGACGCCAATCGGCCGAGCGCGCAAGATCGCACAACTGGTGGAGATGCTCGCAATGGGCGAGACTATCGTACCCGAGCGTCCGCGCAAATGAAGACGATGCCACAACGCCTCACAGGAGTCACGCATGCACGATCCTGACGCGTCCGAGAAGGACGATTCCCCTCGATTCCTCTCGCGCCGAGGTTTTCTGTCGCGCGCGGGTGCGGCGGGCGTCGCAGGTGTCGCGGCCTCCATTCCGCTCGTGTCCGCCGCCGCTGAAGCGGTCGCAACGCCGACGCAGGCCGCCGCCGCGCCCGATATTCCCGGCACGGTGCCGATCGCGCTCCGCATCAACGGCGAGACACACCGGATCCGCATCGACCCGCGCGCAACCCTGCTCGACACGCTGCGCGAGACCGTGCACCTCACCGGCACGAAGAAAGGTTGCGATCATGGGCAGTGCGGCGCGTGCACCGTTCACGTGAATGGCGAACGCGTCAACTCCTGTCTCCGCCTCGCGCTCATGCACGAAGGCGACGACATCACCACGATCGAGGGGATCGGATCACCCGAGTCGCTGCATCCCATGCAGGCCGCGTTCGTTGCGCACGACGGCTATCAGTGTGGCTACTGCACGTCGGGGCAGATCATGTCGGCGGTGGCCCTGATGAAGGAACCCTGCGGCCCCAAGGACAGCGACGTGAAAGAGTTGATGAGCGGCAACATTTGCCGCTGCGGCGCCTACCCGAACATTGTCGCGGCCATCCAGGATGTGCGCGGCAACTCATCTGCGAGCCGGGGCTGACCATGGAACGCTTTCAGTACACCCGCGCGCGCACGATCCCCGAGGCTATCGGCATCGGCGCGCAGTCGACGACCGCGCAGCAGGGCGCGCCCGTTCGGTTCCTCGCCGGCGGCACAACGCTCGTCGATCTCATGAAGCTCAACGTCGAGCACCCCACTCGGCTCGTCGACATCAATCATCTCGGACTGAATGCGATCGAGCGGACCGCGGACGGGGGACAGCGCATCGGTGCGCTCGTGCGCAACGCAGTCCTGGCGCACGATCCGGGCATCGTCAGCGACTATCGCGTCCTTTCCGAGGCCCTGCTCTCCGGTGCCTCGGCGCAGCTCCGCAACGTGGCGACGACCAGCGGCAATCTGCTCCAGCGCACTCGGTGCATGTACTTCCGCAACACCGCCATGGCGTGCAACAAGCGCGAGCCGGGCTCGGGCTGCTCCGCCATTGCCGGCGACAATCGCTCTCTCGCAATCCTCGGCACCAGCTCGCAGTGCATCGCGACCAATCCATCGGACATGAACATCGCACTGGCCGCACTCGAAGCCACAGTGCACGTGCAGGGCAGCAAGGGTGAGCGGATGATTCCCTTCCAGGATTTTCACCTTCTCCCCGGCGATACGCCGCAGCGCGAGACGGTGCTCGAGCCCGGCGACCTGGTTACGCACGTCACCCTGCCGCCGCCGCGCGCGGGCGCGACGTCGCGCTACCTCAAGCTGCGCGACCGCCAGTCGTACGAGTTCGCGCTGGCCTCGGCGGCAGTCGTTGTTGAAGTCGCGGGCGGACGATTCCGCTACGTCCGGCTCGCGATGGGCGGCGTCGGCACGAAGCCATGGCGGATGATGGCGGCTGAGCAGGCGCTCACCGGAGGAGCGGTGGACGAGGGAACGATCGTCGCAGCGGCGAAGCTCGCACTCGCCGACGCCAAGCCGCAGAGCGAGAACGGATTCAAGGTCGAGCTCGCGCAGCGATGCCTCGCGCACGCACTGCGCCTCGCCACCGGGATGGCCACCGTATGAGCGCCGCCAAGGGATCCAACGCCGTCGGCGCGCCCGCGTCGCCGAAGGTGCTCGGCGGCAAGCTGCCGCGCATCGATGGGCCACTCAAGGTGAGTGGACGCGCCGTCTACACCTCCGACATCTCGCTCGCGGGCATGCTGTACGCCATCCCGGTGCGCAGCACGGTCGCGCGCGGCCGCATCGCGCAAATCGACGCGAGTGTAGCGAGGAAGTTGCCCGGGGTGAAGGCGGTCTACCACCGAGGGAACATCAAGGCGTTCTTCCGCGCGGCACCGCCCAAGGGCTTCAGCGGCCTGATCGACGAGAAGCGCCCGCCCTTCGAAGACGACGAGGTGCGCTACTACGGCCAGTACGTCGCGGTGGCGGTCGCGCAGACGATGGAGCAGGCGAAGGCGGCTGCGGATGCGGTGCGCGTGCAGTACACGACCGCCCCGCACAACGTCGCGCCAGAAATGGTGGCCGACAAGCCGATGAAGACGGAGAGCGAGCGCGGCGACGCGGACACGGCCTTCGCGGCAGCGGCGGTGACGGTCGACCAGACGTACGTCACGCCGACCGAGGTGCACAACCCGATCGAGCTCCACGCCACCGTGGCCGCGTGGGAGAAGGATCACGTCACGCTGTACGAAACGTCGCAGGCAGTCCTCAACCACCGCGACGTACTCCACCAGATGCTTGGCGTCCCGCTCGAGAACGTTCACGTCATCACGCACTTCCTCGGATCGGGGTTCGGCGGCAAGCTGTGGCCGTGGACGCATTCGATCCTCGCGGCGGGCATCGCGCGTGACATCGGCGCGCCGGTAAAGCTCGTCGTCTCGCGGCAATCGATGTTCGAGGCCGTTGGCCACCGGCCGCGCACGCAGCAGCACTTCCGTATCGGCGCCGATCGCGACGGCAAGCTTGTGTCGCTCTCACAGGAGTACCTCAACCAGACGTCGATCCTCGACGACTACAAGGAGGACTGCGGCGAAGCCACGCCGTTCATGTACAGCGTGCCCAATCTGCGCGTGGCGTCGGCATTGTCGCGCGGCAACATCGGCACGCCGACGGCGATGCGCGGACCCGGCGCGGTGCCGGGCCTCTTCGCCATGGAGTCGGCGATGGACGAGCTGGCCATTGCGCTGAAGATGGACCCGATCGAGCTGCGCCGTCGCAACGAGCCACAGTTCGACGAGTCGAGCAAGCTGCCCTTCTCCTCGCGGCACCTGCTCGAGTGCATGACCGTGGGTGCCGAGAAGTTCGGGTGGGCACGTCGTGACCCGCGCGTCGGTGCGATGAAGCGCGACGGGCTCACGATCGGCTGGGGCATGGCGACATGCGCGTGGGGCGCCTTTCGCTCCGACGCGCAGGCTTCGGTGGAGATCACGCGCGAAGGCACGGCGACCGTCAAGACGGCGACGCAGGACATCGGCACCGGCACGTACACGGTGCTCGCGCTCGTGGTCGCCGAAGTCACGGGGATTCCGATCGAGAAGATCGACGTGCAGCTCGGGGACACGCGTCTGCCCGCAGGCCCGATCTCGGGTGGCTCCTGGGTGACGGCATCGGTGATTCCCGCCGTATCGAACGCGGCGCGGGCGGCCATCCAGTCGCTGCTCGGCATGGCGACCTCCGGACCGAACGCGCATTTCAAGGGCGCGAAGGCGGCCGACCTCCAGCTCGCAAACGGACGCGTGTCGCGGAAGAGCGACCCGGCGTCTGGCGTACCACTCGGCGACGTACTTGCGCGCGCGAACGTGCGTGCGGCGATCGGGAACGGGCAGTCGGCAACTACATTGGGCGGCGCCGAGAGCAAGAAGTACTCGCTGCATTCATACGGCGCGCAGTTCGCCGAGGTGACCTGGCACCCGGAGACGGCGCGGCTACGCGTGTCGCGGTTCGTGAGCGTGATCGACGCCGGGCGGATACTCAATCCGAAGCCCGCGCGTAATCAGATCGAGGGCGCCGTGGTGATGGGGATCGGCATGGCGCTGCTGGAGGAATCGCGATACGACCAGCATTACGGCGCGCCGATCAACAGCAACCTCGCTGACTACATGGTGAGCACGAACGCCGATGCGCCGCCGATCGACGTCACCTTTCTCGACCATCCCGACCTGGTGATGAACGAGATGGGTGCGCGCGGCGTCGGCGAAATCGGGCTGGCGGGGACGGCGGCGGCGATCACGTCGGCGGTGTATCACGCCACGGGGGTGCGGGTGCGTGAGCTGCCGGTGAGGATCGAGGACTTGCTCAAGGCATGACAATGCGGTGCCCGCGTCCTCCAGGCGCGGGCGCGGTGGAAGGGGTGAGCCGATTTTTGGTGATTGTACGCGTTCCTCGGTGACGACACGCGAATCGCCCGCGCCAGCAGCGGAGTTTCGTTCGCGCGTCAATCCGCGATCTTCCCAGGAATCGCGGTGCCCTCGTCAAGCGCACATCGCTTTCGACTTCAGGCTGCCGTGCTCTCTCCGCTTCGTGTCGCCGCGCGCCGTCGCATCGCGCTCCTTGCGCTCGCTCTTGCCGTGCCGTGCGTGGCCCAGGCGCAGTCCGCGACTGACACCACTGCAGGTGCCGCGGGCTGGGGTGACTCGGTCGCGGTGTGGGCGTCCGTGGGGCTCGGACCGGCCCGCGGTGCGGGTGAGTCCCAGGTACTTTTCGCCGGCGTCGCGCGCGGGACGGTGTCCGTTGGACGGTGGCTCGTCACATATCGCGCGAGCGACGCAGGTCCCTTTCTGGGTTCGGGAAACGGTGTTGAGGAGGCCGCTGTGTTGACCGGCATGCGCACCGGCGGCCATCGCGTATTCGCGTCGGGCGTGGTGGGCTACTCGCGAGCGAAACCATATCAGGACGGCGGTATCGACGGCGGAGGGCGCCGTACTTACGCACCGAGCGAAAGTGCGCTGGCGTACGACGTGTCGCTCCACGGCAATGTCTATGTGCCCGGTGTCGCATTGTCCCTGTCGGGTGACATCGGCAGCTCGAGGAGCACCTACACCGCCTTGACGCTGTCCGTCGAGCTTGGGTGGTTCGGGCGGTAGCCAGAATCGCCCCCGCGCTCGCCGGTCTCCACGACGACGGAAACGGTGTCTTCGCCCCGCTTATGGCCAGCAAGGACTGGCCTTCCATCCTGGACCGTCGTCCTTCAGCGCCGCGACGCATGCCCCTGCAAAGACTCACGGCAGCTCGCGCGTCATCTCGATCATCGTGCGCCTGAATCCCATCCGCGCAAACAACCGCTGGGCGGACTCGTTCTGTTCGGCGGTCGAGAGCACGATCCGCGGCGCCCCTCGTGCGTGAAGTGTCGCAATCGTCGCTTCGATGAGCAGCACGCCGATGGCATGCCCACGATGATCGGGATCGACCACGATGTCGTACAGGATGCCCGCCGGTCCCCGCAGCGCCATGTAATCGAACCCCTCGACACCGGCATACGTGTAACCGACCACCTCGCCGTCCCTTTCGGCGACGAGCATTACGACAGCCGGGTCGTCCAGCTGTGTGTCGAGGTAGGAAGCGTAGCCACCCTCGGTGTGTGGCGTCGCAGCGATGAAGCGTTGAGAATCGAAATCGTGGTGGATGCGCACGAGCAGCGCGCCGAGTCGGCCAACCGCCTTCATATCCCCCTGCGTCGCTGGTCGAATGAGGGGCTTCGCGTCGTGCGGTGATTGACGTGCGGTGGTCACACGGTGCTCTCCACAACGCGATAGCGGAGCCAGAGCATGTCGTCCGCGCGTCGCTCCACCGCGTCGAGTGCGAGGCTGACGGGACTGACCCCGTTGCCGTCGATGTCGAACAGCGCGGGCGTCCCGATCCGACCATCGGCCACCGGCGCGACGAGCAGGCTCACTTCGTCGATCAATCCTGAACGCAGCATGCCTCCATTGATGCGTCCGCCCCCTTCGAGCATCAGCGTCTTCACGTTGAACTTCGCGCCAATCCTTTCGAGCGCGACCGCGAGATCGATCCCACGCGCGCCCGCGAGGAGGTACGACACGCTGCGTTTGCGCAAGAAGGCCAGATATTCGTCCGACACCCTCTCTGACAGAATCGCCACGACATGATCGCCGTCGATGTCGTTCGACTCCCACGCGAGTCGCCCACTCGCGTCGAGCGCAAACGCGAACGACGTATGCGCACCGGGCGCAATGAAGTCCTCGCGCGGAGCGGCGCCGAGATACTCCTTCGTGACTTCTGCGTCGCGACGCATGTGCTTCGCGAACGGTTCCATGGTCACGCGGCCGCACATCCATCCGTCGGGGCTGTAGCCCGCGTGAATCTCCTCGTAGTGCCGGCGCGCTTCATCGGTGAGTGGCCAGCCATTGGAGACAATGCGCCCGTCGACCGAGGTGACCATGTGGCAAATCACGCGTGGTCGCGACATCAGCGATCCACCTGCGCCATGCCCTTCTCGCCGTAGCGTGGTCCCGAGACCTTCTCCGGCGCGAGCGCTGCCTCGAGCGTCGTCACGTCCTCCTTCGAGAGCGAGATGTCAGCCGCGCCGATGTTTTCCTCGAGGTACGTCCGCCGCTTCGTACCGGGAATTGGCACGATGTCGTCACCCTTCTGCAGCAGCCACGCGAGCGCAAGCTGACCCGCCTTCACGCCCTTCTTCGCCGCGAGGTTCTGCACGACGGAGGCCGCGCTCACGTTGGCGTCGAAGTTCTCGCCCTGGTAGCGCGGATCGCCCTTCCGGAAATCTCCGTCCGGATACTCCTCGGCGCGCTTGACCGCGCCGGTGAAGAAGCCGCGGCCCAGTGGCGCGAATGGCACCAGGCCGATGCCGAGCTCACGCAGCAGCGGAATGATGCGCGGCTCGAGGTTGCGCTCCCAGAGCGAATACTCACTCTGGAGCGCCGAGATGGGATGCACGGCGTGCGCCCGGCGGATGGTCTGCTCGCCGGCTTCGGAGAGCCCGAGGTAACGCACCTTTCCCGCGCGGACGAGGTCGGCCATCGCGCCCATCACGTCCTCGATCGGAACGGCCGGGTCGACACGATGCTGATAGAGCAGGTCGATGCGGTCGGTCTGCAGCCGTCGCAGTGACGCTTCGACCACCTCCCGAATATGATCCGGGCGGCTGTCCACACCGCCAATCACGCCGTTCGAGTCGAACTTGAATCCAAACTTGGTGGCGATGATCACGCGCTCGCGCGAACCCGGCAGCGCCTTGAGCGCCCTTGCGAGCAACTCCTCGTTCTTGAATGGGCCGTACGCCTCGGCGGTGTCGAGGAACGTGCACCCCAGCTCGATGGCCCGATGGATGGTGGCGATTGACTCGTGCTCATCGCGCTCCTCCCGCGTGCCGTACGCGTGGCTCATCCCCATGATCCCGAGTCCGATCGCCGAGACGGCCAGGCCCTGTGTACCGAGTGTGCGTGTCGTCAACATGTGTCGTGCGTGGTGGAGGGTGCTTCTGAAGAAGTCGGGTGATCGTCAGAAAGTACCCTGCTGCTCATGGTCGCTCTTGAAGCCGTGACCTCACGACGCGAGCCTGGCCAACACGATAAGGAGCAAACCGCCAGCCACCAGCGTTGCGAATCCCGCCGTCCGCACCTTCTTCAGGTACCAGAGCAGCCCGAGACCGGTGAGCGAAAGAAACGTCAGGAAGATTCCCGCCACGTCGATCAGCCAGGCCCACGACCGACCCGAATCGCGCCCGCGATGCAGGTCATTCAACACGCCGATTGCCCCCTGATACGCCACCGTGAGGCGATAGCTGCCATCGGCCAGCGTGATGGTGCAATCGGCGCCATATCCCGGCGACTTGAACGTCAGCGAACCCTGCGTGTCATCGGCACTGCGGTCCGAGACGGACCCGTGCACGCCATGCGTGTTGCGCAGGTACTCGGACACGACGAGCCAGTCGATGCCGTTCGGCGTTTTCCAAGTCGGCGGGAGGTGTCCGGTGTACTCGCGCGTCGATTCCGCTGCGAGCCAATCCGGATGATTCAGCGTGACGCCCGTAGCGGCAAAGAACAGGACCGCCGCCAGGCTGACCATCGACGTGTAGATGTGCAGCCAGCGCAGCACAGAGTGGACCCGCAGCCGCAACGGCCGCGGGCGGTGCACGACGCTACTTTCGACGGCGATAGTCAAGCCGTGCTCCCTTGATCTCCACGTTGCCTTGCAGGTCCACCGCAAGCGGCTTGGCGCCGAACGCCATGTCCTCCTGCATCACGCCGTAGGTACCGTGCTCGCGCGCGGCCTCGATGATCACGCGATACGTGCCCTGCTCCACGAGCTTGCCGTGCTCGTCCTTTCCGTCCCACGACACGCTGTATCGACCGGGCAGTCGAGTGGCGCTCGACATCGTAGCCACGAGGTCGGGGCCGCCCGTCTGCTCCTGGTCGCTCGCCGCGCGATTCCAGCGACGCAGCTCGCGGATATAGCGCGGTCCTCGTCCGGACGTGTTGACCCACGCACTGAGCGTCCGCACTTCCCTGCCCTCGGCGTCCTCGATCCACACTGCCACGTACGGGCGGTGATACCGCATGCCCTCCTGTGCGGCAATCTCGAGGTCGACGGCGAGCTCGAAATGTTCGTCCCATTTTTGCGCACGCAATGCGTTGCCGCCGCGTGTGGTGAACGGGCGAAATGCCGTGAGGCCGGAATAGGCGAGAGCGGCGGCGGCGAAACGCGCCAGCAGCTCGCGCCGCGCCACTGGCGCGCCGGTCATCCTGGTGTCTTCGAAATCCGTCATGATCATCTCTTCAGTAAAAGTGTTTTCAAGTGACGCATCCCTACGCAGCAGCTCTCTCACGCCACGCATCATTCGTCGTGATGGTTCCGTCCTGGTCCACCATGAGGCAGCCAACGCCCGGCAGCGCGTCGGCGATCGCGACACCCTCATCCGGCGCCAGCACGCTCAACGCTGTTGACAGCGCATCGGCAGACATGCAGTCAGGCGCGATGACCGACGCGCTGATCACGCGGCTCGCCGGTGCGCCACGGCGCGGATCGATGATGTGCGACACCTGGCGTCCGTCCATCGCGAAGCCGCGCCGATAGCTGCCGCTGGTGGCGAGCGCCTCTCCCGTAAGCCGGACGACCGCGATCGGCCGCGTGTTCTCGGCCGGCGCGCGAGGGTCCGCTACGCCGACGACGAGGGGGCGCGTGCCGAAGTGCCGGAGATCGCCGCCGATGTTCACCAGCACCTGCGTGACGCCGTCGATCGCGCCCGCGCACGATGCGGCCTGATCGACGATGTAGCCCTTCGCAATCGCATCGAGCGACACCGGTAGCTGCGTGAGACGGCAGGCCGCACCGCGTGCGCGATTCACCGTCCACAACGGTTGGCGCAATGCGAGCATGCGCTCGTGCAGCGCCCCCTGGCGAGCAGCGACGTTCGTGTCCTCCTCCTGTGGAGTGTCGCGCAGCAACTCCACCAGGGATGCGGCAGCCGGGTTGAACGCGCCGGCGGTGCGGACCCGCCATGTCTCCGCAGCCGACAGCACATCGGCCAGTTCAGGCGATACTGGCTCGAGGACGCCGTGCTGCTCCTGCCAGCGCATGAGCTCACTCGTCGGATCGTATCCGCTCAGGATGAGCGCGAGCCGATCAACCTCAAACAGCACCGCTGCCTCTGCACGCCGCGCCGCATCCGCATGCGTGGCGACGACCTGCAGCTCGAGCGACGTCCCCAGGAGCCGCTCGTAGTGGAAAGCGTAGCGGCGTCCGCGCGGCATTCGCGCCCAAGGCCGAATGGTCGCCGCCAGCGCGTTCAGCACCGCGCCGATCACGCTTCCGGGGAGCTGTGCGCTCCCAGCGGAGGTCACGGCATCAGGTAAAGAAGACGGCTGTACCAACTCTCTCATGAAACGCGAATCCAGGCTCGAGAAAAGGTGACGCCATCGGTCACAATGGCGCTCCTTCTTGTGATACACCGGACGCGCGCGAGTCGTTGCCTAGTGTGGCCGAGCGTCCTGCGCGCCGGCAATGTCACCTTACGGCCTCGCGGGGTTTCCGGGCAGGAAACGCGCATGCCGCCTGGAGAAGACGGGCCATGGGCTATCCGTCAAGTGCCGCTTGTCGGTGCCGTCGGCGTTGATGATGAAGATGCCACCATATGGCTGGAAAGTATTGTCATAGAGTGCCGCCTCATCCTTGAAGCCGTAGATGCCGCTGTTCCACAGCAGGTGCTTGCTATCACTAGTCCACACGGCATGCGCATCGTTGGCTGGCGTCGTGGTGAGCTGGCGGAGATCCGAGCCGTCGGGGCGTATCGTGTAGATGTCGAAGTTGCTCCCCTCGTGCTTGCGCGTGAAGGCGACCAGAGAGCCATCGGGCGACCAGCACGACAGGTTGTCGTACTCGGTCGTGAAGACCTGCACGGAGCCGTCGGTCACGTTGATGATGCGCAAGCCTTCCGTCGCGCCGCCACAGATCCGGTAGACGATGCGTTTTCCATCGGGGGACCAGCTTGGAAAACCCGCATTGAGGGAGTCGGGAGTGAGCTCGCGCGCTCCCGTGCCGTCGCGGCGCACGATCATGCTTGTCGCCGGTTGGGACTTGCGCGCCTGCAGGTATCCGCCCAGCCCGAACGCAATCCACAGCCCATCCGGCGACCACGCCGGCGCGAACGCCGCCCCACTTCCGGCCGTGAAGATGCGCTGCTTGTTCGCACCGTCGGCGTCCATGATGGAGATAGCGCCGTCGGAAAGCGCCTTCTCCGTGACGACCAGCTTTCCGTCACTCGCAACCGTCGGGAAGACGTCGGTACAGCGGTACTCGTAATCCGCGCTCCAGCTGTAAAGCGGAAGATTCTGCGCTCGCGGCTTGAACTCGACCTTCTCGTAAACGACCTGGCGTCCATCCGGCGACCAGGATGGCGAACGCACCGCGCGCGGGAATGCGCCGCCGCTGGCGGTATACTTGAGATCCGCGGTAGAGCCCGCCTTGATGAGATATCCAATGTTCGCCGCTCCGACGAACTGCGGTTCGACCTTCAGCCCGGGGCCGGTGGTCTCTTCCCTTCGTGCACCCGTCGCGACGTCCACCGAGACGATCAGCGACGTCGCCCCGGGAACGATGCCGGCCCTTAAGCGCGCATCCCATGTCTGCTCGACCGGAATTATCCCGGACGAGAGGTCGCGCACCCGCGCGGCGACAGGCAGGCGCCAGCCCTCATAGTCGTCCACGCGCCCGTTCGCATTAAGGTCCTTGAACACGAGGGCGTTCACCGAGATGGTTGCCTTCGCGCGCGCCTGAACCGGCACCTGGGCCGGCGCGACGAGCGGGTGGGTAGCGCACACCCGAGCAGCAGCGCACTGGCGAACGCGCGTCGTGGAGAGAGCAGCATGGCGGAGGTCAATCGATAGGGTTTGGACGGTGTTGGCAGCGCACAACTCTGCCGCCACCTGCCCTCCTTACACTGCCCGAACCCTGAACGCTTGGGCTGCGACCACATGGTCGAAATCGAGCCCGGTGTCAGCGGCGTCTACACATTCCTGTTCGAGGGACCCCGGTGACGCGCTCCGCTCAATGCCTCCGCAGGATGAAGTAGTAGAGCACCACATTGCCGCCCAGCACGAGCGCGCCCAGCAGCACGTGTCCACCATGAGAAACGGTCCCGCGCACCAGCGGTCCCGCGATGTAGTGCTCCACAAACCCCACCGTGTAAGGCTCCCGCGCCCCGCGTCGCCAGAGTGCCTTCTCCCACGTGGTCAGCGCGCATCCCAGATCCGTCGTCATCGTGAGCACCGCCCACGCCACGCAGGCCGCGTGGAGCCAGAGCAATGAGGGGTAGCGCAGCACGAGCAAGCCGCCGAATACGACGATCAGCGAGAACGCGCCGTGAAGGAGCGCGATGGCAGCGGCGAAAGTCCTGAACAGCATTTGCAGTAGGTTGGCGCTCGGCTGAAGGTGGCACTCGAATGAACATAAGCGCGTTGAGCCTCGGACTGAGCAGGAAGGCTATCCGCACCGTGGGGAAGCCTGTAATACTCACCGGCACGGCGTCACGTTGTGTCGTGACGCTCCGCATCACGCTCATTCACGTGCTTGGCATTCGCTGATGCAATGAGGCCAGCGGCGCCATGCACACGAACTCTCCGCTTCCACACCATGCGTCCGCTCCTATATGTCGTTACCGCGCTCTGCACCGCCGCGCTCGCCTCCGCGCAGGGGCCGACGCGCTCCGGCGAGGTCCGCTTCTTTGCGACGTACGACACCGGCCACCTGGCGCTCACGCATGCCCTGGTGATCGACGGCACGGGCGCGGCGGCGCGGCCGGACCAGACCATTCTCATTGAGCATGGGATCATTCGCGCCGTCGGCGATTCGGCCCACGTGGCGATTCCCGCCGGCACGCAGGTCGTGAACGTCGCGGGCAAGTCGGTGATGCCGGGCCTGGTGATGGTGCACGAGCACATGTTCTATCCATCTGGCGCCGGTGGCGTGTACAACGAGCAGTCGCTGAGCTTTCCGCGGCTCTACCTCGCGGGCGGTGTCACCACCGCGCGCACCGCGGGGAACATGGCTGGCTATGCTGACCTCGAGCTCAAGCATGCCATCGACAGTGGGCGTGTGATTGGCCCGGACCTCGACATTACCGCGCCGTACCTCAACGGCCCCGGGTTGCCGATTTATCAGGTGCATGCGCTGACCGGGCCGGATGATGCGCGCGAAATGGTGGCGCACTGGGCAGATCGCGGCGCGACGTCATTCAAGGCGTACATGCAGATCCGGCGCGATGAACTGGGCGCCGTGGTGAAGGAGGCGCACCGTCGCCGATTGAAGGTCACCGGTCACCTGTGCTCGATCACCTTTCGCGAGGCGGCGACGATCGGCATCGACAACCTCGAGCACGGCCTCGTTGTGGCGAGCGATTTCGTGGCTGGGAAGAAACCGGATGAGTGCCCGACGGTCAACGGCGGCGTGAGCGCATCGCTCATGACGCTCGACGTGGCCTCCGAGCCGGTGCAGTCGCTCATCAGGTATCTCGTGGCGAAGCATGTTGCGCTGACGTCCACACTCACCGTGTTCGAGACGTTCACGCCGGGTCGTCCCAAGGCGCCACAGGGCGCGCTCGACGCCATGCTTCCCGAGGCCCGCACGCAGTACACTCAGGTCTGGACGCAACTCGCCAGCCAGACTACCTCGCCGTACGCCACGCTCTTTGCGAAGGAAATGCAGTTCGAGCTCGCGTATTTTCGCGCTGGGGGGCAGTTACTGGCGGGAACGGATCCTACGGGGTACGGCGGCGTCGTTGCCGGCTATAGCAACCACCGCGAGCTGGAGTTGCTCGTCGAAGCCGGGTTGACACCGCTCGAGGCCATCAAGGTTGCGACGCTGAACGGTGCGCAGTATCTCGGGCGCGCGGATCGAGTCGGCTCGATTGCCGTGGGCAAGCGGGCAGACCTGCTTGTCGTGAACGGCGATCCTTCGTCACGTATCGCGGATATCGAGAAGGTAGAGACCGTGTTCAAGGACGGTATCGGGTACGACTCAGCGAAGCTCTTCGCGTCCGTGAAGGGGAGCGTCGGATTGCATTGACTGCAGATGCGGCGTTCGGTGCTGAACAGAGATAGACCGGAATGGTGCAAGTGCTGTAGCGTGCGACGGTACCGCACGTGACGAGGGCGCCATGTCTGGCGCCCGCGCGCGCACGTTGGGTGAGTGTCAGCGGGTCGTTACTCGCTGCATGCGCAGCAGTCGATGCACTTGCCGCAGCACGAGCCGGCGGTGGCAGGACAACCACAGCTGCACGGGCAGCAGTCCTTGCCGCAGCAGCAGGTGGATCGTGCGGGCGTTTCAGATGTTGGGGGCATTGTCATCTCCGGGAAGGGGTTGTGGACTTCCGTGCAGTGGCACGGTGCTGTGCGCCGCAGGAAGCGGCGGGTACGGCATTAGACTCGGTTGTTTCTGGCGCCGAGAGGCCGATTGGCGGCAGCGGCGCCTCTGCGTCATCGAGCGCGTTCAGAATGACGCAATCCTCCAGCGCGGCATTGGCATCACACCGGCAGTCCGCGACGAGCCGGCTCAAGCTGTCGCGCACCGATGTCAGACCCTGCAGCCGCGCGTCGATGTCGGCGATCTTCGCGGAGGCCAGCGCGCGTGCGTCGCGCACCGACCCGCGGGCACTCCGTCGCAACTCGAGCAGTTCCGCAATCTCATCGAGCGAGAAGCCGAGCAGTTGCGCACGCCTGATGAATCGTACGACGCGCACGGCGTCCATCGTATAGAGGCGATAGCCGCCGTGCGAGCGGCCCTGGGGCAACACCAGTCCGCGCCGCTCGTAGTAGCGGACGGTCTGGACGTTCACCTCGGCCTCGCGGGCGATGTCTCCCACCTGGAGATCTGCGGCAACGCGAATCGTCATGAGGATACCATACACCCTATACTCAGGTAGAGAGTCAAGGGCACATCCCCGACTACGGCCGCGAATACACCTGGTCGAGGAAGAGATACCGTGCGCGGGGTTCGGATTCCGCGCGCGACTCGACGTCGATGCGCATGCGCTGCACCATACCGGAGGCGTCGACGGCGCCCACTGGCCACATGGGAAGCCCGGCACCATTCGGGTTGCCGGTCCTGATGAAATTCTCGAAGTACGACTGCATCGTCGACGAAACCGTGTGATCCTCAGGCGTCCACGCGAAGACGGGGTTCAGCGGCAGGTTGCCGAGCGCGTACTCGATCTCCGCGGAGTGAACGGCGCCCTGCGCGGGGGGCGGCGCGCTGCCGGCGCCACCGCGGATGATGCCGCCCGCGAGCCCGGGCCTCGCATCACCCATCGACGCGACGAGCGGTGGCCGCGGGCGCGCATACAGGTAGCGATAGACGGGGCTGCCGCCGGTACGCGCGTGCGTGTCCAGCCACTTCCAGGTGGAATACCCGATGAAGCGATCGCTCGCGAGATCGGTGAGTGACTGCTGCGCCTCCGCCGCGGTACTGGCGGGAAACACCTTCTCCGCTTCAGCGGCCCGCTCACCGAAGAGCTTCGCCAACTGCGCCCGTGTATTCTCCGGCGTGGGCGTCTCGTTCAGGATCGCGCGCGCGTTCGACTCCTCGGAATTCCATCCCGCGAGGAGCGGTACGTGCGCCTGGCGACCCGCCGCGAACGTGGTTGCAGGGGATTCCGGCAGGAACCAGCCGTCGACATTGGGACCGAAACGCGGAATGCCGGGCCGGCCCGATGCCTCGAGCAACTCGGTCGCGGAGAGGGCGCGCAGCGCGGAAAGCGAGTGCGCGGCGACGGCCGCCCCGAACTTCACGCCGTTCTGTTCGGTCTCCGCGCGGGGCGGTGTGGGAATGGTGGTCGAGAAGAAGGCGCCGCTCTCACCAATCGCGCCCGCGAAGAGGTCTTTCGCGAGCGGCGAGGCCATCTGCGCGCTCACCGAGAACGAGCCCGCGGATTCGCCCGCGATCGTCACGCGCTTCGGGTCGCCGCCGAACGCCGCGATGTTGCGCTGGACCCAGCGAAGCGCGGCCGTCTGGTCCATCAGGCCGTAGTTGCCCGTTGCCGTCTGCGGCGATTCCGCGGCGAGCTGCGGGTGCGAGAAGAAGCCGAAGATGCCGAGCCGGTGGCTCAGCGTGACGACGACGATGCCGCGCTTCGCCATGCTCTCGCCGTCGTAACGCGGCTCGGACCCATCGCCCGCGATAAAGCCACCGCCGTAGATGTAGAACAGCACGGGCAGCCCGGTAGCCGCGCGCGTCGCTGGCGTCCACACATTGAGGTAGAGACAGTCCTCACTGACACCGGAGTTCCGGAACATCATGTCGCCGAAGACGCGCGCCTGCATGCATTGATCAGCGAAGCGGTCCGCGAGACGCACGCCTTGCCAGTTCACCGCCGGCTGTGGGGGGCGCCAACGCAGCTCACGCACCGGTGGCGCAGCATAGGGAAGTCCCCGGAACGCGTGCACGCCGCTCGGCAACGCGAGGCCGGCGACGATTCCATTGACGGTTCGCGCGCGCGGAGCGTTCGCGTCGGGCGCGGGGGCTCGCTGCGACATGGAAGCAGTGATGGGTGTGAGCATCGCCAGCGCGATGAGGACGTAACGTCTCATGAATGATCCTGTGTCGTTGTCAGAAGCTGAATGAGTCTGGGAGTCTACGACGAAAAGACTGTCGTTCCACCGACCACCGTGCGCACGATCTGAATATCCTTGATCCGGTCCGGGGGTACGGTGTGCGGGTCGTCGGCAAGTACCACGAAGTCCGCGAGCTTTCCTTCCGTGATCGAGCCCTTGAGTTTCTCCTCGAACGACGCGTAGGCGCCATTGAGCGTGTTGACGCGAATCGCCTCGTCGACCGAGATGCGTTGATTCAGGCCCCACGTCGTGTTGTCCCATCCCTTTCTCGTCACCATGCCCTGGATGCCCATCAGCGGCGCGAATGGTCCCGGATGGAAATCCGAACCCGCCGTCGCATTCACGCCGGCGTCGAGCAGCGAGCGGAACGCCATGCTCCGCCGCATGATGTCCTCCCCGTAGAACGGAAACTTGTCCGTGTTGTAGTAGGCGTACGTCGTGAACAGCGCCGGCACCGCACCGGCCGCCTTGAGCCGCGCCACGAGACTCTCGTTGATGATCGTGCAGTGGGTGACCTTGGGTCGTGCGTCCGCGCGGGGCGCGACTTTCTGTGCCCGCTCGAACGCCGTGAGATACATGTCGATCGCGACGTCACCGTTCGCGTGGCAGTTTACCTGGATGCCAGCCCGATGCACGCGCTCGACCCACGCGTTGAGCGTTGCCTGCGTCTCGGTGACATTCCCCGTGTAGTTCGTTCCCGGATAGGGCGTGCTCATCGCCAGTGTGCGTTCGGAGAACGAGCCGTCGATCGTGTGCTCGCTCGTCGCGCCAAAGCGGATCCACTCGTCGCCGAAGCCGGTCTTGATTCCGTCCCGGATCATCGACTCCAGCACGTCATCCTCCGCTTCGTAGCTGACGCGATGCTTCAATTCTCCGCGAGCGCGAATGTCCTGGATCGCGGCGAGGTCGCCACCTTCGTGGTGAACCGACGTAAGTCCATAGCGCGCGAACTCCCTGGAGATATGCGCCAACCCATCGCGTTCGCGCCGCGCGCGCTCCTCGGGACTGAATTGCGGTCGCCTTCCGGTGCCATCAATGACGCCGCGCGCGCGATCCGTGACTCGGCCGTTCAGCTCCCCGTTGGCATCCTTGTCGTACGTGCCGCCCGGCACGTTCGGCGTGCTCTTCGTGATGCCAGCCATCTCGAGCGCCTTCGTGTTATAGAAGGACGTGTGCCCGCCGCGGTGGTGCACGCACACCGGGTGCACGGTGGAGACCTTGTCGAGATCATGGCGCGTGATGAGGCGCTTGTCCTTGAGCTTGGTGTCGTCGTGAAAGTAGCCCTCGACCCACGTGCCCTCGGGAAGGGTCTGCGCCTTCGCGCGGAGCTTCTCGATGATGCTGTCGATGGTGACGAACTCGACCTCGAATGGATTACCCACGAGCACTTCATACAGCAGCATCGTGCCGCCAGCGTGATTGTGGCAATCGACGAAGCCGGGGAGGATGGTCATCCGCCGGGCGTCGTAGGTCTGCGTGCGGCGCCTGCTCAGTGCGCGGATTTCGCTGTTGCTACCGACGGCGATGATGTGGCCGTCCTTGATGGCGAAGGCTTCAGCTCTTGGCATGCCCACGTCCATCGTGAAGACCTTGGCATTGAACACAACCAGGTCTGCGTCAGGAGCGGCCGGCCACTGCCATGGGCGGGTGACGAGGCTGGCCGCACCGAAGGCGGCGAGCCCCATGAACTCGCGACGTGAAGGGTTGGGCATGGCACGAAGCTGCGAAAGCGTGGATGCAAGTGCAACCGCAGCATCGCTGAGTTGGAGAAGTCACGATGACGCACAACGCGATTATCCTCGTCCCGTTCGTGAATGCGCCGCGTGCGGGATCGGGCGGCGGGCCACGAAGTGCCGCTGCCCAGCTACCACGCCCTGCAGACGCCTCGCTCGCTGGACCTCGGGCTCTTCCGTTGCGTGCTCGGGGGGCTGTCCTGCCGGGACTACGAAGCCGCCGCGGAGGCGGTGCCCGAGGCGTTCGGACTCGCCAAGTCGAGTGTCTCGCGCCGATTCATCAAGAGCAGCGCGCGCACCTTGGCAGCGGTGCAGGGCCGGCGCCTGGACGATCGCGAGTGGCTCGCGCTCTTCCTCGATGGGAGACCTTTGCACGCGATCAGCTCGTCATTGCGCTAGGGGTGACGCGCACGGGGGAGAAGCGCATCCTGGGGTTGGTGCAGACGGCGACGGAGAACAAACGCGTCTGTGCGGCGTTCCTGCAGGATCTGGTCGGCCGCGGCTTCGTGCCCGCGCACGGCCTGCTCGTGGTGCTCGACGGCGCCAAGGGACTGCGCGCCGCGGTGCGGGACGTGTTTGGCGACGACGTCGCCGTGCAGCGCGGCCAGTGGCACAAACGGGAGAACGTGCTGAGCTACCTCCCGAAACGCGGACCACGTCGTCTGGCGCCGCAAACTGCAGGCGGCGTACGCCTTTCCGGGCTATGCCGACGCGAAACGCGCCCTCACGCGACTGATCACGGAGCTCACGAAGGTGAACGTCTCGGCGGCCCGCAGCCTGGAAGAGGGGCTCGAGGAAACACTGACCCTGCATCGACTCGATGTCGTGGCCGAACTGAGCCTGAGCTTCAAGACGACGAACCTGATCGAGACGATCATGGCGCGCGTGGATGCCACGACGCTCCGCGTCGATCGCTGGCGGACCAGTGATCTGAAACTGCGCTGGTGCGCGGCGGCGCTGCTGGCGGTCGAACCCCGGCTCCGCCTCGTCAAGAACTATCGCCAACTCCCCTTGCTCGAACGCGCGCTGGCCAGCAAGCTCCCGGTCAGCGCACATCACGCCGCGTGACCGGTTTTCCTGAGGCTGCCACCTGAATTTCAACTAGCCTTGGGACACACCCAGAAGCGTGTTGAGGAACTCCCGGTCGAAACCCGGATTGTCCACGCCTCGCACAAGTCGACCAACCATGCAAACGTCTCGCCTCGTTGCCGCGCTGCTATCATCGACGCTCGCCGCCCTTCCACTCGGCGCACAGGTCGTATCGCCGCCACCGATACAGTCCTCCTCCACGCCGGTCCTGACGATCGCCGGCCGGCGTTTCCGCGACCTCAACAGGAATGGCAAGCTCGATCCCTACGAGGATTGGCGACTTTCACCCGGAGCACGCGCAGCCGATCTCGTTGCGCAGATGACGCTCGCCGA
>JBKJUW010000149.1:0-9070 GCA_046589725.1 Gemmatimonadaceae bacterium
GCCTCGAGCGTCGCCACCCATCGCGCGAAGTGTGCGCCCGTCAATCCCGGCATCGTCAGGTGCGGCAGGAACGCGTTGCTCGTGTAGCTACCGGTGTGAAAGAGCAGTGTTTCCCAGAACGACACAATGCGTGGCATGTGCGCCGTCATGTCGAGCGTCTCGAAGTAAGGCGCGAGCAACGGGTCGCTCTCGAGCTGCGCGTAGAACGCCACGAGGGTGTCATGAATGTCCTGCACGCGCAGGTCCGTCGACGTCATCATCGCGCTGATCGTCAGGTGGAGGCGAGGGGAGAACCGGCGGAGGGCAGGTGCACGACGGTGAGCAGGAGCATGCATCCGCCGCTCGACCGAACGCCGTGTTGTACCCCGGCGGCGAGGACGAGTACCTCACCGGGCACGAGGGCATACTCGCTCCCCTCGGCGTCAAGGGCGACATCACCTTCCAGGAGGTGAATACTTACCGGACCTTCCGCGCGATGCGACGGCATTCCGCCGCCGGCGGCAAGCGCGATCAACGTGAGGCGCAGTGGGCCGTCCTTCACGAGCGTCCTCGCGCTCCGGCCGTGGCGAGCGAGGAGGTCCTGGTCGATCATCTGCTCGTCGCGCTTCAGGTGACGGACGAGGACGGCACCTTCGATCTTCCGATTCAACGATGACATGTGCGCTCCCTAGGTGATTCCACTTCCGTACGACAACTCCCCGCCCAACACGTGGGCCGGCGGCGCGAGCTGATGCACCTCCTGCTTGCCTTCATTGAAAATGTGCACGACGCGCAAGCCAAGCACGACGAGCGCATCGGCGATCAGACGCCGATGACACCGCCACCAGAGTACTTCGGCACACATCATCACCGTCGGTTTACCGTTCGCCAGCATGAGGAGCTCAAACAACCCATCGGCGAACTCGTCGGTGAGCATGTGATCCGCATAGGCCCGGAACGCGGCATGCCGCCAACCGGTGTTCGGTGAATCTCGTTGGGGACGCCGTCTTCCCCCGAGCTGCGAAACCCAGCAATAGTCGATCATGCGCGTAGAAAGCGAACGTGAGAGTGTCGTCGAGTCGAATTGTGGAAGCCGTCGCGAGCCCGGCATCCGGCGAACATCGACAAGCACCTCGATGCGAGAAGCCTCCAGCAACCCGATGAACTGCTCGCTCGACCGCGTCGAGTGGCCGATGGAATAGACGGTCAATTCGGCGAGAGATTCGCCCGACACTGTAGAAAGAGGATTCACGGGACGTCCACCGTCGGCGTCTGCACGATGATGAACAAGTAGCCCCGAGCCGCGATGAACGAAAGCGCATCCGACACGTCCGCCGCCCGAGACGCCCAACCGACCAGCGGGATCACCAGTCATGACCACGCGTAGCTACTACCACGACTCATACAAGCGGAAGTTCGACGCCAACGTCGTGGAAGCATCCCTCGACGCCGTCGCGCCCATCGCCGTGCTCGACGCGACGTACTTCTATCCGACCTCGGGCGGCCAACCGCACGACCTCGGCACCATTGGCAGTGCGAATGTGGTGGACGTCAGCATCCGTCCCTCCGACGGCGCGATCATCCACACGCTCGATGCGCCGATCCCCGTCGGACCGGCAACCGCGTCGATCGACGGCGCGCGCCGCTTCGATCATATGCAACAGCACACGGGACAGCACATCCTGTCGCAGGCGTTCCTCCGCATCGCCGACGCCGCGACGATCGGCTTCCATCTCGGCGCGGAATCCGTCTCGATCGACCTGAATGATGGAGCGCTGCCGGAGGCGCGGATCGCCGAGGCCGCGGAGCTCGCGAATCAGGTGGTGAGCGGGAATGTCGAGGTACGCGCCTGGTTTCCCAGCGGTGAGGAGATCGAGTCGCTCGCGCTGCGGAAGGTGCCCGATGTCGATGGCCCGCTGCGCGTCGTCGCCATTGGCGATTTCGATTTCTCCGCGTGCGGCGGAACGCACGTCGCGCGTTCGAGCGAGGTGGGGCTGCTCTCTATCCTTCGCATCGAGCGGATGAAGCGTGGCACGCGCATTGAATTTCTCGCCGGCCATCGCGCACGCGCGGATTACGCGCGCAAGCACGCGATCGTGCAGAAGCTCTCCACGGCGCTGACGTGCGCGCAACCGGAGCTTCCCGAGGCAGTGGATCGACTGTCGAACAGTCTCACGGAAGCTCGCCGCGCCCTCGTCGCGCACCGCGAACGCGACCTCGATGAGGAAGCGCTGCAACTCGCCGAGACCGCATCGAATCGCGGCGGGGACCTGAGGATCGTGCATGCCGCCTTCGCCGCACGTTCCATCGACGAGGTGAAGGGACTCGCGCTCAGGCTCACGGTGGAGCCGCACGTCATCGCGCTGCTCGGCGTGAGCGGAACGCGCACCCAGCTCGTGTTCGCGCGGTCCGAGAATATTTCAGTCGACCTGAAGACGGCGTTCGACTTCGCGCTGACGGCGCTCGGCGGGGGAAAGGGCGGCGGCGGGCGTGTGCTCATGGGGTCAGCGGGTATGGTGGACCCTCCGCGACTGGCCGAGGTGCTCGAGGGCGCAGCGTCCACACTGCCCGGATGATCGGAACGAAGCCCAAGCGCACGATGTGCGGCGTGTGCGCACTGTCGGAACGCGCCTGACGACGCCACTTTCAGTGACCGCCACTCATCTCGGAGCATTGATGGACACCACCTCGTTCGACTATTCCACCGCCGTCACCGCTCATCTCGCGTATTTCGGCATCGCGATCGCGGCCACCGTGCTGTTCGTCGCGATTTACGTGATGATCACGCCACATCGCGAATTCACCCTCATCCGGAAGGGCAACACCGCCGCTGCTGTTTCACTCGGCGGCGCCCTCATCGGATACACCATTCCACTTGCGAAGGCGGTTTCCCAGAGTGAGAGCATGAACGACATGCTGCTCTGGAGCGGCGTCGCGCTCGTTGCGCAACTGGTTGCCTATGGCGTGGCGCGGCTGATGGTGCCCGCCTTGTCGTCGGACGTGAACGAAGGACGAAGTGCCGCTGGAATATTCCTGGCAGCCGTGTCGATCAGCATTGGCTTGCTCAACGCGGCTGCCATGACGGAGTAGTCCGAGCGTCCGAAGGGTGCTACTTCACCTTCGCCGTGATCACTGGCTTGAAGAGCAGTCCATTCTGGTTGATCGTTGCTCCGCGCATCACGAAGCTCTGATTCACGTCGAAGTCGATGAGTGTCGTCGTCGTGTCACCGGCAGTGACGATCAATGGTGTCGTCAAGTTGATCTTGAGGCCACTGCGAGACGCGCTGGGGAACGTCACGCTCGGCGTGCTGCTGCTCGTGAGCACAGTCCCGTTCTTGAGCGTCACGCTGGACTGGGAAGCATCGATGACCAGCCGAAACGACTGATAGGTGCCCGCAGCAAGCGACTTCTTTCCAAGCTCCGTGAACACTCCATTGCGCAGCGCGAGCAATTCGATCTTCGCCTTCGGTGTGGCAATGGTCGTCCATCCCGTCGCGGAAGCACTGTCGTCCGTCGCGCCCTTTGCCGCGTCGGCAGAGTCGGATACGGACGTCTTCGCGTCGATGCGGACGACGAAGATATCGACACGGCTCACGGAATCGGAGGAAAATGGCGCATCGGTGAGTTGCACCTTCAACGCGCCAGTGCCGGTACCGGTGCTGCTTGAGGAGCATGCGGCGCCAAGTGCGACGGCGCCAAGAATGGCGAGGCTGCTAAGATTGCGTGACATGAACTGCTCCTTGAACTGGAAGTGGTATGTCGGAGGCGATTATTGCATCGCCGCCAGAGTGCCCTCGTACGCAAAGACTGCAGCGTTGCGACGCAGGGTCACTCGGTGATGCGGGGCACTCACTTCTTGCGATGCACGTCACCCGGATCGCCTCGTGGTGACGAAATGGCGGAACGTGGCAGTCTGTCATGCAGGAGCTGAACAGTCGGGCGGATGCCGTCATCGTCGCCGCGATTCTGGCGGGTGACACGCACGCGTTCACTGTACTGCTCGCACGGCACCGGGACGTCTATACCCGGTTCGCGGTGAGGATGCTGGGGAATCGTGAAGACGCCGATGATGCGCTCCAGTCCGCATTCATCCGGGCCTATCGTAATCTCGGCAAGTGCGAAGACCCGGCGAAGTTCGGCCCGTGGCTGTACCAGATTGTCGTGAACGAGTGTCGCACGTTTGGTACGCGGCGTGGGCGCCGCGAGCTTCGGATGGTTCGGGATGATGTGGTGATGGAGAGAGCACTGGGATCGGCGGCGACGGATGACGGGGTGTTGCGGGACGAGATCCAGCGTGCGCTCGACGCACTCGATCCAGAGCAGCGTGAAGCGTTCGTCCTCAAGCACGTGGAGCAGTTGAGCTACGAAGAGATGGCCGAGATCACCGACCTTGGTGTCTCCGCGCTGAAGATGCGAGTCAAGCGGGCCTGCGAGCGTTTACGAGTACTGCTGGAGGATGTGCGCGATGGATGAGAGAGGGTCCGACGACATGAACGCTGGTGCCGACGTAGACGACGCGCGCTTCGTCGAACGCATCGCGCGGCCGCTGCGCGCGCCGGAGCGCCTTGCGGACTCGTTCGAGTCGCGCGTGATGTCCGCCGCGTACGCGTCTGGGCGCGAGGGGTCGCGTCGACCAAGCGTCCTCTTCAGGTCGCCTCTGAAGGCTGCGGCCATGGCAGCTGGCCTGATTGGGACGGTGCTGCTGGGTGATGCCGTGATCCGCACGTCGCTGGCGTCGCGAAGTGGGTCAGCCGTCGCCCCGCCATCACCATCGGGAGTGGCTTCTGGAAGCACGCGGGACACGGTGCATGTCGTGCGGTTTGTCTTCATGGATTCGCACGCTCGTGCCATTGCCGTCGTGGGGGATTTCAACGGATGGAACAAGCGCGCCACTGAGCTGGTGCGCACGCCGAATGGAAAGGCGTGGGTCGTGTCCGTGAGCCTCGCCCCGGGGAGGCACGAGTACGCGTTTGTGGTGAAGGATGATGCGGGCGAACATTGGGTCGCCGACCCCGCTGCCGCGACGCTGCACGATGATTTTGGAACGGAGAGCTCGGTCGTCCAGGTGGGAGGCGAGAACAGGCATGCGGAGGCGGACGCATTCTAGCGGCGGCGTGAGGCATGCGCTGCTCAGCCTCAGCCTCCTGGTCGCGGTCGGCCGCGCGGAGTCGCAAGCACTGCGTACGACGCTCGACGTGGGCGCTTCCGGAGTGCGGTACGCGGATTCGGTGATGGCATCTGCACTCACACTCACACCCGCCGCGAGCGTGAGTGCTGATCGTGGTGCGCTCGACGCATACGCATCCTATTCGCAGCTTCACGCCGGAGGCTGGACATCGCAGGGTTCGCTGCGCGGTTCTGCGTTCACGCCGGTTTCCAACGCAATGCTGGGAGAGTTGTACGGTTCCGTGGGCGGGAGCGCGCATGACGATGGTACCCGGACCGGCGAACTCCTCGCGATGCTGCGCGGGCACGCAATGACCGCGCATCGCGGCGCGTCCCTCGGCGTCGGCGGGGGACGCACATGGGACGGTGTGGATTGGCGAGACCTCGTCGCAGGGGAACTTGGCTTCTGGTCGCGCTTCGGGGAGGACGTCCGCATGAATGCAACGGTCCGGCCCACCGTCGTGGATGATTCGGTGCGCTATACCGATACCGAGATCTCCGCGGAGTGGATTATGAGCCACGCGGAGCTTGTTGCGTCGGCGGGTGCGCGAGCGGGAAGGCGATCCAGGGGTACCACGGCAAGTGCCGGTACGTGGGGGAGTGTCAACGTCGTCGCGTGGCTGACGCAGTCGTTGGCCGTCGTGGGAGGGATCGGCAGTTATCCCGTGGACCTCACGCAGGGCTTCCCCGGTGGACGTTTTGTGTCGCTCGCGATTCGCGTGGCGGGGCGAATGCCGAAGGGCCAGGTGCAGGCAGAGACGCTGCCGACGGGAATTGCGTCCACGACAGGAGCGTCTGCTCCCGAACCGCGTGCGAAGCGCTTCGATGGGTTCGAGGCGGTGAGGGCTGCTGGCCCGTCATCCGATCTTTCCATCCGGGTGCATGCGCCGTCCGCGCGCTCCCTCGAGATCAACGCCGACTTCACGGACTGGTCTCCGGTGTCGATGGTCGCGACGTCGAATGGCTGGTGGACGCTCACGCGCCCAGTGCGGCGGGGAACGCATCAGGTGAACATCAGGGTCGACAACGGACTATGGCAGGTGCCACCGACCCTCACCGTCCTGCGTGATGAGTTCGGCGGTTCCGTCGGTCTGCTCGTTGTGCCGTGACGCAACCCGCTGATGCTGCAGTCTCACCAGTGCGGGCATGTTGCCGCGAAGGCCGTAGACGAGGAGGTATGGGACAATGCGTCACCCAGGATTGATCGTGCTGCTGACAGTCGTCGCTGTCGGTGCTCAGGCCATGCACCGGGTTGCCGGCGCGCAGGCCTCGGATCCAACCGCACGCTTGAAGGAAGTCCTTCCGGCCGACGTTGCCGGCAGAGTTCTCGCCAGGATCGCCGACGCCCGATCGCACGCCCTGCCAGCGGACGCGCTTGAAAAACGCGCGCTGAAGTTTGCGGCGAAAGGGGTTCCGGCGAAGGACATCGAGAAGTCCGTGTCCGATCAGGCCGATCGGATGGCCGATGTCGACGCGGTGCTGAAGGCGGTCCGCGGCCAGAGGCCGGCTGGGGACGAGGTCGATGCAGGTGCGGACGCCATGCGCAAAGGCGTCGATGCGGCCGGGCTGCAGTCACTCGCGCGCAGTGCTCCTTCGGGCCGTTCCCTGGCGGTGCCACTCTACGTAGTGGGAAGCCTGCTGGACGCGGGTATGCCAGCCACGGATGCGCTGCAACGCGTGCAGGCGCGGCTGGCGGCGAAGGACAGCGATGCGGACCTGGAGACTCTTCCCGCACAGGCTGCAAAAGGCAACGCGGGCAAACCGGCACTAACGGGTCGCAATCTCGCCGCCACGAAACGTCCGGAGGCGACGGGTCGCGCAGGCGGAGGACCGCCAGCGGGCGTGCCCGCGAACGGCGGCGCGCGCGCGCGCCCTGTCACGCCCGGGAAGGGTCGGCGACCGTAACGTCGATGCGGGACGTGCGATGCAACGGCGCCGGTGATACCTTGGCGTCATGCATCCTCCCGCTATGCTGCTTCGAGCTTCATGTTCGGCGGTGATCGTCATCATGGTACTCGGTCGTGCCGCCAATGCACAGACGGTGAACTGGCCCGTCTACGGAGGCAGTGACGATCACACGCACTACACGACCCTGAGCCAGATCTCACCAGCCAACGTCCGCAAGCTCAAGGTCGCGTGGACGTACGACACCCACGATGCGTTCGCGGGTTCGGAGATGCAGTCCAACCCGATCGTGGTGGACGGCGTGCTGTATGCGACGACGCCGAAGCTCCAGGTCTTCGCGCTCGATGCGGCGACCGGTCGCGAGTTGTGGCGTTTCGATCCGCAGAACGGTGCGCCGGCCGCCGCACGCTTCCGTCATCGCGGCGTCGTGGTCACCGGCGATCGAGTCATCTTCAACTACCGCAATCGCCTCTACGCGCTCGATCGTCTGACGGGCAAGCCGATTCGCAGCTTCGGCGACAGCGGGTGGGTCGATCTCCGCGTCGGGCTCGGTCGTCCAGTCGAGGGACTGTCGGTAAGCGCCAGCAGTCCCGGAGTCGTGTTCGAGGACATGCTCATCATGGGCAGCACGGTTCCGGAAGCCCTGCCGAGCGCTCCGGGTGACATACGCGCGTTCGACCTGAAGACCGGCGTGCAGCGCTGGAGCTTCCACACCATCCCGCATCCAGGTGAATTCGGCTACGACACCTGGCCAGCCGAAACGTGGAAGATCACCGGTGGCGTGAATGCGTGGTCGGGCGTGACCATCGACGCGAAACGCGCGATGATCTTCGCCGCGACGGGCTCGGCGTCCTACGATTTTTACGGCGGCAACCGGACGGGCGACAACCTGTTCGCGAACAGCGTCATTGCCCTCGATGCCCGGACGGGCAAGCGCATCTGGCACTATCAGGTGATCAAGCACGACCTTTGGGATCGCGACCTTCCGGCCGCTCCGGTGCTCGTGACAGTCAAGCGCAACGGCAAGCCGGTCGACGCGATCGCGCAGATCACCAAGACGGGGCACGTCTACGTGCTCGATCGCGAGACGGGCACGCCGCTGTTTCCGGTGGCCGAACGCAACATGCCGGTCGCTTCGCTGCCCGGGGAGCATGCGTCGCCGACGCAGCACTTTCCGCTGAGCCCTCCGCCGTTCTCGCGCCAGCAGCTTACGCGCAACGACCTCACGACCCGCACGCCGGCGGCGCATGCGTCCGCACTCAGGCAGTTCAACGAATACGGCACGAAGCATCCGTTCCAACCGCCGAGCCTCAAAGGCAGCATCATCTATCCCGGCGTGGACGGCGGCGGTGAATGGGGCGGACCCGCGTTCGATCCGCAGAGTGGCTTGCTGTACGTGAACGCGAACGAGATGGCGTGGCTGCTCAAGCTCGTGCCGCGCAGCGACAAGTCGCTCTACGCCGCGAATTGCGCGAGCTGCCACGGCGACAACCGGCAAGGCAGCGCCATGGCCCCGTCGCTCACGGATGTTGCGAGTCGTCGCAATCGCGAGCAGATCATGCAGGTGATCCGCGAAGGCACGGGACGCATGCCGGCGTTCGCGAGCGCGCTCGAAGGTCGCGCAGTCACCGACCTCACGAATTTTCTCCTGACCGGACACGACGCGTCGCAGGCAGCCGGTCCGGATCCCTTCGGGGTCCCGTACCGCAATGCGTACTTCGACATCTTCGTCGACAACGAGGGCTATCCGGCCATCAAGCCGCCGTGGGGAACACTCAACGCGATCGACCTCAACAAGGGTCGTATCGCATGGTCGATCCCATTCGGCGAATATCCGAAGCTCGCCGCGAAGGGAGTGCGCAACACGGGTACCGACAGCTACGGCGGGCCGATCGTCTCGGAGAATGGACTGCTGATCATCGCGGCCACGACGTACGACAACCGGATTCGCGCTTTCGACAAGCGGAGCGGGAAACTTCTCTGGTCGGCCGCACTGCCCGCGGCGGGCAATGCCACGCCG
>JBKJUW010000110.1:0-46344 GCA_046589725.1 Gemmatimonadaceae bacterium
CGGTGCCACTGACGATCGGCGAGCTTGTCATCCGAGACGAACGCTTTGCGTACCGGGACCTGTTGCCGGTACCATCGGACGAGGCGCGGCGATCGGGGCAAAGGTAGAGTCTCGGCTCTCGCACGCTTTTCCGAGCTTCGCCCAGCGTCGCGCACCCAAGGAGCCGCGGGTCCCAGACGGCAGCGGACTGAGACCCGTGGATGGCAGACGGAACGCATTCAGTACACGCGTAGAGTAGAAGATCTCGCGGGAAACGCGCGTGACCGTAATCACCATGGCAAGAGCGATGATGGCGGGCACTGCAGACGCGAAGCGACCGCAGCCATGATCGCGCTTACGCAGCCGCTAGTACAGAATGAGGGATGCGCCCAAAAGCGCTCTTAGACCGGGCTTGAAAATGCGGCCCCGCCGGCACGGCTCTGCGCTCACTGAGCAGCGAGCGCTGTTGACCGATCGGCGCCAGTGGAGAGAGTGCAGGAGTTCAATGCGACAAGGCAGATACGCGATGTCGTCCTCACCCTCTGGTGGATCGGCAACCACCGGAAGCGGGACTGGAGAACGCTACGATGATTGTCACGCGACGCCGACAATGCTTACGTAACCAAAAGAGTACGGCGAATAGCACCTTGTGAGTCGAATCCAGTACGGTCTCAACCGTTCACGCTCGTTGCCGACGTCTAATCTATTGCCAGTAAACGACTTATCCGTCATCTAATCCGGGCCCACATCGTGCACTTGTGAGCTCAAGAGTTTGGCTCGCAGCACCTTCTTCCGGAGAATCGACATGCGTACACGTCTTCAGCGAACGATTGGACTTGGCCTCGTTGCTCTGACACTCGCCGCCAGCGCGCAAGCGCAGGGCAAGAGCGGGGGAAAGGGCCAAGGAAAGGACAAGGGTGAGGGCAAGCACGGCGATCGAGTCGAGATTTTGGATCCGCGTCACGGGGGCACGGGTGTCATCCTGGACGGGCGCGGGCATGACGGGCGCGATGCGCGCGACGGTCATGATGACCGCGACGGACGCGACGGACGCGACGGTCGCTATGGCCGCGATGGAGAGAATCATGCTGGGCGAGTACCGCCGGGCCTCGCGAAAAAGCCTGGGCAGATGCCGCCTGGACAGTACAAGAAGCGGTATGGCACGGACCAGGGCGCATCGGTGCTCAGCGAAATCATGCGCCAGCGCGGTTATACGGTGACGCGGATCGTGCCGGCTGGCTACAACCAGAATGTCTACTACCGGAGTTCTACCGGCGGCGAGCGTCTCGCGATCGTGAGCCCTGGAACGAACCGCCTGTCATTCCAGAACGTACCGGCGGCGCTGCTCCAGCAAGTCCTGGCGCGCCTGTATTAGCGCTGCATTCCGGGAGGCATGGGTGGAAGTCCCACCGATGTTTCCCGGTCACGGGCGGCGCGAAGATTCTATCCGCGCGTCGCCCGACCACGAGCGGGCCTCACTTGTGCACCGCGCTTTTGCGGATGTGATCACCTACTGCGCGATATCACCGGGGCACTGTGAGCCGGCAAAGAATCCCTTGCGCAGCACCGCCGCCGCCGGACCGTTGTCGATCTGCACAACAATCTTCGCACCCTGACCGTTAGCCAGTATCACGCGTTGGCCGCGCGTTGCGAGATCCCATCCGACGCGGTAGCCAGTAGGCAGTTGGCGCCATTCGTCTGCGGCGTTGAAGAGCTGGAATACCGCCCACGGTCCGCTGTACGGGCCGACCATCGTGACGTCAGGACCACCGTTGCCGGCCGACAGCCGCGCCTCGTGTCCCGCCGCCGGCCAGTCGATGCGCGCCGACGACGAGTTGCCGCTCACGGTAGAGCGGATCACTTCGCCGTCGAGGCTGATGCTCACGCTGGAGAAGGGCTCGGACGGCGCCGGTTGTACCGTGAAGGTGAAGTGCGGCTCGGGGCTGTCGTTCATGAACAGGACCGACGAGAACGCCGCCGCCCGACTGAGGAAGGTGAGGAAGCCGGAGCTTACCCGCACACTTCCACCCGGCGTCGGCGTGAACTGCGTGCCCTGCCGCTGCACCGCACTCGCGAGCGAGTTGCCGTAGAACTGCCACAGCTTGCCCGTGCCCGGCCGCAGCATGTCCGCCACCTCGGCGAGCGACGCCTGTTGCGTGGCCGCCGGCGCGAACGGGAATTTGGCGAGGAGCGGACGCACCGCGGAGCAGAAGGCCCGCGCGCGGACATTGATCTCCGCGGCGCCGAAATTCCGGAGCAGGGGCTCCGCGTACGCGATCGGTGCTTCCATCAACGTCTGCACAATGACGTGCAGCTGACCTTGCTGGTCGATGGTGAAGGCGGAGGCGATCTGGCGCGCTGCTGTATGCGCGGCGGTCGCATTGCCGGCGGCCTGTCCCGCGGCCTGCTCGGCGGCCGGCCCCTGCGCATTCGCGGTCTGATCCAGGGACGATTGCAACGTGAGCAGCGCGTTGACGTACTCCGAATTGCCCGGCCCGATCAGCTTGTCCTTTGCGGCGGGCGGAGTGACGACCTGCACGGGCTGGAAAATCGCCGTGACCTCGGGAATGCCGATGTCGGTATTCCGCGAGGCGATCGCGAACAGCGCGAGCAGCGGTGACTGGTTGCCGCTGATGGCGCGCAGCTTCTGCGCGGCGTCCCTGATGCCCGCGTACCGCGATACCGTGGCCGACGCGAGGAACTTGCGCCACTGCGCCGTGAAGTCCGTCACGTACCGAGTGCGAAGCTCGGCGACGAGCTTCGCCTTGTCGACCGACGCGGCGTTATCGCCCACCACCCAGCTCTCACCGGTGAGGTACTTGTCGACTGTCTTGAACGCGTTGAGCATGAACGCGGCGCCGCTCTTCGTGAACGCGCCCGGCACCTCGTACGTGTCGACGATATATGGTGCAGAGCCCGCCACGTCCCGGTTGAACTGGATGCCCGGATTCGCCTTGCTTGCCTCGGACAGCATGAACTGATAGATGCGCTCGGACCCGGCAAACTGGCGAAGGAAAGTCCGTCCCTTCGCCACCGCATTGGCATCAGCAGTGTCGGGGAGCGGATTGCCGTACTGCAATTCGGTCGCATACGTCTCGAACTGGCGGCGGGCAATTACGGCGCGTGCGCTGTCCACGGGACGGCCCGCGAGCCAGTGCGTCATGAGCGCGGGAGCGAGAAAGACCGTCGTGCTCTTTTCCGGATGGGACGTCGTGATGACGTATGTCTTCAGCAGGGTATACGTCGCGCTGTAGTCGTCCGTGGGCCTCGGTACGTCGGGAAGGCCTCGCAACGTGGAAAGCATCGAGGCACGTGTGCCGCCGAACATCAACTTGTTGAACGCCGCGAAATACGCGTTACGCACGTCCTGGTAGAGACGGGATCCTGTGTAGAGTCCCCAGCGCAGGTGCACCGGCGCACCCTCGTGCGCATAGCTGCTCAGTGTGTCCAGCTGCCTGCGCAGCGCGTCGAGACGGAGGAGTGCATCAGCCGGCGGAAGGTCGACCGGGTTTGGTGCGAGCGCCGCAATGCCCTTTGTCGCATCGAGCGCATCGCCCTCGAGCGACTTGTTGCCGCGATACGATACGACGAACGCCATCGCGAGGAGGATCGACAGCACGGTGACAGCGCCAAGGCCAAGCCGACGCCAGAAGCGCACGCGCGCGCCCGTCGACGTCAGCCGCACGGCCGCCTCATCGCCGAACACCACCTCACGCATCACGCGCGGCAGGAAGTCCCAGCGCGGAACCTTCCGCGTGCCGCCCGTTACCGCCGCGCGCGGCGCGGCACCCACGACCGGGGCGGTGAACACTGCCGTCGCGTTGCGGACTGCGGCCGGCGCCGGTGCCTCGGCGACTTCCGCCGCGGCGGTGTCGGTGACGAAGACGGCCTGAACGCCGGTGAAGTAGAATCCGCGCAGCACGGGACTCACGGCGAGCTCGCTCGGCCGGCCAATCTCGCGGAGAAAGTCCACCGCGAGCGCGCGGATCTTGTTGAACTCTCGCGCGAACTCATAGGCAGCGGGCTTCATTTCCGCCGCGCTCTCGCGTCCTAGCACCTGCAGGCGTCGCTCCGCTAACGACGTATAGAGCTCCCCGAACGCATGATCCAGCGCAGGCGTGACGCGATCCGCGTACGTGCCGGCGCCGCCAGCATCGGGCAATAGGGCAGCACCGAGCGCCTCTCGGGCTTCGTCTGCGGTCAGGTTGCGCGTGAAGGCTTCGAAGCCGGGGATGGCGTCGAGTCGCGTGAAGACCACGTACGTGGGAAGACGCACGCCAAACTCCGCGGCCGCTTCGCCGAGTCGCGCGCGAAGGAGCCGCGCGGCGGCCGGAACCGCCTCGCCGCTCCCTGCCTTGTAGAACTCGTCGCATCCGAAGCACACCAGCGCGAGGCGTGGCGACTGCGCACGGCCGGTAAGCGCGGAGCGCAGGCTGCGCGGACGCAGCGCCCGCAGGAGCTGGCGCCATCCGGATGCGTCGTCGACCAGCGGTCCTCCCGCTTCCACGACGACCGTCCCCTGCGCGAACCAGAGGTTCGCCCCCTCGGTTGGCGCCACGGTCTCGCCGCGGAAGACGTCGCCCGCCAGCAGCTCTGGGTCGAGACCAGAGCGAACGACGGTTGTCGTCTTCGTGCTGCCGGTGGGCCCGAGCACCACGAGCACCGGCAGGGCCCCAAGATTCGGCTTGCCCACGTGCTGCGCGGTGGCCAGCTGCGCGCGGGCCGCCGCGATGGTGGCCTCAAGGCTCCCCGCCGGAGATCCGGCGACAGGTTTCCGCAGGTCGTGCCGGAAGTAGTAGAGCAGCACGCCGGCGCTGATCAATCCCAGCAGGGCGAGCGATCCGCTCACCTGCCAGACCTTGCCGCCGTGCAGCTTGAGCGCGAACACGAGGATCAGCGCCACGACGACGTACGCGGCGAATACGCCGAGTGCGAGAAGGAGGGTCTTCGTCTGTCGCGTCATGGGGGCGGGTTCAGTGCGGTGCGGCGGTCAGCGCGAAAGGCGTGCGGTTTCCATCCTGATGTCCGCACTCCCGGAATGCAGCGAGACGGTGAACCAGGCAAACAACAGTGCGGCGACGAGGGCGGTCACGCTGGCGGCCACGGCAAGCCGCGGAACCCATTGATCACGCTTCGTCCCGATATCACCAGGCGACGGCCGCCACCGCGGCGAGAGGCTTCGCCCGCCTTCACGCACACGGCCGATCCTTTCGGTGAGCTGCTGGACGAGGGCAGGAACCTCGCTGCCCTGCGTCGCGGCATAGCGACCCTTGAAGCCAAGCAGCAGGCAGAGCAGGTAGACCTCGAGGATATCCGCAATGTCGGGGGAATCGGGCCGGCTCATGAGCTGTTGGAGGTACTGATAGAAGAGCTCACCCGCCATGTGCACGCCGAAGACTTCCTCCTGCAGCGTGCGGCTGGGCCACACCGCGAACATCGGCTGTCCCGAGTTGAGCACACTCTCGTCGAGGAAGGCGATGACGGCGAAGAGCGCGAACCGCACGTCGTCTGCCAGGTATCCCTGACCGCGCGCCTCGGCCTCCGCAGTGGACAGCACCTGCTTGATGCGATGACGGAACGATTCCGCGTCGGCGGCCACCTGCTTGTGCGCGCGGATACGCACGGTTGCGGTGAACGCTTCCTGCAGGTCGAGCGCGAGGCGACCGCGACGCGCGACGAGATCCCCCTGGCCTGTTTGTGCCGGCACGGGGGCGGTCATGCGTCCACCATGATGTTGAGCTCGAGGTGGGCATTGGGAATGGCGTCGGGGATGTACACGCCGAGCTCCTGCGTGGAGACGATCGTATCCCAACACGGGCCACTGCGCTCGATCGCGAAGTACTGGGTATCGGCGCGCGGCGTGATTTGTGTGGGCGGGAAGGGCAGGTGGTCGAGCCGCAGGCCGGGAAACGCGCGCCGCACCAGCTCGAGCACGAACTTCGCCGAGCAGACCTTCGCCAGCTCGGGCACGCGGGCGATGATCTCGTTCGTCGTGAGCGACGCGCGCACGCCGAGTATCCACCGCGCCGGCTGGAATGCGCGTGGATCGGCGATGGCGCCGGTGTGCACACCCTGGGCATTGGGAACGAGCGCGATCGTGGCCGGACCGGTCGGTGCTGCCACGTCGAGATGCGCCCGGATGTGGCGATCGAGCGCCTCGAAGCTGGATTGCGGCTGGTCGTGATTGTACTCCTCGATCGCACGCGGATGCGCGTCGAGCGAGAAGGTGCACAGCGCACCGGCGAGGCGCGCGAGCTCCACGTAGAGTTTCTCCGGGTGCACCCGCTTCGCCTGCAGGTGCTGGCGGAGCGCTGGCGCGCTGGCATTGATGGCGTGCAGGAGCCAGAAGCTCGCGACCTCACGCTGCGCAAACTCGTCCGACGACCCACGTCGTCCGCGCGCGATGGAATCCGCCTTGGCGTCCAGGTTCTCCAGGAGGCGATGCACCATCGACATCAGGCGCGGACTGGCGCCGATGTGCAACGAAGGGGCGATGTAGTCCGCGTCGAGCATGTAATGGCCGGCGCCGTCGCGCTTGATGCGCGCGATGGGCAGCGTGACGAGGCCGGCCACATCCTCGCGTGCGTCGCTCTCGAGCAGCAGCCGAAAGTTCTTGCGCCCCACGGTGACGGCGCGTTCGTCGCGCCCGGTGATGTCGTCGCGCACGAGGGCCGGCACGCCCGTGTAGCGCGCCGTCACGTCGCCTCGCGCTGCACCATTGGCGCTGAAGTTCGCCTGCTCGGCGCGATACGCCGGGATGGCCAGCAGGACCAGCTGACCGTCCGCCGTGGGGGAGAAACGGTCGCCGATCTGCATCGGCGGAACGGGTGCATCGCTGGCCGGTATGTCGAACGACAGCCCATCCGGCATCACGCCGCGTGCCTGGACGAGCGCGACGGTATCGTTCTGCAGGGCATTGGTGTCGAGCTCACACGCGATGAGCCCATAGGGCTTGAAGAACAGGCTCGACAGCGCGAACTGAACGGTGTCCTCGAAGAACCGGCTCTGCGCCTGGAAGTGGTGCTGCGCCAGATGCATTCCCTCGTTCCACACGATGTGCGATAGCTGCTTCATTTGCACCGGTTCAGCGTGGCGTGGCGCGTGCGGAGGACGCGGAGTAGGGCGCGTACATTTCGTGTTGCGACGGCTGGTGGCCAATCGCTATATACTGGCTGGTCGGGCGAACGCGAGCCAAGGGCTCGTCTCGTCGATAACGTACCCGTTGGCCCCACGTGATGACAAGCGCTGAATTTGCCGCAACATACCGCGTCCTGAAGACGCTCACGGAGCAGGGGGCGCGGAGCCAGATCGCGCAGGAAGTCGCGCTCGGTCGCATGGTCATGGTGCACACGCTCGACGTCGGCACCGCGATCGATCGGCAGCGTCTTCGCGCCGCGGTCGGTTCGCTCCAACCCGCCGCCGCCGAGCAGGTGCTCGGCGTCCATGACGTGGACGGGATGACCACGGTGGTGACGCGCTTCCTCACGACCTTTACGGACCTGCCGTCGTGGGTGCGCGACAACGCGATGGTGGACGATACCAAGACGCTGTTGATGGCGGCGGTGCCGAATGCGCCGAGTGTCCCGCCGGCACCCGCGGCGCCCGTTGCCGCCCCGCCGAGGGCGACCAACGCTGGCTTCACCGCGATCTTTGCGCCGGCTGCTGTCGCGACGCCGGATGCCCCCGTGGCCAAGCCGCCAGCCCCTTCATTCACCGAGATGTTCGGTGCCGTGACGGGTCCACCGCCGCCGACACCCGCGGGACCGCCTCCCAGCCCCGCGCCGACCGTGGTGCCGGGCGCGGCGCAGCCAGGCGACTTCACGCGACAGTTTGCGGTGAACGCGCCACTCAAGCCAACAGCGCCACCGCCGCCAGCGACCGCATCCGCGCCCGTGACGCCGCCCGTTTCGCCAGTTCCACCCGCGCCGAAGGGCGGGGAGAGCTTTTCCCAAGTATTCGGCGGTATGGCGGCACCGTCACTTGCGCCGACGCCGCACGTGTCAACGCCAATCGCGCCGACGCCAGTCGCAGCCATGCCGCCTGCCGCCGCGTGGAACGCCGCACCACCGTCAGCACCTGCTTCACCGGCGGAGAAAGCCGAGGAGAGCTTTTCACAGGTGTTCGGTGGCTTGGGGAAACGCGCTCCCGTGCCGATGCCGTCGGCGATGACGCCGATCGCAGCAACACCGCCGACACCGAACCCGCCCGCAACGACGCCGATCGCAGCGGGGCCACCTGCCGCCGCGTGGAACCCCGCACCTCCGTCAGCGCCTGTCTCACCGGCCGCGACAGCGGGCGAAAGCTTCACGCAGGTGTTCGGAGGCATGGCTGCAACGCCACCCTCGACGCCGGCGTCACCGCAGCCGCTGCCAGGGGCGTCGCGGTTCGACGCGGTGATTCCGCCGCAGGCACCCGAGGCACCGCGGCGGCCTGCCGCGCCAGCGCCGCCGCCGAAGCAGTCCAGCAGCGAGTTCACGCAGTTGTTCGATCGGCTCACCCCGGGCATGCCGGTGCCAGCGAAGCCGCGTCCCCAAGCGCCTTCCGCTGGTGCTCCGGCCGCACCGACTCCGTCGTGGAGTCAACCGGCATCGCCGCGGGCATCAACGCCACCAGCGCCGACCTGGCAGACGCCGCCCGCTCCGCCGCCGATGGCGGGCAGTGCGGGATCGCAGCCCGCGGGTGGCCCGAGCGAGTTCACCCGCATTCTCGGCAAGGTGACGGGGCCGGACGCCACCGCGGCGCGGACCTCGGGCGAATCGTCGCCCGGCGCTGCGTTCCAGCTCCCGCAGATGCCGCAAATGCCGCAGATGCCACAGATGCCACAGATGCCACAGATGCCGCAGGCACCAGGGATGAATGCGCCGGCCATGCAGCTTCCGCCAATGCAGCTCCCACAGGCGCAGTTGGTCGCGTCTGCTCTCACGCCGCTCAGCGTTCCACAACAAGCTGCCGGCGCCGGTGCGGCACCGACACGCTCGCACTTGCCATTGATCATTGCGCTGAACGTCGTGTTGGTTGCCGCGATCGGCGTCGTGCTCTACTTCGTGCTCAAGCACTGACGCGCACGGCGCCGCGCCGCGCGCACGGCGCCGAGAAGCTCAGGACTTCGGCAGCACGATCACCAGCTCGAGCGTCGGCGACTGGAATTCCGCCGGGACGTACGCGGCAATGCTGCGCGCCCGCACCACGTTCTCCCATTCCGGTCCGGACTTCTGCAGCAGGAAATAGTGGTAGTTCAGCTTCATCGACACGGCGCTCGGCGGATTGGGGACATACGTGAGCGAGATTCCCGGCAGCGCCTGCCGGATGAGCGTGTCGAGCTGGCCCGCCGTGGCCACCTTCACCAGGTGCGGCGCGCGATTGGGCACGTCCGTGCTGCGTCCTTCGATGGTGACGGCCAGGTAGATCTGTGGCGCCGCGAGATACTTGTCCTGGTCGAGCGCGGCCGCATAGACCGATGGCTGCACGAGCGACATCGGCAATGTCGCTGTCGTGGCCGGCACGACGGTCTCCAGCAAGCCGCGCAACTGCTCGTCGAGGCGAGTGAATGACGCCGACAGGTTGTCGTGCTCGTACGTCGGCAGCTCTCGCGCCTGCACCGTGCCGGAAAACGTCGTCAGCGCGCCGGCGAGTCCGAGCATCGCGTTGAACAGCTCGATGGGATGGCCTCGCCGCGTTTCATGGATGTGGCGCAGTTCCGGCAGCACACTGTTGATGCTGTAGAGCAGCCAGAACGTCGCCACGTCCGCGACGCCGAACTCCGCGAGGCTCTGGTTTTTCTGGCGCCGACCAGACGACAACGTCGTGCTCTTCGCCGAGAGGATCTCGACGAGCCGGCGCGCGATCGCCATGAGGTGGTCGCTCGCCGTGATGTCGACGAGTGGCGGTACGAAACGCGCGTCGAGCTGGTAATCGCCCGTGGGCAGTTTTGACACGCGCGCGATTCGAAGTGCGCTCGTCCCGTCCATCGACTCGCCGCCGAACAGCAACCGGAAGTTGCGGCGCGCGACCTGGATGGGACGCTCCGACTGGCCTGTCGTTTCGTCGCGACGAAGCAATTCCTCGGCGCGATAGCGCGCGTCCCGATCGCGGTTGATCCCGGAAACGTTGTGCCCGCCGTAGCGATATTCGGGAATGCCGAGGTAGACGTCGAGCCACTCCTGGTCCTGTGCGAACGCTCCTTCGAGCGGTCGTGGTGGCGGGACGTCCTCGGACGCGGGCATGTCGAACAGGAGCCCGTCGGGAAGGATGCCGGCCGCCGCCGCGAGCGCGAAGCTGCCCGACGCGAGCGCCTCACGATCGATTTCGAGACGTTGAAAGCCCCAGGGACAAAACGCGAGCGCCGACAGCTGGAACTCGAGGAGATCCTCGAGAAACCGGTCCTGGGTCTGGAAGTGCTGCGGACTGAGAAGGACTCCCTTCGTCCACAGGACGGGCTGCATCTGCCTCATGGGCGACGAAGCTAGTCCGCTGCCGGGGGCATCGACAGGGCCGCGTTCGCGCGCTGGCTGGCCCTATCCGCCGCCACGATGCTAATTGCTGCCGCCTGCGGACATCGACCCCACGCCTTTCATCGACCAAGAGGCCAACCCGTTGACCGACTCGCTACTCGCCAGCTACGAGGCCGTTCCGTACGAAAGCCGGCCGGTGGGCGCCAGCGAGATTGGTGCGCTCGAAGCCGTCGCCCTGCTGCATGGCGTCATCGCGCCGCCCGCCGATCGCGCACGCGTGCTCGAACTGGGGTGCGCGTCGGGAGGGAACCTGATCCCCATGGCGTACCGATATGCCAACGCGACCTTCGTCGGCATCGACCTCGCGCCCAGTCAGATCGCGCTCGGCAACGAGGCAGTGGACGCGCTCGGGCTGGGAAACATCACGCTCCGGGCCATGAGCATCGCGGACATCACCGATGATTTCGGGACGTTCGACTACATCATCTGCCACGGTGTCTACTCGTGGGTGCCGTCCGACGTGCAGGAGGCCATCCTGCGCGTGGCGTCGCGCAACCTTTCGCCGAGCGGCCTCGCGTACATCAGCTATAACACACTGCCTGGCTGGCACGTGCGGGGCATGGTGCGCGAGATGGTGATGTACCACGACGACCCGTCACTCGGCGCGGGCGAGCGCGTGGCCAGGGCAAACGAATTCGTGAACCTGTTGACGACCAAGGGCGCAACGCCGATGACCCTCCACACGCTATCGCTCATGGAGGAAGCGGTGAACCTGCGGTCGCAGAGCGAGGCGCATGTGTTGCATGAGCAGCTTGAGGCGCACAACTCGCCGTTGTACGTATCCGAGTTCATCCGACGCGCGGCGGCCTCGGGACTTCGCTACCTGTCCGAGGCGAAGATTGCCGATCGGGCCACGGCGGTGCCGGAGTGGGCACGGCGTGCCGCCGGCGGTGACGCCGTGCGCGCGCAGCAGTACCTCGATTTTGCGAGCGGACGCACGTTCCGTCGGTCGTTGCTCTGTCACGCGGACGTCGCCGTGCAGTCGCAGCCGAATGTCGAGAGCGTCCCTGCCCTGCATGTCACGTTGCGGGCGGAGCCGGCGACGCCGACCGAGGAGGACGCGTCGAAGGGCGCCGGCGTGGAGGCATTCAAGTCCAGGACGAACGCCACCATGACGACGAACAACCCGCTCGCACTCGCCGCCTTTCACGTCTTGATGCGGGTCGCGCCAGCTTCCCTCCCGTTCGACGACCTGCTGCAGCGTGTGAACGACCGGCTCAGTGTCGACGAGCCGCCAGGGCTGCCCGCTCCCTCGGAGCGCGTGGGGCCGCTGTCGAGCGTCATGCTGCAGTGCGCACTCGGTGGTTTTGTGGACGTGCATTGCTACCCCTCGCCCTTCGCGCGGACGGTCGCGACCCGGCCGGTCGCCAGCAGGATCGCGCGCCGGATGGCCGCGTCGTCCGGTGCCGTGACGAATCTCCATCATGCGATCGCCGAGCTCACGACACTCGAGCGCGTCCTGGTGGTGGACCTCGACGGTGCGCACGACAGGGAAGCGCTGGTGGACCGGATGATGGCCCGGATCAACGCCGGCGAGGTCGCCACCGAAGGAGACCTTCCCGGACGCGCGGAGCTCGGTGCGCTCATCGACACCGCGCTTGCGCGGCTGGCCGCTGTGGCGTTACTCGAAGCCTGATCACTTACCAGCTAAGCCTCCATGCGAATGAACGATCACCGGGCGCACGTCGAGATTGGCGCCGATACGAATCCTCGCGACGAGCTCACGGAGCGCGCGGAGCACCGCTTTCGCGTCCTGGTGCTCGGCGACTTCAGTGCACGGACGGGTGGTCGGCCATCGCTGGCTGCGCGAAGTATCGAGCGAGTCGATCGCGATGGAATAGATGCGACCATCGCGCGGATCGCCCCTGCACTCCGGCTGTCGATCGATCCCGATGCCATCGCCGAGCGGATCGAATTCACCGAGCTGGACGATTTTCATCCCGACCACCTGTTGTCCCGCGTCCCAGCGCTCGTTCGACTTCGCGCCCTTCGCGCCACGGTGGAGTCGCAGCCCGTGTCGTCCCGCACATCGAGCGCTGCGAATGCAGTCGACGGCGGAAGCCTCCTGGACAGGATCCTCGAGGGCGAGGCGCCGATTGCCCCAGCGGGTGACGCGTCGCGTCACACGGACGGCGACGACTTGTCCGATTTCGTTCGTCGCGCGGTACGCCCGCATGTGTCGCGCGAGGTGGACCCGAGTCAGCGCGCGCTGGTCGAGCAGGTCGATGCGGTGCTGGCGGCGACACTGCGCGTGGTGCTGCACCACTCCGAGTTCCAGGCGCTCGAGGCGCTGTGGCGCGGCGTCGACTTCTTCATGCGCCGCTGCGAGGCGGACGACGCGACCATCGGCCTCCTCGACATCGCGCGCGCCGAGCTCTTCGACGCGGTCATGGATACGGGCCGTCGGCGTGCACTGATGGAGCGCGTGTCCCGCTCGGACGACGGCGAGCCGTGGACACTCGTGATTGCTGCGTTCGCATTTACTGGGAGCGACGTTGCGGTCCTCGGGCAGGTGGCCACGATGGCGGCGGAATCAGGCGTGCCGTGGCTGGCCGCTGCGCATTCCACGCTGGGTGGGGCGGAGACGTTTGCCGACAATGGCGACGTCGACGATTGGGACGCCTCGCCCCTGGCCGCGTGGGATGCGCTTCGGCGCGAGCCAGGAGCGCGCTACCTCGGACTCGCACTGCCGCGATACCTGGTGCGCCTACCCTATGGGGCGGAAAATCCTGTGGACGCGCTCTCGTTTGAAGAACTCGAGGGCGTCGCGCCTCCGCACGCGAGCTTTCTCTGGGGGCATCCGGCCTTCCCATGCGCGCTCGTCGCCTCGACGCCGGTGGAACGCGGAAGTCCCGCACCAAGCCAGGGTACGATCGACGGATTGCCAGTCCACATCGTGCACGGGAACGGCGACAGTGCGGGATTGCCCTGCGCCGAGACGCTCCTCACGCAGCGCGCGGTCATGCATCTGCTTGACCGCGGTCTCATCCCGCTGGTGTCCGAGCGCGAGGGCGACGCCATCCGTATCGCACGGCTCCAGTCAATTGCCGACCCTCCGACGCCCTTGCCAATGCGTCCGGCATTACGCGACGCATGACAGCGACAGTACCAGCGTCCTGGCGCAGCGAGCCGTTCATCCTTGGCACGACCGAGCAATGCGCCGCGGCGCGTCGAGCGCTCGAACGAATGGGGTACACGGAGGCCGCGATCTGCGCGGGCGCGAGCATCGACAGCATCTACGACCTGTCGATGCGGCGCCATCGCACGGTGGGGTTCCTGGAGCCCGACAGCCCCTTGTCGCTCGCCGTGCAACTGTTCCTCGATGGCGAGCACTTCGAGTGGGAGCGCGTGCGAGCGATCGTCAACTCGGACGACCTGGCGGCGCTCGAGGCGGTGGGCCTCGTGCAGTCCCTTCCTGACGACCACACGCGATGCGCCGCGTGCATCGCGCTGTATCACACGCAAGGGCTATACGTCGCATCGGACCGGCATTCGGCCATTCAGCTCATCGCCACCGGCACGCCCACGGATATCGTGTACTCGGCACTCACCCCCGAGACGCGGCGATTCGTCGAGCTCATGCCGCGCGCGCCCTGTGGCGACTACCTCGAGCTGTGTGCCGGAACAGGGATCGCGGCGCTCGTGGTGGCGCGGGATTCCGAGCACGTCTGGGCGGTCGACATTACAGCCCGATCGACGCGCTTTGCCGCGTTCAATGCCGCCCTCAATGGCATTGGCAACCTGACCGCCCTGGAGGGAGATCTGTACGCTCCCGTCTCCGGACAGACGTTCGACGTCATCACGGCGCATCCCCCGTACGTCCCGTCCTTCGAGACGGCGATGGTCTTTCGCGACGGTGGCGAGGATGGGGAGCAAGTGACGCAGGCGATCCTCGCCGGACTCGCCGATCACCTCCGGCCCGGGGGCCAGTTCTATTGCGACTGCATGATGACCGATCGCCTCAACGCGCCGGTTGAAACGCGCATTCGCGCGATGCTCGGCGTCCGTCACGCCGAGTTCGACGTGCTGGTCGGTCAGATCGGTTTAATCGAGCCAGAGGCGCTACTGGGGGGATCGCTCACTTCGGGGCGCATGACCGCGGAGGTGGTGGCGGCCCAGCGCGCGCTGTTCGCGCACCTGGGCATCGAGCGCTTCGTGAATGTCGGATTCCTCATCCGGCGCCGACGGGTAGGGGGCACACCGGTTACCAGTCGACGGATCGTATCGGAGGGAACGCAGGCCGCGCACCTCGGCGCGTACCTCGATTACGCCGAAGCCACGGTGGACTGGGAGCGTGGCTCGAACCGGTACCTCGATGCGCGACCTCACGCGTCGCCGCACACCGAGTTGTTGACGCGATCCGCGCTGCAGGGCGGGCGATGGACCGTCATCGCGGCGACGCTGGCCACGCTGGTCCCGTTCTCGGTGCAGGCGGAGTGTCCGCCGTGGTTCGGCACATTTCTCACCTGGTGCGACGGGCGCGCGACTGCGGGCGAGTTGCTCACGCGGCTCCGGAACGCCGGCATCGTGGAGGATGGGGCGTCGGAGGTAGAGTTTGCGGTCCTCATCGGCGAGCTCGCGGACGGAGGCTTCGTGACGCTCGATGGCGTAGCGGATCAGGGCCCTTCGCTGGAAGGCGCGCCGGCCGGTCGTCGTGAGGCGAAGCGCACCGTGAGTGCCGAGTCGGCCCTCGCTTGACGATCGGATGCACGTCCCCCATGCTTTGCGCCCGGACGAGGCGCGCGTCCACACACCGTTTTTCCGGAGTCTATCATGGCACGAGAGGGCACACAGAAGAAACTCGAGCGCGTCCGTCCGCCGCGCGTGAACATCAGCTATGACGTGGAGACGGGCGGTGCGATCGAGACCAAACAGCTGCCTTTCCTCATGGGCGTGCTGTCGGACCTGAGCGGCACACCCGCCGAGGCGCTGCCGCGCCTCAAGGACCGAAAGTTCGTCGAGATCACCCCGGACAACTTCGATACGGTGCTGAAGAGCATGAAGCCGCGCGTGAACTTCGCGGTGGACAACAAGCTCCAGGAAGGCGGCGGCAAGATCGCAGTGGACATGACCTTCGAAAGCCTCGACGATTTCTCGCCGGAGGCGGTCGCGCGGAATGTCGCGCCGCTGAAGGAGTTGCTCGACCTCCGCACCAAGCTTGCCGATCTGCGCGGCAGCCTGCAGGGCAACGACAAGCTCGAGGAGATCCTGCAGAACACCCTGAACGATGCGGCGGCCATGAAGAAGCTGGAAGCGGAACTCGGACCGCAGGGAGGCGGCAATGGCTGAGGCGCAGCAGCAGAACCAGCAGGCGGCGGCGTTCGCGCCGGAGTTCAACCTCCTCGACAAAATCGTCGAGGAGGGGCGGATGGGGCGCGATGCCGCGACGAAGGAACGCGGTCGCGACCTCGTCAGGAACTTCGTCAGCGAGGTGCTCGCCGGTACCGTCACGCTGAATCCGGACACGGAGGCGATGATCAATGCGCGCATCGCGCAGATCGACGCGCTCATCTCGGCACAGGTGAACGAGGTGATGCACCATCCGGACTTCCAGAAGCTCGAAGGCAGCTGGCGGGGGCTCAAGTACCTGCTCGCCAACAGCGAGACCGGCGAGCAGCTGAAGATCAAGGTCATGAACGTGTCGAAGAAGGACCTGCTCAAGGACCTCCAGAAGGCGCCCGAGTTCGACCAGAGTGCCTTGTTCAAGAAGGTGTACGAGGAGGAGTTCGGCGTCTTTGGCGGCACGCCGTTCGGGTCCCTGCTCGGCGACTATGAATTTGGAAAGAGCGGGCAGGACATCGAGTTGCTGGAAAAAATCTCCCAGGTGGCGGCGGCGGCGCATGCGCCGTTCATCACCGCCGCCAGCGCGGACATGATGAACCTCGAGAGCTTTACCCAGCTCGATGCACCGCGCGACATGGCCAAAGTGTTCGACACTACCGAGTACGCCAAGTGGAAGAGCTTTCGCGCCAGCGACGATGCGCGATACGTGGCGCTCACCCTGCCGCGCATCCTGATGCGCGAGCCGTACGGAGCGAACACCGTGCCCGTCGAGGCGTTCAACTTCGAGGAGCGCGTGGATGGTACGGATCACTCGAAGTACCTGTGGGGCAATGCGGCCTGGGCGCTGGGTAGCCGGATCACGCAGGCCTTCGCGACCTACGGCTGGACCGCCACGATTCGCGGCGTGGAGAGCGGCGGTCTCGTGGAGGGGTTGCCGGTGCACAACTTCAAGACCGACTCGGGCGACGTCGCCATGAAGTGCCCGACCGAGACGCCCATCTCCGACCGTCGCGAGAAGGAGCTGGCCGACCTCGGCTTCGTGCCGCTCGTCCACCGGAAGGGCAGCGACAATGCGGCGTTCTTCAGCGTGCAGTCGGCGCAGAAGCCCAAGATCTACGATTCTGATGCGGCAACGGCCAATGCGCGCATCTCTGCGCAGCTGCCGTACATCTTCGCCGTGTCGCGCTTTGCGCACTACCTCAAGGCGATCATGCGGGACAAGATCGGCGGCTTCGCGAGCCGCGACGAGATCCAGCGCTTCCTCAACGAGTGGATCAACAACTATGTCGTGGTGAACGACGACGTCGGGTTCGAGATGAAGGCGAAGAATCCGCTGAAGGAGGCGCGCGTCGAGGTGGTAGAAATTCCGGGTAAGCCCGGCGCCTATCGCGCCGTGGCGTTCCTGCGCCCGCATTTCCAGCTCGACGAGCTGTCGATGTCCATGCGTTTGGTCGCCGACCTGCCCGCAGCGGCCGGCTGACCTGCCACCCGGCTCCCGATCACGCGCGAAGAAAATTCTTACACCGCGCGTGATCTGGGATACGGCGCCGGGCGCTGGAGGCTTTTACGTTAGTCCCGCGGATCAGGCACTGTCCGCGCGTTGGTTCCCTCACATACGCGGAGAACGAGCAATGGCACAAGTCGACTACTTCCTCAAGATCGATGGCATCGAGGGCGAGTCACAGGACAGCAAGCACAAGAACGAGATTGAGCTGGAGAGCTTCTCGTGGGGTGCGTCGCAGAGCGGCTCGTTTGCAAGTCGCGGTGGTGGAGGGGCTGGCAAGGTGGCAATGCAGGACTTCCACTTCATCATGAAGACGAGCAAGGCCTCACCAAAGCTCTTCCTCAGCTGCTGCAATGGAGCGCACATCAAGATGGCAACGCTCGTGGCGCGCAAGGCGGGCAAGGAGCAGCAGGAGTACCTGAAGGTCACCCTCAGTGACATCCTCGTGAGCTCGTTCCAGGCGGCCGGCTCTCCCTCGGATGTCATCCCCGCCGACAACATCTCGCTGAACTTTGCCAAGATCGAAATCGAGTACAAGGACCAGAAGGCCGATGGCAGCCTCGCCGGCGCTACCAAGGCTGGGTACGACCTGAAGGCGAACAAGGCGGTATGACGTCAACCGCGCTCCGTTGATGCAGGCACGAGATCTCTTCAAGTCGGGCAAGCTCGACGAAGCCATCGAGGCGCTGGGCGTGGAGGTTCGGGACAACCCGACCGACGCCCAGCGTCGCGCATTCCTCTTCGAGCTGCTGTGCTTCGCCGGGAATTACGACCGCGCGGAAAAGCAGCTCAGTGTGATCGGGCGCGGAGGGAGGGACGCCGAGATGGGCGCGCTGCTCTATCACTCGGCACTGCACGCCGAGCGCCTGCGACAGGACATGTTCGAGAAGCAGGCGTTTCCCGTTTCGACCGCCCTGGTCGTCGGCGGTACGCTGAACGGCAAGCCGTTCACCACCATCGAGGATGCTGACCCGCGGATCGGCGCGCGCCTCGAGCTGTTTGCGGCGGGACAGTATTCATGGATGCCGTTCGAGCACATCGCGACCATTCGCGCTCAGGCGCCGAAGCAGTTGCGCGACCTCCTCTGGCTGCCCGCGGTCGTCCGTCCGGGTGAGACGTTCACTGGCCTCGAGATGGGCGAAGTGCTGCTGCCCGTTGTTGCGTCGCAGAGCTGGCAGTACGACGATGCCGACGTCCGGCTCGGCCGTGTGACGGAATGGACGAAGCTCGACGATGGCGCACACGTACCCATCGGCCAGAAACTGCTGCTCGTTGACGGCGAGGAGTTCCCGATGCTGGAGCTGCGCGAGCTGGAAATCGTGCGGGCGCCGGCAGCGTTGGCCTGAGCTGACCATGGCGTTGCGCGACGACTTGCTGTCGCCGATCGCGGGCACCAACCCCGGCGGCATCGAGCTGCGATACGACCCGATCTTCGACAAGATCAAGGAAGCTCGCCGCGAGGACCTGGACGCGCCGCAGGGCGAATGGGCGACCACGCTCAAGACGCCGGATTGGCCGCTCGTGATAAAGCTCGCGAAGGACGCGCTCGCGACCAAGTCGAAAGACCTCCAGATCGCCGCGTGGCTGACGGAAGCCCTCGCGCGCCGCGAGGGCTTTCCCGGATTGCGCTCCGGCATCGAGGTGCTCTCGGGCCTCGTGGAGGAGCACTGGGAGCACCTCTATCCCGAGATCGATGACGGGGACGCCGAGATGCGCGCGGCGCCACTCGAGTGGGTGGGAACCAAGCTCGATGTACCGGTGCGCCGCATTGCGATCGACAAGCAGGGCCACGACTTCCTGCAGTTCAAGGAATCGCGCACCGTCCCGACCGAAGAGGCAGCCAACGAGAGCGCAGAGAAGCGCGCCGCGCGAGACGAGGCGATCTCGAACGGGCGCGTGACGCCCGAGGAGACTGACGCCGGCTTCAACGCGACGCCGAAGGTCTGGCTCAAGTCGCTCGTCGGGGACATTGAGGCAACGATCAATGCAGTGAAGGCACTCGACGCCGTGTCGAAGGAGAAGTTCGAGGACGTCGCGCCGAGCTTCGGCCGACTCATCGACACGCTCGAGGATTGCCTGCGCTCGGCGAATAGCCAGTACAAGCGCAAGCTGGAGCTCGAGCCGGATCCGGTCGCCGAGGTGGCGATGGATAGCGGGGACAGCGCGAACGGTAGCGCGGCGGCGAGCGCAGGCTCGGCACCCGGCGGTGCTCCGGGTCCCCTGTCGGCCGAACCGACGTCCCGCGAGGATGCCATGAGCCGTGTCGTGGGCGCCGCGCGGTACCTCCGCCAGAATGATCCCTACAATCCGGCACCGTATCTCATGCTGCGCGGATTTCGCTGGGGAGAGCTGCGAGCGAAGGGCGGTACCGTCGACCCAAAACTGCTCGAGGCACCGGCCACGAATGTCCGCACGACCCTGAAGGGGCTGCTCCTCGATTCGAAATGGCCAGAACTCCTCGCGGCTTCCGAGAACGTCATGGGCACGCCCCAGGGACGCGGCTGGATTGACCTGCAGCGCTACGCGCTCACCGCGTGCGACGAGCTGGGAAGCGACTACTTCCCCGTGGCAACGGCCATCCGTGCCACGTTGCGGGCGTTGCTGACCGACCTGCCGACGCTCCTCGACATGACGCTGATGGACGACACTCCCACGGCGAACGTGGAGACGCGCGCGTGGCTCCGCGCATCGGTCCTCGAGGATGGCAACGGATCGGAAGCGGCGGATCGTGCGGGTGATCCCGAGGAGAACGGCGAGACGCGCGGCCGCGATCCGATCTCCCTCGCCATGGCGGAAGTGCGCGGTGGGCGAGCGGATCGCGCCATCGCGCTGCTGATGCGTGAGGCAGGGCGTGCGAAGACGAGTCGCACGCGCTTCCTCCTTCAGGCCGAACTGGCCCGCATCATGGTCGATGCCGGGCACGAGGCGGTCGCCATGCCGATCCTCGACCAGTTGATCGCCGACGTCGAGGAACACAAGCTCGAGGACTGGGAAGAGGGCGTGGTGGTCGCGGCGCCCATGGCGCTGCTCTATCGCGTCCTCGAGAAGACCGAGGGAGATCCGGAAACGCGGCAGGGCCTCTACCTCCGCATCTGCCGCCTCGACCCAATTCAGGCGATCAGCTTCGCGCAGCCCTGACCATGGCCAAGCGTGAGCTCGAGCGCACCGTTCAGCCCTCGGTCCTGGACCGGCTGACCGACGACGATCCACTCAGCAGCGTGGATCCGCGCGTGTCGTACGTCGAATCACTGCGCGCCTTCAAGGTGGGCGTGCAGCGCGACCTCGAGTGGCTGCTGAATACGCGGCGCACCTCCGACACCGACGTCGACCAGCTCACGGAAGTCCGGAAGTCACTCTACTGCTTCGGCATGCCGGACATCACGTCGATGAGCGGCGATTCATTGCCGGCGCGCACACAGCTGCTGCAGCAGGTCGAGGAAACCCTGGCCCTCTTCGAACCCCGGCTGGCCCAGGTCCGCATTTCCATGGCGGAAGTGGAAGGGGAACAGCGGCGTCGCGAAGTCCGCTTTGTCGTGGAGGCCACGCTCCGACTGGATCCCACACCGGAACACGTGACGTTTGACACGGTGCTGCATTTCGCCAGTGGACAGATTGACGTGGCGGGAGCGGCGAATGCGTGAAGAACTGCTGAACTACTACGAGCGCGAGCTCACCTTCCTTCGGCGCATGGGTGCGGAGTTCGCCCAGCGCTACCCGAAGGTGGCGGGGCGACTGCTGCTCGAACCGAACAAGTGCGAGGATCCGCACGTCGAGCGCATGCTCGAGGGGTTCGCGTTCCTCGCGGCGCGCGTGCACCTCAAGATCGACGACGATTTCCCCGAGATCAGCGAAGCGCTCCTCAACATCGTCTATCCGCACTACGTCCGGCCCATCCCGTCGATGTCGATCGCGGAGTTCAAGCTCGACCCCGAACAGGGCAAGCTCACGACGGGCTACAAGCTGCCGCGCGGCACGACGCTCTTTTCCCGGCCGGTCGACGGCGTCCCCTGCCGGTTCCAGAGCTGCTATGACACGACGCTCTGGCCGCTGAGCGTCACCGCGGCGCAATGGACGACACCCGATCGCCTCCGCCCCGCCGCCCGGCTCGGTGACGCCGTCAGTGTACTCCGACTCGAGCTGCGCTGCGCACCGGACATCAGCTTCGCGAAGCTCGGCTTGGAGTCGCTCCGCTTCTATCTCGATGGCGCGGGTAACCTCACCGCGGCGCTCTACGAGCTGCTGAGCACGAGCGGACGCGACATCATCGTGCGGGAAATTCCGGGCGAACCGCGCGCGCCGGGCGCGTCGGCCGCGCCGAAGATGCTCACGTTGCCCGCGTCCGCGCTCAGTCCAGCGGGACTCGGCCCGAACGAGGGCATGCTCCCGTATCCAGGCCGTTCCTTCGAGGCGTACCGGCTCATCCAGGAGTACTTCGTCTTTCCGGAGAAGTACCTGTTCCTGGATCTCGCCGGCTTCACGCAGGTGGCAGCGGCGGGCTTCGGGGGCGCCATCGAGGTGCTCATCCCCATCCCGGCGTATGAGCGCACGGAGTGGCGTCCCATGCTGGAAGCGGGCGTCGCGCAGTCCACGTTCCGCCTCGGCTGCACGCCGATCGTGAACCTGTTCCCGCACGTGTCCGAGCCAATTCTCCTCACCCAGCGCGCATCGGAGTATGCCATTGTCGCCGATGCGCGTCGCCGGTTGACGACGGAGATCTTCTCGGTGGACGACGTCATCGCCGTCACACCGGAGTCTGAGCGCACGCTGCACTTCCGTCCGTTCTACGGCGCCGCGCGCGCGGCGCAACGCGGCGCGGAGCCCAGTGGCGCGGCACCCGAGCTCGCGGGGCTCCACTGGCTCGCGAAGCGCCGCGCGAGTGGATGGCGCACCGATGACGGCGCGGACGTCATGCTTTCCTTCGCGGATAAGTCAGGGCGCTCGGCGCATCCGGACCAGGATACGGTGACCGCGCGACTCACCTGCTTCAATGGCGACCTGCCGAGCCGCCTCGCGTTCGGCAACCCGGCGGGCGACTTCGAAATGGATGGTGCCGGGCCCGTGCGACAGATCACCGCGCTCATCAAGCCAACGCGCGTGATCCAGCCGTCGCTCGGCAACGGGCAGACGTGGCGACTCGTGTCGCAGCTCTCGCTGAACTACCTGTCGCTCGTGGAGTCGGGAGCGGAAGCGCTGCGCGAGACGCTGCGCCTGTACGACTTCGCCGAGTCGGCGAGCGCGCGGAAGCAGATCGACGGCATTCTCGGGGTGGAGAGCGCACCGACCTTTGCGCGAATCGTCACGGATCACGGCCTCACGTTCGCGCGCGGCCGGCGCGTAGAGATCGGTTTCGACGAGGAGCAGTTCACGGGCAGCGGCGTGTTTCTCTTTGGCACGGTGCTGGAGCGCTTTTTCGGGCTGTATGCGTCGATGAACAGCTTCTCGGTATTGTCGGCCACATCGCGCCAACGGAAGCGCCCGGTGCACGAGTGGGCGCCGCGCGCCGGCTGGAAGCCGCTCCTGTGACGCCCATCGATCCGAAGCTGCTCGGGCCGCTGCTCGACGAGCCGCAGGCCTTCCAGTTCTTCCAGGCCGTTCGCCTGCTCGAACAGTTATATCCCGAGCGCGCCCCGGTTGGTGAGTTTGCCCATCCGGCTGACGAGGTCGTTCGCTTCTCGGCGCCGAGCGGTGTGGGATTTCCCGCGAGCGAGATTCGTTCGCTGGAACCGCCCACGGGCGACGAGCCTGCGCGCATGACGGTGAATTTCCTGGGGCTGACGGGGCCGCAGGGCGTGCTGCCGCTCGACTACAGCCTGTATGCGGTCGGTCGCGAGCGCGCGCGCGATCATGCGTTCAAGGACTTCCTCGGCCTGTTCGAGCATCGCTTCATCTCGCTGTTCTATCGCGCGTGGGTGAAGACACATCCCGTCGAGGGCGGCGGGGCAACCGTCGCCAAGGATGCCGCGCGGCAGGAGCCGCAGCAGGAATCACTCATGACGCAGTTGCTCAGCGTTGTCGGGATGGCCACGCCCGGCTTGCAGAGACGGCTGCCACTGTCGGACGAGTCGCTGTTGTTCTACTCGGGCCTGCTGTCGCTGCCCACGCGGCCAGCGTCGGCACTCGAGCAACTCGTTGCCGACTACTTCGATGTGCCGTGCGTGGTTGAGCAGTTCGTGGGTGCGTGGTATCCACTGACGCGTGCGTCCCAGACGGCCCTCGGCGACGAGCTGGGCACCCTTGGTGGCGGCGCGGTGGCGGGCGACGAAGTGTGGGACCAGCAGGGAAGGGTGCGCGTGCGCATCGGACCCCTCACGCGGAGGCGCTACGACGAGTTCCTTCCCGGCGGCGCGTCGTACGAGCCATTGCGTGCGCTCACCCGCTTCTTCGGCAACGACCAGTTCGACTTCGAGATCCAGCTCGTGCTCGCGCGCGACGAAACACCGGCCTTCCGACTGGGCGGCGACGATGCGCCGCTGCCACTCGGCTGGTGCACATGGCTGCGCACCGCGCCACTCGACCACGACCCGGACGACGCACTCTTTACGCTGTAGGTCGCACCTTCACCGCTGCACACGAGGGGTTCATGGCTGTCAATCTCCGAGCGCTCATCGGCAAGCTGAATCATACGACCCGCAGTGCCGTCGAATCGGCGGCCGGTCTCTGCCTGTCGCGCACGCATTACGACGTCGAGATCGAGCACTACCTGATGAAGCTCCTCGACGGCACGGACACGGACTTCGCCGCGATCCTGAAGCAGTACGGCATCGATCGCTCGCGGTTGTCCACCGAGCTGTCGAAGAGCCTTGACCACCTCAAGACCGGCAACGCGCGCACGCCCGCGGTGAGTCCGCACGTGGCGCACATGCTTGGCGAGGCGTGGATGATCGGCTCGCTCGACTATGGCGCGACGCAGGTACGGACAGGTCACACGATCATCGCGTTACTGCAGAACGAGGAACTGGCGCGCCTGGTGAAGGACATCAGTCGTGAGCTGACGAAGATTCCTGTGGAGACGCTCAAGCGAGACCTCGCCACCATCACGGCCGACTCCACAGAGGAAACGCAGGCGACATATGCGTCCGCGCCGAGTAACGCGGCGGGTGGGGGCGATGCGCCGAGGGCGGCGGGCGGTGGCAAGCAGCCGAACCTCGATGCGTACACCGTGAACCTCACCGAGAACGCGAAGAAGGGGAAGATCGACGCGGTGCTCGGGCGCGACTTCGAGATACGGCAGGTGGTGGACATCCTGCTGCGGCGCCGCCAGAACAATCCGATCCTCGTCGGCGAGGCCGGCGTGGGCAAGACGGCGGTGGTGGAAGGGTTTGCGCTGCGCATTGCGAACGGCGACGTGCCGCCTCCGTTGCGAAACGTCACGTTACGCACGCTCGATCTCGCCTTGCTGCAAGCGGGTGCGGGTGTGAAGGGCGAGTTCGAAAACCGCCTGAAGGGTTTGATCGAGGAAGCCAAGAATTCGCCGACCCCGATCATCCTGTTCATCGATGAAGCGCACACCATGATCGGCGCGGGCGGCGCCGCGGGGCAGAACGACGCCGCCAACCTGCTCAAGCCAGCGCTCGCCCGCGGCGAGCTGCGCACCATCGCGGCGACGACCTGGAGCGAGTACAAGAAGTACTTCGAGAAGGATCCCGCACTAGCGCGCCGCTTCCAGCTGGTGAAGGTGGAGGAGCCGACGGAGGAAGTGTGTCTCCAGATGATGCGGGGCATCCTGCCGTCGCTCGAGAAGCACCACAACGTGCGCATCCTCGACAGCGGGCTCGATGCGGCCGTGCGCCTCTCGCATCGCTACCTGGCCGACCGCCAGCTCCCGGACAAGGCGGTCAGCATCCTGGATACCGCCTGTGCCAGGCTCGCCCTCGGCCAGAGTGCCACGCCGTCCGCGCTCGAGTCGGCGACCCGTCATCTCGATGACCTCGCGGTCCAGAAGCGCGTGCTCGAGCGTGAAGTCGCGGTGGGCGCCGATCATGAGGAGCGGCTCGTGGAGATCGAGGCAGACCGGGTGAAGACGGAGGCGACGCTCGCCGCGCTCACGGCGCGATTCGAGCAGGAGAAGGGGCTCGTCACGGAGATCCGCACGATTCGCCAGAAGCTCGAGGAACATCACGCCGGCACCACGCCCGCCGACGATGCGGTCTCGGTGCGCGAGCGCCTCGTGGTGCTCGAAGCGCAGCTCGAGGCACTGCAGGGCGAGACGCCGCTCATGCGCGTCTGCGTGGACGCGTCCATCATCGGTGAGGTGCTGTCGGGGTGGACGGGCATTCCCGTCGGGAAGATGCTGCGCGACGAGATGGCCACGATCCTCCAGCTCGAGGGGCAGCTCGGCGCGCGGGTCATCGGGCAGTCCGCGGCGCTCGAGGCGATCAGCCGTCGCGTGCGGACATCGAAAGCGGGAATCGAGGATCCGCAAAAGCCGAAGGGCGTCTTCATGCTCGTCGGCCCGTCGGGCGTAGGCAAGACGGAGACGGCGCTCGCGCTGTCGGACCTGCTCTACGGCGGCGAGCAGAACATCATCACGATCAACATGTCGGAGTTCCAGGAAGCGCACACCGTATCCACGCTCAAGGGCTCGCCGCCCGGCTACGTCGGGTATGGCGAAGGCGGCGTGCTCACCGAGGCCGTACGTCGTCGTCCGTATTCGGTGGTGCTGCTTGATGAAGTAGAGAAGGCGCACCCCGACGTGCTCGAGCTCTTCTTCCAGGTGTTCGACAAGGGCCGAATGGAAGACGGTGAGGGGCGCGAGATCGATTTCAAGAACACGATCATCGTGCTCACGACGAACGCCGGCACCGACACCATCATGACCCTCACCGCCGATCCCGAGACGGCGCCATCGTCCGAGGGGCTCGTCAAGGCGCTCAAGCCGGAACTCGACAAGGTCTTCAAGCCGGCGTTCCTCGGCCGCATGGTCATCATTCCGTTCCACCCGGTGCGCGACGAGAACCTCAAGCAGATCGTGCGCCTGAAGTTGAACAAGGTGCGCCGCCGCATCGCGGATTCGCACCATGTGAAGCTCGAGTACGACGAGGCGGTGGTCGACGCGGTCGCGGCACGCTGCACGGAAGTCGAGAGCGGCGCCCGCAACGTCGACAACATCCTCACCAACACGCTGTTGCCGGAGATCTCGACCCGCCTGCTGGAACAGATGGCGACGGGCGAAGGCATCGGCACGATCACCGTGGGCGTGGGGGACGATGGTGCGCTGACCTATCACGTCGCGGCGGCTGCCGTCGCCCCGCGTGGGCGCGCGAAGGCCGGCGCCTCTGCCGCAGCACTGACACCCCCTGAAGAACACGCCATTCCTGCCGCCTGAGCAAGGAGCAGTTCATGAACTCGTACACGCAGGTCGGGAAGCCGATGCGCTTGAAGACTCCGCTTCCCGACGACACGCTGATGATCGAGCGGCTGGTGGGAGAAGAGGCGGTCTCGGAGCCGTACACGATTCACCTGGACTTGTTGTCCACCGATTCCGCCGTCGATGCCGCGAAGCTGCTGCGGAAGCCGGTCTCCGTCGCGATCGACCTCGAAGCAGGTGGGCAGCGCTTCTTCCACGGCGTTGTGCGACGCTTCGTCCAGCTCGGCCGCGCGGATGGTCTCGTCTCGTATCGGGCCGAGGTCGTGCCATGGCTCTGGTTCCTGTCGCTCACGAGCAACTGCCGGATCTTCCAGCAGAAGTCGGTGCCGGACATCGTGAAACAGGTCCTGAAGGACATGGGTGTCGCCGACGTGAAGCTCAACCTCACGGGAAAGTATGCGGCGCGTGACTACTGCGTGCAGTACCGCGAGAGCGACCTCGCCTTCATCTCGCGACTCATGGAAGAGGAGGGCATCTTTTACTTCTTCGACCACGAGGCGGGGAAGCACACGCTGGTGCTCGCCGATGCGCCGTCCGCGGTGACGGTGGGCCCGGTCTCCAAGCTCCGGATGGCGGTGAACGCCGATGGCAACGTGCTCACGGATGTCATCACTTCGCTCGAGGTCGACAGCGAGGTCGTGAGCGGCAAGGTCACGCTCGTCGATTACAACGACACCCAGACGAAGCGCATGGAGAGTTCCGTTGCCGGGGGCGCCAAGGGTACCGAGGCGTACCGGCGCTTCGACTATCCCGGCAAGTTCGCGGCGGTGGACGAGGGCGATCGCCTGGCGCGTTTGCGTCTCGAGGAGTCGGAGTCGCTCAGCTTCGTCGTCAACGGGGCCACCAACTATCGCGGTCTCCGCAGCGGCCAGAAGGTCGAGGTGGTCGAGCATTACCGCCGCGACGTGAATCAGCCATACCATGTTCTCTCCGCCACGCACGACGGCACCGAAGGCGGCTACCGCAGCCAGGATGGCGAGCCGGCCTTCAGTTTCGGGACGATGTTCGAAGCAATTCCGCACCCGACACCGTTTCGTCCTGCGCAGGTAACGCCAAAGTCCATCGTGCACGGAACGCAGACGGCCGTCGTTGTCGGTCCCGCCGGCGAGGAGATCTACGTGGACAAGTACGGCCGGGTGAAGGTGCAGTTCTTCTGGGACCAGGCCGGCAAGAAGGACGAGATGAGCTCGTGCTGGGTGCGCGTGTCGAGCGTGTGGGCCGGCAAGACGTGGGGCGCCATCCACGTGCCGCGCATCGGGCAGGAGGTGGTCGTCGATTTCCTCGAGGGCGACCCGGATCGGCCCATCATTGTGGGGCGCGTCTACAACGGAGAGCAGATGCCTCCGTACGACCTGCCGGCGAACAGCACGCAGAGCGGCGTGAAGTCGCGCAGTGCCAAGGGCGGGTCGTCAGCCAACTTCAACGAGTTCCGCTTCGAGGACAAGAAGGGGTCGGAGCAGGTGTTCCTGCACGCCGAGAAGAACTTGGATCTCGAGGTCGAGAAGGACGAGACCCACTGGGTGGGGCACGATCGCACCAGGACCGTCGATCACGACGAGATCGTGCACGTGAAGCACGACCGCACCGAAACGGTGGACAACAATGAGACCATCACGATCCACGGGCTGCGCGCCGTCACCGTCGACAAGGACGACACGGTCACCGTGAAGTCCGGCAACCGGTCGGTCGTCGTGCAGCAGGGCAACGACGCCAAGAAGGTGAACACGGGCAACCTCGCCACCGACGTGAGCATGGGCAACGCATCGCTCAAGGTCGCCAAGGGCAACCTCAGCACCGACGTGAGCATGGGCAACGTCACCTTGAAGGCGGGCGTGGGCAAGATCACGTACGAGGCCCTGCAGGGCATCGAGTTCAAGGTGGGACAGAACAGCGTCAAGATCGACCAGAAGGGCATCACCATCAAGGGACTGATGGTGTCCATCGAGGGCTCTGTGCAGACGGAGCTCAAGGGACTGATGACCAAGGTGAACGCGAGCGCGATGCTCACGGTGAAGGGCGCCATCACGATGATCAACTGACGGCCGCGATGAACTCCTCTTCGAGCGGATCGCCGCCGGGCCGGGGAACGGCAGAACTGTGTGCGGTGTCGGACCTCGGCGACGACGCGAGGGCGTTGGTCGCGGTCAACGCGCCGTCGCCGCACGCGTACGTCGCGCAACTGGTCGAGCATGCGCTGCATGCCGACGCCATCCGCTTCATCGCCCATGCGCTGCCGCGGCGCGAGGCGGTGTGGTGGGCGTGGGTCTGTGCGCGCAAGGTCGCGGGCGCGGACCCCGCACCCGCGGTGAAGGCCGCGCTCGATGCCACGGAGCGCTGGATCGTGCAGCCCACCGAGGAGCATCGTCGGCAGGCGCTGCACTTCGGTGAGGCGGCCGATTTCGGCACGCCCGCGGGCTGTGCCGCGCTGGCAGCGTTCATGAGCGCGGGCAGCCTGGCGCCGCCGAATGCGCCGCCCGTTCCGCCCGACGAATTCATGACGGCGAAGGCCGTCGCCGGCAGTGTGACCCTCGCCGCCGTCGCGACCGAGCCGGAGCGCGCGGTGGAGAAGTTCAACGAATTCCTGAAGGTCGGTCTCGAAGTGGCCGATCGCACCAAGCTGTGGACCGCATGATCACCGCAGAGGACTGACATGGGAGCTCCCGCCGCGCGCATCGGTGACATGCATGTTTGCCCGATGGTTACCCCGGGCGTACCGCCCATCCCTCACGTTGGCGGGCCAATCCTGCCCCCGGGCATGCCGACGGTCCTCATTGGCGCGATGCCGGCCGCAACGGCGACGAGCATGTGCGTCTGCGTCGGCCCACCGGACGTCATCGCGCTCGGCTCGTTCACGGTGATGATCGGTGGCAAGCCGGCCGCTCGCATGGGCGACATGACGGCCCACGGGGGCTCCATCGTCCTTGGGTGCCCGACCGTGCTGATTGGCTGAGCGCCCCGGACGTGGCCGCGCGCAGGCGGCGACACCGCTGATCCTCGCGGCGTTCGTCCTGTTCAGCGCACTGTATGTCTGGTGGCACCTGCGCGCCGGATGGATCCCCATCGATGACGGCCCGGTAGCGCAGAGCGCCGAGCGCGTGCTGCGCGGCGAGATTCCACATCGCGATTTTGACGAGCTTTATACCGGCGGCCTCGCGTTCGTGAACGCGCTGGGCTTTCGGCTCTTCGGCACCAACCTGTGGACGCTGCGCCTGGTGCTGTTCGCGGCGTTCGTGGCCTGGCTTCCCGTGGTGTTCTATGTCGCGTCGCGCTTCGTGCGGCCCGTCGCGGCGGCCTGCGTCGGGCTTCTGGCGGTCGTGTGGTCGCTGCCGAACTATCCGACCGCGATGGCGTCGTGGTACAACCTGTTCCTCGCCACGGCGGGTATTGCGGCGCTGCTGCGCTGGCTCGAGGATCCGCGACCGCGATGGCTCCTGCTGGCGGGCGTGGTGGGTGGCGTCTCGATCCTCGTGAAGATCATCGGGCTCTACTACGTCGCGGGTGCGCTGCTCTTCCTGGTGTATGGCGTTCAACTCTCGACGCGTGGCACCAGCACCGATGCGAGTGACCGCCGGGGATACGCGGTGTTCATCACCGTTGCGCTGATGGCGTTCGTCGGCGCGCTGCTGGCGCTGGTGCGGTCGCACCTGCAGCTCAGTGAGTTCGTGCAATTCGTTCTGCCGTCATCGCTCCTTTGTGGTCTTCTCATCTGGCAGGAATGGACTGGCGCCGGTCCCACGTCACGCGTGCGTGCACGAGAGTTGATGCGCGAGCTGGTGCCATTCATCGCAGGCACGATGATGCCGCTCGTCGCGTTTCTCGGCGTCTATGCTCGCGCTGGCGCGGTGGGTGAGCTGCTGCGCGGCGTCTTCATTGCGCCACAGAGGCGCCTGGGGTTCGTCGCCGTGCATGCACCGGCGCCGTGGACGATGCTCGCACTCGTACCGTTCGCTGCATTCGTGGCCCTCGTGTACCGGAGGCGCGGGCTGCTGTCGCGCCGGGAGGCGGTGCTCGTCGGGCTCGTGCTGTTGCTCGTCCTTCGCGCGACGGGGGGAAACGGCGCGCTCTATCGCACCGTCTGGTTTGCGGCACGCACCCTTCTCCCGGCACTCGCGATCGTCGGGGTGGTCGCGCTCGCACGACGTCGCACGGTCGGCGCGCCGGCTCTGCTCAATGCGCAAACGATGCTGCTGCTGGCGGTAACATGCGTGTGCAGCCTCGGGCAGTACCCGTACAGCACCTCATTGTATTTCTGTTATGTCGCGCCGCTCGTCGTGCTCCTGATGGCAGCGCTGTACCGCCACGCGCCGCTGCCACATCGTACGGCGCCTATATTGCTCGTCGCGTTCTTCACGGCGTTTGCCATCCTGCGCACGAATGCCACGCGGCTCGCAAGCATGGGCGCATGGTACCAGCCACCTCCGCCGCTCGAGCGGCTGGCGATGGACCGCGGCGGCGTCGACGTCCCGGCCACGGAAGCGCGGAACTACGGCACGCTCGTGACGAAGCTCCGCGCCCGCGCGCATGGCGAATACATCTGGGCGTCGCCCGACGCACCGGAGGTCTACTTCCTCTCGGGACTGAAGAATCCTACGCGGACGCTGTTCGAGGTATTCGACGCGCATGCGACCTCGCCGGCGGAGGTGATGCGCACGCTCGCGTCGCATGGCGTCAACATCGTGGTGCTCGGGACACCGTCCTTCTCGCCGCCGATCTCCAGCGACATGTATGCGCGGCTGTTTGCACGCTATCCGCACGAGGAATACGTGGGTACGTATCTCCTGCGCTGGCGGGAGTGACGCGCCCTGGTGACGAGTCCGGTGCGACAGTCTGCGGCCGCCCTGTGGTGCGAAGTCGATCGTTCAGGGTGCGGGGATGACGACGGTGCGTTCAGTCGACGAGTCGATCGAAGTGCCGGCGCACCAGCCCATAGCACTCACACGCGGCGGCTTCGAGCCCGACGCGATCGATCACGCGGATGCCGCCGCGGTGATACGTGATCAAGCCGGCCGTCTGCAGCGCCCCCGCGGCCACGGTCACGCCGGCACGTCGAACGCCGAGCATGATGGCGAGGTACGATTGGGTGAGCGGGAACTGCTCGGCTTCGCCAACGCGATCGTGCGTCATGAGCAGCCAACGTGCGCAACGCTGCTCGATGCCGTGGAGGCGATTGCAGGCGGCCGTCTGGGCCACCTGCGTGAGGTACTCGTGCACGTAGCGGTGGAGAAGCTTTCGAAGCGCGGTACGATCACGCAGGCCCTCGCGCATGATGCGCGCCCCGATCATCAGCGCGGCGCCCGGGATCTGCACCACCGTTTCGTTCGGGCTCGGTGACGCATCCAGCAGGATGCTCACGCCGACGGCGCCTTCGTTACCAACGGTCCCGACCTCGGCCGCGCCGCCATCCTTCATTCGGCTGATCACCGATGCTACGGCGGTCGTCGGAAAGTAGACGGCGGTGAAGGGCACGCTTGGGCGCGCGAGGAGCTCGCCCAAGGCAAAGTCGACCGGTGTGAGGTTGTCCCACAGCCACGCGGCGTCGTCGGGCGCGTGCGTCTCGAGAACCGCGAGCAATCGATTCTGCTGAAGCGCTGGCCCGGCCCGAATCGGCTCGGGGAATGACTGAATAGCCATGAGCCTGCGCCTCCAGGCGCTGTCGTTGCGGGAATCCCGAATGGGAAACACCCAGCAATCGACCGGAGAGGACGCAGCGGAGCCGCAAACCGATGGCGAGAGTTGAATTGCGCGGCAGTAGGACGCCACATCGTTGCAGCTACGAGAAGTGTGCCACATCCAGCGGACCCGCGCTTCTCGATGCGGTATGCCGGAAAGCGAACATAGACACGGTGTGTCGCCGAGAGCTTATTCCGCCGGCTCGCGCGTGTCGACGGTGATCAAGGCGTAACACCACCGGATGAGCAGCGAGAGCTCTTCAAAGGTATCAAGCGTCGCTTCGGAAAAAAAGTTGCTTGCGCGTACGGCAGCGTACCCAAGCCCTCATGGCGCCCAGGACGAGGACGCGCGCGACAATTCCGAAAGCCAGAAGGGCGCAGAAACAGCAAACGAAAGCTCATGGCGCATTGCTTTTGCAGCGTCTTTCCGAGATGGCGCAGCCTGTGACATTCTGCGGCCGCCGTGGTTTTCGAAATCGCGTGTTCTGTATCCGTCATTGGAATCGGCGCGGATCACCTACTGGAACCAATTCGGCACAGCGGAGATTCTGGCTTCATGCCTAGTCGTGACAACGAGGGAGCGCCTGCACGCTCGCCGCAGCCGCGCCGACCCACCGCGCAGCGCGCGACCGCGGTCTATTCACCGCAGGGCACTCCAGGCTTCGACAATGACCGGAGCTTGGCCAGTGCGAAGGCGGCGTGCGTCATCCTCTTTGGCCCGCTTCCCGCGCGACAGTTCGACATCCGGTATTGGGATGGATCGGTCGATCGGATGGCGCAGGGCACGTCGGCATTCACGATCGTGATCAATCGCCCCGGAGCGCTTCGACGGATGCTCCTGCCGCCGAACGAGCTCACCATCATCGAGGCGATTCTCTCGGGCGACGTGGACATCGAGGGCGACATGGAACGCGCGATGGGCATGGGCGACGCGATCAACGCGACGCTCCGTTCGCCCGCCAACCTCTTCGCGCTCCTCAGGCATCTGCGCGCACTCCCTCGCGAGGATCCCGTGGTGGACATTCGCGAGCTGCGCGCCGCACATACGGTCGGTACCGTGGGCGAGGTCCACGTCCCGGCGCGCGACCGCGCCGCAATCAGGTACCACTACGACGTCGGCAACGATTTCTACGCGCTGTGGCTCGACAAGCGCATGCTCTATTCGTGCGCCTATTACGACGACGGCAGCGATCCGGAAGCGGAGCTGGAGGATGCGCAGCTCGCCAAGATCGACCTCATCTGCAGGAAGCTCCGACTGCGTCCTGGCGACCGGCTGCTCGACGTCGGCTGTGGGTGGGGCGCGCTCATCATGCACGCCACGCGCTTCTACGGCGTCACGGCACTCGGCATCACGCTCAGCGATGCGCAGGCGCACCTCGCGCGGGCGCGCATCGTCGCCGAGGGCGTGGCCGATCGCTGCCGCGTAGAGATACGGGACTACCGATCGCTCCAGGACCTGCCGCCCTTCGACAAGATCTCCAGCGTGGGCATGGTGGAGCATGTCGGCGTGGAAAACCTGCCAACGTATTTCGACGCGCTGTATCGTGCCCTGCGGCCTGGCGGTCTTCTGCTCAATCACGGCATTGTCAGCGTGGCCGAGTCGCGACCAGTAGCGCGGTGGGATTGGCTCGAGAAACGTGTCTGGAAGCGCGATGCCTTCCTCGACCAGTACGTGTTCCCGGACGGACGACTTGGCCCACTCAGCGCCGTGATTGCCGGCGCGGAGCGGGTGGGCTTCGAGACGCGTGACCTGGAAGCGCTGCGGGAGCATTACGCACTGACCCTCCGTGCGTGGCTCGCGCGACTCATGCGCCACAAGGATGAGGCAATCCGGATGACCGACGAGCGCACGTTCCGCATCTGGCGCCTCTATATGGCCGCATCCGCGTACGGATTCTCCACGGGACGCCTGAACATTGTGCAGACGCTTTTTGCCCGGCCCGACGCGGAAGGGAACGGTGAATTGCCCCTGCGGAGAAATGACATCCTGATCTGAGGGTGTCCTCGCGTGACGCCGACAGAGCGGGTAGCATCGGGACGGTGACACCTCTCCTGAACCCTCGTCGGTGATGACATCGCTGGTGCTATCACCAATTCCAAGCCGAGTTCTTGCTTGCCCCGCAACTGCAACTGAATGGGATATGCTTCCGATACGTTCAGAGCGTCGTCCGAATCCTCCACTTGTGAACGATCGCCACCACCAACAGATCAAAGCGAATCGGTTGAATAACAGCGTTGATTGTTCGTAGTAACAGCAATGATTCTGACGCTCGATGGCACACGTGAGGGAGCGTCCAACATTCGGTTGCTGTTCCAGGTCGTTACGTGTGGAACGCGAGAGGAACTATCTTTCAATCAGTTGCTGTTCCACCCCAGACTCCCATTACATGATGCCACGCACGGTTCGCCCACTGCTCGTCGCGTTCGTCCTGATTGGCGCCTCGGCCACGCTCGCGCTGGCGCACGATCTCTTCCTGAAGCCGGAGGCGTTCTTCGTCGCTCCGAACGCCACGGTGCATCTCACGGTGTTGAACGGCACGTTCACCACGAGCGCAGGGACGGTGACCGCCGACCGCCTGCTCGACCTCGCGATCGTCGGACCGGCAGGCCGCGCGCGTGGCGACACGGCGACGTGGACCGCTCCCGGCAAGGCGAGCAGGTGGGACGCGAAGGTCGGCGCCGCGGGCACGTATGTGCTGGGCGCATCGCTGCGACCGCGCCTCATCGCGCTGAAGGGTCCTGAATTCAACGCATACCTGAAGGACGACGGCTTGCCCGATGTCCTCGCCGCCCGGAAGACGAAGGGCGAGCTCGCCAAGCCGGCCACCGAGCGCTACGCAAAGCATGTGAAGGCAATCGTCCAGGTTGGCGATGCGCACACGGCGAGCTACTCGACGGTCCTCGGGTATCCCGCCGAGCTTGTGCCTGTCGAGAATCCGTACGAGGCGGCCAGGGGCGCGCATGTGCTGCACGTGAAGGCGCTGGTGGACGGCAAACCCATGCCCAACCAGGTCGTGCTCGCTGGCGGCCGCACGCCGGCGGGCACGCGGATTGCCGCCCAGACGGTTCGCACCGACGCGAAGGGCATCGCCACCATTTCGCTGGCAACCCCTGGTGTCTGGTACGTCAAGTTCATCCGCATGGTGCGGGTGCCTGCGGCGCCGGCGGATTCCGTGGACTACGAGTCCAAATGGGCGACCCTCACGTTCGCCGTGAAATAGAGGGCCGCCGGGATGAAGTGAGCCGCGTCACCGACGATCGGTGAAACCTTGGCCAGCTTCGCGGGTCGAAAGAAGTGTCGTCACCCGTGCACAGGACCGGTTGCATGCCCTTGTTGATTGTCGGCGCCGAGCGTTGCACGCTCCAGCCAGGAACGCATACCATAGGTGGGCGGGGTCCCGATGCGCTGGACATTCCCGCGCTGGAGTGGCGTCCGGCGGTGGTTTCGATCATGGTGCCCGCGCCGGGAATGGGCCCGTGCACTATCCGTCGGATTACGGCGGCGGTCGTTGTGCGGGTCGATGGCGAGCTGATCGGGGTAGCGCCGGTCGAGCTTCGCAATGGCGTGTCGATCGAGTTCGAGGGCTGTCGGCTGACGTTCGAGGCCGACGTCACCGGCCGGTCACTCCTGCATTCGAACCCGGGCGCCACCAGCGGCGAGCGTACGCTCCCGACGCGCCTTGTGACGTCCATCGGCGCGACGCTCGTCAACATGAAGACCGGACAGCAATTTGTTCTCACGGATCGACGCGTCGTGCTGGGGCGTGATGATGCGTGCGACGTGGTATTGGGCGGGAAGGGTGTTTCGCGGCGGCACGCGTCGATCAGTCCATCCGCCAACGGATACCTGTTGCGCGACGAGAGCGTGAATGGAACGGGCGTCAATGGCCGTCCGCTGTCTGGGACGCATCTCCTTGCGCACGGCGACCGCATACAGCTGCACGACGAGGAGTTCCGCTTCGACGTCGAAGGGATGACGGATACCGCGGTCCCCGAGCTGGACGCGCATGCCACGCAGGTGCTCGATTTCTCGCACCTTCGCGGAGAGCGCGTGGCGGGTGCCGGGCGCCGCATCTCGTGCAGCCTCGAGATTGTGAAGGGCCCGTTGCATGGCGCCGTGTTCGAGCTGGACAAGCCGGTCGGGTCGATTGGTCGCGCACGAAACAACGACGTCCACCTTCGCGACGACAGCGTATCCAGTGCGCACGCGACGCTGTTGCGAAAGGGCGACGCTTGGTTCGTCGTGGACCTGCGGTCGGCGAACGGGACGTTCGTGAACGGCTCGCGTTCCTCGGGCGAGCGCGAGCTCCCGCCGGGCGCATCGCTGCGCATTGGTGCGGTGGAGATGGTCTTCCGGTCATTCGCCGATGGAGTCCTTGAGGGCGACGCGGTCCGCATGAAGCCGGGGATCGTTGAAAGGCTGCGCAAGGTCGTCGCGCGCTTCATGGGTCAGGCGAGGCACGGGGCCGACTAGATTTCACGGGTGACCATCGACCCCATCCTGCACGACGCGATTCGTACCCGCCGTACCTTCGCCATCATCAGCCATCCCGACGCCGGGAAGACCACCCTCACTGAAAAGCTGTTGTTGTACGGCGGCGCCATTCACCTCGCGGGCACGGTGAAGGCGCGACGCCAGCAGCGCCACGCCACCTCCGACTGGATGCAGATGGAGCAGGAGCGCGGCATCTCGGTGACGTCGAGCGTGATGCAGTTCGAGTACGACGGCTACCAGATCAACCTGCTCGACACGCCGGGCCACGAGGATTTCTCCGAAGACACCTATCGTGTGCTCATCGCCGCGGACAGCGCGGTCATGCTGCTCGACAACCGCAAGGGCGTCGAGGAACGCACGCGCCAACTCTTCGCGGTCTGCAAGCGGCGACGGATGCCGATCTTCACCGTCGTCAACAAGTGCGACCGCGTCGGCGAAGATCCGCTGAAGCTCATCGGCGATGTGGAGACCGACCTCGGCATCGACTGCTACCCGATCACATGGCCGATCCACGCCAACGGCGCGTTCATCGGCGTCTACGATCGCCGTCGCAAGCTGATCTATCGCTTCGAACGTGGCGACGACCACGGCGCGAGTGAGGCCGACGTCCAGGTCAAGGCGCTCGACGACCCCTCGCTCGCCGACATGCTCGGCGCCGAGGCGCATGCGCAGCTCGTGCACGACATCGCGTTGCTCGACGAGGCGGGACATCCGTTCAGCGAATCGGCGATGCTGGCCGGCACGCTGTCCCCGGTGTTCTTCGCGAGCGCGCTGACGAATTTCGGCGTCGAGCCGTTCCTCCGCGAGTTCGTCGAGCTCGCGCCATCGCCCACGGCGCGCGAGTCGACGACGGGTCTCGTGAATCCTGCGGATCCCAATTTCTCGGGCTTCGTGTTCAAGATCCAGGCGAACATGGATCCGAAGCACCGCGACCGCATCGCGTTCGTGCGCGTGTGCTCAGGGCGCTTTCAGCCCGGACTCTCGGTCACGCATGTGCGCACCGGCAAGCCGCTGCGGCTGTCGAGCGCGCAGCAGTTCCTCGCGCGCGAGCGTTCGATGATCGAAGAAGCCTGGCCCGGCGACGTCATCGGCGTGATGGACCGCGGCACATTGCGCATCGGCGACACGCTGGCCGTCGACACCGGACTCGAGTTCTCCGGCATTCCCCGTTTCGCACCCGAGCACTTCGCGCGCATCGTGGCCGCAGATCCCCTCAAGCGCAAGCAGCTCGACGCCGGGCTTCGGCAGCTCACGGAAGAAGGCGCCGCGCAGGTGTTTTATACGTCAGGCACGGACACCCTGAGCCCGACGCCCATCGTGGGCGCCGTTGGGCAACTGCAGTTCGACGTCATGCTCCACCGCCTCGAGCACGAGTACGGCGCGCCGTGCCGATTGGAGAAGATCTCGGCGCGGTATCCGCGCTGGGCGGTCGGCCCGCAGGACGAGGTCGAGCGGATCGCCCGCGACCGCGGCCGCATGTTGCTCTATGACGCCAAGGGCCACGCGGTGATGCTGTTCGAGGACGCCTGGGGCATGCGTTGGGTCCTTGAGCGCGAAAACACTGTGTCTTGGCATGAAGTATCGCCTTGATCGCGCTCGGGACGTCTGACAGTCCAACAGTCTGACCCGGGCGGCGGCTACGCCGCGCCCTCGTCTGAAAGCGGGCTACCCGAGGTCTGACAGCTATAGGCTACACGACTGGGTCCTCTCGCGTCCGGGCACCATCGCGTGAACTCACTGGTGGCCGGACCGGTGCATCAACCCGGCTGTGTATCCAGAACAGCTGTCAGACCGCAGTTCAGGCCCGCTGTCAGACGAGCGAGCCGCGCAGCGCGACGCGGGTCAGACTGTCAGACAGTCTGACCCAGGTCTTCAGTCGGCTCTCACCACGGGCTGGTCCACCAGATGCTCCGCGGTGAACCACACCTGCATCTCGTTGCGGCGAACCACCTCCGAAATGAGCAGGTCATTGGTGCCGTCATCGCCCGCGTCATCGGCGTCGCCCGCGAACTTGCGCGACTCCTTCAGGATGTGCTCGTGCGCCTCGAGCAGCCGCGAGATCTGCACCGGCACTTCCTCGCGCCCCTTGGGCGGGCGCTCGATCTTCGAGAGCTCCGCGACGTCAGGCGCCATCGCGATCGCCAGCCCGCCCAGCAGCTGGATACGCTCGGCGATGGCGTCGACGAGCTCCGCCTGTTCCTCGTAATGCTTGTCGAAGAGCAGGTGCAGCGAATAGAACGTGTGACCAGCAACCTGCCAGTGATGCTTCTTGTACAGGTCGCGAATGGTCATCGTGTCAGCGAGCACCTGGTTCAGCGCCGTCACGCTCTTCAGGCATACGCTCTCGCTGAGGCCGTTCGGAATACGACTGATTGTCCCAAACTTCTGTATCTCGCGCCCTCTCTGTCCGGTGATGGGTGCGGATTCCTGACTGGTGCTGCGCTTCTTGGACTTGTCTGGCATTTGAGTGATGTGAAGGGTGATTGTTCTGGAGTCGGACAGTCTGACTGTCTGACCCGGGCGGCGGCTTCGCCGCGCCCTCGTCGGACAGCGGGTCAACTGAAGTCTGACAGCTGTTGCCTACACGGCTTGGTCCCTTGGCTAGTCAGCGGGTACTGCGTGATCCGGCAAGTGGCAACAACGGCGCATCAACCGAATTGTGTAGATCATGACCGTCTGACCTGCGGTTCAGGCCCGCTGTCAGACGAGCAGCCGCGCAGCGGCGAGCGGGTCAGACTGTCTGACTGTCAGTCCGCCCCTAAAAGACTTGATTGAATCCGACAGTCATTCCCCCGTGCGTGTCCGGTGCCACGGATGCCGCAAGAAACAGCCTGTCAAATCGGTTATCAGGGTGTCCGTGGCTGTAGTTCACCACCTTGTAGCCCGACAGCACGCCCATGAACGCGCCAGCTGCGATGTCGCTCGACCAGTGCTGGTCGAGTCGAATGCGGGCGAGACCCGGCAGCATGCCCGCGGCGAAAAGGAGCGGCGCCACGTACGGTGTCGCGTCCGGATGGCGCCGATGAATTTCCATCGATAGCACCGTCGCTACCGCCATGCTCGACGACGTGTGGATCGAGGGAAACGAGCGATAGTCGAAGCTCGAGTCCCCGAAAAACCCGCGGAAGGGCTTGAACTTGTACTGGTCGCTGTCGCGCGACACGTAGGGACGCGTCCGGCCGAGGGGACCGCGAATGAGCTGACTGACCACGCTGGCGAGCACGACGGACTCCGTCGCGTGCAGCGCGACGTCTGTCACCACGGGAGCGTGGAAGAGCCGACCGGCGCCATACGTGAGGATCCCCGCCGCCGTGAGCGTGGTCTCGTTGACCTTGCTGACCTTGGTTGAATAGCGTGAAAGCGCGTCCGTCGACTTGCCGTTTGCTGGATCCGACGTGCGTGAGCGTTGCGACCAGCGGGCGATCTGCGGGTCCCAGCGCGAGAGCACCCCGGTGGCCACGAGCGCAATACCCGTGTACGCCAGGTCGCGGCGGTTGACGAACGTCTTGCTGACTCCGCTCGTGTCAACACGCTGCCCCGATGCAACGGGGCCGACGACGAGGGCAAGAACGGCAATGAGGAAGAAGCGGCGCACGGCGTTCCTTGGGTGGTGATGTGTTCCCCGATCCATTGCACCGCGCGTGCCGCGCTCGACAATGAAATCCAAGCGGCTGATTATTCGAGAATTGTCACCTTTCTGTCATGAATGGCACCGGCTCTGCATGTTGATGTGCCTGACGAACGCTCGTCCAAACTCGGTCAATTGTTCGCCGAACTGAACAGGAGCGCGCACCAAATGGCCTACCGAATATTCAGGGACTCGCGCGGGACCGAATGGCAGGCGTGGGACGTGGTCCCTCGCCTCGAGGAACGTCGCGTCAATGAGCGCCGGGCTCGCGCCGCAGCGCCCGTGCAGAACGATCGCCGCGCGCGACTCGAGCGCCGCGTCCTCTCGGGCAACCGCTCGGTGCTCTCGACGCACATGGGGACCGGATGGCTCTGCTTTGCCGCCGACGAGGAGAAGCGCCGCCTCTCGCCCATTCCCAACGACTGGGAGCGCTGCGCGATTACCCAGCTGGAGAAGTATTGCGTCGATGCGACCCCGGCCCGTCGAGTGACCACCGAGGTGCGTGTTCCGGAATAGAGGCAATAACGGCGACGATCCGCTCAGTGCCTTGGTAGCATCCGCTGCTGGCGCCATCTTTCCACGATGACCGACGCCACCGCATCACGAGCGCATCCCCCCGAGACCACCGAAGGCTGGTACGTACTCCACCAGGTGCTCGCCTACGACCGTCCGCTCCTGCGCGGCATGCTCGCGGCGCCCCTCGCCGACGTTCGCGCCGCAGCCGCAAACGCGCTCGATACGGCCATGGCGCCAACGCCCGACGGATGGAGCGGGATTGTGCCCCTCATCGGGTCACGCGCCGACGTGATGCTCATGCACTTTCGCGCGTCGCTCGACGCCATCGGGGAGGCACAGAACACGGTGGCCAGGCTCCCGTTATTCGATGCCATGCGACCCGTCTATTCGTTCCTCAGTGTGACCGAAGCGGGACTCTACCACGCCAGCGCTCAACTCGCGGCCGAAGCGGCCGAGCGTGGCGGCAAGGTCGGCGACGATGCGCACCGTTCGGCGATGAACGAGCGTGTCGAGAAGGAACGCGCGAGCCAGCATGTGCAACGGAGGCTGTTCCCGCGCCAACCGGACAACATGCCCTACGTCTGCTTCTACCCGATGTCGAAGCGACGGGCACTGGGCCAGAACTGGTATGCGCTCCCTCTCGAGGAGCGCAGCCGGCTCATGATGGCGCACGGGACCACGGGGCGGACGTATGCCGGCAAGGTGAGCCAGGTGATCAGCGGTGCGATTGGTCTCGACGCATGGGAGTGGGGCGTCACGCTCTTCGCGGACGATCCCCTCTCGTTCAAGAAGATCGTCACCGACATGCGCTTCGACGAGGTCAGCGCACAGTACGCCGAGTTTGGGGATTTCTATGTCGGGAAGACGGTCACGGTGACGGATTGGCTGGCGTCACTGTAACTGCGGACGGCTGAGCTTTCAGCGATCCGTCGGCGTCTCCGGTGCGAGATCGCCCGTCTCGAGGGCACGCGTGGCGATCGCACTCAACCGCTCATCCTGGTTGTTGCGCAGCGCGCGAATGCTGCGCCGCGCATGCCGCATCGCCGCGGGAATGAACACACGTGCGCAGTCGAGCTCCGCGGCGGCGGCTTCCACGCTGCCCGCGCGCTCGATCTCCCACGTCGTTCGTGACAGCACCGCCACCGACGTGAAGATGTCGATCGCCGCATTGGCGAGGCGAAGCTGAAGGAACTGCTTCTCGATGACGTCCTTGCCGTGCTTGAGCAGCAGGCCCTCGACCGCGAGCGCGAGGCTGTGCACGATGCCGGCGACGAGTTCTGCCTCCTCCGCGAGCGCCTCGTGTACCATCGAGAACGACGGCTTCGTGATCTGCCGCTTCGCGCGCCCCGCGACGTACGAGCCGATGGCGCCCAGGGAGTGCAGCGGGTCCTTGAACGCCTTGCCGAGTGCCTTGAGGCGTTCGCCGGGCTGCTGCAGCGCCATGAGCGCAATGAGCGCACGGAGGACTTCGTTCGTGCCCTCGAAGATCAGGTTGATGCGCGAGTCGCGCACGCTCTGCTCGTACGGAAACTCCTTCGAGTAGCCGATGCCGCCCGCGATCTGCAGCGCGTCATTCGAGGCGCGAAAGGCGAGCTCGCTCGCGAACACCTTGCACGCCGCCGTCTCGAGCGAGTAGTCGATGCCGCCGCGGTCCACCATGCCCGCCGTCAGCATCCACGCCGAGTCGGCCGCGTACGTCTCGGCGGCATTGGTCGCGAATTTCTGCTGGATGATCTGGAACGAGCCGATCGACCGGCCGAATTGCTCGCGCTGTTTCGCGTAGGCGAGTGCAATGTTGAGGATGCGGCGCGCGCCGCGCGCGGAGCCTGCGGCGAGTCCGAGACGCCCCGAATTGAGGATCTCGAGCGCGAACTTGAACCCCTGACCGACCTCGCCGAGCCGGTCCTCCATCGGAACGCGCACGTTGTCGAACGTGACCGTGCGCGTGTCGCTGGCCTTGATGCCCATCTTCTGCTCGGGCTGCCCGAGTGAGATGCCGGCCGCCTTCGCGTCCACGATGAAGGCCGTGACGCGCTGCTTGACACTCCCGTCGGGCTGCGAAACCGGCACCTTCGCGAAGACGGTGAACACCCCCGCGTAGCCGGCATTCGAGATCCATATCTTCGTGCCGGTGAGCATGTAGGCGGAGCCATCGTCCGTCGGGATGGCCACGGTCGTCATCGCTTGTGCATCGGAACCGGAGCCTGGCTCGGTGAGACAGAACGCGGCGATCGTGGTGCCGGCTGCGCAGCCGGGAAGCCACCGCTGCTTCTGGTCCTCCGTGCCAAAGAGCGTGATGCCCTTGCAGCCGATCGATTGGTGCGCACCGAACAGCACCGCGAGCGCGGGATCGGTTGCTCCGACCTCGCCGAACACGCGCGAGAACACCTGTGCCGAGGCGCCGAAGCCGCCGTACGCTTCCGGAATGTTCACGCCCAGCATCCCGAGCTCAGCGAAGCCTGTGCGCACACTTTCGGGAAACTTGCCGTCGTGATCCATCTGCGCCGAGTCGACGTTGTCGGCGGCCCAGCCACGAAAGCTGTCGAGGATCATCGCGAGTGATTCCTTCTCGTCCGCGGGAAGGACGGGGAAGGGAAATACCAGGTCTTCGCGGATCTCGCCGAGGAACACGCCCTTGGTGAAGGACGGATAGAGATCGGGATTCGCGAGATGCGGGGCGGCGTCGGCGGGTGCGGTGCTCGAGGTGGTCATGGAATGATCGGGTCGAGAGAGCGACGAAACGCGTCACCGCAATCTACCGATCGGCACCCCATAGGCGCTTGCGGCGCGCAGCTGGGGCGGCGGGGCCTGACCCGTGGGCTGCCTCCGTCGTATGTTGACGCCGTTCCTTCGCCGGCCTACCACCGAGCGCTGTCGTTCTCCAGGTCTGCTGCCGCTCACAGGTTCGCTCATGGAAGCACATTCCCTCGTCCGTCTGCGCCGTGTCGTATGGGCGCTGGTGTTCGGCGGTGCGCTCGGCCCGCTCGCATGGGCCACGCCGGCGCAGACGATCCCCGCGCGTCTCGATGACGCCACCTTCTGGCGCATGATGAACGAGATGTCGGAGCCGTGGGGCGTGTTCCGGTCCGAGAACTTCGTGTCGAACGAGACGTCCTATCAGTGGATCATCCCCGAGCTGCTGCGCACCGTGAAGCCGGGCAACGTCTACCTCGGCGTCGCGCCCGACCAGAACTTCACGTACATCGTGGCGATGCAGCCGTCCATCGCGTTCATCGTCGACATCCGGCACCAGAACGCCATGCAGCACCTGATGTACAAGGCGCTGATGGAGACGTCGGCAACGCGGGCCGAATTTCTGTCGAAGCTCTTTGCCCGGCCCGCGCTGCGGGATGTGGACACGTCGTCCACCGTGGTTGCGCTCTTCAACGCGCTCGCCAATACGCGGCCTGACAGCGCGCTCTATCGCGACAACCTCGTGGCAATCGTCAACCAACTCACGGTGACGCATGGCTTCGCGCTGAGCGATAGCGAACGCGTGTCATTGCAATGCGTGTACGGCGCGTTCTTCTCGCAGGGCCCCACGTTGACGTACAACTACGGCTCGGAGTGTCGCAACACCGGAGGGTTCTACGGTGGCATGCCGGGCAGCGGCGGATTTCGCGGTGGTGGTGGCGGGTTTGGAGGCATGCCGAGCTATCTCAGCATGATGACAGAGATGGACGGCGAGCAGGCGGACCACGGGTACCTCGCGAGCGAGGCGCACTATCGCGCCGTCAAGACCATGGAGGAGCGCAACCTCATTGTGCCGCTCACGGGCGATTTCGCTGGAAACAAGACGCTGCGTGGGGTGGGGCAGTACGTTCGCGATCGTGGGGCGACGATCGGCGCGTTCTACGTGTCGAACGTCGAGCAGTACCTGTTCATGCAGGACGACGCAGCGGCGCGCTTCTACCGAAGCGTGAGCACGCTTCCGGTCGACGAGTCGAGCACGTTCATCCGGTCGTACTCCATGGGCGGTCGCGGTGGCTTTGGCGGACAGGTAACGCTCAACCTGAAGCAGCAGAGCGGCCGGTCGGTGCAGTTGATCAGCCCCATCCTGGAGATGCTGAAGGCGTTCGAAGGTGGGCAGGTCAGCCAGTATGTGCAGGTGATCGCGTTGTCGCACCAGTAGGGGACGACGAGGGATGACGGCAGACGGCCGAAGGCAAAACGGGCGAGTGGCTTACGGCGATGCCGCAGCGTGCATGGCGTCAGGCGGCTGCTGATGCCGGCTATCGTCATCGCACGATCGATTGCGCTGTTCGTGCTGGCGGGGGTTGCCGAGATCGGCGGCGGCTATCTCGTGTGGCGGGCGGTCAGAAACGGGGCGGGGCTTGCAGTGGCCGTGGCGGGTGCGGGTTTGCTGATCATCTACGGCGTACTGCCCACCTTTCAGCCCACGCCGTTCGGCCGCACATATGCGGCGTACGGCGGCGTGTTCATCGTGCTCTCGCTGCTGTGGGGCTGGACGGTCGATCACGTCCGGCCGGACGTGCCCGATGTCGCTGGGGCGCTGGTGTGCCTTGCCGGTGTCGCGATCATCATGTACTGGCCGCGCGGATGATGGGCAGGTCGTCGGTGGTGTAGTCGTGGGATGCGCGGCCACGGATCGACGCGGCGTTTCGCGGGTACGTGTTCCAGGTTACCTATCATCGGCGCTGCGCGACGGCGGCGCCTGTTCATCATTCATCCGGGAATGCCCATGTTGCTCGCGCTCTCGCTCCTCGCTGCCGTCCATTCTGCTCCGGCCACCGACTCGATCACTGGCGATTGGGTGATCAAGGGCGACGTCGTCGGCAATCCGGTCAATGCCACCTGTGCGCTGAAGCAGTCAGGCACCGCGCTCTCTGGCTCCTGCGTCGGCGAGAAGGGTGACGCGCATACGATCACGGGCCAGGTCGCGGCCGGCACGATCACTTTCCAGTACGAATCGGACTATCAGGGTGATCCGATCGTCGTCATCTACACTGCCAAGCTGGATACGCCCACGAAGATGAAGGGCACCATTTTCGTAAAGCCGTTCGATGCCAGCGGTACGTTCACGGCGGAACCCGCGCCGGCGAAGTAGACGCAGCAGGCGGTCCGTAATGGCAGAGTATTGAGATGGCGGGCCGGTCTCCCATGGCTTTGCGCGGCCTGCGTTGGGACGAGCTCCGCGGAACGGTTTTTGGTCGCATGCTGTGGGAACGGTTGTCCGGAGTTTGTGCGGGGACTATACTGCACGTCTGTCCGCTCGCGAGAGTGGCGGACGGGACGTAGCGCAGCCCGGTAGCGCACCTGAATGGGGTTCAGGGGGTCGCGGGTTCAAATCCCGCCGTCCCGATAGAGCTAAACGAAAGCCCGACACCGACTTCCGGTGTCGGGCTTTCTCGTGAACGGGACGGCTTCTCAG